>CAZIYE010000001.1:0-671273 GCA_964543385.1 uncultured Candidatus Saccharibacteria bacterium
AGATCATCAATGTAGATGACAAACTAAAATCCCTCAATCAGAAGATAGAGATGAGGAAAAGGGTAGAGGAAAGGTAAAAAATAATATATAATTTAAATATACCAAATAAAGGAGGAGTTAAAATGAAGTTAAAAAGTAATGTAATATTGCTCACGATGATTTTGCTAGTTGTATCAGTATGCACATTTTCGGTGCATATAGCCAAAGCAGCTGACAGTCTTTCTGTAGTGAATATATCTACAGCTGATAAGCCTGGGTACACGGTATATTGGCCAAAAGATAAGGGAATTGCCAAATTAGAAAGAGCAAAAGAAAGCGGCAATTTTGAGCAGATCGCGGAAACTGATTTAAATTTTTATGCTGATTTTTCGGTCGAGAAAGGTATTAAATATATTTACAAGGTAACATATGCTGGTAATGCGCTAACAGCTACAACATCGGATATATTAACAGGCAGACCAACAATATCCTCTATAAAAATTGAGAGTGGCGCCATAAGTGCAGCTGAGGCTAGTGTTATTATTAACTTTAGAACGGACAGATTATCTAAAAATCAGATATTCTATGGCACAAGTATGAGTTATGAGAGTCAGACAGAACAAAGCGCAGACTTAAATCAATCTCATACTATTTTGATAGAAAAGCTAAAGCCAAACACAACCTATCACTTCAAGATAAGAACCTCAGACAAGACAGATAAAAATAGCACAGAATCAGATGATCAGGTGTTCACCACACCAATTGCGCCTCCCGATCAGTCTCTTCTGGAAATAATAATACAAGCTCTTACCAGGGCGTTTGCTGGTTTTGAAAAATGGCTTAAAAGTTAAGTAGAGGGTACAATGGACGGTTTGGGTAAAATATTAGGTGTCTCCGATAAAGCTACATATTTTTTTAGCAATCTCCAAATGATACTTAATTGGACTCTGATTTTGGATGTTCTTATAGTTTCAGTTTTATTCTATTGGGCTTATCTTTTCTTGCACGAGACAAAGGCAATGAGAATTTTATATGGCTTATTTATTCTGGTTGCATTAACAGCAATTGGTTATTTATTCAATTTACTACTATTGAACTGGATACTAAGATATCTGATGGCAATGCTTGTGGTTGCAATACCAATTGTTTTTCAGCCGGAGCTCAGAGCTGCTCTTGAAAAGCTCGGGCGCACTAAATTCTTGAGTGATTTAACTTTCTCCAAGGAAAGTAATTCTAGAATAATTGATGAAATAGCAAACGCAGTTACGGATTTGGCTAAACAAAAGATTGGTTGTCTAATTGTATTACAGCGCCAAACAGGCTTGAGGGAATATATTGAAACTGGCATAAAATTAGAAGCCCAAGTTTCGGGGGCGCTACTATCTTCAATATTTTTTCCAAGATCACCACTTCACGATGGGGCTGTAATATTGTCCGGAGATAAAATAGTTTCCGCAAAGTCTATTTTGCCCGTATCTGGGGCATCTATTAATCCTGGCTTAGGAACTAGGCACCGGGCAGGACTCGGTGTAACAGAGGGTTCGGATGCGGTTTCCATCATCGTTTCCGAGGAGACTGGTTCTCTATCTATAGCAGTTGGAGGAAAACTAGAAAGAAGAATTTCCGAGGAACGCCTGCGTAGTCGGTTATCATATTTGCTTAGAAGCAGCATAAAGGCTCATGATTAAAGATGTATAAATTTCTAACAAAAAATCTAGCAATCAAAATTATCTGTCTTGTTGCGGCAGCAAGCCTTTGGATTTATGTAGCAACTGCTCAAAATAGCGTGGCAAAATTTCCTGGCTCAGTAAAGATTAAAGTATTCAATACCCAGACAAGTCTCGTTGCCGTCTATGATGTCAAAGAAGTCGAAATAAAAGTCATGACTGATTCTGCTAATTGGCGCAAGTTATCAGCTGAGTCATTTTCTGCTTACGTTGATTTGTCCAGTTATACGGCAGGAACCTATGAAGTGCCTATCAATGTAGTCTCTTCTGTATCAGGAGTGCAGGTAGTCGAAAAAAAACCAGATAAGATACTTATTAGTCTAGAACCAGTTCTAAGCAAAGAGGTTCCTATTCTTAAAAAAATAGAGGGCAATGCTGCTGAGGGGATGACAGCTGGAATAGTTACTTTTAATCCAGACAAGGCAGTTATTCGTGGAGCAAAAAGTCTTGTAGAAAACATTCAAGAGGCAACAGCCAAAGTAGCCCTTAGCGGCGAATCAACGAGTTTTAGTAAGAAAATTACGCTCTCTATTTCTGGTGTAGAGGAATCAGATGGGGCTGTGGAGATAACCCCCTCAGAGGTAACTACAGAAGTGTCTATTATCAAAGGAGCTAACATCAAATCTGTTGGTGTAAAACCAAGTGTTAAGGGATCGCCCAAAACTAATTATTTTATTTCTGATATTGTTGTTAATCCAAACGTCGTTGACGTTACTGGCTCGACTGTTTCTATCTCCGATATAAAATTTTTAGAAACCACTGTAGTCGATATTGGTAATGCTACGGCGGATATTACCAAAGATGTTCTCCTAAAGCTTCCTAGTGGTGTTTCACTACTGGATCCCTCAACCTCAAGTGTTCAAGTGGAGATAAAAATATCGTCTATAAGTGTTACTAGGGATATTGTTACTAGTAGTTTCAAACATATTAATAATAATCTTGACGTTGCATCAATAAATCCGGGAGAAGTGACTATTAAATGTTCCGGTAACTTAGCCTTATTTGATAACTTAGATAAATCGTCAGTATCCGTGCTCCTAAATTTTGAAAATAAGATTCCGAATACCTTTGGCGAAATCTACTTTGATCTGCTGCCTAGCGATATTAGTGTTCCCTCTGGTATGGAAATCATTGGTGTTACAACGAAAAATATTACCGCCAGGATTAGATAAAAAGCTAAAATGTTCCCTGGATAGTATCTTTTAGGCTTGACTTATAAACCGCTTACGTTTAAAATATTAAACTGTATTGTGAAAAGCAATACAAAAACACTATGGCATTATTATCAGATTTAGAACCTCCGTCGTCTACAAAGACACAGGAGACAAAAAATCAAAACAATTTAATAGCAAACAAGTTTTATAAACTAACGAGTAAGTTTTCCTCTTTATGGACCATGTTAGTTTTTTTTGTTGGCCAATCCAGAAATTTTCCAGCATTTGTTGGTAATATATACAAGCAGAATTCAAAATTTCTTCCTCATTTTGTAATAGTATTTCTAGTGCTAGTAGTCGCTACTTCAAATGTTGCAGAATCGGCAAGGGCAAAGGCTCTAACGTTTGACCTCGTGTCTCCGAATCCTGACGAAGAGTTTTCGGTTGCAACTGATGTGGACAGATTTACTCCACTAGTGGAGAATGATCCTATCTTACTTGATAAGTATATATTAGCACAGATAAACTATGATGGATTCGCTCAAAATGTTGCATCAATAAATACCCAGTTAACGGCTAGGGTAGAGCCTTTGCCTGATAATACTAAGGAAGCGGTATCTTATATTGTTAAAGCTGGTGATTCACTTTCTCAGATAGCAGCAAATTTTGGGGTCAAGTTAGTCGCAGTTAAGTATCTAAATGATATTGAAGGTGATGTTATTAAACCTGGTGCTAAAATTAAAATTCCATCAAAGGCGTATACTGTTTCAGCGTCAGAAATAGCAAAGAAAGAGCAAGCAAAAAATATTAAACTGGCAAAATCCAATCGTAATACTGTGTCTAGATCAACCAGCAGAAGCAGTTATGCAGGAGGATATCAGGGAGATGTTAGCATCGGTCTCTCAACGCCACTCTCATACTATCAATATATATCGCGTGGCGTGAGCCGATATCATAATGGTATTGATTATGCTACAGGTGTAGGGACTCCTGTTATTGCTGCTGCAAATGGAGTAGTTATAGCCACTTCTACTGGCTGGTCTGGTGGATATGGCAATCAGATAGTAGTATCGCATGGAAACGGTGTTGCAACCAGATACGCTCATTTAAACTCAGTAAAAGTCTCCTCTGGACAAACGGTAGTGCAAGGGCAACTGATTGGCTATTCTGGAAATAGCGGTAATTCTACTGGACCTCATCTTCATTTTGAAAAGATTGTTAATGGTCGTACAGTAAACCCGTTCTAAGCTCTATCACTAACTATCACTAGGTCTCTGGCGTTGTCAGGGATTTTGTGTTACTATAATATTTGATTAACTAAATCTTTCCATATGGTGTCTGCCACCTTGAAGCTAAATTATGTTTATTGACGAAGTAGAAATTTATGTTAAGGCTGGAAACGGTGGAAACGGTGCCGTCTCTTTTCGTCGTGAAAAGTATATACCAAATGGTGGACCAGACGGTGGTGACGGTGCCAAGGGCGGAGACATCGTCTTCGAAGTTGATAGCAGAGTCCACGGTCTTTCCACATATACCTGTCGGAAGCGATTTTTAGCCAAGAATGGCCAAAATGGTATGGGCAGTAATAAATCAGGGAAAAATGCAGAAAATTTAGTACTGAAAGTGCCAGCAGGCACAGAGATCTATGATCACGAAAAGTTGGTGGTTGATCTTACAGAGGAGGGGCAAGTCTATCTCATGGCAAAAGGTGGAAAGGGAGGATGGGGCAATCAACATTTTGCAACCAGTATAAAGCAGGCACCTAAGTGGGCTAAAGACGGTATGAAGGGGGAGTCGCACAAACTTCGGTTGGTGCTAAAAACCATCGCAGCTGTTGGGCTAATCGGTCTCCCAAATGCTGGCAAATCAACCTTGCTGTCTGTTTTAACAAACGCTAAACCAAAGATCGCCGATTATCCATTTACGACGCTAGAACCAAATTTGGGCACATATGTAGATAAGGACTCCAGAATCATCATCGCTGACATTCCCGGGCTAATTGAGGGTGCTGCAGAGGGTAAGGGACTCGGCGATAAATTCCTAAAGCACATAGAGCGAACCAAGATTGTTCTTCATCTGATTGACGCCAGCTCATTAGATGTCAAAAGTGATTATAATATTATTAGAGCTGAGCTCAAGGCATTTTCTAAAGAATTAATGAAAAAGAAACAGATTGTAGTCTTGAATAAGATAGAGCTTCTATGTGAAGATATTGTCGCTCAGAAAATGAAAGAATTGAAATCTCTAAAATCGAAACCAGTAGCGATATCAGCCTCAACACATAAAGGCCTTGATAAATTAATGCAAATAGTCAAGAATACTCTTGTCGATTAGAAAAATACACTTATATTTGGTCTCTTGTGTGGAAATCTACTGTAAAATTACCAATTGACACCATACTAGTACTTATCTATACTGTAACTAATCCAATGGAAAATGAGGTATACTTGTGTTGACAAGTGAATTCTCGTGTGCTATTATTTATTCTAATAGAATTATTTTTAGAGTTGGAAAAAAAGTTGGGTTTCAGTTGTACTCTAAACAGAAGATAGTTATTATATTTCCCCGAAAGCAATCGGGTGAATTTTTGTGGTTAATTTAATAAATATAAATTTATATTAAGGAGAGCGATGGCAACTAGTATGAAAAACGTCACTACTCGTATTTTACCTCGACAGGAAAGTCCCTTTGAAAAGTTACCAAATCTCATAGAGATTCAAACTAAATCTTATGAATGGTTTTTCAAAGAAGGCTTAAGAGAGCTTCTGGACGAAATCTCTCCGGTTGAAGATTTTACCAGCGAACTTTACTCGCTCACTTTTGGCGATTATTATCTTGATAAACCTCGAATCGATGAAAAAACCGCTCGAGAAAAGAATCTTACTTTCAAGGCACCGCTGCGAGTTAAAGTGTCTCTTCTAAATAAACAGACAAAAGAGATTAAAGAGGGCGAGGTTTTCCTCGGTGATTTCCCTATCATGACTCGTTGCGGAACTTTTATTATAAACGGTGTTGAGCGTTGTGTAGTTTCTCAGATAGTTAGATCATACGGTGTACTCTTTACTGCCGAAAGAATCAACGACAAAAGCTACTTTGGTGCCAAGGTCATTCCAAATAGAGGTGCATGGCTTGAGCTTGAGAGCAACTCTAAAGGCGTCATCACTGTCAAGGTTGATCGCAAAAGAAGAATCCCCGTCACTACATTTTTAAGAGCACTTGGAGTTGGTACTGATGAGCAGATAAAGGCATTATTTACCGACGTCGATACTGAGGAACTAAAATTCATCGATGCAACTCTTGATAAAGATCCCGCCAAGAGTTACGAAGAAGGTCTTGTTGAAACATATAAGAGAATCCGTCCTGGAGATCTCGCTACACCAGAGTCAGCAAAATCTTTCATCGAGATGATGCTTTATAGTCCAAAAAGGTATGATTTAGGACGTGTTGGCCGATACAAATTGAATCAACGTCTAGGTTTGAAGATTGAAAATACTGTTGAAAATAGAATTTTCCGCAAAGAAGACTTGGTTGAAATAATTAAAGAAATTATTCGTCTAAACAATACTCCTGGCGCCAAAGCAGATGATACCGATGCGTTGAAAAATAGAAGAATTAAGGCTGTGGGCGAATCTGTCCAAGGTCGAATTCGTGTTGGACTTCTTAGAGTAGAAAGAATCATCAAAGACAGAATGAGTGTTCTTGATCCTGTTGATATTGCCCCACAAGCCTTGGTCAATTCAAGACCAGTGGTAGCTGCTCTCCAAGAGTTTTTCTCTTCATCTCAACTTTCTCAGTTCATGAATCAGACTAATCCATTATCGGAGCTTGAGCACAAAAGAACTCTTTCTGCGACAGGTCCAGGTGGTCTATCCAGAGAAAGAGCCGGTTTTGAAGTTCGAGACGTTCATGAATCGCACTACGGACGTATTTGTCCTATTGAATCCCCTGAAGGTCCAAACATCGGTTTGGTAAGTTATATGGCTTCATATGCCAGAATAAATGACTACGGATTTATGGAAACACCATACCGCAAGGTTAAGATTGAAAATGGTAAGGCAAAAGTTACTGACGATGTTGTATATCTTGATGCCGGAACTGAAGAAAAAGCTATAATTGCACCTGCTTCAGTAGAAATTGACGAGAAAGGCTATATTAAGGGAGATAGAGTTATTGTTCGTCGCTTTGGCCATCCTGATATTGAATCAGCTTCGCTTGTTGAATTTATGGATGTATCGCCAAGACAAATTGTATCTATTGCTACTTCTCTTATTCCTTTCGTTGAGCATGATGACGGTGCTAGGGCAATGATGGGCTCGAACATGCAACGCCAAGCTGTACCACTAATCACTCCAGATTCACCTATTGTTGGTACTGGTATGGAAAAAGCAGCAGCTCATTATTCTGGTCAGATAATTCTTGCGAAAAATAGTGGAACTGTTAGCCATGTTTCGTCAAGGTTGATCCGTGTCAAGGGCGAAAAAGGTGAGGAAGACGAATACTATCTTGAGAAATTTGCTCGTTCAAATCAAGGTACTTTAATCAACCAACGCCCAGTTGTTAATGTTGGAGACGTTGTCAAAGCTGACGATGTTATCGCTGACTCATCTGCAACTGATAATGGTGAAATTGCATTAGGACAGAATCTGCTAGTTGCATTTATGCCATGGGGCGGCTCAAACTTTGAAGACGCTATTATTATTTCTGATCGTTTAGTAAAAGAACATACATTATCCTCCGTTCATATTGAGCAATACTCTATCGAAGTTCGAGATACAAAGCTTGGACCTGAAGTATTAACTCGCGATATTCCAAATGTTTCCGAAGAAGCACTATCTAATCTGGATGAACTAGGAATTATAAGGATCGGCGCAGAGGTTCAATCTGGCGACATTCTCACAGGTAAGATTTCACCAAAAGGTGAAACGGAGCTTTCTAGTGAAGAGAAACTTCTTCGCGCTATCTTTGGCGAAAAAGCTAAGGATGTCCGTGACTCATCTCTAAGATTACCTCATGGTGAATACGGCAAAGTAGTGAATGTTAAGATCTTCTCAAAAGAAACTGGCGACGAATTACCTACCGGTGTATATCAAATGGTTGAAGTTTCAGTTGCTCAATTGAGAAAAATATCAGTCGGTGATAAGTTGGCTGGTCGACATGGTAACAAAGGTGTTATATCAGTTATTCTTCCACAAGAAGACATGCCCTTCATGCCGGACGGTCGTCCTGTAGACGTAGTTCTAAACCCTCTTGGCGTAATCTCACGTATGAATGTTGGTCAGATATTAGAAACACATCTTGGTCTGGCTGCTATGCATGGTGGCTACAAGATCGCAACCCCAGTATTTGAAGGAATTCAAATTGAAGAGATCAAAGAAAGATTGAAAAAAGAAGGTCTTCCAGAGGATGGTAAAATCCAGCTTATTGATGGCCGAACAGGCGATACTTTTGATCGAAAAACTACTGTTGGAATAATGTATATTCTAAAACTTCACCATCTAGTTGATGACAAGATGCACGCCAGAAGTGTCGGTCCATACTCAATGATCACTCAACAGCCTCTTGGCGGTAAAGCTCAATTTGGTGGACAGAGATTTGGTGAGATGGAAGTTTGGGCACTTGAAGCATATGGTGCCGCTCATACACTTCAGGAAATGCTAACTATTAAATCTGATGATATTGTGGGTCGTAGCAAAATCTACGAAGCAATTATCAAGGGTGAAAAGATTCAAAAACCAGTTATCCCAGAGGCATTTAATGTTATGGTTAAAGAGCTTCAGAGCTTATGTCTTGATGTTGATCTGATTTCTACCCAGGAAGAAGCATTGGCAATTGAAGACAAACCAGTCGAAAAACCAGAAGAAGTAGCTGGCCCAGTTGCTCCTACCGAATACGAAGAGGTCGACGATGAAAACGAATATGATGAAGAGTTAGACGAAAAACTAACAGAAATCGCTGCTGAGCAAACTTCCGAGGAAGATGATGTTGAGGCAGATCTGGACGAGATTAAGGAGTAATTATTCATTAATTTTAAATTTTAAATTTACAATTGTGAATTAATAATAAGGATATATATGGCAAATTATGAAATAAAAGATCAAGTAACAGTTTCCGATTTCGAAGCAATTCGAATCTCTGTTGCTTCTCCAGAAGATATCTTGTCTTGGTCTCATGGCGAGGTTCTAAAACCGGAAACTATTAATTATAGAACACAGAAGCCTGAACGCGATGGTTTATTCTGCGAAAAAATCTTTGGTCCCACAAAAGACTGGGAATGTTATTGTGGCAAATATAAGAAGATTCGTTATAAAGGAATTATTTGTGATAAATGTGGTGTTGAAGTGACTCGCTCGGCTGTTCGACGTGTAAGAATGGGACATATTGATCTTTCTGTCCCAGTTTCCCACATCTGGTATTCAAAAGGTTCGTCCAGCGTTGCTGCGACAATTCTAAATTTAACTGGTGCAGATATTGAAAAGGTAGCATACTTTGCAAGCTACGTGATTCTTGAAGTTAAGGAAGACTTACAAAAACAAAGCATAGAAAGTCTTGAGAAGGAATATCAGGAGTATATTGCAGAGGTTAAGGCTGGCGCCGAAGGTACTCCTACTACAGAAATTGATCAGGTATATAAGGAAACAAGAAGCGAACTTCTATCTCTAGAAGTAGGCAAGATTATTTCAGAACAAGTTTACCGCGAACTAAACCTAAAATATGGACAGATTGTTCGTGTCGGTATCGGCGCAGAGGCAATTCTTGAGCTCTTAAAAAATGTTGATCTTGCTGCAGAAGCAGAAAAATCCAAAGAAACTTCAAAGAAACAAGCCGGACCAACTCGAGTTAAAACACTAAAAAGATTGAGAGTCTTGCAGAGCATGCTTACAGCAGGTATAAATCCTGCATGGCTTGTCCTTACAAAGCTTCCAGTTATCCCACCAGATCTACGTCCAATGGTTCAACTTGATGGTGGTCGTTTCGCTGCTTCAGACTTGAATGATCTTTATAGAAGAGTTATAAACAGAAACAACCGTTTGAAGAGATTGCTTTCACAGGGAGCGCCAGAGGTTATTTGTCGAAATGAAAAGAGAATGCTTCAGGAAGCAGTTGATGCTTTAATTGATAATTCTGCAAGAAAAGACAAAATAGCTTCAACTACCGGAGGCAAGAGAAAGCTCCGATCTCTTTCGGATATGCTTAGAGGCAAACAAGGACGCTTCCGACAGAATCTTCTCGGTAAACGTGTTGACTATTCTGGTCGTTCAGTAATTGTCGTTGGCCCAAAACTTAAGCTTCATCAATGTGGCTTACCAAAAGTTATGGCTATGGAATTATTCAAACCGTTTGTTATAGGCCGTCTTATCGGCGATGGTTATGTTCATAATGTTAAAAATGCAACTAGACTGATAGAAAAAGGTGAATCATTCGTTTGGGACATTCTCGAAGATGTTATTAGGGATAAATATGTTCTTCTTAATCGTGCCCCGACTCTTCATAGACTAGGTATCCAAGCTTTTCAACCAGTTTTGATTGAAGGTAAGGCAATTCAGATTCATCCATTAGTCTGTTCAGCTTTCAATGCAGACTTTGATGGTGATCAGATGGCTGTTCATCTTCCAATTTCTGACAATGCACAAAAAGAAGCAAGAGAAATTATGCTGTCTGCACGTAACCTTTTGAAGCCTGCTTCAGGCGATCCAGTAGTAGCTCCTTCTCAGGACATTATTCTTGGCTGTCATTATGTAACTATGCTAGAGCCAGGGAAAAATGGGAGTGGTGCAGTATTCTCTTCTGAGAGTCAAGCTGTATCAGCCTATGATTTAGGCAGTCTTGATCTTCAAGCTCCAATAAAAATTAGACTTTCATCATCAAATGATATCGTCGAAACAACAGTTGGACGAGTTCTGTTCAATGAAATTGTGCCTGAAGGTTATGGTTTTATTAATGAAGCTCTTAACAAAAAAGCTATTGGTAAAACAATCGATAACGTTTACAGGGCTTATGGCACAGAAGTAACTGCAAAATTTGTAGATGATATCAAAGATATTGGTTTTAAATATGCGCAAAAGTCTGCTATGACTTTTGCTGTAGATGATATTCATATCCCAGAAACTAAGGCTGCTATAATGTCTGAATCAGAAAAGCAGGTTAAAAGCATCGACAGCCTTTTCTTTAAAGGATTAATCACAGATGATGAGCGTTACAATAAGACCATCGAGGTCTGGATGGGTGCCCAATCGCAGATGGAAAAAGACATGATGGCAGAGTTTCCAAAAGCAAACGACCTTTATATCATCATGAATTCTGGAGCAAGAGGTAATATCTCTCAGATGACACAGGTTGCTGCCATGAAAGGTATGGTTGCTGATCCTACAGGCGCTATTATCGAACTTCCAATCAGATCGAACTTTAAAGAAGGTCTTTCAGTTTTTGAATACTTTGTATCAACTCATGGTTCTAGAAAAGGTCGTGCTGACACCGCTCTTAGAACCTCGGAAGCTGGTTATCTGACCCGTCGTCTTGTAGATGTATCTCAGGATATGGTTATTACATCGACTGACTGTGGAACAAAGGCGACTAGGACTATTTCAAAGAAATTCTATGAAGATCTCGGCGAAACTTGGGATAAATATATTCTCAGCAGAATACTTGGCAAGGATACTCTCGGTATCAAGGCAGGTTCATTGATAGATAAAGTTGTCTTAGAAAAATTCAACCAAGCAAACCTTGCTGAAGTAGAAATTTTCTCTTTACTCGGATGTGAAGCTACTCGCGGAGTTTGCCAAAAATGTTATGGCGTAGATCTCGCTACCGGTAAGCCAGTTGAAATAGGTACTGCAGTCGGTATTATTGCTGCTCAAGCTATTGGTGAGCCTGGTACACAGCTTACCATGAGAACCTTCCATACTGGTGGTGCTGCTGGTGAGGATATTACAGCCGGTTTGCCACGTGTTGAAGAACTTTTCGAGGCTAGAGTGCCCAAGAAGCCAGCCATACTTTCTGAGCTAGCAGGCAAGGTCGCTATCAAGAAAAACGATGATAATACCGTGATATTAGTCTCCGGTAAGGGTGAAATACGTGAGGAGATATCAATTGATGCCAGCTTTAATTTCGTTGTTGAAAGCGGATCTGATGTCGTTAAAAATCAGACAATCGCTGAATCTAGCGAAACAGGTAAAAAACCGGTAAGAGCAACATTCTCTGGTAAATTCTCTATTCTAAAAGAGAATCGAGGCCTACTTACTGGAGAAGGACAAACAGAGAAAGAATTTGTTGTTCCAAAAACCACTCAGCTGTTAGTAAAAGAGGGGGATGAGATAATCAAAGGACAAGCACTGACCGAAGGTCATTATGACCTATCCGCAAGTCTTAGATTAAATGGAACTGCAAAAACACAAAGTCATATTATCAAACAGGTTCAATCTATATATGAGTCACAAGGACAGGATATCAATGATAAACACATTGAGGTTATTGTTAAGATGATGCATAGCAAAGTCAAGATTATGGAAGCTGGTGATTCTAAATATTTACCAGGACAAGTTATTTCCAGAATCGATGTTGCTGAGGTAAATAGATTACTGGCTGCAGAAGGCAAGAAACAAGCCAAATCGGAAGATATGATATTGGGAATCACCCGCGTAGCTTTGAAGACAGACAGTTTCTTATCAGCTGCCTCATTCCAAGAGACTACCTCAATTCTTATCGATGCTGCTATCTCAGGGAGAATCGATTATCTAAGAGGACTAAAGGAAAATGTTATTATAGGTAAACTTATTCCTGCCGGTACAGGCTTCTATAAGGATGCCGAAGAAGAAGTCAACGAAGAAGTATAGACTTTGACAATACAGTATATTTGTGATAAATTAACCCAAGTAAATATCAAAAATAAACATTTTTCCTTTGCCAATAAATGGTTAATGGAAAATGATAAATGGAAAATAAACGATTATGCCAACAATTAATCAATTAGTAAGACAGGGACGCCAGAAAAACGTAAAAAGGTCAAAGACCACAGCTTTAAAGACCACTTTTAACTATCTTGAGAACAAACCAGTTAAATTAGGATGCCCTCAAAAAAGAGGTGTTTGCATCAAGGTTGGTACGATGACTCCAAAGAAACCAAACTCAGCTCTTCGAAAATTTGCCAGAGTCAGACTTACTAATGGTTATGAGGTCAACGCATATATTGGCGGTGAAGGGCATGAACTTCAAGAACACTCAGTTGTAGTAATCAGAGGTGGTCGCGTAAAGGACCTTCCTGGTATGCGATATCATATTGTGCGCGGTAAGTTAGACCTAACCGGTGTTAAAGGCCGAAAGAAGTCTCGAAGTAAGTACGGTGCAAAATCAGGTAAAGAATAATAACTAGAATTAAGTTAATAATTAGTAAATCAATAAGTTTGTTTCGATAAGATAACCCCTTATTGTTTGAAAAAAGGAAACCATGCCAAGAGGAAATGCACACATTAAAAAGATCCCTATCCTTGCTGATGAGAGATTTCAGAGTATGATCATCTCAAAATTCATGAACTATATCATGTTAAATGGTAAAAAGACCGTAGCAGAGAGAATAGTTTATGGCGCTCTAGATAAAGCTGTTGAGAAGTTGGGAGGAGAGCATCTAGATGTCTTTAATCAAGCTCTCAAAAATGTTGGACCACTAGTAGAGGTTAAAAGCAAGAGAATCGGTGGTGCAAACTATCAAGTTCCTATGGAAGTAGATAAAGACAGAAAAAATACACTCGCAATGAGATGGATCATTGCAGCAGCCAGAGGCGGTAAGGGTCGCCCAATGGCAGAGAAGCTCGCAACAGAGATCGTCAACGCTTACAACGGCGAAGGTGCAGCTATCAAGAAAAAAGAAGATACGCACCGAATGGCCGAGGCAAACAAAGCTTTCGCTCACTTTGCAAGATTCTAATTCAAATACAAAGCTGTATATATTAAAAAATGACCTGAAACATGGTCATTTTTTAATAATCTATATGCAGTTGATTTTTTCGGGTTGCCGAATTGCGATCACATCGCAATTCGGCAGGTCATTGGTCAGTAATCAAAACAGAGACATTCCACGATCCGGGAGTTGCCAGCTTCTTAGGCTGGTACCAGCGTTGAATTTCGCGGTACATTTTAGCAACTACTGACTTAGCAGCATTGCGGATGGCAATAGATGGGTTGTAGTCCCATTTACTCTCTAAAACTTTGCCATCTACGCTTTCTATGCTACAGGTGTAAGAATGTATCTGATGAGGGCCGACCGAGTCACGTACGTGACATTCGAGGAATACTTTCAAAGACCTTTCGAGAAAGGATCTTTGTAAACCAGGAGCCAATCTCGGTAGATATGTTCGTATTGTCATATCATACCTTAACCACTCCTGATCTATTGGACGGATAGTTACTTCAATCCAAGGTATGGTTAACGGTTCAACCATAATCTTCTCCTCAAACGAGATTGTGCAGAGTTTAGCAAAGTATCTATTTAACCGCAATAGTTTCAATAGGAGATCCTGTTGACAGTAACTCTAAAATTAGTTATTATTAAGCAGCAAAACGAGGGGAATTTTTTAGTTAGGAAACAAATTGGAATTAATTTAAAAGATCGAGGAATTTAAATGAGTCGAGATTACCCATTAGAAAACGTGCGTAATATAGGTACTATTGCCCATATTGATGCAGGAAAAACTACTGTTACTGAAGGTATTCTATACACTTCTGGCCGTGTCCATAAAATTGGTGAAGTTCATGAGGGTGCTGCAACTATGGACTGGATGGAACAAGAGCGTGAACGTGGTATTACTATTACTTCTGCTGCCACTACTTGTTTTTGGAAAAATCATCGCATCAATATTATTGATACACCAGGTCACGTAGACTTTACTGTTGAGGTAGAGCGCTCTTTGCGTGTCTTGGATGGTGCTGTTGTTATTTTTGATGGTAAAATGGGTGTTGAACCACAGAGCGAGACTGTTTGGAGACAAGCAGACAACTACAAAGTTCCTCGAATGTGCTTTATTAATAAGATCAATCAAACCGGTGGTGATTTTTATCGATCTCTTGGTTCTATTCACGCCAGATTGTCGAAAAACGCTTCTCCTATCATGATCCCTATTGGTTTTGAACAATCAATTAATGGAGTAATTGATTTGGTGCATATGAAGTCGCTTACTTATAGCGAATATAAAGATAAAGCTCTTGTGGAAGGCGAAATTCCTGCAGATATGGTAGAGAAAGCAAACGAATGGCGAGAAAAGCTAGTTGAGAAGGTTGTGGAATATGATGATGAAGCTATGGAAAAATATTTGAACGGCGAGGCAATTTCAAATAGTGAGCTCCACATTCTAGTTCGAAAAGCATGTCTCTCTAGTCAGTTTTATCCAGTGCTTGGTGGCGATGGTCGTGGAATTATCGTTTCGAGTTTGCTTGATTCTATTGTGTCTTATCTGCCTTCACCGATTGATATTGATCCAGCTCATGGTATAGATCCAAAAACAGAGGAAGATATCCAGGTAAAACCAATCGATAGCGAGCCATTTGCTGCTCTTGCGTTTAAGGTTGCAACCGACCCATTTGTTGGTAAACTCATTTTCTTCCGTGTTTATCGCGGTGTACTTAAAAAAGGCTCATATATTTTAAATTCTACCTCTGGCGATAAAGAAAGAGTTGGACGTGTTGTTAGACTTCATGCAAATCATCGTGAAGAAGTAGACGAAGTTTATGCAGGTGAAATTGCCGCTGCTGTAGGTTTGTCAAACACAACCACCGGTGACACGCTTTGCGATCCCTCAAAACCTGTTATCCTTGAGAAAATTGTCTTTCCAGAACCTGTTATCGATATTGCAATTGAGCCAAAGACAAAAGCTGATCAGGAAAAAATGGGCATTGCTCTTCAAAGACTTGCTGAAGAAGACCCAACATTCCGAGTCCATAGCGACGAAGAAACTGGCCAGACAATTATTGCCGGTATGGGTGAGCTTCATCTAGAAATTATCGTGGATAGGATGAAGAGAGAATTCAAGGTAGAAGCAAATGTTGGTGCTCCTCAAGTTGCTTACCGCGAAACAATCAAATCAGAAGTTGCATCTGAGGGTAAGTACATCAGACAGACTGGTGGTCGTGGTCAATATGGTCATTGCTTGCTTAGGATTAAACCAAGTGAACAGGGCCAGGGATTTGTATTTATTAACTCTATTGTTGGTGGTTCTATTCCAAGAGAATATATAAAGCCTATTGAAGAAGGTATCAAAGAAGCAATGGCCAGAGGTGTCATCGCTAGTTATCCCGTAGTAGATGTCTCTGTTGAGGTTTATGACGGATCATTTCATGAAGTTGACTCTTCCGAAATGGCTTTCAAAATTGCTGGCTCAATGGCTTTTCAAGATGGTTTCAAAAAGGCTAATCCTGTTATTCTAGAGCCTATTATGAAGGTAGAGGTTACAACGCCAGAAGATTTTATGGGTGATGTTATCGGCGATCTTAACTCGAAACGTGGCCAAATTAATAAGATGGAAGATTTGCCAAGTGGAATTAAGCTAATTAGTGCCTTCGTTCCTCTTGGATCAATGTTTGGCTATACAACAAGCTTGAGATCAATGTCCCAAGGACGAGCTGCATCTTCAATGGAGTTCGCTCACTATGCAGAAGTCCCAGGCAATGTAACCAAAGAGATTATTGAAAAGAGAAGCAAATAAGCAAGGATTACTCTTGCAATAAACCAGTAAATTTGTTATAATTGCCAATGAGAAAAGAATCAGTACCGAATTATTTTCGAACAAGGCAATTAGCTCATAGTTTCAAAAGGTAATTTTTAACTTTTAGTTTTAGATAAGTAAGAAGGAGAATTAAAATGGCAGAAATGTTTAAAAGAACTAAGCCACACGTAAACATTGGCACTATCGGTCACGTTGACCATGGTAAAACCACCCTAACTGCAGCAATTACAAATGTACTTGCTAAAAAGGGTATGGCTACAGCACGAAAATTTGATGAAATTGACAATGCTCCTGAAGAGAAAGAGCGCGGTATTACTATTGCGACTTCTCACCAAGAGTATGAGACCGCAAAGAGACACTATGCTCATGTAGACTGTCCAGGGCATGCTGACTATGTTAAAAATATGATTACTGGTGCTGCACAGATGGACGGTGCAATCTTGGTAGTTGCTGCGACTGATGGCCCTATGCCTCAGACTCGCGAGCACATCCTTTTGGCAAATCAAATCGGCGTACCTGCAATTGTTGTTTATTTGAACAAATGCGATATGGTTGATGACGAAGAGCTTATTGACCTTGTAGAAATGGAAGTTAGAGAACTTCTTACTAAATATGAATTTGATGGTGACAATACTAAGATCATCCGTGGTTCAGCATTGAAAGCTCTTGAAGGTGATGCTAAATGGGAAAAGTCAATTGACGAGCTTATGGATGCTGTTGATGAGTCAATCCCAGAGCCAAAACGTGTTCTAGACAAGCCATTTCTTATGCCTGTTGAGGATGTATTCTCAATCAAAGGCCGAGGAACTGTGGCTACTGGTAGAATCGAGCAAGGCGTAGTCAAGGTTGGCGAGACTGTTGAAATCGTCGGAATACGAAAAACTTCAACTACAGTAGTAACTGGTGTTGAGATGTTTAAAAAACAACTTGATCAAGGTCAAGCTGGTGATAATGTAGGTCTTCTTCTTCGTGGTATCGAGCGCGATGATATCGAGAGAGGTCAAGTTCTTGCAAAACCAGGATCAATCACTCCTCATACTGAATTTGAAGCAAACATTTATGCTTTGACAAAAGAGGAAGGTGGCCGACACACTCCATTTTTCAAAGGTTACAAACCACAGTTCTATATTAGAACAACTGACGTTACTGGTGATATTGAGTTTGAGCAAGAGATGATCATGCCTGGCGATAATGCCGCTGTGAAAGTCAAACTGATCCAACCAATTGCTATGGACGAAGGTCTAAAGTTCGCTATCCGTGAAGGTGGCCGAACTGTTGGTGCTGGTGTAGTAGCAAAAATTATCAAATAAGCTGTAAGCAGTAAGAAACAAGCAAAAAAATGTCAGCAGAAAAGACCGCAGTACGACAAAAAATTCGAATACGCCTAAAGGCTTATGATCATCGAATTATCGATAAGTCAGCCCAGCAAATTATTGAGACAGCAGTCCGATCAGGAGCTGCAGTTGCAGGGCCAATTCCTCTACCTACAGAGAAGAGCAAGATCACAGTTCTTAAATCTCCTCATGTATACAAGGATGCTAGAGAGCAGTTTGAGATGAGAACTCATAAGAGACTCATTGATATCTTAAACCCAACCTCGAAGACAATCGATAATCTTATGGGATTAGACTTGCCTCATGGTGTTGACATAGAAATAAAGATGTAACTATAGTTCAGAGTCAGGAGCTAAGAAACCAGAGGATTATCCTCGGATCTCTTAGCTCTGAACACTCAACTATTGAGACGTTGACTTTTCGAGTCAAATGTAGTAAATTTATACTGTTGTTTGAATAAAACTCAGTAAACAAGTCATGGATATCGTCTCGGCTGCTTGATCAGACGGATGGATCTACGACCATTATAGTTTTGTAGCAATTTGTAATTATAAATATCACATGAAATTCATTTTAGGCCAAAAATTAGGTATGTCACGAGTCTTCGATGCAGAAGGCAAAAGTATTGCTGTTAATAAGATTAAAGCATTGCCTTGTTCTGTATCTGCTATAAAGACAGTAGAGAAAGATGGTTATATAGCTGTCCAAATCAAAGCAGTCAAAATGGTAGGTGAAAAAGAACGTGAAGTAAAGACATGTGAATTCAAAGCACAGGGCGAATTCAAAAAAGGTGATAAAATTACACTTGAACAGTTTGAAGCTGGTGACAAAGTTACTGTAACAGGCACAAGCAAGGGTAAAGGCTTTGCCGGCACAATCAAGAGACATGGCTTCCATAGAGGTCCTGAATCTCATGGTGGTAACAATGTACGTGAGCCAGGGTCAATTGGTGGTGGTTATCCTCAAAGAGTAGTCAAGGGTCGCAGAATGGCTGGACATATGGGTGACGAGACTATCACAGTGAAGAATCTTAAAGTTGTTGACGTTGATAAAGATATTATATTAATATCAGGTGCTATCCCTGGATCAAACAGAGCAGTTTTAAAAATATATACAGCAGCTTAAGTCCATTACTAGAAATAAATAGACATTATATATGAAGATAGAAGTTTTAAATCAATCAGGCGAAAAAGTAAAAGATCTGCAGTTAAGCAACATTTTTGATGTTCAGCTTTCCCCTGAGGCATTATCTTTGTATGTAAATTATTTAAGAAATTCTTTACGCGGAGCAGTTGCAAACTCTAAAGACAGAAGTGAAGTCTCTGGTGGCGGCAAGAAACCTTATAAACAAAAAGGAACTGGTAGAGCTAGACAAGGTTCTTCACGTTCACCAATTTGGGTAGGTGGTGGTGTAACTTTCGGTCCAACCAACGATCGAAATTTTAGAACAAAGATAAACAAATCTCAAAAGAGAAATGTTATCATGGGAATTTTCGGTGAGGCATTCAGACAGAACAAAGCAGTTGTAATTGACAGTCTTGCTCTTAAATCACCAAAAACAAAGGAAGCTGTATCTATCTTAAATTCTGCTAAAGTAGAAGGAAAGATATCAGTTATTCTAAACGACAGCGATATAAACGCAGACATGTCCTTTAGAAATCTTGATGGCGTTAGCATGATGGTTTCTAGTAAACTGAATGTTATCGACTTGATATCTGCCGATAAAATGGTTTTTTCCCTGGATTCATTGAATAAATTAGAAGAAATTTTTAGCAACAAAAAATAGTATGGACACAAATATTTTAAAAAGAGCATTGGTATCAGAAAAAAGCTTCAGTAAAGCAACAGAAGGTAAATTTACTTTTGTAGTAGATAAATCGGCTACAAAAGAAACTGTTGCACAATCTATTGAAGAGCTTTTTGGCGTCAATGTCCTTTCTGTTAATATTGCAAATATTATTGGTAAGGTAAAAAGATCAAAAAAAGGGCTCGGGAAGAGGTCTGATTATAAAAAAGCTATTGTTGCTTTGAAAAAAGGACAAAAGATTGATCTTTTTGAAATTGAGCAACCAGAAGAAAAAGAGAAAAACAAAAAGAAAGTCGAGAAGAAGGAAGAAGTATCTTCAGACACAACTGTAAAAGTAAGAGAAAAAAAGAAATAATACTTAGTTTTAAATTTTATTGTATATTATGCCAACAAGAAGAGTAAAACCTACAACAAACGCCAGAAGAAAATTGTCTTATCAAATTTTCGACGTAGATAAAGTCGAATCAGAGAAGTCACTTACTTTTGGTGTTAAGCGTACATCTGGGCGTAATCATGCTGGTCAGCTTGTTGTTATGCACAAGGGTGGCGGAGTTAAGAGAAAATATCGTATTATCGATTTCTCAATGGCAAATTATATTGGCAAGACAGCAAAAGTTGAAAGTGTCCAATATGATCCAAACCGCTCAGCTAATATAGCATTGCTATCATTTGACGACGAGTCAAAAGTTTATATCATTGCACCAGATGGTCTGAGAAAAGGCGCATCTGTTACTTGCGACGAAAAGGCAGCTCCAAAAGTTGGAAACAGAATGAAATTAAAGAACATTCCTCTTTCAACCCAAATTCATAACATCGAGCTCACTAATGGTAAGGGTGGTCAGATATGCAGAAGTGCTGGTACATTTGCAACTATGCTTGGCGTAGACGGTAAATATGCGCAGGTAAGACTAACCTCAGGTGAAGTTCGAAGAGTTTTATCTGAGAATTTTGCTTCTATTGGAATAGTCTCAAATATAGATCATTCAAAAGTTATTTTAGGTAAAGCCGGTCGAGTCCGACACATGGGTATCAAGCCAACAGTACTTGGTAAATCCAAGAACCCTGTTGACCATCCTCATGGTGGTGGTGAAGGTCATACTTCAATAGGTTTGAAGTATCCAAAAACTCCATGGGGCGCACCTGCATTGGGCCGAAGAACAAGAAACAAAAAGAAATCAGGTTCCAAATTAATCTTGTCACGGAGAAAGAAATAATGTCACGATCACTTAAAAAAGGACCTTTTGTAGACGAAAAGCTCTTAATAAAGATCCAAAAAGCAGAAAAATCTGGCGATAAAAAACCAATCAGGACTTGGGCGCGATGCTCAACAGTTATTCCTGAAATGGTTGGCATGACTTTTGCTGTGCATAATGGCAAAGATCACATTCCCGTCTTTATCGTTGAGGAAATGGTCGGACATAAGCTTGGTGAGTTTGCTCCAACAAGAAAATTCAGAAGTCACGGTGGTAAAATGGCCAAAGAGCAAGCCAAGACCGGTAAATAATAGTTTATAGAGAGAACAAAATGGAATTCAAAGTAAAAAGTTTATATTTGAAAATTTCCCCTCGTAAGATGAGACCTGTTTTGCATGGTCTTCGAGATATGACTGCTCTTGAGGCAAAAAATGCCCTGGCCTTCACTAACAGAAAAGCTGCTGGATTTTTGTATGGTCTAGTTAGATCGGGAATTGCTGTTGCTAAAGAGAATTACTTTGAAGCCGCCGATGTTAAAGTAAAGAGCATATTTTGTGATGAGGGTCCTAGATTAAAGAGAATCCAACCTTGGTCAAAGGGTCAAGCTCGAAGAATTACAAAACGTATGTGTCATGTTACTTTAGTATTGGAAGGGCAAGACAAGCCAAAAGAAGCAAAGAATAACGACCAAGATATTAAAAAGAGCGAGGAAAAGAAATAATGGGACAAAAAGTTAACCCAAAATCTATTCGCCTAAAGATTAATGAACTATGGCAATCAAAATGGTACAGCAAACAGTCTTACAGAGACAACCTTATTGCTGACCTCAGGATTAGACGATCTTTAGAAAAGAAGCTCAAAGAGGCTGCAATTTCTAAAATTACTATCAACCGCGATTCCAATAAAGTCACAATCGATATTCACACAGGTCGCCCTGGTATCGTTATCGGACGAGGAGGCGCTGGAGCTGAAGAATTGAAGAAGTTTCTTACAACATTTGTTACTGATAAAATCCAGATTAATATAATCGAGGTCAAAAAGCCCGATATGGACGCTGCTGTTGTTGCTCAAGCAGTCGCTTCTCAGATTGAGAAACGCGTTCCTTTTAAGAGAGCGATGAAACAGGCAATTGATAAAGCCAAGACTGCAGGAGCAAAGGGTATTAAAATCCAAGTAGCAGGCCGTTTAAACGGAGCAGAAATTGCCAGAGATGAGAAACTAAGTTTTGGTACTGTGCCCCTTTCAACTTTCAAAAGTGATATAGATTATAAATATCTTACAGCCTTGACTACCTATGGTATTATCGGCGTAAAAGTTTGGATATACAAAGGCGAGAGACTTCTTGCAGAAGAAGACTTTGCAAAATAAGAATTTAAAATACGAATAAAGAAAATAGGAAATACATATGTTAATGCCAAAGAAAATGAAATATCGAAAACAGCAAAGAGGTCGAATGACCGGTATTGCTAGTCGTGGAAATGATTTTGCTTTCGGCAAATATGCTATTAAAGCCCTTGAACCAGGTTGGATATCCGCCCGCTCCATAGAATCTGCACGACGTGCCATGACTAGATATTGTAAAAAGGGTGGTCAAATCTGGATCAGAATTTTCCCAGATAAACCAGTAACGATGACTTCCCCCGAAGTTCCAATGGGATCAGGTAAGGGTGCTGTTGATCACTTTATTGCAGTTATAAAACCAGGAAGAATCCTCTTTGAGATGGATGGCGTTGAACATTCCATAGCTAAAGAGGCAATGAGACTTGCTATGTATAAACTTCCTATTAAAACAAAGTTCATCAGCAAGGAAGAGGAATAAAATGAAGATTACTGAAGAAATAAAAAATTTAAGAAGTCTTGACATCGAAAAGCTTGAAAAAGAGCTTTATGAAACAGAGAAGAAGCTTCTGGAAGAGAATCTTAAAGTTAAAGCAGGTAAACTGGACAACTATTCTCTGATATCAAAGAGCAAGAAAAAAGTTGCTCGAATCAGTACAATAATTAATGAAAAAATGGGGAATGAATAATGACTAAAGAGTCAATAAAAGTTAAAAAAGGTGTCGTTGTTTCAGACAAGATGGATAAAACCGTCGTTGTTAAGATTGACAGAGTCAAAACCCACCCTATTTATAAGAAGAAATTTGTCATGAGTCAAAAATTCAAAGCTCATGATGAAAAAAATGAATACAAAGCTGGAAATATAGTTGAAATCACTGAAACAAGACCAATTTCCGGTGACAAGAAATTTAAAGTTGTAAGGAAGGTTGTCTAATGATACAGCCAGGAACAAGATTAAAAGTTGCAGACAATACTGGTGCAAAAGAGATAGAGTGTATAACAGTTTTGGGACGCGCGAATAGATGCGGTGCCAAAGTTGGAGACATTATCTCTGCTTCTGTTAAAGACGCTATTCCACGTGGAAATGTCAAAAGAAAAGAAGTTGTCAAAGCAGTTATTGTAAGAACAATAAAAGCAGTATCAAGGGAAGACGGTTCTTATATCAGCTTTAGTGAAAATGCTGCCGTTATTATTAACGCAGACAACAAAGAACCTAGGGGAACACGTATATTTGGCCCAATACCTCGTGAATTAAGAGCCGGGTATATGAAGATCATCTCACTAGCACCAGAAGTACTTTAGTCAATTAAATTAGAAATATATAAAGTTAAAGCCGAAATATGAAAATAAAGAAAAACGACAACGTAGCAATCATCACAGGAAAAGACAAAGGTAAGTCTGGTATTGTTGAACGTGTATTTCCAAAAGAAGACAAGCTTGTTGTCAAAGGAATCGCAATCGCGAAAAAGCATATCAAACCATCCAAAAAGGCACCACAGGGCGGTATCATTGAAATCAATCAAAAAATTGATGTATCAAATGTAATGATGGTGTGTCCCGCTTGCGGCAAACTATCAAAAATAGCCTATAAAATCGGCGAAAAAGGTAAGACAAGAATTTGTAAGAAATGTAATCAAAGCCTAGAAGGTGGGAATCAATAATGGATAAGCTCTTAAAACAATTTAAAGAAAATATCATTAAAGATATCAAATCCACTCTGAAGAAGGAGAACGTGTTCGAAGTCCCTCAGATAGAGAAAGTCATTGTATCAACAGGTACAGGTGATTTTAAGGACGATAAAAATGCAATAGAGAAGATCGCCAAAGAAATGGCAAAAATCACCGGTCAAAAAGCTAACGTTAACCTTTCGAAGAAAGCTGTTTCTGCTTTTAAGCTCAGAATCGGCCAACCTGTAGGATTAACTGTCACTCTTCGAGGAGAAAGAATGTATGACTTTGTTAACCGTTTGGTCAACATAGCACTGCCACGAGTAAGAGATTTTCGTGGATTGAAACTTACTTCCTTTGACAATCAGGGCAATTATTCAATTGGCTTGAGAGACTATTCGATCTTCCCTGAGATTAAATACGAAGATATTACAGTTAATTTCGGTTTAGAAATTTGTATCAAAACTACCGCCAATAACAAAGAAGATGCAAGAGTTCTACTTGAAAAGCTTGGATTCCCATTTGAAAAGGGAATTAAATAAGGAGAGATATGGCAAAAACATCAATGATTGTAAAAGCGAATAGAAAACCAAAATATTCAACACGTGTTATCAGACGCTGTAAGCTCTGTGGTCGAAAGCATGCTTATATCAGGAAGTTTGGTATGTGTAGAATTTGCTTCAGGGAACTCGCCTCAAGGGGTGAAATTCCAGGAGTAGTTAAATCAAGCTGGTAATTTTTAAGAATCAAGGCATACAATGGATCAAATAGCAGACTTACTAACTAGAATCAAAAATACTTCAATGGCTGGGAAATATGAGATTAACATCTCTCACTCTAAGGTCAAAGAGGCTATTTTGGACATTCTTAAAAACGAAGGCTTTATTACTTCAGTGGAGTTTTCCGAAGTTGAGGGCAAGAAATTAATTAAAGCCGTAATTTCTCAGTCAAAAACTCCTTCTCACTTAAAGCAGTTGAGCAAGCCAGGTAGAAGAGTTTATGCAAAAAATAAAGAGATTCCTGTTCCACTTAGAGGACTCGGTACAGTTATAATTTCTACATCTGTAGGAATAGTGACTGGAAAAATTGCCAGAAAAAGTGGCTTGGGTGGGGAATTAATTTGTGAAATCTGGTAAACAAACAATAAGCGAATAAGGCAAATATGAGTAAAATAGGCAAAAGACCAATTAAAATTTCAGAAGGCACAGTCATAAATCTCGAAGATGGCAAGATTTTAGTATCTTCCGGTGAGAAGAAACTTGAGATGGAGATTCCAAGAGAAACCACCGTCAAAATTGAGGACGGAAATGTTGTTGTTTCGAGGATTAATGATACTAAGCCAGCCAAAGAAAAACATGGACTAGTCGCTCGTCTTATTGGCAATATGATAACTGGTGTTTCAACCGGATTCACTAAAGAGCTCACCTTTACTGGTACAGGCTATAGAGCCGCAGTACAAGGTAGCGAATTGTTATTAAATATGGGATATTCTCACGAAATCAAGCTTCCAGTACCAGAAGGATTAGAGGTTAAGGTTGTAAAAAACTCCATTCTAATTTCTGGCATAGATAAAGCCAAGATAGGACAATTTGCCGCTGTTGTCCGTGAAGTTCGTCCCCCAGAGGTTTACAAAGGCAAAGGCATTAAATATAAAGAAGAGCACATCAGACGTAAAGCTGGTAAAACTGCTGCTTCTAAATAGATTAGGATTATATAATGGCAAAAACAGAAAAAATTTATGGAACAGGCAAGAAACCACGAGTTTCTGTATTTCGTTCAAATAAATATATTAGCGCTCAAGTCATAGATGATGAAACAGGTGTAACAATTTTGTCGAAGAGTTCAAAAGAGGTCGACGTTAAAGGTACAACTATTGAGAAGTCCTTCAAAACAGGTGAATTATTGGGTGAGGCTGTAAAAGCCAAAAAAATAGTGGAAATTGTTTTTGATAGAGGTGTCTACCGTTATCATGGCCAGGTAAAGTCATTTGCCGATGGAATAAGAAAAGCTGGCATTAAGTTTTAATAAGGAAAAAAATGTCTGACAAACCAGAAGAAAAAGTAGAGAATAAATCAGAGAGACCAGTAAAAAATATCATGAGAAAAAGGTTTCACGATGATAAGAGAGAAGCGCCAGAGTTTGAAGAGCGCGTTATTGAAGTTCGCCGTGTAGCCAGAACTGTTAAAGGTGGACGACGTATCAGATTTAGAGCTCTAGTTGTAATTGGTAATAGAAAAGGCAAGATCGGAATGGGCCTTGGCAAATCCAATGATGTTTCTGAGGCTGTAAGAAAAGCTGTTACTCAAGCCAAGAAGAATCTAGTGATAGTTCCAATCATCAACGGCACGATTCCTTATGAAGTTACATCAAAACATGGTTCAGCTGTAGTTATGCTAAAACCTGCTACTAGTGGTACATCTATTGTGGCTGGTGGTAGTGTTCGCGCAGTAGCTGATCTTGCAGGTATTACAGACATTCTTTCTAAAATGCTCGGAAGCGCAAGCAAAGTAAACAATATCATTGCTACCATGAAGGCACTTTCAACTTTCAATGTTGCGTATACTGAAAAGATCAGAGAGTTTGCAGAGAATCAAAAAGATAGAGTAGTACAAGCACAAGCAGTAGCAACTTTAGCAACTGAAGCGGTTGAAGTTCCTAAAACTGTTGTTGCAGAAAAGACTGAAAAGAAACCAAAAACAGATGTTAAAAAAGCTGCCAAGAAAAGCATGAAAAAATAGCGCAATAAGGAAAAACACATGGAATTAGTATCAATAAAATCTAAAACTAAAAAGCGAATTGGCAGAGGACTGTCTGCTGGCCAAGGTAAAACTGCTGGCCGCGGCACCAAGGGACAAAAATCACGAAGTGGTTATAATTTGCCAAGAAAATTTGAAGGTGGCCAAACACCACTGTCAATGAGGTTGGCAAAGCTTCCAGGATTTAAGTCAATCCACAAAAAAGCTGAGGTTATATCCCTTGATCAAATTACAGCTAATTACAAAGACGGTGAAATAGTATCTCTAAAGACACTATCAGAGAAAAATCTTATTCAGGCTAAGGTCAGAAAAGTCAAAGTTTTGAATAATGGTGAGCTTTCAGTCGCTGTTACTTTTGATGACGTAAAAGTCTCAAAAGCTGTTACCGAAGCTGCCAAAGCGGTTAAACCAGAAAAAGTAGCTGCCGCAGATAAAACAGAATTGCCAAAAGCAAAAGTTGCCAAAAGCAAACCAGAAACAAAAAAATAGTTGTGCTCAATTGTATATACTGTAAAAACACCCAGATCTGGGTGTTTTTACGTTTAGAGACAAATTTGACCAATGTTCAAGTTTTGTCGATTTTCATGTACAATATAAGTGTAAGTAATAAAGGAAAAGATGTCTTTTAAATTTTTCATGAAAAGACCAAATAATGAGACAAAAGATAAGCCAATTGTAAAAGCAGAGGCATCAGATGCAAATAATGTCCAACGAGCCCAAGATACAAAGAATAATCAAGTTTATGCCTTTATTGATGCCTCGAACCTTTTTTGGGGAGGAAAAGAAAGTATTGGTTTTCGCATCGACTACAAAAAATTGTTGAATTATTTAAAAGAAAGTCATAGTGTAACGAAGGCTTTTTACTATGGTGGTCTTCGAATATTCGATTTTGAGTTTTCCGTATTAGACAACAAAGATCTAAATCTATCCCTGGTAGAGGAATATTTGCAGAAAATTGAAGCGGATGCAGAGGAAAAAGAGCGTATTCTTATACAGAAATCCCTAAATAAAGTAAATTTTTATAAACTTTTGGAATCCTATGGCTATATTATGAAGATAAAACCAGCTAAGGTATTTTATAGTGATGATGACGAGGATCAAGATGCCCCCATCCTAAAAGCGAACTGCGATGTTGATATGACCTTTGACATGATGAGGTATATGCAGCAATACTCAGGCGTAGTTGCAATGACCGGGGACGGCGACTTTGCTTCAGTATTAAACTATCTAAAAGCACATGACAGGGGTATGACGGTGGTCTCTCGATGGGATCGTACAGCCTCTGAGATTAGAAAAATCGCAGGAGATGATTTCGTTGACTTTGAGAAACTACGAGGACAAATATACCTTCGCTAGCCTAAACTATAATTTAGCTAAATTTTCACGTTGATTTATTCAACAAATTAAGCTATATTTCAATATATGGAGAAATTTTTCAAAATATGGGAATACAAGGACCTAAGGAACAAGATTATTGTTGCTGTTTCTCTTCTTATTTTAACTAGAATCCTTGCTCACATTCCATTGCCTGGTGTAGATCTTGCGAAGCTACAAGCATTTTTTGCGTCAAACCAAGTGTTTGGTTTTTTGAACATGTTTTCTGGTGGCACTATGAGTAATTTTTCAATTATTCTAATGGGTGTAGGTCCATACATTACATCGTCTATTATTTTTCAACTGATGGGGATGATTTTCCCAGCCATTGAGCAACTACAAAAAGAAGGTGATGCGGGCCGTCAAAAAATAACTCAATACACAAGAATAGCTACTATACCATTAGCCATAATACAGGCCTATAGTATGTTAGTGTTACTTAAAAACCAAGGAGTTATTCCCGGATGGTCAATATTTGATCTTGTAGTGATGCTTATATCTGTAACTGCCGGTACTATGCTGTTAATGTGGATCGGCGAGATTATATCTGAAAAAGGCATTGGCAATGGAATGTCCTTAATTATCTCTTTAGGTATACTGTCTGCTTTCCCATCACAAATACGAAATACAGCGCTACTGTTGCAGTCTGGCGATACAGCAAAAATAGTGGGCGCAATTGTATTTGCAATTATCTTTATACTTGCAACAGCAGCAATTATCTTTATACAAGAAGGTCAGCGCAATATTCCTATAACTTATGCACGTAAAGCAAGATATGGACAATCCAGCGGCTTTGCAAGCCACTTACCAATTAGGGTAAATATTGCTGGAGTTATTCCGATCATTTTTGCGATGAGTATGCTCGTTATTCCCGGTGTTTTAGCAAAATATTTGGAGGGTGCCCGCACTGTTTGGCTTGCACAGGGCGCAAAATTTGTTGGTGATCTTTTCACCAACAATCAGGTTTTTTATAGTATTGCCTATTTTGTACTTGTTATTATATTTACTTATTTTTATACATCTGCGGTGTTTAAACCATCTCAAATATCAGAAAATTTACAAAAACAAAGCGGATTTATACCTGGTATCAGGCCTGGTTCTGAAACAAAAACATATCTTCAGGCAATTATATCTAGGATTACTTTCTCAGGTGCCATGTTTTTGGGAATCATCGCTGTTATGCCATTTATTGTACAGGCAATAACAAATATAGATACTCTTGTTCTTGGTGGTACGGGAATTTTGATTGTGGTATCGGTTGTTATAGAAACCATGAGACAAATTCAATCACAAACCATGATGCACACATATGAGAGATATTAAGGTCATTAAAAAATGTTAAGTTAATTGATTGTACTATATATGGAAACTAAAAAAATAATCTATGTTTTTCTAGGACTTCCTGCTTCTGGCAAGGGTACTCAGGCCAAGATTTTAGCAGATAAAGAAAATCTAAAAATGGTCTCTGCTGGTGATCTTATTAGGGAAATTATAGCTGGATCAACGAAAGATCCATTTGTTGCGGAGATAAAAAAGAGATATGATGCGGGGATTCCTCAACCAGATGAAGTAGTAGTTGATTTATTCGATAAATTTTTAACCGAAGCAACCACTAGTGTTATATTAGACAATTTTCCCTTTAGTCTTGGACAGGCCGAATTTTTACAAAGCTATATTCAGAGAAACCATGATAAATGGGGTGGTCTTGTGATAGTTTATATTAATCTGGACCCCAAAGCAGCTATTAAGAGAGCAATCTCCCGGAAGATTTGTACAAGTTGTGGTATGATTTATGGCCCTATAGAGGATATGGTTTGTGAGAAATGTGGGGGTGCATTGGTTGTTCGTTCTGATGACAATGAAGAGACAATGAGAGTAAGGATTAGCCATTATCTACCACGACTGAATGAACTTGTCCAATATTATAGTGGTGGTAGTGCAGCAAAACTAGTGGAGATAGACGGATCAAAGACAATATCAGAAGTAACAGCCATAATCGACAAAAAAATATGAATGAAAATGTCCTGAATAAAGAGCAAATTGTAATTATTAAAGAATGCGGTAAATACTTGTGCGAAGCAATGCACATAGTTTCACAAAACGTTAGGCCAGGGATCTCAACAAAGCAGTTAGATACAATTGCAAAAGAGGAGCTAGAAAAAAGAGGCTGTAGACCGTCGTTTCTAAATTATTATGTGGGAAGTGCTGGTCATTATCCCGCCTCTCTTTGTGTTTCCATTAATGATGAAATAGTTCACGGGTTGCCAACCCATCATCGCTTGATTAAAGAAGGGGATATTGTGTCGCTGGACCTAGGAGCGGAACTTTCTGGTGTCTGTACAGATATGGCTGTCACAATTGTTGCCAAAGGAGAAGGCGATGTTCCAAAGGAAATTGATCACTTAGTCTCAGTGACACGCGATTCATTGTATGAAGGGATTAAGGCAGTAAAAGTTGGTAATACAATAGGTGATATTGGTTTTGCGGTTGAAAGCTTAGTCCTAGCGAATGGTCTGGATGTTATAAAAGATTACGTTGGGCATGGTATAGGAACCAAGCCTCATATGTGGCCGCAGATTCCAAACTATGGTAAAAAGGGTAGCGGACCAAAGATTGTAGAGGGGATGGCGTTAGCAATTGAACCAATGGTTACGTCTGGGGACATAACCACTGTCGTTCATCCAAATAACTGGACTGTGAAAACTGCCAGCGGACTTAATTCTGCTCATTTCGAACACACAGTTATTATTGAAAATGGACAGCCGAAGATAGTTACCAAGTGTTAGTCTCTGAGATGTCTTAGAGTGTTGACTTAACGTTTAATTTATGTTAAATTTATCCAAGTAGTATGTCAAAAAACGATGTAATTGAAGTTAATGGTAAGGTTATTGAGGTTTTGCCGGATTCTAAATATCGAGTAGAATTAGAGAATGGTCACCAGGTTCTTGGGTACCTCTCCGGTAGAATGAAACAAAACCGAATTCAAGTCACAACTGGTGACTCAGTCCTTGTGGAACTCACTCCATATGACCTGTCACGAGGGCGAGTAATTCGTCGCTTGAATCAAAACCAACCACCAAGACCAAAGGTTTAAAAAACTTTATTAAGGGTAGATTTTATTTTTGTTGAAAAATATATATGAAAGTACAAGCATCAGTTAAAAAAATCTGCGATAAATGCAAGGTTGTCATAAGAAGTAAAAAAGGCAAGTCTTCTCGAACAAGTTCAAAGAGAAGGGTATTTGTTTTGTGCGAGAATCCTAAACATAAACAGAGACAAGGATAAATAATGGCTAGAATAGCAGGAATAAATCTTCCTAATGAAAAAAGAATAGAAATTGCACTGACTTATCTTTTCGGTATTGGATTACCTCTAAGTCAAAGCATTCTAGGTGAGCTGAAGATTAGCCCTGATATTAGAGTTAAAGATGTAACTGACGAAGATCTTGAAAAGATCAGACAATATATTTCTAAAAGATATCGAGTTGAAGGTGATCTTAGATCTGAAATCTCACAAAATATAAAGAGATTGAAAGACGTAGGTAGCTACAGAGGATTGAGACACAGTAAGAATTTGCCTGTCCACGGTCAAAGAACAAAGACTAATGCCAGAACAAAAAGAGGCAAAAAGGTCACCGTAGGATCAGGACGAAGAACAATTGAGAAGACATAATATATTAAGTTTTTAAATTGAGTTTATACACAAATGGCAAAAGAGTCAGCTAAAGCAGCAAAAAAAATTGTAAAAAAGAAATCAAAGAGCCCAGTCTATTCTGGTAATATTTATATTCAATCAACTTTCAATAACACTCTAGTTACAATAACTGATGATAAAGGTGGAGCAATTGCGTCATCGTCATCTGGAGCTCTTGGATTTAAGGGAGCCAAAAAATCAACACCTTATGCTGCACAGCTTGCAGTTTCTGCTGCCGCTGAAAAAGCTAAGGCTAGAGGATTGAGTAAAGCTAATATTTACGTTTCCGGTGTCGGCCCAGGTAGGGACTCTGCAGTTAGAGCACTTATGGGCGCAAATATTGAAGCTGCTTTTATAAAAGATGTAACTCCAGTTGCGCACAATGGTTGCAGACCTAAAAAATCTAGAAGAGTATAATAACGTTCAAAGGTAAATAAATGCTAAAAGCTTGTAAAAAATGTAGAAGAGAGAGCATGAAACTTTCACTCAAAGGTGAGAAGTGTTTGTCAGCAAAATGCCCAGTAACCAAGAGGCCATATGCCCCCGGCGATCATGGTCAAAATTTTCGAAGCAAACTTAGTGAATACGGTAAGCAGCTTCGCGAAAAACAGAAGGCTCGCAAGATATATGGTATCGGCGAAGTACAATTTCGAAGTTATGTTGCCCTTGCTGAAAAATTAACTGGTAATAAAACAGAAAATATTATGCGTCTCCTTGAGACAAGACTGGATAATGTTGTCTATCGTCTAGGTTTTGCAAATTCCAGATCAGAAGCAAGACAGATGGTTTCTCACGGCGCCTTCAACGTTAATAGCAAAAAAGTCACAATTCCTTCTTACAGAGTTAAGGCTGCTGATGTTATTTCTCCAAAGAGAGCTGAAAGGTTCAAAGAGTTATCACTTAGTTCATCTCAGCTTTGGCTTGATTCTGATTCCAAGAAGCTAACCGGCACTATCAAACACTTGCCATCAAGAGAAGAAATCGATACTCCGGTCAACGAAAACTTGATTATTGAATTTTACTCACGATAATACTAAGGAGAATATAATGGAAAAGATAAATTTACCAAAAATCAGTGAGGAAAAAGTAAGTGAATTTCATTCAAAATTCACAGTCGAACCTTTGTATCCAGGGTATGGCTCTACAATAGGCAACGCTCTCAGGAGAGTTCTTTTGTCTTCTATTACCGGCGCTGCCGCAACATCATTTAAGGTTGATGGCGTTACTCATGAGTTTACTTCAATTGCGCATGCAAAAGAAGATGTCGTTGAGTTGATGATGAATCTCAAAAACATCCACTTCAAATCATTTAGTGACGAACCAGTTACACTTGAACTGTCTAAAAAAGGTCCTTCGGAGGTAACAGCAAAGGATTTTAAAGCAAATAGCAGTGTTGAGATTATAAATCCTGACACCCATATTATCACTTTGGACAAAAATGCTGATTTCTATCTTGAAGTGACTATTGAGAAAGATAGAGGATTTAGACCTGTTAATATTGGCATTGGTGAAAGAAGTGAAATTGGCAGAATCGGTATTGACGCCTTCTTTTCTCCAGTAGAGAGAGTTTCTATGCAAATTGGAAACACTCGTGTTGGGCAAATGACAAACTATGATAAATTAGAGCTTGAGATAGTGACAAACGGAACTATCACTCCAGATGAGGCCGTTAAGGAAGCATCGAAAGTTCTAGTCGATCATTATCAAGCAATTATTTTGGGAGAGATTGAAATAGAAGAAGTTGCCCAACATGATAGTAACGTAGTTGAAACTGTTGAGACCGAAAATGACGGAGATAACCTTGACAGCAAAACAAAAGTTGAAGATTTGAAACTATCACCTAGAACAACAAACGCTCTTATTAATGCCGGGATCAAAACTTTCGGCGGGCTAAAGAGACTATCATCTCTAAAAGTTGAAGAAATAAAGGGTCTTGGCAAAAAAGGTGTAGACGAGATTAATGCAATTTTAGGATAAAATGAACAGGATTCAAAGCAACAAATCAAATAAAGGCCATATATTACGGAATTTAGCTACTTCCCTTATTCTTTTTGAACAGCTCGAAACCACAGAGACAAAGGCCAAGGCAGTTAAATCTTATGTCGATAAAATCCTTGCAGGAGCCAAAACATCTGATTTTAATTCAATTCGAACTTTGAATAAAGTTTTCTTTGATAAAAATGCCGTTAAAAAAGTAGTAGAAGAGCTTGTTCCTCGGTATAAATCGCGCAACAGTGGCTTCATAAGAAGCTTTCACCTAAAGAATAGATTAGGAGATAATGCTGCAATGATGAGGCTTGAGCTTATCGATAAGAAAGTTTTTGTTGATAAAGAACCATCTAAGTTAGAGGATAATAAGAAGGTTGTTTCTAAAAGCGATATTAAAGAAGAAAATACTAAGGCTAAGGTAACTAAAAATGCAAAATAAAAGCACAGAAAAAGATTGGTATATATTTGATGCAAAAGGTAAAGTTCTAGGTCGACTTGCGACAGAAATTGCTACCTTGTTAAGAGGCAAGAATAAGCCTGGTTTTTTGCCAAATATTGATAATGGCGACCATGTTGTTGTATTAAATGCCAAAGAAGTTGCACTTACTGGCAAAAAAGAAGAGCAAAAGAGATACTACAAACACACTGGTTATTTGGGAAATTTAAAAACCTACACAGTACCAGAACTAAGAGAAGATCACCCAGAAGAGATAATCAACCATGCTGTAAGAGGTATGCTACCAAAGAATAAGCTTTCTGATTTGTTTATGGGTCGCTTAAATGTTTATGCTGGCGATACTCATCCTCACCAAAATGTTAAGTTTAAGAACCAAGGATAAAAATGACTGCAAAAGAAACACAAGAAACATATTGGGCAGGAGTTGGCAGACGTAAAACAGCAGTCGCCTCTGTCAGAATATTCGAAAAAGACAAAAACATTACTGTAAATGGGAACAAGACAGAGTTACCAGAATCAATCATGTCGCTATTTGAGTTGGTTGGTAAAAAAGGTAGCTTCGGATTATCCATAAAGGCTTTAGGTGGCGGAAAAGAAGGTCAGCTTGAAGCAATAAGACTTGGGATTGCTAGAGCACTAGAAAAGTTCAATTCTGATTATCGTTCAGTATTGAAAAAGGCTGGCTATCTCACAAGAGATCCAAGAGAAAAAGAAAGAAAGAAGCCAGGTCTGAAAGGCGCTCGTAGAGCACCTCAGTGGGCAAAACGTTAAATTTTATTCTCTCATATTACAAAAGTACCCCTATTTACCGGGGTACTTTTGTAATATTGAGTTGGCAAATTAGTCATTTTCTGATAAGGTAAAGCAAATGGTAACATCGAGAATGCAAAAATTTGATGAATTGGTCAAAAGAGAACTTTCTAAGGAAATGCAAACGCTATTTCCAGATAGTTTTATTTCGATAACTCAAGTTCACGTTTCAAAAGACCTGTCGTTTGCCAAAATTTGGCTTACTACACCTACGAAAGATATAGATATAATGGTAAAGCAAGTACAAGCCAAAACATCAGATATTCGCAGAAAACTCTCTCAGAAAATTATTGCAAGAAAAGTACCAAATCTTTATTTTGTTTCTGATAAAACAGAAGAGCATGCTCAAAAAATAGAAAACCTTCTCTCGGAAATTAAACATAACGATAAATGACATCGATAGTAAGAAATTTATTCTTTCTTTTTTCCATTACATTATTTGGAATTACTTCCACTGTTTTGGCGCTGTTTAATTATAATCCATTCACATCCAATGTGACCGTTTTCATAAATTTTTATGCTTCATTCTTTGTAGCTATTGCTGGCATCATTGCAATAATAATCCTTTACATAAAATCCAGACGTTCGCCTAATTCAAACAACAATACATTTTTTTGGCCTTCCGTAAGACAAGCCTGTCTAATATCACTTATATTTACAACGCTATTAGTTTTAAAAGGTTTAAAAATACTGGACCTATTGATCGGGGTATCTATAGTTATAGTAGTATTTTTGTCAGAGCTGTTTTTTCAAACTAAAAGGCAATTTAAGTAATCAACAAGAGTAAAATTATGAATAAGGGAAATTTACATCCACTAACGCAGCTACTAAATAAAGCCGTTTCAATATTTGAAGAGCTTGGATTCGATGTTTATGAGGGCCCAGAAGTTGAATCTGAGTGGTATAATTTTGATGCACTGAATGTTCCAAAGGATCACCCGGCCAGAGATATGCAAGATACATTTTGGATTTCAAATAAAAAGTTACTGCGAACACAGACTTCAAATGGTCAAATTAGATACGGGGAGTCACACAAACCGCCAATTAAAGTTATTTCACCGGGCCAAGTTTATAGAAATGAAGCAACCGATTTCAAGCATGAAACCAGTATTTATCAACTAGAAGGTCTTTATATTGATAAGGGCGTAAATGTAGGACATCTTTTTGGGACATTAAAGCATTTCTTCGAGAAAATGTATGGCGAAGACACCGAGGTAAGATTCCGCCCAAGTTTCTTTCCATTTGTTGAGCCAGGATTTGAAGTGGAAGCAAAATACAAAGGCAAGTGGATAGAGCTTCTTGGCGCGGGCATGGTTCACCCAAATGTAATAAAAAATATGAAACTCGACCCTGAAAAATACACTGGTTTTGCATTTGGCATGGGCATAGATCGCTTGGTAATGCTAAAATACGGAATCGAAGATATTCGCAACTTACGTTCAGGCGATTTACGTTTTCTAAAACAGTTTTAATCAGACAAACACACAAGAAAGACAAACCATGAAAATAATAAGAAGTTGGCTAGAAGAGTATCTGCCAAGTATGAAAAATAAAAGTAATGAAGAAATTGCTGAAATCTTCCATCTTGCAGGGATAGAGGTTGAAGGCATAGAGGCAGGTCTTCATGAGAACGTTGTCGTAGCAAAAATTATAAAAATTGATAAGCATCCCGACGCAGATCGCTTAAATCTAGCCGAGGTGACTGATGGAGTCAGCAATTACAAAATTGTTTGTGGGGCGCCGAACATCAAGACAAACCAGGTTGTTCCTCTCGCAAAAATTGGGGCAATATTGCCTGGAGGTTTTGAGATTAAGAAAGCCAAGATAAGAGGAGTTGAATCAGACGGTATGCTTTGTGCTGCTGATGAGATCGGAATTGGAAGTGACCACTCTGGTATTATCGAGCTATCCGATGAATATCAGCTAGGAAAACCTCTCAGAGATTACATTTCTAAAGAAACTATATTTGATATCTCAATTACACCAAATAGAGGAGACTGGCTCTCTCATTTTGGTGTTGCTCGGGAATTAGGAGCCTTCACAAATATCATCGTTAAAAAAAGCCCAATAAGTCTCCATCAATCTGCAAATGACGTTAAAGAGTTGTTAAATTTGGAGGTTGAAAATACCAAGAAATGCCCTCAATATTACGCGCGTGTCATTAAGGGGATTAAAATTGCCAAATCGCCAAAATGGCTTAGAGATAAGCTCGAAGCATCTGGAGTTAGATCAATAAATAATGTTGTTGATGTCACCAACCTTATACTCCTAGATTTTGGCCATCCACTTCATGCTTTCGATTATCAAAAAATTGCAGGCAAAACGATCGTTGTTAGGTCGGCTTTGGATAATGAAAAAATAGAGACTCTTGACGGCGTAACCCGCGAATTAGACAAAAATGATTTAGTGATTGCCGATAAGGACAAAGCAATCGCAATTGCCGGTGTAATGGGGGGTCTTAATTCAGAAGTAACAAACAAAACAACCAATGTAGTTTTAGAAGCTGCTGTCTTTGATCCAGCTTCAATAAGAAAAACCTCCAAGAGACTAAAACTGCAATCAGAAGCAAATTACCGATTTGAAAGAGGCATCGATGAAGGTGGCACTGAGTATGTCATTAACAAGGCCGCAAATCTGATTATGGAAGTTGCGGGAGGAATAATATCAAAAGGAATATTGAAATCAGGTCAGACACCACAGCAGAAACAAGTTAAAATAGATTATTCAAAAATCAACAATCTTCTGGGGGTCAGTCTCCAATCAGACGAGATTAATCATTATTTAAAGTTGTTAGGGTTTGAGATAAAAGACAACACAGCGATAGTACCACTTTGGCGTAACGACGTATCAATTATTCAAGATCTTGCTGAAGAAGTGGGTAGACTGCATGGCTACGATAATATCGTACCTGTTAAGCCAGCGAAAGAAACTCCCCCTAAAAAATCCATATATTATTCAAAACAATATTTAAAAGAAATTATTGCCCAAAATGGCTTTAGTGAGACAATTAGTTATCCTTATTTATCCCAAAAAGATATTGATTTATTGAATATAAAAAGCAAAGATTTATTAGAGGTAGTAAATCCATTGCAAGACGAATACAAATATCTTCGCACTTCGCTAATACCTGGCCTTATCAAGGCGATTGCCAAGAATCCCGCCTTTGATCCAACTCTGTTATTCGAAATTTCGCATGTATATACAAAGGATGTCGAACAAACGAATCTTGCTATCGTATCGTCTGGTAAAAACGCAAAGAAAATTCTTGAAGATACTCTAAATAGCTTAGAAAAAAACCTTGGAAAGTCTATCTCTAAAGAAGTAGATGAATTTCCAAGAGAACAACTAGTTAAATTCAAAGTAAAAAAACCAGCAATTTATACGTTTGAGATAGACACTGACGAACTGCTGAAAAAATCAGTCGTTGATGACAGTAAACTAAAGCTTAAAATTTCGAATAAAGAGGTGACGTACAGACCAATTTCCAGATTTCCGATGATTACTAGAGACCTAGCCTTCATAGTTGATAAAAGCGTTGATGCGCAGGAACTATCTAAAGACATCTATAAAATTTCAGATTTGATAAATAGAGTAGAACTATTTGATGAATTTGCCTCTGATAAATTTGGCCTAGGCAAAAAGAATATTGCTTATCATATCTACCTGCAACACATAGAAAGAACATTGGTAGATAGTGAAGCAGATAAAGTTGTCAAAGATATTACAGACAAAATTGAAAAAGAATATAAAGCAACATTAAGAGGTAAGTAAGGATATATATGAAAAGAATAATGATAGAGGAAACGGTCAAGAAAGTGGGCGAAGAGGTAATGGTTGAGGGCTGGGTCCACACTCGTCGCGATCATGGTAAGATTGTTTTCATTGATATGCGAGATAAGTCTGGCATTTTGCAAGTTGTATTTGTGCCAGGATCGAAAGCCTACGATAAAGTTAAAGATATTAGACCAGAGTGGGTTATCTTATTAACTGGGCTTATAAAGGCCAGACCAGAGAAAATGATAAATGCCAACATGGTTTCAGGCACCGTAGAGATGGAAGCTGTTGATCTCGATATTTTAAGTGAGGCAAAAACTCCGCCCTTTGAAGTAGACAAAAATACTAAGTGTGTTGACGAAGAATTAAGATTAAAATACCGCTATCTTGATCTTAGAAGTGAAAGAATGGCTAAAAATATCACTTTGCGCCATGAAGTGATCAGATTTGTTCGCGAATACTTATGGAAAGAGAATTTCAGAGAGATAGAGACACCATATTTGACTAAATCAACCCCTGAGGGGGCTAGAGAGTTTATAGTGCCATCTAGAGTATATCCAGGGGAATTCTACGTCCTACCACAAAGCCCACAGCAATTTAAGCAGCTTCTGATGGTTGGCGGAATTGAAAGATATTTTCAAATTGCCAGATGTTTCCGCGACGAAGACCAAAGAGGTGATAGACAGCCAGAGTTCACCCAACTTGATCTAGAGATGAGTTTTATCGAGCAAGAAGATCTATGGAACCTGATCGAACCAATGATGATAGAAATGGTAGAGAAATTAGTTCCAAACGCAAAAATCACTAAAAAACCATTTCCTCGTATAACCTACACAGAATCGATGGAAAAATATGGCACTGACAAGCCTGATCTAAGAGAAAATAAAGAAGATCTAAATGAATTTGCATTTACCTGGATTATTGACGCACCACTGTTTAAATATTCTCAGACAGATAAAAAGCTAGTGTCCAGTCATCATCCATTTACCATGCCACAAGATCAAGACTTGTCATTATTGGAGAAGGAACCTGAAAAAGTCAGAGCCTATGCCTATGACCTAGCCCTGAATGGCAGTGAAATATTTGGAGGTTCTATTAGAATACATAAACGGGAAATACAGAATAAGATCTTTGATCTGCTTGGCGTTTCCGCCGAGGAAAAAGAGAGAAGATTCGGCCATATGTTAAACGCATTTGAGTATGGAGCTCCTCCTCATGGCGGAATAGCGGCTGGTATTGATAGAATAGTTGCAATAATGGCTGGGGAAGAGGGCATTCGTGAAGTAATGGCATTTCCAAAAACAGGGGACGCAAGAGATGCAATGATGGGTGCTCCAAGCCAAGTCTCAGAACAACAGCTTAAAGATGTACATATTTGCCTACGTAAAGAGGCAGAGGGCAAAGAGCTCAAAGGTGCTGATACAGTTATAGGAGACTAAAGATCATTTCGCAAAAAAGCCGAATGCCCAGTTGGAGTTACTCGGCTTTTTTGTTAGAAAGTATAATCGATATACTGCTTTGACAAAGAAGTCATGTTATGGTAATATAAGTAGGTTATATCTGGGGGATTTTTTTATTTATAAAACCTTAAGTTAGGGAACAAAAAGATGGATATCCGAAATGTTGCAATTATCGCTCACGTTGACCATGGCAAGACCACCCTTGTTGACGGTTTTTTAAAACAATCAAAAACGTTTCGTGACAACGAAGCTTATATGGATCAAGATTTGATCATGGACTCAAATGATCAGGAACGTGAACGTGGTATTACAATCTTGGCAAAAAATACAGCCATTAATTACAAGGGCACGAAGATCAACATTATCGATACTCCTGGGCACGCTGATTTTGGTGGCGAAGTAGAACGTACTCTAAATATGGCAGAAGGAGCAATCCTTGTTATTGACGCTCAGGAAGGCCCAATGCCTCAGACCAAATTTGTGTTGAAAAAGGCTTTTGAGATAGGGCTAAAGATTATAGTTGTTATTAATAAAATCGATAAACCAAATGCTGATATTCCGAAAACTATCGACAAAACATATGATCTTTTTCTTGAGCTAGCACTTGATGACTCCCAATTAGATTTTCCAATATATTATGCTATTGGTCGTGAAGGCAAAGCTTGGGATAATCTTCCTGAAGACGAAAATCAAGATGCCAATTTAGCACCAATTCTTGATGCCGTGATTCAGTATGTTCCAGCACCAAAGAAAAATGATGAAGAGCCGTTTCAGCTCCTAGTTTCAGCACTTGCTGATGATAATTTCATCGGTAAATATGCGATCGGCAAAATTAATAGAGGCCAAGTTAAGACAGGTCAGCCAGTCTCCCTTGTAAATGAAGAGGGTATCATTGAGAATGGTAGGATCGAAAAGATCTTTCAAAACAATGGCCTTAAGAAGATCGAAGTAAAAGAAGCTTTTTCTGGCGATATAGTCTCGATTGCGGGACTTAGCAAAGCGACAATTGGTAACACAATCACAGATATTAACTCGCCCGAAGCTCTACCAACTATTCAAATCGAAGAACCAACTTTAAATATCTCTGTTTATGCCAATACATCACCTTTTGCTGGACGTGAAGGTAAATTTGTTACTGCCCGCCAGCTTTTAGACCGTATCAAGAAAGAGTTAGAAACAAATGTTTCTATGAAATTTTCTCATGGCGAAGATGGCAACTACGTTCTATCAGGCCGTGGTGAACTTCATTTATCAGTATTTATCGAGGCTTTACGCCGTGAAGGATATGAGCTTCAAGTAGGTAGACCAGAGGTTATTACAAAGGATGTTGATGGGGAATTAAGCGAACCAGTTGAAGAATTAACTATTGATGTTCAAAACGAATATTCAAGCACAGTTATTGGTGAAGTTAGTCGAAGACGTGGTATTTTGCAAAATCAATGTGAAAATGCCGATGGTACCACCAGACTTATCTTTGAAATTACCACTCGCGGTACACTTGGATTGAGAAATACTCTTCTTACGGCTTCTAAAGGTACAGCTATTATGAACTCTTTATTCCTAAGATTTGCGCCAATTGGATCAGCTATTCCTAAATTAAGAAATGGTGTGCTAATTGCCTTCGAAGCTGGTAAGGCAGTAACTTACGGCCTAAATATTGCCCAACAGCGTGGTATTACTTTTATTCCTCCTCAAACTGAAGTTTATCCGGGTATGATAGTAGGATTGAATTCACGCGAAGACGATCTTGAGATCAATGTCACAAAAGAAAAGAAATTGACCAATGTTCGTGCTTCAAGTTCAGATATTGCCACCATTCTAACACCGCCAACAATATTTTCCCTTGAGCAATGTATAGATTTTCTCGAAAAAGACGAGCTCTTAGAAGTTACACCGAAATCTCTACGACTTCGCAAGAAGATACTAGATGCCAATTTGCGTATCAAAGCCCGCAAGAATCAATAGCTTGATACTATATTATAAAAATGAGTAGGTCCCAACCTACTCATTTTTAGTGTTAACGAAATTGTCCACAATCTTAGCTTTACAAGAACAGTACAGAAGCACAGAATTTAAACAGCATCCGATTAAGGAGGCATGCCATGAAAAACGAATATGGTTATGACCGCCCAGACCCTCAGCCGGATATTGTAAGGACTGAGGTACCATCCTATCCTCCACCCATATGCCCAGAAGGGCATGTGGAATTTATCATCCCACTCGGCACAGGATATAGTTGCGCAAAAGCACTATGTCCGATCCGACCGAATGATATCCAAGATGGCACATGTTGTGCCTGCACAAAGTAAATGTCGCAGCTTATTTAATGAAACGTTGCAGCGGCCGTCCTGATCACTCGGGACGGCCTTTCATTTTCCCTTATTCTTGATAGAATATAAGTTATGCAAATACGTTTAAATAAATTTATTTCCGATTCCGGTATAATGTCTCGCCGAAAAGCCGACGAAGCTATTTCAAATGGTGAAATATCAGTAAATAACCAGGTAATTTCAGAGCTTGGTATTAAAATTGATCCAGAAAAAGATGCTGTCAAGTTCAATGGACGAAGGGTTAATCAAAGCACAGAGATCGTTTATTATGCAGTTTACAAACCAAACGGAGTGATTTCTACTGCCCAAGATGAGAAAGGTAGACAAAGCGTTACGGATCTTGTGCCGCGATTTCCTAGAGTTTATCCAGTTGGTAGACTTGATGCATATTCTGAAGGACTTATGATACTGACTAACGATGGAGATCTAACTCAGAAACTTACTCATCCTAGTTTCGAACACGAAAAGGAATACGAAGTTACTACTCACATCTCAAACGATGATCTGCGATACAATGTTAATTTGATCGGCCACCTAAAAAAATCCTTTATAGAAGGCATGCGGATAGAGGGCAAACTTATGAAAGCAGACAAGATATTTATTAAAGAAAATGATAAATCTCTTGCTTTAGATTTGGTACTGCATACAGGTTATAACCGCCAAATTAGAAAGATGTGTGCTCAAATTGGCCTAGCCGTCTCCAAGATAAAAAGGATCAGAATAGGTAAGCTGAATCTTCATTCATTGAATCTTAAACCAGGTGATTGCAAACAGATCAGTAAGAGTCAAATTATCTAAATATGATTACCAAACTACTACTCCTAGCTTCCATAGTGCTAAACACAGTAGGATTAAGGTCTCAAGCTCTTGATATTGATAAAAATCTCATACAAAAAGAGACAAATCCTGGTATTCTAGCAGAAGCATCTCTCAACCTACCATTACCAAAAATATCGATAAAACCGAAATTAGCGATAAATACACCAAAGCCTACGATCTATACAAAAAGTCACATATTAATTGACGAAGAGTCAGGAACAATATTGTCAGAAAAAGATAAGGATCTGAAACTGCCAATTGCTTCTACGACAAAAATCATGACGGGGATTATTGTCCTAGAAAAATACGATCTTGACGATGTTCTTACAGTCTCAAAAGAAGCAGCAAGCCAGATAGGTGTTGATCTGCTAACAGTAAAAGGCGAGAAAATTACTGTCCGCAACTTTCTCAAATGTCTTCTGATAAATTCTTCAAATCGTGCAGCCTTCGCTCTAGCCGAACACTATAATACTGCAAACGAATCCGGGATAACTAAGTTTGTTTCATTGATGAATCAAAAAGCAAAAGAATTAGGTATGGTTAATACCGACTATCACGACCCAGCCGGACTTGATGTAACAGGATATTCAACAGCCTATGATTTAACTCTCGTTACAAAATATGCAATGAAAAATCCAATCTTCGCGGAAATTGTTAAAACAAAAGAAGAGGAAGTCACTGATGTCTCTGGAAAGATTAGATATCAACTTAGAAACTCAAATAGGCTAGTGAGAGAGTGGAATTATCCTGGAGCCTTGGGAGTAAAGACCGGCTATATGCCAGAAGCAAGCCACACACTAGTAGCTGCGGTTAGAAGAGACGGTCACACTCTTATTTCTGTAGTACTCTATACTTTTGTCGATACGGCTCCTGCTTCAGCAGAGGAATCGAAAAAATTATTTGACTGGGGATTTAAATACACCAGATGGGACGACGAAATAGAACAAGCAGAAGAAGACATAAACGGAGATATATAAGTTCTAGTTTAGCTCTTTCTCAACTTCACCCCAGCGCTCCAGAACTACTGCAGCAGCATCTATTTGAGCTCTTTGTTTCGACGGGCCAGCACCCTCTCCAACCTTTTTATCTCCGAGAAAAGCGCCGACAATAAAAGTCTTGGAGTGATCTGGTCCTGACTCAGAAATAACGTTGTAAGTAGGTGTTATACCAAACTGATCTTGAGCCAACTCCTGAAACTTACTCTTAGCATCTTGATAAAGACCTTTCTGAAGAATATTGTCCAATTTATAGCAAATGTTCTCAAGGATAAAATCCGATGCTTTATCAAAGCCTTGATCAAGATAGATTGCGCCAATAAGAGCCTCAAAGGCATTAGCTAGAATAATATCGCGAGCTTTTCCAACGTTTTTTGCTTCGCCACGTGAAGTTTTAATCAGGGGATCCATCCCGATTCTTTTCGCTTCATGTGACAGTGATTCACCTTTTACCAAGGCGCTTCTCCAGTTTGTCAGCTCTCCCTCAGGACGATCATAGGTATCATAAAGATAACGAGTTACGGCCAATTCTAAGACAGCATCACCAAGAAACTCGAGCCGCTCATTGTGTACAAGATTTAATGTTTTATGTTCGTTGAGATACGATCTGTGAATAAATACTGTTTCTAGAAGTGATTTATCCTTAAATTGTATCCCAATCTTTTCTACAAATTCCTCTAATGTCATTTGTCCTTTCCTAATAATTCTACATTTTTATTTTGTGCTTGCCCTCTATTTTTTCCTCATATTTTTTATAGATTGTACCAAGTACACCATTTACAAACTTAGATGAACTCTCTCCGCCAAATTCTTTAGATAACTCAACTGCCTCATTTATTGCTACTTTTGGTGGTACATCTTTGAGATTAAAAAGCTCAAAAACTGCGATACGAAGCACGGTTTTATCAATCAATGAAATTTGATCTATGGGCCATTCGGGAGCCGATTCGTCGACGATCTGATCCAGGTCATCCTTAACAAGAGTCACGCCTTCAACTAGGCTGTGAACAAAATCTTTCTCACATTTATTATCATACTCTGTGATATTGCGCTTTTCTATTTCGGAAACGTTAGAATCACTTCTAAAGTCCCATTCGTAGAGAGTTTGCATTGCTATCATACGAGATAAGTGTCTGTTCATAGATTTCTTTGTTATTTCGGACCTGCCTGCCATCCCGTACTTCCGTCTGGGCTCAGCCGAGACCGATGATACGGGATCTTCTGTACTGATCCGAAATCTGTATAATTATTTTAGATGAGATTAAAAAAGAGGCCTAAAATTAGTCCTCTTTTTGCGCAAGTACTTGAGTATCAGAGTAGGTACCACATTTGTAACAAACTTTATGAGGTTCCTTTGGCTCATGACATTTTGGACAATATACAAACGCATTTCGCACAACTTTGTCATGCATTCGACGCATGCCCTGCTTCGAATTATTTGTTCGTTTCTTTGGTTCTGCCATTATATTCCTTAAACTTTATAATCTGACGTACTTTTCACTTGGTAAACTAATGTTTATTATTGCATAAACTCTTTAAAAAATCAACCTCTTGCATTGTTTTAGAGTAGAGAGCTAAAATAAGTTAGACCTAACTAGGTCGGGGAGGGAATGCTAATGGAACAGTGTGGCAAGAATGTTCATGCCTGTGCTGAACAAGCGCTTGATAACGGGCACATGTTTAACAACAATGCCAGTTGTCTTGAGTGCGTCAGCACACATATCAGCACCTGTCCAAAATGCGAAAAGTGGTTGTCCAGCCTTCACCAGGCGATGATCAACCGCGAAATCTCTCACATCCCGGGGCTCTTGAAGCTTCACTCGGCCGTCCAAAAACGCGCCGCGTAAGTGTCTCAACGCTCCAATTGTAGCAACTTCATTTACCCCGCAGGACCTGATCTTGCGGGGTAAATATTTTTTATTTTACAACGATACTGACAAGCTTCTTTGGAATAATTATCGTTTTGATGACTTCTTTACCTTCAATAAGCTGCTTTATTTTATCGGAGTCAAGAGCAGTTTTCTTTAGTTCTTCATCTGATATACCAGAAGAAACCGTTAGCTTATCACGTACCTTACCATTTATTTGAATTACTATTTCAACATTATCAGCAATTAAATACTCGGGATCAGCTTTTGGCCAATCATGCATCTCAATTGAATCTTTATTTTCGATCATAGCCCAGAGCTCAGAGGCAATATGTGGAGCAGCAGGGTAAAGCAATAGCATAAACTTGCTATAAGATTCTTTTGAGATCTTACCAGCCTTTTCTATAGCATTGTTTAGTTCCATCAATTTAGCAATATAGGTATTGAATCTAAAACCCTCAATATCTTCTGAAATACCAACAATCGTTTGGTTTAATTTAATCAGTAGTTCTTTCGAATCTTCGGCGCTGTCTAACTTCTCGATGTTGGCCCAAACCCGTTTCAGGAATCTAAAAACTCCCTGTACACCAGCAGTACTCCAAGCGGACTCTTGGTCATAAGGCCCAATAAACATTATGTATGCGCGCAAAGTATCAGCACCATATTCAGAAGCAATATCGTCAGGGTTGATCACATTGCCAAATGACTTACTCATTTTCCTACCGTCTGGTCCAAGAATAATACCATGCGCAATTCTCTTAGCATAAGGCTCGCTTGTTGGAGCAATATTTAAATCATGAAGAAATTTATGCCAGAATCTCGAATAGAGAAGATGAAGAGTAGTATGTTCCATTCCACCATTATATATATCGACAGGAGTCCAATATTCGAGTTTATCAGTCGCTGCTAGCTGAGCTTTATTCTCAGGATCGCAATAACGAAGGAAATACCAAGATGATCCCGCCCAGTTTGGCATAGTATCAGTCTCACGTTTTGCATCCCCACCACATTTTGGACACTTTGTATCAACCCAATCAGCAATAGCAGCCAGTGGGGACTCTCCCGTATCTGTTGGTTCATATTTATCAACGTCAGGCAGAGTTAGCGGTAGCTGATCATCAGATAGTGGTACCATGCCACATTTATCACAATGAACTATAGGAATTGGCTCACCCCAATAATGCTGACGAGAAAATATCCAATCACGTAATTTAAAATTAACGGCCTTTTTGCCAACATTATGATCTTCGAGCCAACTAATCATCTTTTCTTTAGCTTGTTTTGACGGCAGATCATCAATAAAGTCAGAATTTACAGAAATGCCCAAATCAGAAAAGGCTTTCTCGCCCTCAACATAAGTAGTCCAATAATACAGGTGATTTTCAAGATTTATAAAATTGTCTACCTTACTTTTCTCCACCCAGATTCCTTTATGATTTTTGATTTCTTCTGGATTAGGCTCAATAAATTTATCCGATCCAAGCTCGATGAAAAAGGCACTAAAAACACCATATCGATTAACATTTTTATGACTGGCAAAGAAGGTATTATGAGTTGTAAAACCCACTCTCTTTACCGACTTAATATCCTGATAACCAGTCTCTTCTTTCACTTCACGAACTATCGCTTCATCTTCTTTTTCGCCATCCTCAACACCACCGATAACAAAAGAATGCCAATCAAACTTCTCCCAGTCAAGTAAGTAGTATTTATCTTCACTCCAATGTTTGATGATACCTATGACAGCGTTTCTTCTGATAGTTTCCTTATCTTTCCTCGTTGCATCCCGACCAGTATTATTCTCAAAAAACGGAGCCACTACCTGCTTTATTTCAATATTATATTTTTTTGCAAATTCTAAATCACGCTCATCATGCGCAGGAACAGCCATGATAGCACCAGTTCCATAGCTTGCAAGAACATAGTCAGCAACATAGATAGGGATCTCCTCGTCATTAACTGGATTTATTGCATAGACACCATATAGTTTGACTCCTGTCTTCTCTTTTTGCAATTCGGTTCGCTCAAGATCAGATTTCTTTTTTGCCTTATCTATATAGACTTTAATCTCATCAAAATTTTGTATATGGTGACCGAGCTTACTAACGATTGGATGCTCAGGAGACACTACAAGATAAGTGCAACCAAAAAGCGTATCAGGTCTAGTAGTAAAGACCTCTATCTGCTCATCTGAGACAGTACCACTGAGGGATTTAACAACAAAATCTACATTTGCTCCGATTGATTTTCCGATCCAGTTAACTTGCTGGGTTTTTATTTTTTCTAGGTAATCTACTGTATCTAGATCTTTGATTAATCTGTCTGCATAAGCAGTAATACGAAGCATCCATTGCTTTTGTTTTCTTTTCTCGGCTTGAGTACCACATCGCTCGCAATTGCCGGAAATAACTTCTTCATTTGCAAGTACAACTTTACAAGAAGGACACCAGTTCACAGGCATTTCAGCTTGAAAGGCCAAACGAGGAGTAGAAGTATCATCGTCAGCAACCTCTATTAATTTACCATCGACAACTGCGTGCTTGTAAAACTGTAAAAATATCCACTGGGTCCATTTATAATATTGAGGATCTGTAGTATTTACTTCTCGGCTCCAATCAAAAGCAAGGCCCAACGACTTCATCTGCTTTTTAAACGTCTCGACATTATTTTTTGTAGCAACTGCCGGCTTGATCTTGTTCTTTATGGCAAAGTTTTCTGTTGGCAAGCCAAAAGCATCCCAACCGATAGGGTACATAGTATTGTAGCCTTGCATTCGCTTCATTCGACAATAAGCATCTGAGGCACCGTAACCCATACAATGGCCAACATGAAGACCAGCGCCAGAAGGATAGGGGAACTCTACTAGATGGTAGTGCTTTGGTTTTTTAGAAAAATCTTCCGATTTTCCATAATTATTTTCTTCCCAAATCTTCTGCCACTTAGCTTCGATTTCTGTGAAATTATAATCTTTCATTTGGCCTCAACTTTTCAGTCTTATAACTTGATAAATTATAACTTCAATCTACCACTTTATCGCCTTGAATTCAATTTCAAATTATTGTAGAATCAATTGTATTCGTGGGCCCTTAGCTCAGTTGGCTAGAGCGCCTCCATGGCATGGAGGAGGCCAAGGGTTCAAGTCCCTTAGGGTCCACCAAAAAATAACTAGTCTAGGACTAGTTATTTTTTGTTAGTTTACATTATATGCTTAGTGAATTTAACCTCGTTTTAAGACAGAATAACTAGTTATTTTAGTAATACAGCATCTATTTCACCTTCGGCAATATCACCAGGGGTCCGGAAATTAACCGTTCTAATCATGATTCCTTGCTTAAAAAAGGGCCTAAAACCTGGACCGTCCGCATAACCAGGTACCAACAAGAAGCATCCGCTTTTGTCGTAAGATTCTTTAAACATTTTTAAGTTAGAGTCATTATCAGGAGTCATGGTATTCATTCTTGTCATGGATAGCACAATCTTTCCATTCCTTTGCTTTTTTGGAAGATTTGGCCCAATCCCAACACGATAATGAAAAGGGTTATTCTGATCGAGATTAGTTAGTATTGTCACCCTGATTCTGTCCTCTTCATCTCGCTCACCGATCTCTTCCTTCCAATTAGAGAAAATTTTTTTTCCAGCATCGATATTCTTGAAAATTACGGTCAGCACCGGTGGATGAATATTCTCTGACGCAGGAATAAATCCTACTCCTTGCCATTGTGCCTCATCCCATAAAACTGGCCTTGATGTTAAGAGAGTTTCAAAATCTCCATGTTTAACTTGACGAAAGGGATCTTCGGCAAGTTCTGCCGCATTCTCTCCATCATCAGGTTTCTCGACAGAGGGAAAACTGAGTAGATTTTGTCGAGCAATTGGGTATTCGGTATCTTCATTTTTAATCCAATCAGCAAGCTTTGTCTTTGGCTTTTTACCAAGCACATTCCCAATTGTGATAAATGAACCCGTGAAGTTCAATGATCGCTCTACTGCTAGTTCACCGACAAGCAACGCTTGTAATTCTTTCTCGTCCCTAAAAACTACCATTCGAGCAGTAATATCTACGATAATTTTAAAAAGTGATTCGTTAATCTTCTCTTGGTCTTTGCGCCTGATTGAATGGGGATCAAAATTTGTGCAGTGTATCTCAATACGTGGCCCTGAAGGATCATCCTTGCACTCATGGCTGATTAACTCTCCATGTGCAGAGTCATCAACCGTAATTATTACTTGGCTTTCCCTTGGTATCTGGCGATTAGTGATGGTTGTTGACAGAAAACTTTCAAGCGCCGCCAAAACTGATTCTGTCAATTCAAGACAAGGAGATTGATTTTTTGCCTCGACAATAATCTTACAACCTAAGATTATTGATTCAAACTTTACATCTTTATCTTCTGTTTGGATTGCATTTGATGGTAAATAATCCTCATCAGCTATCTGTGCCCATTTAGTAAAGAATTCTGTGTATTCCTCATAAGGAATGTTGTCCTTAAATTCTTCCCAAAATTTATCTTCATGCCCAAGTGCATACAGCAATGCAATTCGCGCAAAATCCATTCCTATTCGCGCAAGAACATCTGGTAATTTTTGCATAGCTTCCAGAGTACGTTTATCTGATCGTAATATAATATACCCTAATGCTAGTTCAAACTTGTCAACCGCCTCCAATAAATCGCCTTTATCTGACCTTTTTTGAATCAGCGCATTCCTCATTGTTAGATCCAGCTGATGCCAATCAAGAGATTGAGGCATTCGACCCAATCTAAGCTCTAACCATTTAAGTCGACTATAACAAGCGGCCTGCATTCGATTGATTTCTCCATGACTCCAGAAACTACTAGTAGCTAGTGATGCAGATGTGACAAGCACTCCTCTTGCTGCCCACAGTAATCCTGCCATTTCATAAGCTATACTGATCAGATATAGTGCCTCCACGATCTCGTCTTTGCTCTCATATTTATATAGCTTGGTTAGAGAGCGTCCTAATACGATGATGGCTTGATATGTATCTTCATTTCTAATTAATTCTTTTCCCCTATCTAGAAGTAGTTTTGCGCCTGTAACTTCTCCTTCCCTTCGAGAGATTTCTTCAACTGTTTCCTCAAATAATTTGCCATATTCGGAGTTGCTGACAAGCATTTTTCCCAATTCAATGATGATGTCTGCGTGCGGCCTGAAAGGAAATCCGATCAAGTTTCTTGACTCTTTGACAGAAGCGCGTAAATCAGATATTAGATTATTAGCTTCTTCACCGTTCACTAACCTGTTTGATAATTCAACTTCGTTATTTAAAAAGCGAGCATACAAAGAAGAACTTGGTTTTTCATCATCTTTCATTAAGTCGCCGAGCTTTGATTTAAGAATTTTAGCTTTTTCGTCTAGAAAGTCAGAATCAATTTTGGCCAAACCAGATCGATGGATATTATATAAACAGTGCCAAAGATTACACAAGCGCTCAATTTGAAAGATATTATTGCCTGTTATCGCCAGCTTCTCAACCTCAAGATACTGATCTATAAATGTAGAATAATCTTCATGCCACCAAAAGAGCGTCCAGGCATACTGATAGTTATAGTCAAATAATAAATAGGGGTTAGCCAGCTTTTTAGTCAATCTTTGCGCCCTTAAAAATCTGCCATCAATATCAGTTCTCGGCAACTCAAGTTCTCTGGCGATGATAGCGGAATCGATCGAATCTTCTGCGACAGCATCGTTAATATTGTTTGCTTCTATTGCCTTGTCTATGCGCTCATCCAATTCACTTAGACGATCCTCCTTTTTTTGATCCAACGGTCCCTTTTTAACCTGCTCCCAGGAACTGCTCTTAATGCCCAACTCTTCCTGGGCAATTTTTTCACGCTTACTTTGGAAGATCTGGTCCAATATCCATGTGCGATCCATGATTTGAACTTCAACACCAAATTTTTCGCGAAGCATATCCTGTGTCTCTGACCTTTTCCTCGAACTAATGCTTTTGCTGGATAAAAAATAAATACGCTTAAAATTGCGATCGGTTCCGACAGCTTTCTCAACATCGGCAACAACTTTCGCCTTCCAATTCTTATTGACGCTAATCGCAAGACCCCAACGCTCATCTGCTGCTTTCTTTTCAACGCATGAATACCATCCGAGCACTGTTATATCTGACACAGGGTAAGTTTCTGAGTCAACCTTGCCATCACCGCCTCCTGTCGGACCAGTATTTGGCATAAAATTTGGACTTATCGCCGCTCTGCACAATCGTATTCCAAATCTTTCGAATTCTACCTCTTGGCTTCTGCTCGATAGTGTATCAAGGTAATGCTCAAGAACAATACGATCAATTTGTGACTCTTTGATTGATGAAGAATCAGAAAATTGCTTTGGTCGTCTAGCTCTAAGAAATTGTTTTGGCGTGATCATTATGAGCCCAGGTTACTGCTATTAACTAACTATTAGGGTAATTAGTTCTCAGTAAGATGTCAATCGCTTTTCGAGGTATTCATCTGGGATTATCAGCGCTCCCTTGGTCTAACTTTGAGCCAAGAGGTGGTAGGAATATCCAGGCACTATTAATTAGACTGATTACTGTAAATTTCTCTTAGTATCGGCTCCCATTCGTGCATAAAATCAATGAAGGTGTTCCAAGTTTTTTCGTCATAGTCCACCAAAGAAAAATCAATTCTCACAAGATTATTTTTTCTTGATTGACAAAAGTCCCTAATCTATCAGAGAACAAAAAATAGGATATGCGTTAGTGGCGGTTAGAACAATCTGTTAGATTATATATTTTTTAACCTCTTCATAACTTTTTGAAGCAAAGAAAGAGTTATTTACCCATTGCTCACCTGTTATATCTTTGCCAAACCAATCAGGGATAGAAAAATCTTTCACTGACATATCATCAACAAAAACCATTTCTATTAAAATAAAACCTTCAAGATTACCATGAAAAACATCGATTCTTAGTTCTGGTCCTATTCCTAGATTCGAATAATAATATCTTGTTTTGGAAAGCTTCTTGGGAATTAATTTCCAAATTGAACCAAATTCCTCCTTGGAGATAGGCAACTCTATATGCTCTCTTATGCTAGCATCGCCAGGCATTCCAATAAGTTTTTTAGTAACTGAATATAATTCATCTTTCTTTCTGAATCTGAGTGAATCCTGTGCATCGATAAAATAACCCTGATCTATTTCAGCCTTTTGATGTTTCTCAAGATCTTTTGGTAATTCTTTAACTAAAAAAGTTTTTTCGATTCTGACCATATTTGCCCCTCTCTACTCATATTTTAATGCATCTAAAGGATTTAATTTAACTGCTCTTTTCGCAGGATACCATCCCGTTAAAAAGCCAACAACAATTGAAAAAAGTGCTACACATAAGGCAAAATTAAACGGAGTTACAAATAAATCAATTGGCTGAGCTGACGCTTTTATTGCAACATATTTTATTATAAAATTCAAACCTTGAGAAAAAAACACGCCAAAGAGCAAACCAATTATGCCGCCAAGCAGACCAATAAAAAGTGATTCTGTAACAAAAATTTTATAAACATCTTTGTTCCTCATACCAAGTGCCTTCATCAACCCGACCTCCCTAATTCTTTCCATTAAACTGATCGTTAGTATATTGAATGTACCCAATGAAGCAACTATCAGAGCGATCATGCCAAATACGCCAAGAACAACTCTGAAAAGTAAGAAAACCTCTGATACTTTATTCACGGTATCTCCGATATACTCAGTCTTAAGATTTAAAGTTTCTATAAATTGCCTAGACGAGGCAATTTTATCTTTACTATTAACCTTTACCTTCATAGCAGAGTAGTTTACTATCCCCAAAAAGTCATTGTTTGAATCACTGATGTAAGCAGTGGGAATATTTTCGTTATCTGTTATGCCAACAACTTTGAAAGATAATTCCTTGAGACTAGACGGACCATCTTGGTTTTGCAATAAGTTAGAAGGGAGCACTAACTCAATATTAATATCTTTATTTACGATATCCTGAGAATTCTCATTTATTAATCCCAAAACTGCTTTACTTAAGACTATTTCGCCGTTGTCTGTAGGAAATTTGCCTTTTGCTAGAATTCCACCAGAAACATTAAAATAATTTTGATTTGATGATATTACTAATGTTTCTGCAACCGATTTATTCTCCGAACCTTTGATCCTAGCTGGTATATTTGCAATTGGCATTACTTCAATAACATTGGGAGCACTATCGATTGTGCCAGCCACCTCTTTATCTATTCTGTTTACTTTATAATTTTTTGTTGTTACATCAATTGTTTTCAGGGCTTCAAAGTCGGAAACTAATTGATTCGTCACAAGTTTCTCTAAACCAAATCCAAAAGAAACAAGAAATATTATTGATGAAATACCAATCGAAACACCACCAACAGTTAAAATTGCCCTCATACGATGAGACCATAGGTTTTTGAATGCTATTTCTGATATTAGTGACTGTCTCAAAATACTCCTTGTAATTCTGTCCTTATTTCGTTCGCTACACCCTGTGCATCTGATGAAATAACCAGACCATCTTTAATAGCAACTTTTTTACTAGCCATGGGTAAATAAATCAAATTATGAGTAACCATTATTATTGTTCTCTTTTCATTTACATTTAAATTTTGTAAAAGCTGCATAATTTGATCAGATGAGTGAGTATCCAAATTCCCTGTTGGCTCATCAGCAACAATAATTAATGGATTATTTACTAATGCGCGAGCCAATAAAGCTTTTTGCTGTTCACCGCCAGAGAGCTGAACAGGAGATTTGAGTGCGTAATCTTGCATACCGACCTCTTCTAGGCATGCCATAGCTCTTTTGAATGCTTTATCTTTGGCAAAACCTTCAACATAAAGAGGCATGGCAACATTCTCCAACACTGTCAGTGATTTAATCCAGTACCACATTTGATAGACAATTCCAAAATTTTTAGAACGAAAGATCGATCGTTCTTCGTCTGTTATAGTTGCAATATTCTGTCCTTGTATGAAAATGTTTCCTTTTGTCGGTTTTTCCAGGCCTATAATATGATGCAACAGTGTTGATTTTCCAGAACCAGATGGACCATAAATTATACATAGATCTGATTTATTTATTGTTAAATCGATACCTTTTAAGATTGGGTATTTGATATTACCATCTCGCGATTTATATGTTTTTTCTAAATTTTCAATTTTAATTAAAGTATTTTCCACTTTTACCTTATTTTAAGAATCCAAACATCCATCCGAAAGTTTTTTGCAATGAATTTACGATTATACTAACTACTGATTGTTGCGGGCTATTAGTGATGATGGTTGTGTCATCGCCATAAACAATATTATCACTGGCATCTTCAGAAACAGCTCTCAGATGATAAATTCTAGATGGATCCAGTCCGGTTATCACTACGATATGGCTTTTAACTAACTCATTATCTTCTTTTGTTTTATAATTGTAATCAGCTCCAGAGATACCATCGGAATATTCAACTTGAGAAGATGATGGTTCATCTGTTTCCCAAGAAACAACAAGCTCTGATTTGGTATTCTCGCTAGTTCCTGATTTTACTTCGTGGGAAAAATTAGTAATTTTAGGAGCCCTTGTATCAAATGGTGTAGAATAATCCTGGACATCAGAAGTGCATTTATTACCAGAACCATCCATTCCCTCAATCTGAATTTCATAATTTATATTATCTTCCAAGTCATTCAAGACAAGATCGTGGGCTTTTTTTAATTCTGCATCAGATTTGATTTGCCATTCCTCACTTCCTTTTATTCGATATCTAACGATTGAAGTTGTATCTAAATTTGTCTCCCATACGGTTCTCACAGCGGCCTGAACCTCCTTTAAATAATCAAATTCGATACCAGAGATTTTAGGATAAGGTAGAGTTGTGAATGTTAGTGAAGTATAGTACGGCTGATTATCAGAAGATCTAGCCTCAATAATTAATTGATAATTTGTACCAGGGGTTAAATTCACAAGCCGCTCAGAAAATTTTGTAGCTTGACCATTAACAGTTTTAATCATTTCATAGTTCCCAACACCATATTTTAATGTTACTGTAGCGAGATCGCTAATCTCAAAATCAATAGTTGCGGTAAAGGGGCTGGTCGCTGTAACAGTTGGATTTTTAATTACCCTTGCCTGCATCGTTGTTGTTGAAAACCATTCACTTTCGCCATCATTATTTGATGCATCTTTCCATACTAACTTATATTTATATTGTCTTTGTGGTTCCAACCCTATTAGAGATACAACGTGAACTTGTGTAAGTTCATTTTTTCCTTGCTGAGTTCCGTCATCAAGCTTAACATATGAAGTTGTCTGCTTGGAAGATACCCAGGAAACCTCTAAAGAAGTTGGCTCTCCTTTAACTGTTGGACCAGTTAGAATACTTGCTGCGTCAGTAGTACAAAAAACTAATGTTTGCCAATCAGATACGTTGCCAACCTGATCCTTTGAGCGAACATAGAATACATTATCACCATCTTGATAAGGAGTGATAGTTGCTGTGGTTTGCTCTGTAAAACTAATTTCCCCTTGAGCACCAAGTTTATAATCATAACCGACAACTGGTTTGGGTTGTCCTTCCTGGGTATCAGATGATTCTGGCCATGTCAAAGTAAAGGTTTTGGCGATTTGACAACCGGGCTTATCAATATTTACATATTCAATTTTGTTAGGGGCATTGTTATCATATTTATATTCAAAGAGAGTTACAGCTTCTGAATAATTCCGAGCTAAATCCCTTGTTCTTAATCTAAAATAATAAGTCTGATCGTTCACTAAAGTTCCATTATAAACAAAAGAGGTAGTAGCAGTGTAATTATTAGCAAAGAGAGGGTCACCACTTTGATCAGTGCCGAAATAGATTAGATATCCATCGACACCACTCATATTATTAGATCGACTACATTCGCTACCAACAATTTGACCGTCAACAACTACATCCTGACATACTAAATTACCTTCACTATCAATATCGTTAGAAGGCAACCACGAAAAACTCAATTGACTGTCGTTATACCAATTGCCACTAATAAGATCTTGACTATCGTTTGAAACAACTACACTTGATGGATTCTCGGGAGGAACAGTATCAGAATGATTTGTATAAAGTCGAAAGTTATCTATAGGTTGATTAATTGAATAACTTGGCATTATAGGATTAGAACCAACGTAAAAATAATACCCCAAATTTGTCAGATTCGACCATGGTGCAAATGTTTTATTCGCTATTTCATTACCGTCAATAAGTATTTTTACTTCTCCGGAAGAATTATTGTAAGATACTTTTATCTTATGCCAATCACCGGCATTTAGAGATAAAGATGGTGTGTGTAAAACATAAGGTGTAGCGCCTGCTGAAATTGTAAACCTTATCTGGTTTCGATTAGGTACTAATTCAACTGTCATGGGATTTGATCCGGAAGTTGTGAAAAGAGTTCTTTTTTGAGAACCATCAAATGGTGTCCAGTCAGATAAATCCCACTTTGATTTTATGATACGACCTGATCCCTGATAGTCTACAATGTACATATCTCCGCTTGTTTCATCATAGACAACATCTCTCGCTGTTGAAAGACGACCAGGCGCTAAAAAAGGAACACTTGACGTTCCAAAGGTTGTCCAATCCGATCCGTCTATTTTAGTTTTTACTATTCTTGCATTTGAATTGTCAGCAATGTAGATATCCCCTGTAGCTTTGTCAAACTGGATTCCAGAGGGATAATAAAATTGTCCAATTCCGCTTCCATAGCTACCATATGTTGTCCAGCCTGTACCATCCATTTTGGTCTTAACGATACGATGGTTACTGTAATCTGTTGCATAGATATAACCAGAGGTATTATCGTAATTAATACCCATTACCCCCTTAAACTGTCCCACGCCTGTCCCATAGCTACCATATGTTGTCCAGCCTGTACCATCCATTTTGGTCTTAACGATACGATGATTACTGTAATCTGCTACATACACAAACTCACTTGCTTGATCATATTGAATATCATATGGATTGTTAAACCTTCCTATCCCTGTTCCGCTACTACCATATGTTGTCCAGCCTGTACCATCCATTTTGGTCTTAACGATTCTACTGTTTCCTCTATCAACTATATAAAGTAAATCAGTTGTCGAATCATACGATATGGATTGGGGATAAAGAAATTGATTAACACCATTGCCCTGTGTGCCAAAAGTCGTCCAACCTGTGCCATCTATCTTGGTCTTAACGATACGATGATTGTAAGTGTCAGCGATAAATATATAATCACTCGCTTTATCGTAAGCGATTGAACCAGCAGCGTAAAACATACCATCACCCCAGCCTGCTGTACCATATGTTGCCCAACCGGTACCACCCATCTGGGTTTTAACAATGCGGCTATTGCCATAATCAGCAATATAAAGGAAGCCAGTAGAAGAATCAAACTTTAGAGTACATGGATAAGAAAATTTACCTACACCAGAACCGTTACTACCATATGTTGTCCAGCCCGTGCCGTCCATTTGAGTTTTAACTATACGATGATTACTGTAATCTGCGACAAAAACAGATCCGTCCAGAGAGTTATAGTAGATATCAGTCGGATAACTAAAGTTACCTATGCCAGCGCCCTCACTTCCGTAAGTCGTCCAACCTGTACCATCTATTTTAGTTTTAATGATCCGGTGAAGGCTATAATCTGTATAATATATAAAATCGTTTTGACGGTCATAATTTATCCCATAGGCATTAGCCCTATAGGGATTATCAAGAGCAGATGAGCCAAGAACTGTCCAGCCTGTGCCATCAAATTTAGTTTTAACGATACGATAGTTGCTTGTATCAGCAATATAGAAAAAACCTGTTGTTGAGTCATAGTCGAAAGTTGATGGACTAGAAAATTTACCGATACCTGATGATCCTCCAACCCCAAATGTCGCCCAACCCGTACCATCCATCTTAGTTTTAACGATACGGTTATTGGATCTATCTGCAACATAAACAAAATCTTCAACGGAATCATAATAAATACTGGTTGGATAGTAAAATTGGCCTTTTCCGCTACCAACGCTGCCAAGAACGGTCCAACCTGTACCATCCATCTTAGTCCTAACTATACGATGATTATAGTAGTCAGCAGTATAAACAAAATCAGAAGCTACGTCATAGTAAATGCCCCTGTTATAATACAACTTACCAACAGAATTATCTGTGCCATTAAAGTTATATGGCATTTTAAAATCCATTTCGATATCACCAACAGAGGTATCAAGATTATTAGCAAGCCTGTATTTAAGCGATTGACCGAAAGATACGTTGGCTGCACTACCGGAACCATCAACACCAGGAGAAGTTAACTCAGCTGGTTGCGAATCAAAATAAGCTGCATTATCACCAACAGAATAACTACCATTAAGCGAGGCATCAAAATTAGAATAAAAAGCATCAGCGGCTCCAACATACTGAAATGCCATGCTATAGATTGAGATTATTATTGCTAAGACGCATATTGTTAAAACTGAGAACCTAGACGTTCTATTCGTATATTTAACATTCTTAAAAAAATCTTTTTTTCGAAAGATTTTAGTATTTGAAAATGAAGAAAAAAACTTGAACATACCCTCCAGAAAATAAAACTATATTATATTCAGTATAATAATACAGAATATATTATTAAAAAACAAATCATTGAAGTTTTTATTGGGTTTTAAAATATCCTGTATTTCTTCTTACCCTGCCAAGCTCCACAACTAATATGGCACAGACAGACCGGCTGAACTATTAAAGTTGGGTTTGCAATAATTATTATCCACCATAATGAATTCGCCAATACTGGTTTTACGACGATAAATGGGGACATCGGAACCTACCCGACTCTGTCCGAGACTGGATTTGACTCTGTAACTCTGACCGGAACAAACAATGTGGGCAATGGCGTGACTCAGAGCGCCAAAGCAGATCTAATTACCGGGTACAATGCCGCTATTGCCAAGACACCCGTCACAACAGTAGCCACCGAGCTTGGTGGCACAACAAAGATTGCCGGGGTTTACGGCTCGGCATCAGGCACCTTTGGCATAACCGGCACCTTGATCCTTGATGCCCAAAACGATCCGGATTCATTATTTATTTTTAAAGCAGATTCAACATTGATCGCAGATGCTGATACAACAGATGTATTTAATTCGCATGACGGCAAAGTTCATCTCAATCTCATCACTTGCGGCGGGGCTTGGAATGAAGTTGCCAAAAGCCACTTCAAACGAATTGTGATATTTACTGATCAAGTTTTAGACTAGCCTACTCGCTTTATCTTTAATAATTAGTTTTGTGTTGTTGGATATTTATTGAACATATATTTCTTAATGCGAATCTACTGTTGTCCATTAAAATATATCTTTTAGCCATAGTTATGTCGGTTGATGGCAAAACCACAAAATGGAATGAGTCAGATATACAATCATGGAGTTCCAAAAAGGACCAAGGATTTTTGGGCTTGGTAAAAATTTGTTAGAGAATATAAAACTTAATCTTATAAAGATTTTTGAACTCAATAAACAGGGAACTTTACTGTCAAAATATAGTATTGATAAATGAGCGAGGGGGGGGGATCGAACGGCTAAGCCGGACGACCCCGCGGGCGAGGATAAGTGAGATCGCGCAAGTTAGGCGGTAGCCTATCAACAACTTCGCTAGAAGTCTTGATCAGCTCTTCAGCCCGATGGACAGCATCGCGAAAGACTGCTTCATCGAATGACTTGTACTTACTTAGAAGTAAGTAACATCCGAAATCATCAGTCGATTCAGTCAGTAGCCAGTTGCGCAGTAGATGCGCAATGTACTTCGCTCGCAGAGTCTGTTGACTCTGGTAAAAACGAAGGAATGTTATTACTGCCCCCTCATGCGCTGTCATATCGCTCGATCTCCTTATGCCAGATAACACAGATGCCGACGAATCCGACGGCAATAGCGATGTTGAACGCCCATTCTGGTGCTTTAGCATCTGCGCAGATCAACAGCGCTGCGAATGCTATCAATAGAATGGCGATCGTTGCGAGTATTTTGAACATTTTCTCGCACCTCCATATTTTGATTATATCATAATTAGTTATTTTTGTCCATAAAAACCTTGTATTGACTAAAAACATTAGTAGTAGTATAATATGTAATAAGAATAGACCCCCGTCTTTTCTAGAAACCCCATTGGAGGCAACCCCCATGGAAAAAGTGCGCACTAACAGCACAACATCACAGTCTGGGACGCCAACCGTCCCTAAGACGCACAAAAGACAGACGTTATCGTCGGGACTAAACGTCGAGGCAGTTTTCGCTATGCTGCACAAGCAGAATAGCGTCACGCCTGATGTCTGTCTCAGCCGGCGCTCCGGCACCCCCAGCAGCTTAATTGTTAGCCGCCTGAGGTAAAAACGCCGTTCCGGTTGCCTGACCATGTGTCAGGCAACCGGAACATCCCTTAAAGATTTTTTATCATATAAGTATCTTTTTCTATATATCCAATATTTCTGAAGTATCCCCTGACACCAACTCCAGCAATAACAGCAATTTTATCCAATAAATACTCATTCTTTGTTATCTTTTCAGCCTCTGATACCAATATTCTGCCAAAACCTTGATGCTGAGCAGCCTGACCACTTTTTTGTCCAATTCTCACTTGCGGACCATAAGTATGAATTTCACGAATTAGGGCACTATCCTCCAACGCTTTTATGAAGTGTTTTTTCTTTGAATTATATTGAGAGACGATTCTCAACCTAAGCATGCTATATAGTTGAGATTTATCTAATGATTCAATAGACAGAAAAATATCTTTTCCATCGGCAGAGTCATAGTCTTCTCTGAATAATTTCCATTCTGTCAATTTATCAAATCTACTCTTTACCTCTCGACAACGTACGCAATGACATCTTTTGCCGTTTTTTGCCAAAGTAATTTCAACTTCTTGACGAAGATTAGACACTTTTGAACCACCTTCAACTATAGAATCGGCTGGTATGTCGCGGATGACACGTTCAATTCTACAGTAGTAGGGAATATATTCCTTGATTTTACATATCAAATCGATTAACTGTTCTTTTGTATAAGGTTTGTATTCTCCCTTTTCGTATAAACCATAAGCGCCAGATTCTTTTACTAGAGCCATCGGATATATCTTCAGATGGTCAGGTTGATATCGACTATCTTCAAACATCGTTTTGAACATCGAGAGATCTAGGTCGGAATCAGACCCGGGAAGATTTAACATCATCTGATATGAAACTTTAAATCCAGCATCTTTGAGCAGTTTTGTTGCTTCTACAGTATCAGTATCGGTATTACCACGATTATTAAATTTCAAAACTTTATCGTATATAGACTGCACACCAAGCTCTACTTTTGTAACCCCAAGCCAACGCAAACGACGAATCTCGGCCTTGTTTATATAATCCTGCCTAGTTTCTATTGAAATTTCTACAATTCGATGTTCGGCAGTCTCATTATTTTTCTGCAATTCATCAAGTTTCCTGTTTTTAAGTTCAAATTTAGTGCCAAAATCATTTGCAGCTTCAAATATTCTTTTAATAAACCATGTTTGGTAGCTCTTGGGATAATAAGACCAGGTACCGCCAATAATACGGATATTCAATTTATCAGTTATATGGCCAACAGCATCCAGAGCCTTCAAGCGGCTTTGAGTTTGTAAATATGGGTCATATCTACATGTTATTGCTCTCATTACGGCTGGTTCATTACTAAAATAGCTTTTAGGTACATCTTTTTCTGTTGGACAATAAATACACTTACCAGGACATTCATATGGTTTTGTTAAAACCGATATTACAACGATTCCGGAAAGTGATCGGGTATTTTTCAAAATCAAAATTTTTTCTAATAAAAGATCTCTCTTGATTATTTTATTGGAGAGCAGATTATGATAAGCTTCAAGTATCTTATCATTTGTCAGCATTTCAGTTTTCTCTATTTTGCAAAATTGCCTCTTTGATTTATCCAAATCTTTGCGGCTCGAAATAGGTTGATCCAATATACCAACTATAAATTTTTCAGATAAAGTTAAATCCATGAATAAAGAATACGCCAAAAAAATTATTAATAAAACAACTGATGATTATAACAGGATTGCCGAGCATTGGTCAAGGAAAAGGTGGCGATTACCTAGCGATATTCTCGCCTTAACAGATTATATAAAAGAAGGGGATAAAGTACTTGATTTGGGATGTGGTAACGGATATTTTTATGACGAAGTCATAAATAAAAAAGCAGATTATACTGGCGCTGATGTGTCAGAAAATCAATTAAAGGTCTGTAAAAGATTACATCCAAATGCTAATTTAGTTTTAACAGAAGCCCTAAAACTACCATTTAATAATAACACTTTTGATAAAATATTTTGCCTCTCGACTATTCATCATATCCCCAGTGAGGAATTTCAACTGGACTTCCTCAGGGAGATCAACAGAACTCTAAAGAAAGATGGCCGATTGTATTTAACCGCTTGGAATCTATCCGACCAAGAACTTATTCATGATCACAAAAAGATAGATAAAGAGGGCAATATTCTCTATCCATTCAAAGATTCAGATGGAATGACGATGGTAGATAGATTCATTCACATCTTCACAATTGATGAATTAATAAAACTGGTAAAGTCAGCAGATCTTGAAGCCATAGATTCAAAGATTGTTAGTAGAGGTTACGGCAAATTCTCCAATAATCTAGTTATTGCTCAGAAGAAATAGTTGCTGTCATATTTCTTTACACTTTTATAGTTTAGATCTATACTAGAAATATGACGAACATAAACCGAACACTTTTTCATAATAGTTCTAACACCCCGCTGGCCGAAAAACTCAGGCCGTTAACTTTTGAAGACTACATAGGCCAGGAACATATTTTGTCTGAAGGGAAAATATTGCGCCGGATTATAGAATCTGATCGCATTATCCCAATGATTTTTTGGGGACCTCCTGGCTGTGGCAAAACTACTCTGGCCCAAATTATTGCCGAGATAACAAATTCTAAATTCGTATTTTTTTCTGCAGTCACTGGAGGTATAGCTGATGCCAAGAAAATTATAGAACAAGCTAGAAGTGACCTCGAACTATATCAAGCCAAAACTATACTTTTTATTGATGAAATTCATCGTTTTAACAAGTCACAACAGGATTATCTTTTACCACATGTAGAGAAGGGAACGATCACGTTACTTGGAGCTACTACTGAAAATCCCTCCTTTCAGGTTAATGCACCGCTACTATCTAGAGCCCGAGTATTCCATTTTCGCGAGATCACTCCTGATTGCATACAAAGTATGATCAAGGGTGCTGTTAAGAAGATTGAGTCAAATCCCCAAAAATACTTTCCCAAAATATTTCTACTCGAGCAAAAAATCAAAATTAAGATAGACAAAGATGCACTCACACAAATTTCACAGCTTTGCGAAGGAGACGCCAGGGATGCATATAATGCTCTAGAATTAGCGATTATCTCTTCTCCAATAGATGATGATAAAATCACAATTACAAAAGAAACAGCCGAAGAATCAATCCAGCAAAAATTTATCCGTTACGACAAAGGTGCTGATGGCCATTATGACGCCATTTCTGCCCTACACAAATCCATAAGGGCAAGTGACGTAGACGCCGCCCTACATTATACAGCTAGAATGCTTGAGGCAGGAGAAGATCCTCTGTATGTGGTCCGTAGATTGGTTCGATTTGCCTCAGAAGATATAGGCATGGCAGACCCTCAAGCTCTCATTCTAGCCATCTCAGTATTAGAGACAGTGCGTTTTCTTGGCATGCCAGAGTCTAATGATGCGATTGCAGAGCTAGTGATTTATCTCTCTCTGGGCCCAAAATCAAGAGCCGTTGATGAAGCTTATGCAGCAGCAAAAGCAGATATATTAAATAAACGCCTAGATCCAATTCCTCTCAGAATTCGTAATGCTGAGACTAAATTGATGAAGGATTTTGGCTACGGCAAAGATTATAAAATGTATGACAAAGAGACAAATCTGCCAGAAAATTTAAAGGGCAAAAAGTATTGGTCAGATAAATAGAACTTTTATTTTTTCTCTTCTGCATTTTCCTTCTCAGCATTAATTGCGCCATCTGGACAAACACGGTTACAATTATTACAACCAATACACTTTTCTAGGTCAACCTCGGGAACAGGTGTTGCAAAAACACCCAGGATACTACCAAATTTCAAAGCTTTTACCGGGCACTTCTCTATGCATATACCACATCCCTTGCATCTAGAGGGAACTATTTCTATTTTTTTACCAAATCCCTTAGATAAAATCTTCCTTGTGGATGGAGAGAAAGCAGGATCAGTGAAATTATCAACCTCAAAAACCAAATCCCAACCAAACTCGAAAGCATCGTTATTAGCTTTTTTGACTTTTTCGTCATGAAATTTCTTACCGAGAACACCGGCAACCGCTTCCCATGTTTTCTCTTTATTAAAGTTTAATATATTACTTAATTTTGCAGTAATAATAGTATTAAAAACTTTTGGAGTAAACCGCTGGTAAGCGTATTTAGTTGCTGGAGCAGCAAACAGATGTGTGGAAAGTTTTGGCAACTCAGCTACATCTATTGTTGAGCTATCAAATATGACCTTCGAATTTGGAGATATAAAGTCAGAGGCTATATGAATCGCTCTTTTCTGGAGAATTATCACATAGTCAGCAACATTAAAGCGAGGATAATTTATCTCTCCTTTGGCAATAGTTATAAAAGCAGTTGAAGGAGTTCCTCGCTGTTCCACACCAAAAGATGGAATATAGGTAACATCATACCCAGAATTTGCGGCCGCATCAGTCAACACTTTTGCTATAGTCTGAATTCCCTGACCGCCTTCGCCAGTCAAGAGTATTTTTATCTGATTCATTTAACCTCCCCGATAGGATAGAAAGCTTCCATTTCTTTCAATTTTGCAAGGCTATCCTTAGCATTGGTTTTCCAGTTTGTTGGACAAATGGACAAAACTTCAACCATAGAAAAACCTTTTTGGTCTTGTTGATGCAAAATAGCTTTTTTTATCAAATTTCTAAGTTGTATAGAATTTGAGATTGAAGCACGAGCAATAAAAGCATCGGGAGAAGCGACCTTCCTAAGTAATTCAGGACCAAAGAAACCACTGCCGAGATCCTGATTTTTGCCTTTAGGAGAAGTAGGAGTTACCATTCCCATAGGAGTAGCCGGAGACATTTGCCCACCCGTCATACCATATAGCTCATTATTGATTACAATCGCAGTGATAGGCTCGTTTCTATATGCTGCATGAATCATCGCCTGCAATCCGATTGCATATCCGCCGCCATCACCCATATAGGCAATTGCTATTCTGTTTGGTCTTACTTTCTTATAGCCAACCATTACGGATGTTGTTCGACCATGATGGGTTTGCACAGTATCCATATTAAAAAAGTCCCAAGCAAGTAATGAACAACCAATATCTATTCCTAATGTAGTTTTATCAGCAACATCCAATTCATCAATGGCGAAGCCCAAATGTTTAAGTGCAGTGCCATGACCACAACCTGGGCAAAAAAAGTGAGGTTTGCTTGAGACATTCCAGACTTTTGGCATTATTTTATCCATTATGTTTCCTTATTTCTTTAATAATCTCATCTGGAGTAAAGCCCTGAGCCGGTTTATTAATCTCGATAATATCCAGCTTCATCCCCGACAATTCATATTTAATCAAACGAGAAAGTTGATTCAATGCTGACTCCACGATAAAGACTCTTTTTTTACCAACAACTGCTGCCTTTAATCCTTTTACATCAAGAGGATGAAGTGTTATCGGACGGAATAATCCAATCTTAGACTTTCCCTTCCGGAAAAAAGAGACGGCTTCCTTTGCCGCGCTAGCAACTAAACCATGAGAAATAATCAGATCTCTAGCATCATCAATTCTAAAACTTTCGGATTCGATAATTTTAGTTTTTAAGGCATTCCAATCAGCGACATTTTTTGCCAGCATTTCACCAAATTCTGACTCTGAGCTGTAACAGTTTCGTAGATGAGTAGGCTCCTTTGTCTCTAATAAAATTTTTTCAGATTGAATTGGTTTTATCTGTTTTTTTAAGACAACGTTTTGCTTCATTTTTCCCAAATAACCATCACCCAAGACAATGGTAGGAAAACGATATTTCCAAGCAGCAGAAAATGCCTTTATCACAAGATCATACATTTCGGCAACCGAGGAAGCAGAATAGACTATGCGCAAACCATCACCATTACCGCCAAATGCCGCCAAATGGACTTCCTGTTGGGAAAAATTAACCGTTCCAGTAGATGGACCTCCACGTTGCATCATAATACCAACAAAAGGAAGCCTCATATTTTCTGCCATCGATATAGCATCTTGCAATAATATATGGCCTGGTCCGGCAGAAGCCGTAAAAGCCTTTACTCCACCTAGGACAGCACCGAGAACACCAAAACCCGCAGCAATTTCATCCTCTGTCTGAAGACAGATCAGACTGTTATCCTTTTGAGCCTTAGCGATAAACCCTTCCAAAATTTCTGTTGCTGGTGTTATCGGATAGCCAAATATCGCTTTAGCGCCAGCATCAATAGCGCCAAGAACAGCAGCTTCATTACCAGTAATAAGCATCTTCTCCATGTTATCCCTACTTAGTTATTATTCTTGCATCCACTAAATAAAATTCTCCACTCTCATCCGCAATCATCGGATTGAAATCAATCTCTGTGATATTCTCAAAGTTGTCAGCAAAGCTAGATGTATTGACAATAATTTTGGCAATCTCATCAATATTATAAGCCATCTGCCCTCTAGCCCCTGCCAAAATTGCGCCCATTTTAGTCTCGGCTATCATCTCTTTAGCAACCTCTGTAGAAATTGGTGCAATACGGTAACTTAGATCCTTATAAACTTCGGAATAAATGCCACCAGTTCCAAAAGCAATTACAGTACCAATATTAGCATCCTTCTTAATTCCCAGAAAAATTTCATGTTTTCCTTTAACCATTTTGCCAACAATTGCCGGAGAACCAACCTCAGTGAAGGCAGCAAGCAAATCTGTTTCATTCTTAAGATTCAATTTCACTCCGCCAGCATCAGATTTATGAGAAATATCTTTTTGAGCTGTTTTAAGAACCAATGGATAACCAATATTTTCTGCGGCAGCCCGTAGCTCAGTCTCGTTATTAACTTCAATATAACCAAGAACTGGTAAATTAAACTTCTTTAATAAATTATCTTTATTAGACATATCGAATGTCTCAGTGGGGGTGTTAGAATTGCTAATTTCAACCTTTTTTGTTGAGAAATCTACAAGAGCACGAAGCGCCTTCACACCCATCTCTGGATAAAGGAAGCAAATTTTCTGAGCACTCTCAATAATTTTGCAACCGCTTTCAACTGATGCACCACCGATAAATGCAGAAATTATAGGCTTATCAGTCTTTAGATCGATGATATGTCTGGCTGTCTCTTCTACTTTAGTTGAGGACTGTGGTGTTAATAAAACAAGTAGAGCGTCGATATTAGGATCATTCGCAACGATCTCCATTGCATCTTTATATTCTGTATCAGAGGCGTCACCCAAAACATCAATTGGATTGCCAACTGGGGCCTCTGGTCTCAATACTTTTTGTAATCTTGCTTTTGTTTCATCAGAGATAGTAGCAAGCTGCAAGCTATGTTTTATAATGGCATCGCTAGAAGCAATTGAGGGACCGCCGGCATTTGTAATAATAGCAACACGGTCACCGCCTATTTTATTATAGGTAGAAAATAATGCTGCATAGGCAAACAAATCTTCAAGATCATCAGCAATAATTACACCAGACTGCCTCAAATATGTCTCGACAGCCAGATAAGACGAAACCAAGGATCCAGTATGAGAGGCAGCTGCATGAGCACCAGCCGCAGTCTTGCCACCAAACAAAACAACTGTGGGTTTTCGCTTAGCGTTTTTTATAAAAACCTCAGTTAATTCAGGAGATACATTTAGCTGCTCCCAATAAGAGATGATTACTTTTGTTGAATCGTCACTGTAAAGATATTTGAGCAAATCAGCCTCTTTTAAGACAGCCTTATTTCCAAGTGAAAAAATCTTAGAAAATCCCAGAGAAGTTGTTTTTGACCAGTCGATTAAGGCAGTAATCATGGCACCAGATTGAGAAATAAAAGAAATATTACCCTTATTTGGCATCGAATTAGCGAATGAAGCATTTAGATTAATGTCTGTGTTGATAAGGCCCAGACAGTTTGGTCCTAATAATGAGATTCCTGCATTTTGACAAATTGTCACAATCTCTTCTTGGAGTTTAGTACCTTCTTCGCCAGTTTCAGAGAATCCAGCCGTAATTACAATTGCACTCTTGATACCTTTTTCTCCGCATTCTTTTAAAGCACCCACAACAAATTTGGAGGGAATACAAATTACCGCAAGATCGATTTCCTCATCAATAGAAAGAACGGAATCGTAAACATTTTTACCCAAAATTTCACCACCTTTAGGATTGATGGGGTAGACTTCGCCAATAAAGTTATTTTTAATAAGGTTATCAAAAATTTGGTAACCAATTTTTTCAGGGCTAGCTGATGCTCCAATCACAGCGATGGAACTAGGTATAATAAGTTTGTCCAACATAAAAATCCTATCTGTCTAAATGATTTATAATAATTTTTTTTAAATAGCTTTGATTATATTTTATATTCATTAAATCTAAAATCCCCAAACTTTGCTGGGCTAACTTCTTTGAATAATTAGATACCTCAATAAGAGGAAGAGGATTTGAGGAAAATTGAGTTCTTTCACCAAATGGAAGCGAAACCTCGACTATCTCCTCAGCCATTCCATAGAAAGAGGATACCAACAGAATTCCACCGTTTTCCAGTATACACGATTCTAGACCAGATAATAAACTGTCTAAATTTTTCACTGTTGTTTCTACCCGTCCGAAGTTCTTGCCTTGGCATACATTAGCGATAAAAGGCAAATCGACTATTATCAAATCATCTTTCTTTTTCTTTATTCTGTCCTTTATGAATTCAAAAACCCCAGCTATGAATATCTTTTCTTGAGCTTCTGATCGATCGACATCTTCAAGCTCTATTTTTCTGATATTCTGCGGAATATTTGTTATCGACGAAATAAGATCACAGTCGGCTTTATTGGCCAGAAGGATGCCATGGCTTTTGGATAGTCTAGAAAACCACGACGAACTAGTGCTGCTACAAATATTTTTATCAGCTTGATCCCAGGGAGCATCAATTAAATATAGAATTTTAAGAAATTTTAGCCTTCTGATCTCGGGATAGTTAAAAAGGCCAAAGAAATATTTCGATAATGGCAATACAGCTTCGCAATTATGATCAAAAAATATTACTGCATCAAAATCAGATATCATTGTCCGACTATTCGAAATTATAAAGCTCCCCAACCATTCCGCTCCCTTTTTGCCAGCAGAAAACATCTGTTCAAAAGATAAAACCCTTTTCCCTCTTCCTGAAATTATGGTATTTAGAGTCTCTGCCAAATTATCGTTTAAATAAAGATTATTAAGGGTGCTAATTGTAGCTATTTGGGCATTGCCAATCTTTAATAACTTGGCCTGTAAGCCATTAAGTATCTCGATGACTTTATTTTTTGAAGAAAAGTTATCGACGAAAAGATGTATATACTGCTGGTAAACACCGTTAGACTTAGATAATTTAACAAGGTTTATTAGATGATCCAAATCACCGAACCTATTGTCCTCAGAGATAGTACCAATAATGTGAAGTTTTGAATTATGCTTTAATACGTGAGCATATAATCCCTGCAAAGTCTTATTTTCATGAATACTTTTGCCAGTAAACGATTCATCAATAATTTTTGAATTTGTTTTGGGATCAGTATCCTTATAAAATTCCTCATAAAAACATCTCTTATTCAGCGATTCAGACTTATTAGATGACTCCAGTACCAGATGACTGTATTTTTTCCATAAGTTATTAAAATTATCAGCTTTAGCACTGATAATAGCATTCTTTTGCCAAGACAAATTAAGCCCCCACCCCTGCAAAAGCAATAGAACAATAGGTTTTTGATTATTATCTTCCATTGTCAGAAATAATTAACGATTTCTCTTTTTGCTTATCATCATAAGTAATCCCCATAACATCAAGAATTGTTGGCGATATAGAAGCCAAAACTCCGTCAGGTCTAAACTTCAGAGATTTAAGTTGAGAGTCAGCAGACACAAGACCGAACGGAACAGGATTACATGTATGCTCAGTATCGGGAGATCCGGTGCGAGGGTTTACCATTTGTTCAGCATTACCATGATCCGCACAGATTGCCGCAACACCACTTTTTTTGATCACCGTATCAAGAACCTTGCCAAGACACTTATCAACGCACTCAACTGCCTTAACTGTTGCCCCCAAATCGCCGGTATGTCCAACCATATCAGTATTCGCAAAGTTCACAACCAGAAACTCATAGATGTTTCGATTGATCGCGTCAATCAAAGTCTTTGTAACCTCTCCAGCACTCATTTCAGGAACTTTATCATAGGTCCTTACTGAAGTAGGGGATGGAATCATAAGACGGTCTTCGCCGGGATAACTTTCCTCATGACCGCCATTTAAGAAGTATGTAACATGAGCATACTTCTCTGTCTCGGCAGTATGATATTGCCTAAAACCCTTTGACGACAATATAGATGCGAGAGGATCAGTCACCTTTTCTGGAAAAAATGCTTGATTCGCGGGTGAATTCTCGTCATGCATAACAAAAGTAGCAAAGTATAAATTCTTAAGCAGCTTTCTATTTGGAATATCTCTGAATTCAGGATCAAGAAATGTCTTCGTTAACTCCTTGGCTCTGTCCGCTCTGAAATTAAATAGTATCACCGAATCATTATCAGTAATCGGTCTAAAAGAATGTTGCTTATCCTGAACAATACTAGGCTCAATAAATTCGTCTGTAATTCCATGTGCGTATGATTCGGTAAAAATTGTTCCTATTGATAAATATGATCTTCCGTTACCACCAACCAACATATCGTAGGTCTTTTTGACACGATCCCAACGGTTATCTCTATCCATCGCATAAAAACGTCCGATTATAGAAGTAATTTTTCCGATGCCAACTTTTCTCACCTCTGCTTCAACTTCAGAAAGCATCTCTATACCGGACATAGAATCGGAATCTCGGCCATCGGTAAACAAATGAATGTAAACTCTATCAAATTTTTTATCGGCAATAAGTTTGAGCAGAGCAAAAAGGTGATTTATATGACTATGAGTCCCAGTCTTCGAAAGAAGTCCCATGACATGTAAATTGGATTTATTTTCCCTAGCATGCTCAACTGCTGCATGAAGAATTTTGTTTTCAAAAAATCTTCCACTCGATATTTCTTTATCTATCATCGGTTGATCCTGATATATAATATGCCCCGCGCCAATATTAAGATGCCCCGCTTCAGAGTTACCAGGGGCCCCATCGGGAAGACCGACCGCACCATCAGATGCCTGCAGGGTAGTATAGGGGAAATTCTTCTGCATTGTCTTAAAGTTTTTAACTTCAGCAATAGAAATCGCATTCCCTCCCCACACAGGGGCGATACCCCAACCGTCCAAAATAACTAAAACAAAAGGCTTTTTTGATTTGCCTACTGAAAAATTAAACAAATTCCCTCCTAAAACATTAAGCTAAACGCTCCTTAAGATAATCTATAGTATCATTCGTACCAGGATTTACTCTATTCAACATCGCTAAATAATATGAAACAAAATCACCAAACATTACATGTAAAAATATTTCGACCAACTGGTCTTGTCCCTGTAAAAATTTAATTCTTTCAAGAGGAATTTTATTTCTTGCCAAAACATCAGCCGTAACGTTTTCCCTTAATTTGTTTCGACTATATTCAAAGTCAGACTCGAGCATTAAGACAAAAATTTGGTTTTTGGGACATAGCAATCCTTCTACTGATTTATGGTTCACTTCTGGAATCTCCTCATGAAAAGCAAAATTCTTTGAGTTTTCATTTAATTGGCCCTTGATTCTGGCCCCAACCCCAGCAAGCTTATCTGAGGTATATATTACCGGAATTTTCCCAAAAATCTTCTCTGCTAGTATCTTTGCTGGATTGCCCAACAAAGAATTTGGTATTTGGTATTTATTGATCGCACTCTTCAAATTCGTAACTATATTATTTATTCTAGCACGATCGATATTTATGTAACCAAGCTTACTAAAGATAGAGAGAAGAAAGATAAACATAAAGGGAAATGAGGCTCGAGGAGGACAATGATAGTCAAACTTCAATAGGGGCGCTCTATATTTCTCTGCCAATATTTTTAATTTTCCGCCAGTTGTAATAGCAATTAGCTTTGCGCCTTTTTCATGAGCAGAGATAAAGCCAGACAGCGTCTCTTCAGTGTCACCAGAATAAGAGCTTGCGATAACTAGAGTATCCTTGTCTATAAAACCAGGTAAAATATAATTATGAACACTCTCAATCACAAGATCAGTTTGACTAAACAACAAATTCTTGAGGATATCTCCAGCTTCACCGGATCCGCCCATTCCTAGCAGAACAACTTTCTTTGCCTTAATATAATATGATGGTATAGAATAACTATCTGCCATACTGAATGCTTGCTCGCACAGCAAAGGAAAATTCTCAATATGGCGAATCATTCCCTTAGAATCGACTTTACTAACATCAATTTTGTCTAAAATGTCCATATTGCCCACAACAAACCTCTTTTTAAAATCCTAGTATAATTATATTATTAAAAGTAGACTAAAAACAAGCCATAACAAAGAGAAAAAATGCATACCCTAAATCAAGAAAATATTAATGAAATTGCAAGCAAAGCAGCAGAGACTATTAAAAACGGCGGCATTGCCTTAGTTCCTTTTGATACTGTCTATGGATTTATATGCGATCCCAGCAATAGCTCCGCACTCGAAAAAATATTCCATCTCAAAGAAAGAGACGAGAACAAGACCATAGGATTAGCAGTCTCTTCCTTATCAGATATAGAAAAAATTGCTGAAACCCTTAATCCAGAATTCATTAGCGCTAGGATACCTGGCAGATACACATTTATCCTAAAATCAAAAAACGATAGTTTTTCAAAATATTGTTATCAAAACGGAACTATTGGAGTAAGAGTCCCAGATAATAGTCTCATAATAAAAATCGCCAGCCTATTTGGTCCCATTGCCCAAACTTCAGCAAATAAATCTGGGCTTTCAAATTGCCTATCGATTCCAGAAGTTATAGCACAATTCCCACCGGCAGAATTCAATAATATTGATCTGATTGTAGACGGTGGCAAAATAGAAAATGGAAAGCCATCACAAATTTGGGACATGACTAAAAAAGAACCATCTCTGATTGAAAGGTAGAAGAAAATCTGCTATCATATATATAGTAAATGCATGGGCGAGTGGCGGAATTGGTATACGCGCATGACTCAAAATCTTGTGCCCTAAAGGCTTGTGGGTTCGAGTCCCACCCCGCCCACCATTTATTATAACTGTATCTAAAAAATAGAGAGCCTTTGGCTCTTTTTATTTTTTTATCAGCTTATTCTCAGAAAATATGTTATATAATGAATATAAATAATCTTTAATTTTACTAACATGCGAATATTAATAATAGAAGATGACCACAAGATTGCAAATGCTATAAAAAAAGGGCTAGAACAGGAATCTTTTGCTGTGGATGTTGAATTTGATGGAAAAAATGGTCTAGGATCTGCTTTGACCATTGAATATGATTTAATATTACTTGATCGTATGCTACCAGAAGTTGACGGTATAAAAATTTGTGAAATTCTAAGAGATAAACAGAAACATATGCCTATCCTCTTGCTTACTGCTAAAGATAAAATAAGTGATAGGGTGGATGGATTAAACGCTGGAGCTGATGACTACCTAGTTAAGCCTTTTGCATTCGAAGAATTGCTAGCCAGAGTGCGAGCATTGCTACGCCGACCAAAAAATCAAACCGACGTTATATTAAAAATAGATAATTTAGAGCTTGATCCAATAAAATTCATAGCGAAAAGGGCAGGCGTGGAGATAAGACTTTCGACAAAAGAGTTTGCTTTACTTGAATATATGATGAGAAATCCAAATCAAGTACTAAGTAAAGATAATATCATCAACCATGTATGGAACTATGATGCAGATATTTTGCCCAATACAGTGGAGGTATACATGGGATATTTAAGAAACAAAATTGATAAGCCGTTTAAAAAAGATAAATCACTAATAAATACCATCCGCGGATTTGGTTATAGAATTGGCTAATATGAATGAAATAAGAAATGTCTTCAATAAACTAAAATCAAAACATATCGATTTTGCAGTAATAAAACTTTCTTTGTTTTACGTTTTGATTATTATGACGATCAGCGTTTCATTTAGCCTCATACTCCACAGAATCTCATATCAGGAAATAAATAGGGGATTGGGACGCCAGTTACGAACTTTTTGGGAACAAAACAATATTAACTTTACGGGCCCAATGGCCGATTTAGAAAGAATTCGTCAAGATCAAACCAATGAAGCGAATAAACGACTAACCTTGAACTTAATATATTTTAATATTCTAATCCTAGTTTTTTCATCAGTAACCAGTTACTTCTTCGCAAAAAAAACCCTTGAACCTATAGAAAAATCAATGGAGGAACAAAATCGTTTTACTGCCGACGCCTCCCATGAGCTACGCACTCCTCTAACTGCGATGAAGACCGAGATAGAGGTAGCCCTAAGAGATAAAAGTTTAAACTTGGAACAAGCAAAAACTCTCCTAGACAGCAACCTAGAAGAAGTTGGTAAATTGGAATCTTTATCGAATGCATTATTGAAATTAGCAAAAGCTGAAAATATCAATCATGAATTTGAAGAAGTAAATTTATGGGCAATAGTTAAAGAAGCACATAAAAAAATACAACGTTTGTCAGACAAAAAAATGATCTCAATCGAAATATCTCCGGCAGATAAAAATGATAACTTCATAATTGATGGAGAACCACAAAGTCTTACTGAGCTTTTTGTAATTCTTATAGACAATGCCATCAAATACAGCCCTGAAAATACATCGGTCATCGTATCGTTGGAAAATCAAGGAGAGCATATTGTCGTTAAAATAAAAGATAATGGTATCGGCATAAAAGCAAGTGATTTACCTTATATTTTCAATCGTTTTTACCGTGCCGACAACTCCAGAAATAAGCAAAAAATTGCTGGTTATGGATTAGGCCTTTCAATAGCAAAACAAATAGTAGATATGCACAACGGTGCAATTTCCGTAAACAGTAAAATTGGCAAAGGTAGCGAGTTCAAGATCTCACTGTAAACCATAGAAATCTCTATCAAAATTTGATATATAATATAAAGAATCAATTGGGGAGGTAATTGACGATGTCGATTCTGAGGGGCATCCTTGTCGCTATTGCAGTCATCTGTCTGTTTTTCTGGATCATCGAAAACGCACCGATGCCAGATTCATGGACCGATCCGACATCCGTGTCTGCCGGACTGGAGGTCTTTCCACCTTAGGAGGTAACATGGAAGACTCAAAAAAGCCAACCTTTGCGATAATTATCGCAATCGCAACAATTGTTGCCTTACTCCTATTCCCCGAGACGAGAACTCCGATACTGCAATTACTTATCAAGATTTGCGAGGGTCTGAGCGCGATCAAGGGGTAATCCTGCCGAGGTCCATATTTTGAAATGAGGTATACTCAAAATATGGGCCAAGACCAGAGTAGTTAAAACTACAATCTTAACTCTTCTGGTCTTTTTTTATTTCCTAAGCGTATTCTCAGGAGACTCCTATATTATCAATATAGGTCGATAAGTTGAGGGTAATAATTAAGGAGAAAAAATGAATAAAAAAGTAATCTTTCCTGCGGTTGCAATCGGAACTTTGGCTCTGGCTGGGGTTATCTGGTTTGGCAACATGCAGGCACAAGCAGCATCTACAAATAGCGATACATTGATCGATAAAATTGCTCAAAAATTCAATGTACCGAAAGATCAAGTCCAAGCAACATTTGACGAAGTTCGAACAGAGCGACAGCAAGTAAGAAAGGCTGAACAAGATGCCAAACTCGAACAAGCAGTCAAAGATGGAGTAATCACACAGGAACAAAGAGATAAATTGGTAGCAAAGCGAGACGAAATGCGCGCTAGTAGAAAACAAAATAGGGAAGAAATGGATCAGTGGTTCAAAGATAATGGAATCGATCACAGCAAACTAATCCCATATATGGGAGGCGGACAAGGTGGTCGTGGCCATGGAAGAAACATAGGATCTATGCACCAAGGTAATCTAGAAAGCTAAACACATAAAACCCCTCCACCCCCTCGGAGGGGTTTTATTATTAAGCTATTTCTCAGAAATAATAGATTATAATAAAAAGATAACCATTAAAACAAGGTAAATCATGGGAATAATCAGCCGAGGCATAAAAAATGCTTTCAGAAATGGAATTCGGACCACATCAATTATTTTTATACTAGCGGTGAGTATCAGCATGGCTCTGATTATGCTGATGGCAATGAAAACTGTTCAGTCTAAAATCACTAGTGTCAAAAGCTCAATAGGTAACAATATTACTATTATGCCGGCAGGAGTAAGAGGATTTGAGGGCGGAGGAGAGGCTCTAACCGACACGGATGTATCAGCGCTCGCCGCCCTACCTCATATAAATAAAATAGTAAAAACAATCTCCGACCGTCTAACTACTGAGGATACGAATTTAGTTTCGGCTATAGAGCCAGGCTCGTTTGGTCAGCGTCAACAAAATAGACAAAACAGGCAATACCAAGGTGGGGGAAATATAGAGCAAAGAGCACCTCAAAACTTTGCAATGCCAATAATGGTAACTGGTACAAATGATTTGTCTTCCACAGCCAGCTTAAACGCCAGTAAATTTGACGTAATTTCCGGCACAAGGATGGATGCAAATTCCAATGAAAATATAGCAATGGTTGGCACAGAATTAGCCACAAAAAATAATCTGTCCATTGATACGATATTTAAAGCTTATGGACAAGATGTGAAATTAATTGGCATATTCGATGCTGGAAATAAATTTGCCAACTCTACGGTAGTTATGCCGGTAGCAACATTACAGAAATTATCGGCCCAGACAGATCAAATAACTTCTATTATAATTCAAGCTGACTCAATAGACTCTGTCACAACTCTACAAAATGATATTAAGGCCAAACTTGGAGATAAGGCTGATGTAACTTCACAGCAAGATAGCTCAAACGATGCAGTAAAACCACTTGAAAATATCAAAACAGTTTCTCTGTATAGTTTAATTGGTTCTCTTATCGCTGGATCAATAATAATTCTCCTAACTATGATAATGATTGTCAGAGAACGAAGGAGAGAAATAGGGGTCCTTAAAGCGATAGGATCATCTAATATTGGCATCATGGCCATGTTTACAGTAGAATCTCTTGTTTTGACTTTGACAAGCAGTATCGCAGGCATTGTCTTTGGTCTGATTTTCAGTAACCCAGTATTGAAAGTCTTAGTGAACAACTCCGCAACAGCAACTTCAGTAGCTCCAGAGCATATCGGAGGTGGGACAGGAAGAATAATGATGCGTATGGGCGGTGATGCTGTTAATAGCGCCCAAAATACATTAAAAGAACTAAATAATGTTGTTGGATGGGACATTATCCTTTATGGCTTGTTAGCTGCGGTTATTATCGCAATTATCGGCAGTTCAATACCTGCTTTCTTTATTTCAAAAATTAGACCAGCCGAGGTCATGAGAGCAGAATAATTAATATTAGGGATATCAAATGCTAAAAATAACAAATTTAATAAAAGAATTTCAATCCGGTGATAGCAAGGTAAGAGCGATAGATAATATTAGCCTCGAAATACCGACCGGCGTTTTTTCAACAATCGTTGGTAAAAGTGGTAGTGGTAAAAGCACACTTCTTTCCCTTCTGGGAGCACTAGACAAACCATCGTCAGGCACTATTGATGTCGATGGAGAGGATATCTCTAAAATGGGTGATTCCAAACTAATCAAATATCGCAGAGACAAGATAGGTTTTGTCTTTCAGGGGTATAATCTGATTCCAAACCTATCTGCCCTGGAGAATGTGATGATCCCTTTGGAATTTACTGGAATACCAGCACATGATCAAAAAGATAAAGCCGCCAAACTTCTTGTTCAAGTAGGCCTTGATGAAAATAAGCAAAAAAGGAAGCCAGGCCGACTATCAGGAGGAGAACAACAAAGAGTTGCAATCGCCAGAGCTTTGGCCAACAGACCAAAATTAATTTTAGCCGATGAACCCACGGGCAATTTAGACAGCGCAACAGGAAAAGTTATTATTAAACTCTTGAAAGATCTGGCGAAATCGGAAAACACAACTATAGTTGCCGTGACTCATGATGATGGTATTGCAGCAGAAGCCGAACTAACCTTCAGACTTAAAGACGGCAAACTTGTAAAATAGGATCGATGGACGATTACTCTTTCTCCATCGCCTCAGCTTTTGTGGCATGGATAGTACCATCTGGATGTTCGGCTGGAGAATAAATAGAATAAAGCTTCAAAGGTGTACCACCAGTATTGACAATATTATGTTCAGTTCCTGCAGTGATTACAACTGCCCAATCATCCTCTATTTCATATTCTTCGTCGTCCAAAATAGCTTTGCCCTCTCCATCTTCTATTCTTATAAATTGATCAACTGTATGCTTTTCCATCCCAATATCTTCACCTGGCTGCAAGCTCATCACAACAAGCTGGCTATTTGGCCCAGTAAATAAAACCTTGCGGAAATTTTCATTTTCCTCTGTCATTTCTTCGATGTTTCCAACAAATCCCTTCATAAGAACTCCTTTTTTAAATAATAACTCTCAATTTAACTGATAGTAATCCGAAAATCACTAGAATATAAGATAATTGATATGGAAAAATATTTAGCAAGAGCTATAATAAAGAAATATAAAAAAGGAGCCCAATGGTCGAAGAAAAAAAGACAGAGTGTTGCGATCCAAAAAAATGGCATCGTTCTCGCAGTACCAACGAAAATTGGGGGGCAGTTTATTTTCTCGGTATAATTGGTGTAGCAGTGTATTATGTTCAACAAGTTAGCGGATTCTGGCCTGTCGTTCTAGCAATTTTAAAAGCCATCGTCTGGCCAGCTTTTTTACTTCATAAAGTATTCTCGATGCTAAATATGTAATATAAATATTGAAAAATATTAGAAAATCATATTTGAAACAGTTGAAAGAATTACAAGATACAAAGGAACAGAATGTCTAAAAAAGATTATAAAAAAGAGTTAAAGGAATTTTACAATCCTTCCACCAAAGAGGTTTCGGAAGTGGTTGTGCCAAAAATGAATTATATTATGATTGATGGCAAGGGTGACCCCAATACAGCCAAGGAATATGCTGACTCTATCCAAACACTCTATCCAGTAGCATACACAATCAAATTTGCGATCAAAAAGGCAACTGGCTTTGACTTTGGTGTTATGCCACTCGAAGGACTGTGGTGGTCGGACGATATGAATGATTTTGTTCTTGGCAAAAAGGATAATTGGCATTGGACCTCAATGATTATGCAGCCAGACATCGTCACCAAAGAGATATTTGATAAAGCAGTGGCCGAAGTCAAAGAGAAAAAGAATCCTGCTTTAATTGATAAAATTTGCTTCGAATCATACGAGGAGGGGAGATCAGCCCAGATCATGCACGTTGGCCCGTTTGCCGATGAAGGACCAAATATCAAGAGAATTCATGAATATATCACTGCAGTCGGTGGTAAATTTGACGGCAAAGGTCAACAAAAACACCATGAAATCTATCTCTCGGACTTCCGCAAAACTGCACCAGAGAAGTTAAAAACAGTCATTCGCCAATCGTTCAAATAACTACTCAATAAAAAAATCAATCTTTTGCATCCATTGACAAAATAACAAATATAGAGTATGATTAATGTATCGTTCAGTAAGAACTCTCTGTATCCAGTATCTTTATCGATCTCTATACCTAGCCGTTACATCGGACATTTTGTCTGATATACACGGAAAAGTACTCTCTTTGCGAATAAGCTGATCTTTGAGCCCATTCAGGGCAAGTTTTCAATCCTACATAATTTCTAGCAATATAATTTGCTATTTGTAAGCACTTCGAGACTACAATCAAAGTTAGCTATTTGTTAAGAACTATTCGAATAATCAAGTCCCAATCAAACTTGAGATGATACCTATTCTTATATACTCCCGGATTTATTAATTAATTCCTTATTTTTTTATGGCAGAAAAACAGTCTAAATATAAGAAAAATCTATTTTTTCTCACATTACACTTCGTTTTTGCAAAACGGATTACCGGTCCGATTATGATGCTATTGTATCAGGCGTTTGGCCTGAACTATAGCCAAATCGGCACCCTTGCAGCAATCACAACCCTTTCAGACGCTTCGCTAGAAATATACGGCGGAGCTTTTTCTGATGTTTATGGCCGTAAAAAGTGTTCTTTATTGTATGCACTTCTCGCGATGGGCAACATGGCAATTTTTGCTTTTGGTCATTCATTCCTCCATTTCGCGATAGGAAATGCAGTCTATGGCGCCGCTATCGCGATCGGATCAGGCAATGCAAGTGCGTTGCTCTTTGACACGCTCCAAGTACTTAAAATGGAAAACAAATATAAGAAGTATCGAGGACGGATGCAAGCAGCTGCAAAACTTCTGAACGGACTAATTATTCTTTGTCTACCATTTCTTTATATGAAAAATATTAGATTCCCGTTCTATTTAGGATTTGGCCTATACTTAATCGCATTCATCACTGCATTGTTTCTAAAGGAAACGCCCAGACCAAAGGCTGATAAAAGAGTAGGAATCGTCAGTACAGCGGTCAACTCATTCAAAGAAATATTTTCGAATAAAAAGATTATGTTTATTATCGCTTTCCAATCGGTCTGGACTGGTTTTGCTTTGCTCTTCTTTGAATATTTTCAGCCAATCATCAAGATAGCTGGCATGCCATTGATATATTTCGGCATTATCTACACTTTCGCAAGAATATTTGAGGGATTGGGCAGTGCTATTATTCACAAATTCGAGCATCACTCAAACCGGAAATTATTATTAGCAAATGTTCTAATGTTGATCACGGCCCTCGCAGGATTTGCATTTAGCCATAGCTACTTACTCCTTGCTTTTATTATGATCGGCTGTATGGCTGATGGTATTGCCGATGTCATTCAAAGTGAGATTATGAACAATAATATCAGTTCAGCAAATCGCACGACAATAATCTCCGCAGCCAATGTATTCAACGGCTTTTTTACCTCGTTAGCACTTTTTTCGTTTGGCATCGCCAGCGATAGAATAGGAGTTCAGAAAATGTTTGGATGGGCAGCCATAATTTTTGTATTTTTGATAATTATTCTTTTTATTGTTATGAAAGCTAAAACTAACTTCAAGAGCTTGAATTCATAAAGCTATTAAACTAAACTTCTATTATTAAAGTCGGACACATCAATGCAAAAAATCAGTAAAATTTATCAGAAATACAAAATAATGCCCCAGCTTCAGGAGCACCAGTTTCGTGTTGCTGCTTTAGCCAAATCTATTTGTGATCAGCTCGAAAATCTCATTGACACAGATACAGTGATAAAAGCTTGTCTTATTCATGATATGGGCAATATATTAAAATTTGACCTAAATATATTTCCTGAATTTTTAAAACCAGAAGGCTTGGAGTACTGGGAAACAGTGAAACAAGAGACTGCCAAAAAATATAAAACAAATGATGAGCATATTGCCACCAAAATGATCGCCAAAGAGCTAAATGTCTCATCTGAAGTTATGCAGTGTCTGGATGCTATTGGATTTTCAAAGATCAGGAATAATCTCTCAACTACAAGTTTTGAGGAAAAAATTTGTTGTTATGCCGACCAACGATTAGCCCCTTTTGGTGTAGTCTCGATAGAGGAAAGAATGGCAGAAGGAAAGAAAAGATATGCAAACAGCACTAGAGTTATGTTAAATCCATTAAATTTTGATATTTTATTTGAGGATTTAAAACAACTTGAAAAACAAATTTTTGTACAGACTAGAATATTGCCGACTAATGTTACAGACACGTCAATTCAAACAGCTATCACAAAGTTAAGGGATTATTCAATCTAAATAAATATATTTGAACTATGAAAGAAATAATTTTTGGAACTACAAATTCTGCCAAGATCGCCCATGTTCAGGCGGCTCTTGATCCACTTGGAGTAAAAGTCAGAGGCATTGGAGAATTCGGCCAGTTCCCGGATTTAGAGGAAGATGGCAAAACTCCGCAAGAAAATTCCCGCAAGAAAGCAATTTATTATTCTTCGCAAATTGGGAAGCCGGTATTATCCATGGACATTGCACTTTATTTTGATGGAATAAGCGATGACGAACAACCAGGACTTAATGTACGTAGAATTACAGGATTTACAGGCAGACCAACAGATGAGGAACTTATTCAATATTATTCGAAATTAATAGAAAAGCATGGCGGAGAAGTGACCGGCCATTGGGAATTTGCCATGTGCATCGCGTCACCCAATGGGAAGATAAAAGAAGCAACTGCTTTTTCTAGAGACAGATATTTCACAAGCAAAATATCTTCGAAGAGAATATCTGGATACCCCCTGACATCCATCCAATTTGATAAGAAATCCAATCAATACATCTCCGAAATGACAAACAAATCACCTGATGATTTCTGGCAAGAATCCATTGGAAAAGAACTGAGAGAATTATTCGATTCAGTCACGAATATTTAGATAATTACCTTGAATTGCCAACAAATTGACGATAAAATTTTAGTAATAAATAATTTTTAGGAGGCTTATGCTATCTTTAATAGTCGCTATCTACTTAATTGGAATAGCATCAATTATTTGGTCATTTATGGATCATGGAGCAATTTTAACTGCTATAATCGCTGCTGTCTGGGCGGCTCTGCTAGTCACGCTCAAGAAAGTGAAACTTGGTATTCCAGCTGCTATGACTGCCTCTGCCTTTGTCCTAGTAGCCAGTGTGGTGACAATTCTTACTTACCCTGAGAGAAATGACAAAATAGATCTCAGCGATACCAAAACTGAAGGCAGTCAGGCAGTAGAGAAAAAAGAAGTTGCCGATCCAGCCGGAACTATATTAGTTGACGGCGGCATAGGCACATTAACAAAAGATAAATATGACTCATATTCTTATATCGCCGAATCAGCCAGAGGCAAGGAGGCTTATCTAGCGGCAAAGGGAGCAATAGCTTCTTATGAGTTTGAGTCCGCAATAGCAGGAAACTACAAACTATCAGTAAAGCTCTCTGACGATGCACTACATCTTGATGGCTCAAGAAGCGTAACAATACTCCTAAACAATTCAAAAACCCTCGCTTACTCTCATATTTCCAAAGATACAAAAGGTTGGGAATGGTTTGACTTAGGCCAAGTAACATTGATTGCTGGTAAAAACACTATCACCTTTACCAAAGATGACACAACATCAGCTGCCTTTGTGATGGATGAATTTAAATTTGTGCCACAAAATTAAAAGAGGACAAAAATGACAGAAGAAAAAATGTGTTGCCCAAGGTTTGATCCAAAACCATGGGATGATAAAATTTTCGAGTGGGAAAACAAAAAATTTATCAAAGGAAAAGTTGCTACCTTTTTATATATGCCGCTTAACTTTGGCAGTGTTATCACAAGATTAAATAACTTGGTTGAAAAAGCTGGAGCTACTATGCCCCAATGGTTATCCCTTTCCGACCATGCCTCACCCTGGAAAATGGATTTATATCTAGCAGTTGATAAAGAAATCGAGGACGCTGAAAATATTAATCTTTCCGGCAAATTTTTGAGCAAAGTCTACGAGGGAGATTTCAAGGAGACAGCCAAGTGGGGCGAAGACTTCAAAAAATATGCCGATGGTAAAAATTTGAAGATAAAGAAGTGGTACATGTGGTATACAACGTGTCCAAAATGCGCTAAAAAATACGGCAAGAATTATGTTGTTACAATTGCGGAAGTGGAATGACCAAACTTATTTGCCTAAATATTGGGATAAAAATTGACAATGCCAATGCAGTGGTTAATTTTCTTGCCGAACAAGATGCTGATATTGTCTGTCTGCAGGAAGTAGCAAATCCCATAGAAAACTCCGTAAAAAATATTTTCAGATCAAAAGAAATCATCAAAAAAGCACTGGGTAAGACATACCCATACCGATATTTTTCTCCACTTTGGCAATCTAGAGGATTCACCAGCCTGGATTTTGGCGGCTTCATCGAACAAGGCAATTATATTTTGTCTAAGTTACCGATTAATAAAGCAGAGACAGCATTCTTCCACAAGGAATATAAAAAAGTCTCTGATTGGAAAGAGATGAATTTCTATACAGAAGATCATGGTAGAGCATTGCAAACCGTCGAATTGGACTGCAACGGCAAGAAATTATGCATAATGAATATCCACGGCATTTGGACCGCTGACAAGATAGGGGATAGTAGGACAATTGCCGAAATTAATTTTATCTTGAATAAATGCAGTGACAACGATACGCCCACGATAGTAGCCGGTGATTTTAATTTATTACCAGAGACAGACTCAATAAAATTGATCGACAATAAAATGACAAACTTGATTTCACAGAATGAAATTCAGACAACACGACCGGAGTTTAAAAACAGCATGGAAGAGGGTAACAATATCGTCGATTATGTTTTTATCAATAATAAAATTCAATCTAGTAAATTTGAAGTCCCAAATATTGCAATCAGCGACCATTTGCCGCTAATCTTGGAATTCGAACTTAATTAATATTTCTCTCGGGCCCAATCAGGTATTTGCCGGGATCTTTTTTATTTCCATTGCAAGATTCCTGCTTTCCTGCCTTCCGGCAGGCATGGCGCAGGAATGACAGTAAATGGTTACGAAAGTTAATGTTTATCAAATACGATTATTGTGTTATAAGAAGATAACTCCGCGAGCAGCAAAATTTTAGTAAAGGAGCAAGGCGATGGCTGTCAAACAGAATGCAGTCAAATTGCCCAATGGCAAAAATGCGATTGTTTTTCCAACAACTGCATCCGTACTTTTCCATGATGCCGTCCAACTGGCGGAGAACATCGACTTCCTCCTCTCGGGTCAATTCTCTGGTCAAGAACTGATTCTGGCCACCATTGTGAAACAGCCAGAACAGGATCTATCCAGTAAGACCCATGCCGGCGAGGCCGTACTGGTGTTTACACCGAAGCCCGTGCCAATCCCGCCGTCCAGCGAATAAATCCGCTCTCGACGTCAGGAATTCTCTCCAGGCCCACCCCCATGGGCCTGGAAGAAACTAACAATTATCTAGATAATATTAGTAAGCAATGCTAAAATTTGATTATGCAAGAAACAATAGATTTATTAAAAAAAGAAATAGCAGAAATAAAACTTCGCAACAATAACGTTGAGGCAGATAAGGCTTGGGAGACCAGCATCACACGCCGGCTTCTTTTGATAATTTTTACATACTTAGCAATCAGTCTTTATCTTCAGGCTATTGAAGTTGATAGGCCATGGCTAAATGCTATCGTGCCAGCAGTTGGCTTTCTACTGTCGACACTTACTTTATCTTTCTTTAAAAAACTTTGGTTAAAATGCTGCTATAAAAAATAGCTCCGTTTTGATAAGATAATTGCATCAATATTTAGGATAACGAAGATGCTAAACGAAAAAGATCTCGAAAAAATATTTGCTAATAAGAAAAAAGATTCCCAGATTGCCGACATCATTGCAAGTATTATTTGGAAAGTTGTTTCTTTTGCTGGAATAGTCTGTATTTGCTATTTGGCAATTAATTTTTATGGTTTTAAAGACAAAGTGCAATATTGGTACAAAAACGATTTCAAGGCAGAGCCAGCAATTGATAGGGCAGAGCCAGCAGTAAGTCAGTTGGTATCGATAATTGAAAAGAAGCAAGAACCAGCTAAACGTGAAATCCAGCCAGATATGGCAGAAAACTCGATTAAGATTCCGACTATAAACGTCAACGCACCGATCAGCTGGAGAGTAAATAATTTGCCCAAGGAAGTAAGCCAGGGTCTTAGCAATGGAGTAATCCAAGTAAATGGCACGGCACTTCCTGGAGAGAAGGGAAATATCTATATCACTGGCCATAGTTCAAATTATGTTTGGGTTAAACAAAAATATAATTCAATATTTTCAAATATTAGCAAACTAGTTGTCGGAGACATGGTTTATGTCAAATTTGGCAAAGAAGTTTATGTCTATAAGGTTTATGACCAGAAAATTGTAGCATCTAATGATCTCTCAATTCTCGATCCTACCAATGAATCTCGGTTGACCCTTGCAACCTGTTGGCCGCTTGGCACATCGTTGAAGCGTATGGTCGTGCTGGCAAACCAAATATATCCAAACCCGACCAAGAATAAAGCATCAAAAGAAGTCATCCGCTTTACCAAGCTCCCAAGCGGAAGATAATGCTAATATCAAATATAAAAGGCTCATGATGAGCCTTTTATATTTAAATTCCTGTTGGAACCATTGTAATAGAAATTATCTGTTACCTAATCTTGGCAATCTTATAATCACCGCTGTCTAGAAAGTATAGTTCGGAACCATCAGAATTTATCTGAAATTTTGTTGGAGACTCACCGCTTAGGGTGGCAAGCAAGGTATCGTTTAGTCCTGTTTTTTCAATAATCCGAATTTCCCTGCCTTGTTGGTATAAGACATGAGTATGATCAGAATACCAAATAACTTGACTTATTGGTGTTGAGAATCTTGATATGATTTTCTGCTCTACCCATATCTCAAATCCGTTTGAAAATAGTCCATTTCTATCACTTCGGCTCGCGAGTTGATCACTTGGACCATTTAAGAGAGACATCTTTCTATTATCAGTCAATTCTTCTACTACAGGATGATCTTTGAATAGAACAACGTCCTTATAGACATTGACCGATTTTGAATCAATATTTAGATCAATCTGCCAGGTTTTATATGTGTTTTTCGAGATTTTGAAGGAATATCTGGCAGGTCGAAGGTTTTTAGCAAATGTTTTACCAACCTGAATTTTTTTATCGTTGATAAAAACTTCCGAGTCTTTTGGTAGATACTCGATAGAGATCAAGCCTGTTTTGATAGTACGAAAATTTATGAAATCAAAACGATTTCCTTCGGCATAAAAGAGAACAGACAACGCCAAAAATGTTATCACTGCCCCGACAGCTAGCTGTCCGAACAATATTTTCATAAATAATTTTGTGCGCCGATCGTTATTGACCATAATAACAGGATTAAAGCCAGTCAGATATTCAATTATTATATATCTGCTTAAAATTTACCGCTTGTTCTATTATATTGAATATTGCGCTAATTTACCATACAATAAAACCACTTACAATCATCACAAGGAGTTACATGGCCAAGTTTAGAATCAAGGGAGGAAAAGAGTTAAAGGGCGAAATACTAGTTTCTGGAGCAAAAAATGCTGCTTTAAAGATTATCCCTGCTGCAATTCTAGCAGACACACCATCAACAATTTCTAATGTCCCAAATATCTTAGACATTGAGAAAATTCTTGAGATACTCAGAAGTATCAGGGCAGATATCTCCTTCGAGAATAATACCGTCAAGATAGATCCAAGAAAGATCAACTCGACTACTCCTGACGAAAAATTGGTAAAAAAACTACGAGGATCCGTAGTGTTAGTTGGAGCTCTTCTTGCGAAATATGGTCATGCCGTATTTAGCGAACCAGGAGGTTGTCTTATTGGAGCGAGAGCAATTGATGATCATTTAGACCTATTCCGCCAATTAGGAGTCAAGATAAGGATAAGCGATGGCAAATATATACTCAAAGGCAAACCTCAGGCAGGAAAAGTTATTCTAAATAAATTAAGTGTTACAGCAACTGAAAATGCTATTTTAGCGACTGTTTTGTCTGAAGGCACTACTCATATTCATGTAGCGGCAGCTGAGCCAGAGATTGTTGACCTTGCAAACTTCCTAAACAAAATGGGGGCAAAGGTTGAGGGCGCCGGCACTCATGATATTTTCATTACTGGCGTGAAAAAATTAGAAGGAGTATCATATCGGATACTGCCAGATAGAATAGAAGCTGGTACTTATATTATTGCCGGCGTTGCGACCAACTCCGAAATAACCGTCGGTCCACTTGTTGTTGACCATTTGGATCTAGTTTTGAAAAAACTCTCTGATTCTGGAGCAAAATATAAAGTAATAGAGAAGAATGGCCAAGAATATATCAAAACATTGAAGCACAAGAAATTGATTGCCTGTGACGTCGACACTAGACCATATCCTGGCTTTCCAACAGATTTGCAATCGCCATATGCAGTTCTAGCTACACAATGCGAGGGGACAACAAGGATTTTCGAGACTATGTTCGAGGGTAGATTTGCCTATCTCGAAGAATTAAAATTACTCAGATCTCAGGCAAGTATATTAAATCCTCATGAAATTGAAATTCATGGCACCACTAAGCTTATGGGCACTGAAATTTCTAGCAAGGATATACGTGGCGGTGCCGCTCTAGTGATTGCCGCTCTGTTATCTCAAAGAACAACTACTATTCAAGATATAGAATTTGTTGACAGAGGTTATGAGAAAATTGACGAAAAATTAAAATCAATCGGTGCTGATATCAAGAGAGAAGAGTAAACATAAATGCTTAGAAAAATTGCGATAGATTTAGGTACAAATAATATTCGGGTTTATATCCCAAAAAAGGGTATAGTTATTAATGAACCAAGCGTTGTGGCACTGCAAGCCTTCGACAATAAAGTAATGGCGATTGGCGCAGAGGCAAAACAAATGATTGGACGCACTCCAGAAAGTATTATCGCTGCTGCTCCGCTCAAAGAGGGAGTGATCGCCAATTTTAGAATTGCCGAAGCAATGCTCCGTTATTATATAAATAAAGTCTCCGGAAATATTCGTCTTTTTAAACCTGAAATCATGGTCTCTATTCCTGCCGGCGTTACCTCTACGGAAAGACGTGCTGTCGTTGATGCTTGTAACTCTGCCGGTGCGAAACAAACTTATCTGATCAAGCAGCCAATAGCAGCAGCACTTGGCGCCAGCATTCCAATTGCAACACCATCAGGCAATATGATTATAGATATTGGTGGTGGCACTAGTGAAGTTGCTGTTATTTCACTTGGAGATGTGGTCGCTTCGACATCCGTCCGTGTTGGTGGAAATAAATTTGATGCTGCGATAGCAAACTTCATTAGGAAAAAACACAATTTAGTTATTGGCGACCAAACAGCTGAAGATATCAAAATCAAAATTGGCTCAGCCCAACCTTTAAAAAAGGAAATGAAGATGGAGGTCTCTGGCTCAAACACAATTACAGGCCTACCCGAAAGCATTATGATCAATTCCGAAGAGATCGTTCTCGCCATCAAACCACCATTAGTTGAAATAATTAACGCAGTTAAAGATGTACTTCAAAAAACTCCACCTGAGCTTGCCTCCGATGTGATGGATAAAGGAATAATCCTAACAGGCGCCGGCTCGAAACTACGTAATATGGACACATTGTTGACAAAACTAACTGGGATTCCTTGTGAACTTGCAAATAATCCCGAAGAATGTGTCGTTAAAGGATCCGGAATAGCCATAGAAAACCTTGAGGCATTCAAGCGCTCAGTTCTTTGGACTAAGGATCAAAATTAATAGGCATTACCAATGATAATAGGAATTGATGCATCAAAAGCAGCAGCAGAGAATCGCACTGGGGTAGAGAATTTTACCTATCAGATGATTCTTGGCCTAAATAAAATAAAAAAAGAAAACTTTTATTATCTCTATACAAATAAGAGCCTACCTCATGAATTACACTCTCGGGTAAACTTTTTGGAAAAAAAAACATACTTTCATAGATTTTTTAATAAAGTATTTTTACCTCTATTATTATTGAAATATCGCCCTGACGTTTATTTCCAACCACTTTATTCGATACCAATGTTTACTCCAAAGAAATGTATCGCTGTAGTTCATGACCTTGCCTTCCAGAAATTTCCTGATGCTTATTCCGATTCAGAAATAAAAAGACAGATGTCTTCCTTAAATAACGTGGTGAAAAAATCAGAAAAAATTGTTTGTGTCAGTCAGTCTACAAAAAATGATTTAATCGAGCTCTTTCCCGAAACGAAAGAAAAAATTGAAATTATCTATCCTTCTTATAACGAAGAAACTTTCCACCCAATCGAAAAGCCCAAGGATCCTTTAAAAGTAGGAGATTATTTTTTCCTTTTTATTGGGCGCCTCGAAGAACGTAAAAATATAGTAAAAATAATTGAAGCCTTTTCACTTTTGAAAGAAGAGCTCGGCCTACCTCACAAATTAGTCTTAGCAGGTAAGCCCGGCTATGGCTATGACAAGATCGCCGAAAAAATAAAATCTCTAAAACCCGAAATTGCTAAGCAAATTATCTTGCCAGGTTTTATTAAGCAAGAAGATATGGCCGATGTTATGAGCAGTGCCACAGCATTTCTTTACCCGTCGCTTTATGAAGGTTTTGGAATTGCAGCCCTAGATGCTCTTGCTGCCGGTACACCAGTTATAACTGCAAATACTTCTGCTCTACCAGAAGCAGTTGGAGATGCTGCCATACTAGTAGCACCAGAAGACGCTAATGCCATTAAAAATGCAATGAGAGAGTTAGCAACTGACCCAGTAAAAAGGAATTCATTGATTAAAAAAGGGTTAGATCAGATACAAAAATTTTCCTGGGAGAAAAGCGCCCAGAAATTACTAAACATTTTGGAGAGTTTATGAAAGTAGCTATAGTCTGTGATTTTTTAACTAAATTTGGCGGAGCCCAACAAGTATTGCTTGCGATTCATGAAGTCTATCCCGATGCACCAATTTATTGTCTTTTATACGATGAGAAAGGCACTAAAGGTAGATTCAAGGACTGCAAAATTATTGAATCAAGTTTGGGCAAGCTACCAAAATTCATGAAAACAAAAACTAAATTCTTCCTGCCAACAATGCCAAAAAGAATCGAGGAATTTGATTTCTCAGAATACGACTTAGTGATCTCATCAAATGATTCATATGCTCATGGAATTATCACCAAGCCAACCACATTTCATGCGTGCTATTGTCACACACCGATGCGCTATGTCTGGGACTGGCATTTTGAGTATTTAAAGGAGAATAACCTTGATCATGGCCTCAAAGGAATAATTGTTAAAAATATTTTACACAAGATCAGGATTTGGGATCGAATTTCCGCCCACCGTGTAGACAAGTGGCTAGCAAACTCAGAAAACGTCAAAGGAAGAATTAGTAAGTATTATCGAGCTGATTCTGAGGTCCTCTATCCGCCAGTCAATGTGAAAGATATACACCTGTCAGAAGACAAACCAGAAGATTATTATGTTATCGTTTCCAGACTTGAGCCCTATAAAAGAGTGTCCCTTGCAGTTCAGGCTTGTAACAAGCTTAAAAAGAAACTGGTCGTTATTGGCGAAGGTTCAGAAATGCCTCACTTAAAGAAAATATCTGGCGATACTATATCTCTCCTTGGATGGCAATCAGAGAAAAGTATGTATGAATATTTGCAAAAAGCGAAGGCTTTTATATTTCCTGCCGACGAAGACTTCGGTATTACTCCAGTTGAGGCGATGGCCGCCGGCAAACCCGTTATTGCATTGAAAAAGGGAGGCGCGCTTGAAACTATAATTGAGGGCATTACCGGTATATTCTTCGATGAAGCTACTCCTGATTCCCTTGCATCAGCAATTGAAAGCTTTGAGAGGATAGAAGAAACGATTAAACCCGCAGATTGCCGAAATCAATCAGAGAAATTTTCTAAAGATGCCTTCAAAAATAATTTGAAAGAAATTATTGATCGTGAATATAAAAACTATTTAGAAAGATATAAATGAGACGAAATACATGCTCAGTTTTAGGTGTCAAAGTTGATGACATTTCAAAAGTCGATGCAAAAGAGAAACTTGCCGAATTAATCGAAAGAAAAGGCCATTCGATTATCTGCACACCAAATGTTGAGTTTGTGGTTAATGCACAAACCGACGAAGTTTTGAAAAAAATATTAAATGACGAATCAAAGCTCAATCTACCAGATGGATATGGCGTATTATGGGCAGCAAAGTATCTCTCCATTAAACTGCCCAAGCAAAAAGTCTTAAGGGTCCCACTTGCAACTATGATATGGCTTGTTTCTCTAATCTCGCTGCCTCTTTTTGTTAGATTAAAAAAGCAACCATTAAGGGAAAAAATATCTGGTTCTGATTTTATATGGGATATTGCCAGATTTGCTGCTGAGAATAACCATAAACTTTTCCTTCTTGGCGGAGCACCGACGATAGCTGAAAGAACTGCACTTAAATTGCAAACTGATATTTTCAATCTAAAGGTTGGCGGCGTTCACTCAGGGAGAGCAGATGAATTTGAAAAAATTATAGAGGCAGTGAATAAATCTAGATCGGATATTTTATTAGTTGCATTTGGGTCTCCCAAACAAGAGAAATGGCTCTCTGATCATTTGAAAAAAACTTGTTGCAAAATTGGCATTGGACTAGGCGGATCCTTCGACTTTATTGCAGGGACGCAAAAACGAGCGCCTCGCTGGATGCAAAATATTGGCCTCGAATGGCTGGATCGATTAATTAAAGATCCAAGTCGCATCAAGAGACAGGCAGCTATACCAAAACTGATTTGGCTTACACTAATATTCAAAATAAAGTATAGCGATTAGTCAATTATTCTAAGAACAATCAATAAAAGCGCCATTAATCACACGGCGCTTTTATTGTGATGAAATTTTAAACTTATTTAATTCAATTGCTTACAATAACAATTTACTCTTTTTTGATTGACAAAACAACCATTTTATTATAAAATACCGAAGCTATCAAAGGAGGAATTACCGTTGACTAAACATGTAACATTCACATTTGTGATAGCACTCTTGGTACTGTGTCTGACACAGTTGCCATCCTACTCCCATCCGCCCAATGGGCGGATCATCGGCTATATGAAGCCCGAGAAGCGACAGTGCACCCTGAAATATAGCACTGTCGAGTCTCCATGGCTTAGTGACAAACTGGCGTGGGGAGTTCCCTTATCGGTTCGCTATGCTGCGAGTGACGATCTGACTTTCGGCACCAAAATTTTTATTCCCTACTGGGTACGGGATAAAAAAGGCCGCATGGTCAAAAAGACACTCTACCGTGTTGTAGCAGACCACCCGAAGAGGAATTCCCGAGGCACGATGATTGAACCGTACATCAACCGGAAGTATGAGCCGTTTTTCAAACACATACTTACCAGCAGACAAACAGTCACAATCATACGGCCTATCGTCAGCCGACGATGACTTTCCGCGGGCCCTTCGCAAGGAGGGCTCTGCACATTAAAATTAATTTTTAGTAAAATAACATTATGAATAAAAATAAACCCGAACTTTTAGCCCCCTCCGGAAACTTGAATATACTTAAGATGGCTTTTTTATATGGCGCAGATGCCGTCTATTGTGGCACTCCTGCCTTTGCCATGCGCGCCAGAGTCGGCTTTGACTTAAAATCCCTCAAAGAGGGGATAGAATACGCTCACTCAATTGGCAAAAAGGTTTATCTGACGTTGAATGCATTTCCTCACTCTTTGGAAATCCAAAATCTCAAAAAACATGTCAGGGCATTGGCCGATTTAAAACCAGATGCATTTATTATCGCCGATCCAGGAGTTATTCAGTTTGTAAAAAATAATTACAATATCCCAATCCACCTCTCAACACAAAGTAGCACTACAAATCAATTGTCCGCCGAGTTCTGGAAAAAACAGGGAGTCGAAAGAGTTGTCCTCGCTCGAGAACTGAGCTTGAAAGAAATAAAAAAGATTCATGAATTAGTTGATATTGAGATTGAATCATTTGTTCATGGTGCGATGTGTATGGCTTATTCAGGACGCTGCCAAATTTCAAATTACATGACTGGACGTGATCCCAATAGAGGACAATGTGTCCAAGCTTGCCGCTTCAAATACAAGATGTATGCACTCGAAGAAGATTTGAGAAAGGGAGAGCTTTTCCCAATTTATGAAGACGAAGAAGGTACTCACATTTTAAATTCCAAGGATCTGTGCATGATCAAATATATCCCCGAACTAATTGATGCCGGCGTTTCTTCTCTTAAGATAGAGGGTAGGCTAAAAACCGAATACTATGTTGCCACTATTATCAGAGCTTACAGAAAAGCAATAGACCTATATTTTGAAGACCAAAAACTATACAAAAAAGAACGTACTAAACTTCAAAAAGAAGTCGAAAAATCAGCGAATCGCGGATTCACAACTGGTTTTTATTTCAATAAACCCGACCAAGAGACAAATAACTATCCATCCTCCAAAGCTAAAAGTGATTGGGGTTATATTGGACAAGTTATTGAATATGATGAAAATAAAAATGTACTTAAATTTGAATGTAAAAACTATTCGCCTATCAATTCTACTTTAGAAATTATTACTCCGGATGAGACCATCCCTTATAAATTGAAGAAAATGTATATAAAAAACGAGCCAGCAGTTGTGGCTCATGCAAATAATATTGTCGAAATTCCATTTGATCAGAAAATTGTAAAAGATTCTCTTATCCGAATAAAGCTCTAGAAAACACTTGAGCTCGGACATTAGTCCGAGCTCAGGTAAACGTGCGCTTCTTAGGCGCGCCTCGCAAAGCGAGGGTTTGAAAGTTAGGCGGCATCGCCACCTCCTCCAACCGGAGACTTGCTCTGACGAGTAGTCTGAGGCAGGAGGATAAGGTTGGACGCCGACCGTTCGCCGCCGATGTGACTGATCAGAATGGCGGCGGCAGGGATCCACAGGATCATTCCCGTAACAACGCAAGCGATCATGACTGTCGCAAAGGGCAGCTCCCACCCGAAGACTGTGATGCCTAGGGGCAGAATAATGAACGTCGAGACTGAGATTGTCAGTCCGACAATCACCAGCGCCTTCGGCGCTGCTTGGTACCCTTGCCAGATGGCCCGGGGCAAGCTGATGAACAGCCACCGCAACACCCTTCGCAGGATACGCGCGCATGCGCGGATTCCAGGCACTAGCCATGGCGCCACGTAATCATTGTGGTACTCGGCCAGTCCCTGCTTTTTGGCAAAGAGGCCGATTAACACGATCACGGCACAGATTACTGCCACATAGAAACGCACTTCTGCGTCGTCGGGCGTGATCTCCTGGACATTGCCGACGGTGAAAAGGGCGTGAATTGCCCAGCTACCGAGGGTTACAAATAATATTCGATACATCAGCATGACCATTCTCCTTTCGACAAATAGGCTGCGATAGTTGCCACGATGTGGCGCTGAATACTATATTAACGAGCATGATTGCTCGATGATTCCCTTTTTTAGCTCACAAGCAAGCTTGCGAACTAAAATGGTACTCTTATTTATTATATTACATTTTTAGCGATTTGTCAATGTATTTACGCTTGGTCACTCACCATTCTCTCCTCCCAAATTTAATAATTTTCAGAAAATAGACCCGTAAAGTTAGCAAAGTATTCCGCTTGATAAATATACGAATAACTGGTACTATACTAAATGGCCCTATGGCCTTTTTTAAATAAATTTAACGAGTAGGAGAGATGAAAACGAAGATTATTTGTACAGTCGGACCAGCGACAGAAACCAAGGAAATGGTTGAGCAGCTAGCACTTGCAGGCATGGATGTCATGCGCTGTAATTTTGCACACTGCACTTTTGAAGAATACAAGATGCGTTATGATTCTCTTAAAGAGATCAATAAGAAGCACGGACTCGATGTAAAGATACAAGCAGATCTACGTGGTCCAAGCATTCGTCTCGGGGAAAATATCCCAAAAGAAGGTTTAACCGTTAAACAAGGTGATGTTCTCAAATTTGTTACTATGCCTTGCCAAGACAAGAAACCTGATGAACTAATAGTTAATGACCCATATCTTCACGCTGATATCCAAGTCGGCGATCCGATGCTCGTAGAATCAGGTATGCTGGAGTTAGAAATTACTAAAACTCAGCCAAACAGCCACAAATTTGAGGCAAAAGTAAAAATTGGTGGAACGATTTTCCCAAGAAAAGCACTCAATCTTCCAACGACTAAATTGACAACTTCTTCAGTTACAGAGAAAGATATTAAAGATTTAGAATATGTTCTTTCTGTCGGTGTAGACTTCGTTGCCCTATCATTCGTTGGTTGCGCTGGCGATATAAAGAAAATCAAAGATGTTATCGGTGACAGACCAGTTCAGATTATGTCTAAAATAGAGAGAAGAGAAGCTCTAAATAATATTGATGAAATCATAGAAGCTTCAGATGTAGTAATTGTTGCTCGCGGTGATTTGGGCGTCGAAACACCTTACGAAGAACTACCGATTATTCAAAAACAGCTTATCAGAAAATGCCAACAACACTTAAAGCCTGCTGTTGTTGCTACTCAGATGCTAAAGAATATGATGGTTTCTCCTTATCCTACCAGAGCAGAGATATCTGATATTGCCAATGCTGTATTTGACGGAGCTCACTATGTTTGGCTTTCAGATGAAACAACTGTTGGTAAATATCCAATCGAAGCAGTAAAAGTTATGAGAAAAGTTGCAAACAGAATTGACACTTATCTTGACGGTTGCAGAATAATGTAATTGTTTCATTGACTTTTATATCCCTTTTAGATATAAACAAAAAGAACGGTGACCCACTTGGGTCACTTTCTTTTTTACCCAGATTGCGAACTTCTATCAGCTTGCATTCAATGATATAATTAAAATTAATTAATAATTTAAAACCTAAATAAATCCGCAAACGGATTCTAATAGTAAGGAGACAATATGAAAAGAATAAATCCATTCATGGCAGCAATCGAAGATTTATGTGAAGAAAAAGGCCTTAATAAAGACATTGTTATGGAAACAGTCGAAGCTGCTTTAGCGGCAGCATATCGTAAAGACTACGGTAAACCCAAACAAATTGTTCGAGCAAAGCTTGATCCTGAAACAGGCAGGGCCGATATGTTTCGTGTATACGAAGTTCTAGAAACCGAAGAGGAAATCAAAGAACACGAACACGAATTAACGCTAGAAGAAGCAAAGGTTTTAGACAAAAAAGCTGAAATCGGCAAAGAAGTAATTGTTCCATTGCCACCCCAGGAAGAATTCGGCCGCATTGCTGCTCAGACTGCAAAACAAGTTATTATACAGAGAATTAGAGAGGCTGAAAGAGATCTCCTGTTTGATGAGTTCAAAGACAAAGAAAAGAAAGTCGTAAATGCAACTGTTCAGCAGGTAGACGGCAGAAATGTTATTGTTTCTCTCGGTAAGGTAAATGGGATTGTTTATCCTTCAGACCAAATCAACGGAGAAAGATATTACGTTGGCCAAAGATTGAAAGTATATGTTAAGGAAGTTTCTCAATCAGTAAAAGGCCCTCAAATCATTGTATCCAGGAGCGATGAAAACCTTATCACTGGTCTATTTGAAACAGAAGTACCAGAGATTGCCTCAGGCACAGTTGAAATAAAAAGCACCGCTAGGGAAGCGGGCTCACGCACAAAAATCGCCGTTATTGCTACTGAAGATAAGATCGATCCAGTTGGTTCGTGCGTTGGTCAACGGGGCACTCGAGTACAAGCCGTTCTTGATGAAATTGGTTTAGAGAAAATCGACATTGTCCTATGGGATGAAGATGTAGAGCAATTTATAATGAATGCTTTATCTCCTGCTAAGACTAAACAAATATCAATATCTTCAAAAGATAATAAAGCTATAGTATACGTAGACAAAGACAATCTCTCATTGGCCATCGGCAAAAATGGTCAAAATGTCCGACTTGCATCCAAACTAACTGGCTGGGGTATAGACATTAAATTGATAGAAGAAAAAGATTCTTCACAAGATGATGAAACTGAGTCGTCACAAGAAGCTGACCAGAAATAGTTAACATCTAATACAAAATACCTATTTTCTTCTAAACATCTTTAAGTTGGAGAGGGTACTTTTGTATATCACGGTTACTATTGACTTTATGTAAAGCATACTTTACATTTTAATCATACTGAACTCGATGTTGACCAAATAACCAATAGCTTATCCAATTAAATAACACATTATTTTATATACATGAACAGCGAAATATTTCAAAAATTTACCGCTAATTTAAAAAAAGCTCTGGTGGAGGCTGAAAAAATCGCCAAAGATAGGAACTCCGAGGTTGATACTGAACATCAGCTCTTAGCCCTTCTAAATTATAAAGATACTCTAGCCTATGAGATTCTTTCAAGTTTTGATATTACCAGCGATCGGATAGAACTGATTGCTTCATTGATTGTGCATAAAAACGAAGCGTCAAAAGAGATAATCTCAAAAGACGCCAAAAAATGCATCCAGCTAGCGGTACAAATTGCTTCTAAATATCACCACACAACCATTGGCTCCGAACATCTCCTTTTAGCATTGATCACTGGGAAAACTTTTAATTCTTATTCAATAATAGAGCGTATTGGTGTTGACCCCAAGAAGATTAGAAAACAGATAGAATCGATTTTTAAGGGCATTAGTAATTCTTTCAATAGGAAGACAGACCAGGGATCACAATCTATCGCCCCAGAAAATATTCTCTCAGGCGAAGGCTTTGACGATAACAGCCTTTTTGAGAATCAGGGGATGCCAATTTTCCCGCAAAATGCCACCTCAACAAAAAAAGAGAGTGCACTTGACTCATTTTCGACTAATTTGACTAGATTAGCAAAGGACAGCAAGCTTGACCCAGTCATTGGTCGAGACATGGAGACTAGGAGAGTTATTCAAACACTTTCCAGAAGAACAAAAAATAATCCTATTCTAATAGGGGAGCCAGGCGTTGGCAAAACATCAATCATAGAAGGTCTAGCCCAGAGAATAGTAAATGGTCGAGTACCAAATCAGATCCAAAATACTGAGATTCTCTCTATTGACCTTGGTTCTATTCTTGCCGGAACAATGTATCGCGGTCAATTTGAGAGCCGAATCAAAAAAATATTGGCCGAAATCGAAAAAAGAGGCAATGTGATCCTTTTTGTAGATGAAATTCACATGATGGTTGGAGCTGGATCTACCGAGGGTTCTATAGATGCAGCAAATTTACTTAAGCCGATGTTAGCAAAAGGTCAGCTGAGACTAATCGGCTCTACCACCTTTGACGAGTATAAAAAGCACATTGAAAAAGATGCTGCCTTTGAAAGACGTTTCCAGCCAATAAAAGTAGCTGAACCATCTGCAGAGGAAGCTGAAAAAATTATTACCGGCATAAAAGGACGATATGAAAAGTTCCATAAAGTTTCCTACGAACAATCAGCTATTAGAGCGGCCGTTGAATTATCTCAAAGGTATATAAATGACCGCCATTTACCAGATAAGGCCATTGATTTAATTGACGAAGCCGGAGCCGTCAAAAACTCTGAAAACATCAAGGTAGATAATCTTGTAGTTTTCAAAAGACAATTAGAACAAATATTAAAGAAAAAAGAGGCATTAATCTCTGCTGAGAAATATGAAGAGGCTACAAAACTTCGTGAACAAGAAAGCGAGCTAGAACTTCAAATACAAGCACTGATTGCAAAAAGAAATGATTCCAAAGAACCAATTAACATTACTGAGACAGATATTGCTAAGCTCGTTTCCGATTGGACTGGAGTTCCAGTTAATATAATGTCATCCATAGAAAAGAAAAAATATTTAAAGCTAGATAAAACACTAAAGAAATTTGTCATAGGGCAAGATAATGCAATCGATGAATTGGTCAAGGCAATAAAGAGATCTCGAGTAGGTATAAGCAATCCCAATAGACCTATTGGATCCTTTATCCTACTAGGCCCTACCGGTGTTGGCAAAACAGAACTTGCAAAGGTCCTAGCCCGTGAAATATTTGGGTCCATTGATTCGTTGATTAAGATAGACATGTCAGAATTTATGGAGAAACATAATATTGCCAGACTTATTGGAGCACCTGCTGGATATGTCGGTTATGAGGAAGGCGGCAAATTAACTGAGCGTGTTAGAAAAAATCCTTATTCGGTTATTCTTTTCGACGAAATCGAAAAAGCTCATCCTGAAGTTTTTAATATATTACTTCAGATTATGGAAGACGGCACATTAACTGATGCTAAAGGCAGATTAGTTGACTTCAAGAACACAATAATAATAATGACGTCAAATCTAGGTACCGATATTCTGAAACGCCAATCATCAATTGGATTTAATAAAGCAACTTCTTCAGAAGAAAAGTATGAGGCTCTAAAAGAAAGCGTTATGAACACTGTAGAGAAAAGTTTCCGACCAGAATTTATCAATAGACTTGATCAAATAGTTGTTTTTTATCCGCTCGAAACAAAAACTTTGAAGAAGATAGTTGAGCTTCAAATTGAAGAGCTAACACTGAGATTGAAACAACAAAATATCTCGTTATTGGTTGATAAATCAGTTAAAGATTGGATAGTGGAAAAAAGTTTCAAGCCAGAATTTGGTGCTAGACCAGTAAGAAAATTCATTCAGGACAATATCGAACCAGCTATCTCTGACGCAATTCTAATTGATGAATATCAGTCAGGAAATACAATTAGGCTTGTATTTGATAACGGCAAATTAAGATTGTGCTAATTTTATCAAGGCTCTTTCTAAATTTATTAAGGTTTAGATGGAAAAATTACCTCAAAACTTAGCTCTCGCTATAAAAAACTTACCCCAAGGTGATATTGAACAGATTGAAAAAGCCTATGCTTTTGCCAAAGAAAGGCACCATTCTCAGAAACGCCTCTGCGGCGAGCCATATCTCCATCACCTAGTTCGTATTGCCACAAATCTTGCGATAAATGGATTTGATGTCGAGACAATTTCCGCCGGACTTCTCCATGACGTTGTCGAGGACACTCCGACAACGCTCAACGAAGTCAGGAGTATTTTTGGTGAAGAAATAGCTGGTATTGTAGATGGTGTAACGAAAGTCTCATCTTTTAAGATTAAAGATAAAGATAAAGTCTTCCGTGATCACACACTTTATCTTGAAAAAGTAGATAACTATCGCAAAATTTTATTTGCAACCGCCAAAGATCCAAGAGTAATAATAGTAAAACTTTATGATCGCCTAGACAACATAGAGACAATCGAGCCAATGCCACAAAACAAGCAGGCCTTTTATGCTCGAGAAACAATTGAAATATTTGCTCCAATAGCCGAACGTCTTGGAATGGGATATCTAAAAAGTCAACTAGAGGATAGATCTTTTCCGTACGCCCATAAAGACGAATACGCAAAATTTTTAGATGATATAGGAGACAGTTATAAAAATGCCGAGTTATTCATCAACTCAATCATACCAACAGTGGAATCAGAAGTTATGGCGGCAAATATTAAGATTGAGTCAATCGCCGGCAGAGCAAAATCACACTACAGCTTATATAAAAAAATTGAGCGCAAAGGTAGCCTCTCTGCCATCCATGATATCCTTGCGCTAAGAATCATCGTTGATTCAGTCGAAAATTGCTATAAAACTCTTGGGGTCATTCACTCCCTGTATGAACCTCTGCCAAATAAAATAAAAGATTATATAGCAAAACCAAAAAGCAATGGCTATCAATCCATTCATATCACAGTTAAGGATAAAGAGAACAATAATTTTGAAATCCAGATTAGAACAAACAACATGCATATTGCCGCTGAAAATGGGATTGCTTCGCACTGGAATTATAAGGAAAGAGACAAACGAGTCAATAGTAAAGATAATTCTGCACTTGAATGGATCAAGGAGCTAGAAAAATTAAAAGACGTCAGCAATAAAAAAGAATTTTTGAGCGAGTTGAAAGAAAACTTTTTTGCCCATCAAATATTCATCTTCACACCCAATAACGATATTATTCGATTACCTGTTGGATCGACCCCAATTGATTTTGCATACAAAATTCATACTGGTTTAGGCCATCGTACCATTGGGGCAAAAATTAACGGCCGCATTGTACCGCTTTCGACTCTTTTGAATACAGGGGATAATATTGAGATCATAACTAGTAAAATTTTGAACCCAAAGGAAGACTGGCTAAAGTTTGTTAAAACCGCCCATGCGCAAAGAAAAATAAAAGCCCTGACAAAAATAAAGCACGAATCGATACTGGCCGACTTGGGACTTAAAAAAATTAATGAATTTATCGAGAAACACGATTTACCTGCACTAAACAAAACTGAGGCAGAGAAATTACTAAAGGATTCAAAAACTCCATACAATTCACTTGAAAAAGCCTTTGCAGCAATAGCTGAAGGTAATCTCGGCATAGTTAAACTCATAAAAACTATAAATCCAAATTTTAAATCCTTAGAAAAAAGATCAAGTTTCGTTTTGACGGGAAGTGATACGCTGACTGTCCCTGCTCTAAAGAATATTCCTCATGAATTTGCCAAATGCTGCAAGCCTAAAAAAGATGATGAGGTAATAGGTTATCTTGGCAAGGAACCAATTATAAAAATTCACCGCATGAATTGCAAAAGGCTAATTAACGTAGATGATAGACGTCTAATACATCTATCATAAATAGGAACTATTTTTTACATTCTATATTATATAATGTAAATTCTTCTTTGACATTTCAGTTAACTCTTGCTACGATTTGCCTTGAATTGAACATTTTCTAGGAGAAAAATATGTCAAAGCAATTTCAGACAGCCAGAGGAACAAAGGATATTCTTCCTCAGGATCAAAATTATTGGATAAAAGTTCAGGAAACCGCAAAAAAGACACTCTTTGGACTTGGATTTGGCAAAATTACATTACCGCATTTTGAAAATGTTGAGGTCTATACACGAGGTATTGGAGAAACAACAGATATTGTTCAAAAAGAGATGTATGTTATAGAAAATAGGGGAGATGACGAATCGGCAAAATATGTTCTAAGACCAGAGGGTACAGCAGGAGCGGTCCGATCCTTTATTCAAAATGGCATGTCCAGCTGGTCTCAGCCGGTAAGGCTTTTCTATTCTGGCGCGATGTTTCGACGAGAGAGACCACAAAAGGGCAGATATCGAGAATTCTATCAGGTAGGAACCGAAATTTTTGGTGACGCAACACCAAAATCAGATTATCTTGCCATCATGTCAGCCTGGGAAATACTGCAAAGATTGGGATTAAAGAACCTAATAGTTTATACCAATTCGATTGGTTGCCCAAAATGCCGACCAAAGTTTATGGCTAAACTAAAAAAATACTACAAAGAAAAACTAACCAATCTCTGTGATGATTGTAAAAATCGATATGAGACAAATCCTTTAAGATTGCTAGATTGCAAAGAAAAATCCTGTCAATCAATCGCAAAGGATGCACCTATAATGCTGGATTCTCTTTGTGTTGATTGCAAGAAGCACTTTCAGGAAACACTCGAATATCTAGATTATTTCAATATCAAATATGATTTAGATCCTACCTTAGTTCGAGGATTAGATTACTATACACAGACAGTTTTCGAGATAGTGGAAAAGAATGACAAAGGTAGACAAAGTACAATTGTGGGCGGTGGCCGTTACAATGGTCTAGTCGAGTTACTCGGCGGACCTTCTACTCCTGCTGTTGGATATTCATTTGGGGTCGAAAGAGTGATATCACTGATGAAAGAGCAGGAGATTGAAGCTGATAAACCTAGAGGCGTTGAAATATGCATTCTACAGCTCGGAGACAAGGCAAAGGAAGTCTCCAAAAAGATTTATGACCAGCTTTCAAAAAATGATATAAACGTTTATTTTGTTCCTTCTAATGATGGCTTGCGTCAGCAAATAAAGATGGCCTCAAAACTAGGTGCAGCCTATGCCATTATCATCGGCCAGCAAGAAGCTGTAAAGGACGAGATTATCCTACGAGACCTGTCTGCTTCCTCTCAGGAAGTTTTCCCTGTTAAGGATATCGCAGATGCTGTTAAGAAACGTATCATTAAATGCGACTGCGATAAATAATAATCAATGAATAACATCTTCGGGGAAATAAAAATCCGAACTTTATTCTGGGGGATAGTCCTTTCAGGAATATCTGTTGCCATATTCATTAGGCTGCCTCTTTTTCATAATAAAGATGTCTTCGGATCAAATTTCATCGGGGCAATTTTTTATGTATTCATCATGCTCTGGCTTGTTTATATCGCTAAACGTAAGAAGAAAAATCTTATAGATATAAAGAGCGAATGTGAAACTGTCAGGAGTAATTTCAAAGAGATCCTCTCTCTTGCAATTATGAGCTTTGTATTTTCTTTAGGACTCGCATATCTTCTGCCGGCTATCGTTTATTTGATTAATCCTGATTTTGCACAATTGCTCATTTCTGGAGAAAATTTAGTACCAAAAAATAATGTTGATTTCCTTTTCCTGGCTATAGCAACAATTATTCTGGCTCCGATAGTTGAAGAGCTTATTTTTCGAGGTATTCTTCTACATCGCCTCTCCATAAAATGGGGTATTATTTCTGCCGTTTTTATATCATCAATCCTGTTTGGGATTAGTCATCTTGGATTAGCAGTTATTGGCGCCTTTGTCTTTGGTATAACAATGACAGCACTATATAAAAAAACAAACTCCATATCCTCGTCAATTGTGGCTCATTCTATTAATAACGCTATTGCTGTCCTGCCAACATATTCACTCATTGCCACTGGTAATCTCGATTTTAAAATACAAAATAGCATGACCGATGTTTATGTGCCAGGAATAGTCGGATTGATCATTTCTACAATTGCGGGAGTGTACCTCTTTCGATATATAAAACAGAACTGGGATAAAATAAAGGCCAAATATCCATCTAACAAAAATATCTTTATAATTTTAGATAATATCCGCTCAATGGAAAATGTTGGTTCAATCTTTCGAACTGCCGATGCGGCAGGCATTTCAAAAATTTACCTCTGTGGTATTACCGCCAAGCCACCAAGAAAAGAGATAGACAAAACATCTCTAGGTGCTGTAGATTTTGTTGAGTGGGAATACGCTGATAATATAAAAGCTCTAATTTCTAATTTAAAAGAAGAGAGGGTTACGGTCCTAGCACTTGAACAAGACAAACGATCAATTCCCTATTCTTCATTCATAATTGCTAATTCGAACAATCTTGCTCTAATTGTCGGCAACGAAACCGATGGAATATCAAAAGAAATTTTAGATCTTTGCGACCAAATCATAGAAATTCCGATGTATGGACAGAAGAATTCGTTGAATGTAGCAGTAGCTACTGGCGTCGCTGTTTATGATATAATAGGTAAAATAAAAAATAATTTTGGGAGACAAAAATGATCGATTTCAAAAACAAAAAAGTGCTGTGGATCTGCATTGGATCAGTTATTGGAATAGTTGTTATTACAACAATTATATTATTGTTGGTAAATCAATCTAATATAAAAGAAGCCGAGAAAGCGGAAAAAGATCGCATAGCTCAAGAAGAACAAACTAAAAAAGATTTGGAGGCTTTGACAATCAAAGAAGCGCCAGCTGCCAGCGTAGTAGTCGAGACACCTGCTCAAACAGAAACACCGACAGTCGCCCAGCCAGTTAAAACTACACCTTCTACACCAACACCTGCTCCAGTAGTTCCCACTCCCGTTCCAACACCTGATCCTACTCCAGTTGTAGATCCAAAAGCATTAACAATCATACCGAGATACCCAGGCTTACCTGAGGCAAATCAGCCTAAGCTTCAAATTGGTGGCACACTCAGTGGTTGGTATGAAATTGATTTATTAGATACTATTTTTGAGCTAAATTATCTAGCTATTCCTGGAACTACGGTTACAGCAACAGTTGAAGAATTACCACGAAATTGGTTTGAGCAGCTTAACAATAATGAATACCGATTCAATGAAGGGGGTGACGCTATTGTTTTGATAGAACTCAAAGATGCTGACGGCAATATAGTTAAAACAGGAAAATGTAAGTTATTTACACCTCGCGGTTAAAGAACTAAAAAAATATCCAGAAATTCTGGATATTTTTTTTAGTCAACAATAGCCCCACAATTATCATGAAATTGAAAATTGAAAAACTTGTTTATGAAGGCAAAGGACTTGGTCGAGAGGAATCAGGCAAGCCTATTTTTGTTAAGAAATCCGTTCCAGACGATGAACTCGAGATAGAAATCGTCAAAAACAAGAGTTCATTTTCCGAAGGATTTATCAAGAAGATAATTAAGTCATCACCAATGAGGATTGATCCAAAATGTCCTCACTTTGAGCGATGCGGCGGATGTGACCACCAAAACATTGCCTACTGCAATCAGCTAAAATTCAAAGAAGAAATATTCAGAGAAACACTTTCCCGAGCTAAAATAGAAACAGAAATACTGCCGATTATCCCTAGCTCAAATTCAGAATTCTATTATCGTAATGTAATTAGATTCTTTTTTGTTAGAAAAGAAAGTGGGGAAATCTCTTTTGCTATGCACGATTATGTTGATTTCAACAAATTAGTTCCTGTTGATTCCTGCCTCCTACAATCAGAAAAGTGCAATAAGATATTAAAATCACTTTCAAATTTATTAAATGAAAATTCAAAAGACGATTTAAGCTCTCTTTGGCAACTTCGCATTAGAGAAGGTAAAGATACCGGTGAATTTATGATTGAATTTATTACCCAAGATGATCATTTACCTCGCAAAAACGAATTAATTTCAATATTAAAAAGTGACTTTCCTGAAGTTAAATCCTGCTATCACACAACAGCAATCAACAAAAAAATAATTAATTCTAAGCGACGTCTGCTTTTTGGATCACCAATAATTTACGAGAAAATTGGTAAATTTACTTTCCAAATCTCACCTGAATCATTTTTCCAGACAAACTCTCTCGGAGTAAAAAATTTATATGACAAGATCAAAGAATTCACCAACATCCAGATGGGGGATAATGTGCTTGATTTATTTTGCGGTACGGGCACTATAGGTATTTACTTATCAACTCTTGCAAAAAAAGTAGTAGGCATAGAAATAGTTCAAAGTGCAATAAACGATGCACGGGCAAATGCCAAGATTAATAAAGTTTCAAACTGTGAATTTATCTGTGATGATGTAACGAAATGGCTACACAACAATATCGAGGAAATTAAAAAATATAAAAATGTAAAAATAGTCCTTGATCCCCCTCGGCAAGGATTAAATGAAGATACTATCAAAATAATCTCTGAGCTCTTAACTCTAGACTCTAGACTAATATATGTTTCCTGTAATCCTGCTACTTTTGCAAGAGATATCAAAATATTTGAAGAAAGCGGGTTTGCATTAAAAAAAGCGGAACCACTAGATATGTTTCCGCAAACTCACCATATAGAATGCATAGGCCTAATCTCCAAGAAATAAGGATTGGGAGAGGGAGTGCGCGAAGCACTCAACCTCTCCCAGGCTCATACACCCTTCACCAAATTGGCGATAGGTGCCGGCAGGCCTTGCGAATCAGAAACCCCCGAAACTGACTCCCAAGGCTATTGCATATTACATACAAAAGCCATTTTTGTCAATAGAGACGTTATGTTTCAATACCTTGGAACCAAGGACTTATACTATTATTTACGAGATGAAAAATATTATCCACAACTTTTTGTTTGACTTTTGTTTGGTATTTGTTCGATAATATAAACATAGATAAACCGAACAACAGGAGGATTATGGACCCATTGACAAAAAAGCAAAGAGATATATTAGAGTTCATCCGTAACTTTATTGATGACAACGGCTACGCGCCGAGCTATAGAGAGATAGCCCATTATTTCGAATTATCTTCTACAGGCACTGTTGCAGAGTATATAAATATTCTGGAAGAAAAGGGATATCTGACCAGAGACGCTATGGAAGCAAGGGCCATACAATTAACTCCTGCCTTTGATGATGGGATTGAGCTTCATTCCATCCAACTAATGGGGATTATTGATGCAGGACGTCCTATAGAGGCTATTAGGACCAACGAGACTATAGATATTCCCAGAGATATGATGGGACGTAAAACTTTTGCACTCCGAGTGAGGGGAGATTCAATGATTGAAGACGGCATCTTAGAAGGAGACTATGTTATCATAGAACAAACAGCATCACCCAAAAACGGTGACATTGTAGTTGCGCTTGTTGATAATGCAAATGCAACGCTGAAGCGTTTCTATGATGAAAAAACAAACATTCGTCTCCAGCCAGCCAATAAGACTATGAAGGCGATGTTGTTTAAGAAAGACCGTGTCACTATACAAGGCAAAGTTAAGGGTGTGATCAGAAAATTTTAAGTATTAGAGTCTTCTTTACAATATAGAAGGTGTAGTTCTTGGAGAAAAAGATTATAAGACATATACTCGATAAAAAATTTTTTGAGCGCGATCCCGTTGTAGTAGCAAGAGAGCTCCTGGGTAATATTTTAGTTCACAAAGTCGGGAATAAGAGAATTGCTGGCAAGATTGTCGAAACCGAAGCCTACAGTGATGCTAATGATCTCGCATCACATGCTAGTTTCGGCAAAACGAAACGAAATGAGATTATGTATGGCAATGCTGGAGTCTTATATATTTACCATATTTATGGAATATTTTTTCTATCAAACATAGTCTGTAATATTAAAGGCAAACCTGCTGCTATCTTACTAAGAGCTGCTGAAATAATTGAGGGATATGATTTGGCAATCGAGAATTTAAAACAATCTAAATTTGTAAAAGTAAACGAAAGGATTGCGAGCGGTCCAGGCAAATTATCGCTTGCCTTTGGATTAGATAAAACCCATAATCATTGTGATATAACCAGTTATTCAAACATTTTTATTGAGGAGAATAGAGAAAAATTTGATATCATTGAGACAAACAGAATCGGAATCGACTATGCGCAACATTGCAAGAAATACCCTTGGCGTTTTTATATACAAGACAATAAATACATCAGTACAAAATAGACATGGACAAACTCTCTTATATTAAATCGGAAGATAGAGCCTACAATATTAATAGGTGCCTTTCTTTGATGAAGACAGAAATAGTAAGAAGTCTAAAAGAAGCAAATAATGTTGTCATAAAACCAGATTGTTCTATATCGGACAACCAATTAGCATGCACTCATGTAGACGCCTTAGAGAGTCTTATCTCTTTTATTAGGCCTCATATTAAAGGTCAAATAATTCTCGCTGAAAGTAATAATAGAATTGATACTTTGGCTGCTTTTAAAAAATACGATTACCTAAAATTACAAGATGTTTACGATCTAGCATTTGTCGATTTAAATGGAGACGACTTCAAAAACGTTGAGTTATTAGATAAGAATAAAAAAATTTGGCAAGCAAAAATAGCAAGGACTTTGGTTGAATCTGATTTTATCATCTCTATATGTCCACCGAAGATTAATCAATTAATAGGCTTTTCTGGCACAATTAACAATGTTGTTTCGGCTAGTTTATTTAGTAACCAAGAGTCCAGAAGTTTTTTTAGTATTAAAAAATGTAATAGTCACAAACAGATTGCCTATTCAACAAGTGATATTGCCAACGAGAATATATCTCGCCTATCTAAAGAATTTCAAATTGGATTATCTATTATTGATGGTTTTGAGACAGTAGAAGAAGGTAATATTCCAAATGGCCAGATGATTCCCACTCACTTCGCGATTGTCGGCACAAATCCGCTAACTACAGATATTTTAAGCTGCAAATGTTTAGGGATAGATAACGATCAGATCAGATATTTAGATACATCAGCCCATTTCAACTGGAATAATTGTTATGTAGCAGGGGATGATTGGAAAAAAAACATATAATATAATGACACATCAAATATTATTTTGCTCGACACAAATAAATGTTGTGATATAATATAATCAACTATTTTGACTTAATGTAAGAGGGGCAAATATGGGAATTTCCGACGATATTACTCCAAAGCGCAGTTACCGTCGCGTGCAATCTCACTCGTCATACACTCCAAAAGAAGATGACGTGGCCGAAGCCACTGATTTTGTGAAGATTAAACGGGAAGAAAATCCGCCAAAGCTAGAAGCCTCTAAAATTTTTTCCGATGCTAGTGATGATTTTTTTGCAAATGATCGCCGCAAAGAAAAGATAGAAGACAATAATAAGGACAAAGATAAGAAAACAGCAAAGAAAAATAATCATTTATCCAGCTGGATAATCGCTGTTTTTTTGGTATGTCTATCGGTTTTTTTAGCAATAAACAACTTTCAAAAAATTAAGCGCTTATTTAAGCTAGATAATATTATAAATACTACCTCTATCACAGAACAAACAACCGAGAAGCTAGATACTTATGTCAGCGAAATTAAACCGCAAGACTATACAGACTCTACCTCCGTTGAGACGAATACTAGCGATACAGCAACCGATACAACAAAAACTGTTACTGCTTTCGATAAAACTTCTTTGAAAATTCAGGTGCTTAATGGTAACGGCGTAACAAATTCTGCCTCTTTAATTAAAAAAACCTTAGAGACAGCCGGTTTCAAAGTATATAGCACAGGCAACGCCAGCAATTTCGCCTATGTGAAAACTTTTGTTTATTATAAAACCGGAAAAGAAGAGGGCGCAAATTTGATCAAAGATACTCTAAAAGATAAAGTTGTTACAGTAGAGAAATCCGATACAAAAGCAAAGACATATGACATTGTTGTCGTTGTCGGCAAACAATAATTGTTGAGATAATTTATAAAAATATTAACAATATTACCCCATGCCAAGTGTTCTTAATCAAATATTTATATTTTATGACAAGTTGATAGGAGCCTTTCCGGAGAAGGCTCAGGTTTTGATTTCATTACTTCTGATTACACTTATTATTCTGGCATTTATTTCAATGATAAAACATGGACACTGGATTTTTGTTGTAATTTTTATTATCCTGTTTCCGGGGGGTTGGCCTGCAAGTTTAAGAATACTCGAAGCGATTTGGGCAGTAATAAAATTCTTATTAGTACGAATTCAAATAAATTTATAGGAAGTTGTATTTATGTATGATGTTGTAATTATCGGTGCTGGACCAGCAGGATTAACCGCCGGCCTATATACCTCAAGGCGTGGAATGAAAACACTAATCATCTCCAAAGATATTGGCGGACAGATAACCAGAACAAATGAAATTGAGAATTACCCCGGATTTGATCATATAACCGGTGCTCAACTCGGAATGAACTTATTTGGCCAAGTTAAGAAATTTGGCGGAAAAATTGTTTTTGACGAAGCAAAAAGAATAGAAAAGAATGGCACTGAATTTTTTGTTAATACCATAAAAGATAGGTTCGAAACCAAGTCCATAATTCTTGCATTCGGTAAAAAACCTAGAGAATTAGAAGTTCCTGGAGAAGAAGAGCTGAAAGGCAGGGGAGTATCTTATTGTGCAACATGCGATGCACCTTTCTTTAAAGACAAGACTGTCACTATAGTTGGGGGTGGTAATTCTGCGTTAGATGCTGCCTTGATTACAAGTCCTATTGCAAAAAAGGTATTTCTTGTTCACCGAGGCAGTCAATTCAGAGGAGAAGATATCCTAGTCAAAAAGGCAGAAGAAGCAAAGAATATTGAAATAATTTTAAATAATGAAATAGCCGAAATAATTGGCAAAGATAAGGTTGAAGAAGTTGCCCTAAAAGATGGAAGACGTCTACAAACAGACGGCATAATTATTGAGGTTGGGTTTTACATTGATCGTTCTTTAGTAACAGATTTATTGAAGTTAGATAAAACTAATCAAATAGAAATTAGCACAAACCAAGAAACATCAGTTCCTGGAATATTTGCTGCTGGTGATTTAACTACAACTCCATACAAACAGATAGTCATTGCTGCTGCCGAAGGCGCTAAGGCTGCCTTGACAGCTTTTGACTACGTCCAGAAATTGTCAGGCAAAAAGGGTATAGTCGCTGACTGGCATTAAAATAAACAAAGGATTGGAATGACAGATAAAAAAACAGAAACAAAAATTGTTGGTTCGGATAGTGAAAATGAAGAATCTTCAGAAGAACAAACCGACAAAAATAGCAATGACAAAATAAAGGAAAATAAAGTTGGTTTCTTTCAAAACCCGAAGAAACGATTAATCCTTATAATTTCTATTGGCTTATTTCTAATAATCTCTTTTGGTATCGGATTATATTTTCTGTTATCTGAAGATCCTGTAGTAAAAACAAATATTGAGATAACAAAGAAAAAGCAAGAAGCCCCAAAAGCAGAACTTTTTGAATCCCCCATAAATGGCATCCTCACTGAAAAGACTATTGCCGAGAAACATCCATTGGCTGTGGTAATAGAGAATCACCCAGACGCCAGACCTCAATCAGGGCTTGCCCAGTCTGATATTGTCTATGAGGCAATAGCCGAGGGGGGCATCACTAGATTTTTATCAATTTTTGGAACGAATGAAGCAGAGAAAGCGGGGCCAGTAAGATCAGCTAGAACATTTTTTGTTGACTGGGCCCATGGATATAATGCGTATTTGGCTCATGTCGGCGGAAATATGGATGCGCTAGATAAAATAAAAGCAGAAAAAACGCTTGATCTTGACCAATTTGCATATCCTTCATCATATCGGAGAGAATACGCCGCTGGTCTAGCAACAGAGCACACAATGTATACTAGTACAATAAAGCTGAGAGAGCAGGCTAGTAAAAACGGCTATTCAACCGCTAACAATTTTAACCTATGGAAATTCAAGGATGACCCTAAAGATGAGGAAAAAAACCTACTAGCTGAAAATCAAAAAATTAATGTCGACTTTTCTTCCCCTCAATACTTAGTATCATTTGCATATGATAAAGCCACAAATTCATACAAAAGGTCTCTGGCTGGAAAACCCCATAATGATAAACTGACTAAAGCCCAGATTAATCCAAAAAACATAATTGTCATGACCGTAAAAAGAAAGCCCGTTGTAACCAGAATTAACGAGGCTGGTTATTTAATGACAACTATTGGATCAGGCAAAGCTCAGATATTTCTTGATGGAAAGTCAATTTTAGGTACATGGAAAAAACAAAGTGAGGCCGACAGAGAATCCTTTTATGATGAAAAAGGGCAAGAAATAGTATTTAATAGAGGACAATTCTGGATTTGTGTAATACCGCCAGAATCAACCGTGACCGTAGAATAATTTGTAAAATTTGGAGGGACATATGGCAGTAATTAAAAATTTGCAGGCGAGAGAAGTTTTGGACTCAAGAGGAAATCCAACAGTTTCCTGTGAAATGTGGATTGATGACGGGAGTCATTCTATTGGATATGTACCTTCGGGCGCTTCTGCCGGGCAAGCCGAAGCATTAGAGCTCAGAGATAACGACCCAGCTAGATATAATGGAAAAGGCGTTTTAAAGGCTGTCAATAATGTAAACACAATTATAAAAAATGCCATTATCGGCATGGACATCAGTGATTTAAGAACTATTGATCGCAGGATGATTGAGCTAGATGGCACCACGAACAAGTCAACGCTTGGCGCTAATGCAATCCTTTCTGTTTCAATTGCGGCAGCAAAGACTGGAGCCAAAAGCGCAAAAATTCCACTATACGAGTATCTGGCCAGAATTATTGGCAAAAGCACTGAAAAAGTAATAATGCCAATACCATTTTTAAACATTTTAAATGGCGGAAAACATGCTGTAGGCTCGACAGATCTTCAGGAATTTATGATTGTCCCTATCAAGTTTCCAACATTTGCAGAATCCCTAAGAGCAGGCACCGAAGTATTCCACTCTCTGGGTAAAATACTAGAAGAGAGAAACTATCAGTCACTGGTTGGTGACGAAGGAGGATATGCGCCATCACTTTTCTCAAACGAACAAGCTATGGAACTTTTGATGATGGCTATCTCTGAAGCAAACTATAGCCCCGGAGAAGATGTTTTTATAGCATTAGATCCTGCTGCTAGTCGTTTTTATTCTGATGGTTTCTATGAACTCCACCGTGAAAATAAATCTCTGACAACAACACAGATGATTGATTTTTATGACAGATGGAGAGAAAAATACCCAATTATCTACATAGAAGATCCTCTTGATAGATCTGATCTAGATGGCTGGCGCGACTTAACGCAACGCGTTGGCTCTGCCGTCGAGATAATTGGCGATGATATTTATTCAACGAATAATCAATTGCTGCAAAAGGGGATTGAGGGAAAAATATCAACTGGAATATTAATAAAGCCTAATCAGATCGGAACTTTGACTGAAACGCTTGAGACAATTACTATGGCTGAAAAAGCAGGCTTCAAAGTTATCATTTCTCATCGATCAGGAGAAACCGAGGATTCTATAATAGCAGATTTATCTATAGCGTGTGGCTGTGGAACGATTAAAGCAGGTGCTCCGTGTCGCTCGGAGCGGACCTCAAAATACAATAGATTGATTGAAATTGAGGAAAAGAATCTAGGAAAATCAGTCTTCGCGCAATGGAACACCGAAGGTAATGCCGGAACTTCTCAGTTATAACAATGATTTAATTTATAGTTATAAAAAATCCCTCTGCTTAGAGGGATTTTTTATAACTTACTATTGTTGGAAACCGTAGCTCCCGGCAACACGTAAGATCTTATTATAGTAAGGATTCGATGGGTTATATCCCCACAAAGCCTTTTTCAAGTTCGGATAGCCACAAGCCACAAGGTAGTTGGCCGCAGAGAAGATTGCATCTTCAACATTACCAATATCTTTTATACCATCGCCGTTTCCGTCTACTCCATGACGTCTAAATGTAGATGGCAGGAATTGCATCGGGCCAGTAGCACCAGAAGGATTCGCTAGATACGTTGAGCCAGAAGCACCAGACTCAACAGTATGGATAGCCCTTAATATTTTTGGGTCTACTCCAAATCTAGCACTAGCACGGTTATAGATATCCTCAAAATTTGAAGGATCACTATAAACACGATACTCACGGGCAACAGTTTCCCGACGTTTTTTCTCGATCTCAGCTAAGCGTAATTTTTCAGCTTCAGCCTTTAGTCTATCTTCCTTCTGAATCAAAGATTCACCAGGAATAATTCTACTGTTATTCTTTGCAACAACCAAAATATTAGCGCTGGTTGTCGAAAGTTGAATTCTAGCAGGCGTCACACTCTCAGTAATCGCTGGAGTCTCAGCCCTAGTTGGCGTCGACATCATCGCGAAAACAAGAACTAAAATTAAGAGTGATAGTTTTTTGCCCTGATTTTGTTTTTTTCGACTTTGTTTTACCCTCCTGAGGAACTTGTTAATACTCTCTAAGATGAGAGACATTAAATATAAATTAGGAAGTTCAGCCTCAATTTCTGTTAGATCCAATGGCTTTGTACCTAATACCTTTTTAATTAAAAAGACTTGGGCTTTTCCTCCAAGTCAATAGCTTATTTTAGCACTAAAACGAATTTATGTCAATAGACAAAGTCCATTTTTGTGCTTATAGCAACTTACACTGATATCATTTTTTTGTCAACATCTACAACTAAAGTAAGCTCTAATTTGTTGCTTTTTGGAAGTTCTGTGAGATAATTTATCTAGTTCATTTTAAATATGAGAGGAGCTCATAACACTATGAGAGACAATTATTGGTTAAAACAAAAATTAGATATGATCTGGGGGAAATATTTTAGCGATGTCAAAAAATTGAATGATATCCATATTCACTTTGGTCGCAAAGCCAAAAGGAGACTTGCTAGTATTCGTCAGATTAATAGATTCAATAAAAACTCTGATACAGAGATAAAAATAACCGGCTACTACAAAAATCACGAAGTTCCAGAGTATATTATTGATGTCACTATTGCCCATGAGCTATGTCATTATGCACATGGCTTTGCCTCACCATTACCCAAATTTTCCAAATTTCCTCATCGAGGAGATGTTGTTGACAATGAATTAAGACAGAGAGGATTAGGGAAAATGCTTGCTCTTCAAGAGGAATGGCTGCATAACAGCTGGAATAATGTGGTTAAAACTGAAATCTTTGTCAAAAAACATAGCTATGTTAGAAAAATTAGAAAGAAAAAGAGTCCTGTCCTAAGCTTTATTCGAAAATTAGTTTTTAGCAGCTAATTATAATCATTTGCCATGAAAAATTGTATTTTTTGCAAAATAGTAAATAAAGAGATACCTGCAGATATTGTCTATGAGGACAAAGATTTTATTGCGCTTAAAGATATTTATCCACAAGCGAAGATTCACATTCTAGTAATTTCAAAAAAGCATCTGCAATCAGTGGCAGATTTTACAATCCAAGATGCAGAGCTAATAGGGAATTTAGTTATAACTGCCAACAAAATTGCTAAAATGTTAGAAATCGACAAGTCTGGCTATAGATTAGTCACAAATTCAGGGATAGACTCTGGCCAGGCCGTACAACATCTACATTGGCATATTCTAGGCGGAGAAAAATTAGGGCCAATCGCCTGAGATTTTAGGACTTGCCATTTTTAGACTTTTAAGCTATAATTTCTCATATTAAATATTTAAATCTGAAATACCGGAAGGTGGTGATTTACTTGATCGAGGTTCGACGCAAAGGAGAAGAAAGACTTGATGTCATGGTTCGGAGATTCAACCGCGAAGTACAACAAAGCGGAGTTTTGACTGTGGCTAAAACAAGAAGATTCTTTGAAAAAGATATTAATCGTGGCGAAAGACGCAAGTCTGCAATTCGAAGAAACGAGATTAATAAGCTCAAACGCGGTTGGTAAATTAGCGACATTTATAATCTAGTATTGAGGATTTTTACCGTGAATCTAAAAGAAAGAATCGAGAAAGATTTTATTACGAGCTATAAAGCAAAAGAAGAGACTAACGTCTCTGTTTTGCGTATGGTAAAAAGCGCTATTAAAAACGCTGAGATTGCCGAAAAACAACTACTGGCAGAAGAGGGCGTGATAAAAATTCTCAAAAGAGAAGTAAAACAACGCCTAGATTCAATTAGTGAATATGAAAAAGCAAACAGACCCGATTTAGCCAATAAGGAAAAGGGTGAAGTAGAAATAATCAAGAGATATCTACCAGAAGATTTGTCCGATGAACAAATTGGTACGATTATCGCCGAATCAATTGCAGAAACTGGTGCCAACGAGATGAAAGATATGGGAAAAGTAATTGCTCTTGTGATGCAAAAGACCAAGGGTCTTGCAGACGGTTCAAAAGTTTCAGCAGTAGTTAGATCGAAACTTTCACAATAAAATGAAAAAGAATCTATTCAAAATATCCATATTACCTATATGTATAGGATTAACAATATTTCTATTGGTGTTTCTGGCAGAGACAGTCAGTTCTGTTTTTTATCTGAATATATATGCCAGGCTTACTGTGATTTTGATAGTTTCATTTTTATTGGGAATATTAATAAATAGTGGTTTTTTCCTCTTTATACCAATATTCAAAGACTCGGTCATGGCCTTAAGACAGATGTACCGCTTTGAAAGTCTTTCTCATCCACTTTTGATGAGATTGTCTTATGAGGCACCAGGAACGTATCATCACTCCATAAATGTTTCTATTTTATCCCAAAAAGCTGCTAAGTCTATTGGCTGCGACGCATTATTGGTGCGGCTCGGTGCATACTATCACGACATCGGTAAATTAGAATCGCCGGCCCAATATATAGAGAACCAATCAGGCGCTGAAATACCTCATAGTGAGGATGCTGAATCAATTCGCAAAGACGCGAGTAAGATTATCTCCCATGTTAAAAAAGGCGTAGAAATTGCTATAGAGAATCATCTGCCAGAAGAGGTAATCAATCTAATATCAGAACACCATGGCACCACAAGAGTGCTATATTTCTATGAAAGAGCTAAAGAAAAAGGCCTAAAGATCAAAAAAACCGACTTCAAATATTTTGGACCTACGCCGCAATCAAAAGAGGCCGTTATATTGATGCTTTCTGATTCCTGCGAGGCAGCGGCTAGAGCCATACCAAATCTGACGCAGGAAGGGATGGCCGAACTAGTTAACAATGCTATGGATGACAAGGCCTCTGAAGGTCAATTTGAAAATTCTGGCATCTCACAGAATGATTTATTAAAAATTAAGGAGTCTCTGATCGAGACCCTAGGATCTATCTATCATCAAAGGATGCTTTCATAAATGAATAAAATTGATATTGACAATAGAACCAACAACATTGTTAACACAGAATTAGTGGAAAAGATTGTCAACGATATGCTTGAAGAATTTGGCATCCAAAATAGTTTTTTAGAAATTATTTTCGTCGGCAAAGATGATATGTCAAATCTCAATACCAAATACCGCAGCGTAGATAAACCTACAGATGTATTATCTTTTCCTCAACCAGAAATTAAAGAGGCTCCTACAAAAATTTTAGGAAGTATAGCAATAAGCCCTGAAGTTACTGATGAGAAGGAGGAGGATTTGTCTGACGTTATCAAACACGGCTTATTACATTTGCTCGGATTTGATCACGAAGAAGATGAAAATGTTTGGCAAGAAGCAGCAGATAGAATTAATTGCAAACTCTAGAAAGAAATATATGAAAGAAAATACATCTAAGGAAGTAGCAGCAAGATCATGTAATCCAAACGGTCCCATTAGCTATAAACCTTTTAGTTTTGGAAAATTATGTTCAAGCTTTGATAATGCTATCAGAGGCGTCATCTTTCTTCTGAAATCAGAACAAAATGCCAGAGTACATGCAATCGCCACTATCCTCGTAGGGGTAACCGCATATATACTTGAGGTCTCGAGAATCGAAGCAGCAATATTATTTATGGCTGTAATTCTTGTCTTTGCGATTGAAATAATAAACACAGCAATTGAAAAGGTCTTTGATGTTCTGCATCCAGAAAAACATAATATTATAAGGGCTGTTAAAGACGCGATGGCTGGTGCAGTCCTAATCAGTGCCATCATTGCCATCGTAGTTGCGCTTTTAATATTCTTGCCATACATTAAGAAACTAGTATTGTAGTCTTGCGAAGTAATCATCTATAAGGTAAAATTTACCTTATAGAAAAGTCATTTTTGGAGGGAACCGTGCGAGAATCCAACATTTCAGTCGGTATAGATATAGGAAACACAAAGGTTATTACGTGTGTTGGTAAAATTGATAATGGTTCAATCGACATTATTGGCGTAGGTAAAAGCGAAAATCAAGGCATCAGAAAGGGCGTGATTGTCGATATTGAGGAAACTGTTTCAGCAATATCAGCATCGCTAAATGAAGCTGAGAGAATGGCTGGACTTGCAATAGATAATGCCACTCTTGGTATTTCCGGACCTTTCATCGAGTCAGAACAAAGCAGGGGAGTCATAGCTGTTTCTAGGCAAGATGGTGAGATTAGCCAGGAAGATACACTACGTGTAATCGAAGCAGCACGCGCAATTCCAAGTCGACCCAACAGAGAAGTTCTTCATGTCTTGCCGATGAACTTTATTATTGATAGCAATGAGGTAGTAAAAGATCCTATCGGAATGACAGGCATTAGACTAGAAGTCCTTTCAAATATTATTTCCGCTTCCTCAAACGCTGTGAAATCATTACTTCGCTCCGTCGAGCAAGCAGGGCTTGCAAGCACAGAAATGGTGTTTTCTCCGTTAGCTACTGCTAAAGTTTTGCTAACAAAAAGACAAATGGATATTGGAGTTATGCTGGTAGATATTGGTGCAGCTACCACTTCATATGCAGTTTACGAAGAGGGCGAACTGATAACATGCGGCGTAGTGCCGGTAGGATCGATGCACATAACAAATGATATTGCTATTGGATTACGAACTAATATTGATCTTGCTGAGATTATAAAGATAAAATATGGCTATGCTCTTCCTGATAGAGTTGGAGAGAAAGAAGAAATTGACCTTTCTAAACTAGATAAAAATGAGGATGGAAAAGTAAATCTTCGGTATGTAGCTGAGATTATAGAAGCACGATTAAATGAAATTTTCTCTTTAATAAAAGATAACCTCACACGACTAGACTGCAATGTCGCCCTACCTGCAGGTGTTATCATTACCGGTGGTGGCTCGAAAATTGATGGTATTATTGAAATGACAAAAGAAACAATGAGATTGCCAGCGGCTTATGGCAAACCGAACATTGAGATCTCCGGCCTTATTGACAAGTTAGATGATCCAATATATTCTACAAGCATAGGTTTGATGTATTGGGGCAAAGACAGTTCTAATACCCCCTCTACATTAAATTTTGACATACCAGGAATTGACAAAATTGTTGGTAAATTCAAGTCTGCATTTAAAAATTTCATACCATAAAAGTATTAAGTATTCATACCATAAGGACCAGCATGATTGAAAAGAATTCGGAATTAGCCAATTTTGCCAATATCAAAGTTATTGGCGTTGGCGGCTCTGGAGGGAGCGCAGTCACTCGAATGATAAATTCGAAGCTGCGTGGTATTGAATTTATCGCAATTAATACAGATTCTCAGGCACTCGCTTTCAATGAAGCACCTGTAAAAATTCAGATAGGCAAAGAGTCAACTAGAGGATTAGGCGCTGGTGCTGATCCAGAAGTTGGTCGCAAAGCTGTTGAGGAAAACAAAGAAGAAGTATATGAAGCCTTAAAAGGTGCTGATATGGTCTTTGTTACTTGTGGTATGGGTGGTGGTACTGGCACTGGTGCCGCTCCTTTCGTAGCAGATATTGCAAAAGAACTCGGAGCTTTGACAGTTGGTGTTGTTACCAAGCCTTTTACTTTTGAAGGTATGCGAAGAAAGAAAATCGCCGAGCTCGGTATTGCCGAAATGAAAGAAAAAGTAGACACATTAATTACCATTCCAAACGATAGATTACTACAGGTAATAGATAAAAAGACTTCGCTTTTTGACGCATTTGGAATTGTTGACGATGTCCTCAGACAAGGTGTTCAGGGCATTGCTGATCTTATCATCTACCATGGTCTTATAAACGTTGACTTTGCCGATGTTAAAGCTATCATGTCAGATGCTGGTAGCGCCCTAATGGGTATAGGTCACGGCACAGGAGACAACAGAGCTATCGAAGCAGCTAGAGCGGCTATTGATTCGCCACTTCTTGAGCTTTCAATAGATGGAGCAAAAGGCATTTTGTTCAACATTACTGGCGGTCCAGATCTTGGTATGTATGAAATCGATGAAGCTGCAAAAGCTATCACTGAAGCAGCAGATGCTGATGCCAATATTATCTTTGGCGCCATCATCGATGAAGCCATGCAAGGAGAAGTCAAAATTACAGTTATAGCTACCGGTTTTGAATCAGAACAGAATAGAACCCAGAAGAAACTTTTCTCTCCGGCTGAAACACCAGTATCAAACATTCCATCTTCTCAAATACTCAGACGAAATGAGAGAGCTTCATTTTTCTCAGAGCCTGAGCCTCCTCGAATTATGGACCAAAGGATTGTAGAAGAGGAAAACGATGAAGATGAGCTTGAAGTTCCTGCATTCATCCGCAGAAAATTAAAATAGTCAAATACATAGTTACTAGAAAAACAGACTGTTAACAGTCTGTTTTTCATTTTGCTTTACTTTCTGCTTCTGGGTATTGACTACTATATATAGCGGTATTATAATAAATGTATACTATATCTACTTTATTATTTTATAATCTTTATACTAAACCTATGCTTTGCCCAGAATGTAAAAAATCAGACACAAAGGTTCTAGACTCACGGGACGACAGTCGTCTAATACGGAGAAGAAGGGAATGTTTGCGATGTCATTATCGTTTTACTACATATGAGAGAATAGAGTCACCTCGACTTAAAGTGATAAAGCGAAATGGTATTTCTGAAGAATATGAAAGAGAAAAATTGGCTCGAGGCATTCATCTTGCTTTAGAAAAAAGACCGATTTCCTGTAATCAAATTGAGAGTACAATTGATAGCATTGAGCACGACATTACTAAACTCAAGACCAAGTATATTACGAGCAAACAAATAGGTAAGTTCGTTATTGAAAGATTGAAAGAGGTTGATGAAGTAGCGTATCTACGCTTCCTCTCTGTATACAAGAGTTTCGGTAGCGCCTCAAAATTTCAGAAAGAGGCAGAGAAACTAACAAAAGATAAACAATAGAAAAAAACCAAAATATAATTAAATTAAGGAGTACTTATGGCAATTTTGCACCCAGAAACTAAAGATGAGTTTGAGAAAATAGTTAAAGGCGATAAACCTGTTTTGGCCGATTTCTATGCAGAGTGGTGTGGTCCATGTCAAATGATGGGACCAATCCTAGACGGTATGGTTGATAATTATAAGAATATAAAAAAAGTTGAAATAATAAAGGTTGATATTGATAAACTACGAGATGTTGCCTTGGACTTTGGCGTCATGAGCGTACCAACATTTATAATTTTCAAAGATGGTAAAGCGATAGATACTATGGTTGGAATGAGATCTCAATCGGATTTAGAGTCTAAGCTTGATGATCAATTAAAGTAAATGCTCACAAAGTCACTTTAATTGAATCCATCTAAAAACAAAAAAAGCGTTTTAAAACGCTTTTTTTGTTGACCTTTCTTAAAAAAAGTAGTATGATTCTACACGTTTGTGAAACTTCGCATGCAAAGGAGGTAACAGATTTTGCGTCGAAATATGTGAGTAGTTCCCGTGATGGAGGGAGCGGCATCTAGCTCTTATGCACCTTTCGGAGAAATCTGAGAACGAAAGATGTTAAACGGAGTGCATATATCAAGCCGTGCCATCACGGGAACTACAGTGAAACACAAAAAAGCAGCTATGCTGCAATACCCCCTTGCCATATTAAATATGGCATTTCTTGCCTGCACCTAGCAGGGTCCTCGAAAGAGGATGCTTTCATCCTATGGCGGCCCCAGACCACGCCTGCTCTCCGAAATATATCGGATCAAGAGAAACTGGTGCTAAAGTGTGAAACGCGCACTCGCACATGCCTGTTCGGCCAGGCTTCTGGGAGACTTTACATAGGGCGGCTCGGTTAGTATATCGAGCCGCCCATTGCTTTACCTATTGACTAATCACTAATAAGTGTGTTATAATATAATTGTTGACAGAGACTAGTGGAATACCTAGTAGCTGCAAAGTTCTTTGATGATTTCCTCACCATTTGGTGAGGAAGCATGAGAGAGCAAACCACCTAATTTATGGGTGGTTTTTATTATATATAGAAAAACGGGTCAGCAAGGTAGCCGCCCGTTGGAATGAACCTATAGCTCTCTCACAGGAGTGGCCTCTTGCTTTTGCAAGGAGAGGCTTAACTATAGGCTCTGACACTTTATATCTTATAGCGAGGCCATTGTCAATTGTCATAAAGGATAATTGCACTTGTTGATAACTTTACTAGACAGAAACTAATTGCCCTTGATAGTATGACAAAGGATGATAACAACTACACTAATTCTCATAATAGTGATTATAATTCTGGCGCTGGTCTTTGATTTTACTAATGGGTTCCATGATGCTGCAAACTCTATTGCAACCGTAGTCTCAACCCGTGTTCTATCGCCAAAACAAGCTGTCATATGGGCAGCCTTTTTTAATTTTATCGCCTTTTTAGTATTTGGTACTGCTGTTGCAAAAACAATTGGCAAGGGCATGATTGATATCAGTCAAGTAGATCAAATAGTAATCCTTGCAGGATTAGTCGGCACTATCATTTGGAATCTAACTACTTGGTATTTAGGTCTGCCAACTAGCTCTTCACACGCCCTTATCGGTGGATATGCCGGAGCAGCAATCGCCAAAGCAGGTTTTGGAGTCATTATTGCAAGTGGCTGGACTAAAACCTTAATTTTTATTGTTTTAGCCCCCACTATCGGTCTAGTTATAGGATTAGTTCTAATTACCACCATTAGCTGGCTTATTCAAAAACAGCCACTTGCCAAGGTGAACAAGTGGTCAAAAATACTACAACTATTTTCTGCTGCTCTCTATAGTCTTGGTCATGGCGGTAATGATGCACAAAAGACAATGGGCATCATTGCTAGTCTTCTATTTTCTGCTGGCATCATGAAAACATTTGATATTCCGCTTTGGATAGTATTATCCTGTCATGGCGCAATTGCGCTTGGAACATTATTTGGTGGCTGGAGAATAGTCAAGACTATGGGCTCAAAAATTACAAAGCTTCGGCCCATCGATGGCTTTGCAGCAGAAACAGCAAGTGCTATCAGCATCTTCGTAGCTACTCATATGGGCGTTCCCGTAAGCACAACTCATGTAATCACTGGCGCCATCTCCGGAGTAGGTGCAGCTAAGAGAATGTCAGCTGTCCGATGGGGAATAACACTAAGTATTGTTTGGGCTTGGCTTCTTACCATCCCTTTAGCTGCAATATTTTCTTTCACAACTTATCATATAATTAAACTTTTTAGCTAAGGAGTAGCAATGCAAATTTTCCCTAAAAATATCGACTTCTTTAAGCTTTTTGAAGAACAGGTCGCAGAGCTACAAAAAGCCGTACGTATCTTTCGTGATCTCGAAGAAAACAATGATGTGAAGCGCCAAGCCATTAGAATAAAGAAAATCGAGCATTCTGCTGACGAAATCACTCATAAAATAATAATGACTCTAAATCAGACTTTTATTACTCCTATAGACAGAGAGGATATTGCCTCATTAGCAAGTCATCTCGATGATATTGTCGATGTAATGGATATGGCAATACACCGAATGTACATTTATAGGATGGAACCAATTCCAAAGGATACGTTCCTATATTTGCATCTGTCCGAAAAAGCAATTACCGAAATAGCTAAAGGCATAAAAGCTTTGAGTCACAAAAAAGGTGAGAATGAAGTTCTTAAACACTGCGAATTTGTGAATTTTATTGAGAATGAAGCGGATGATCATCATCGTAAAACTCTTGAAAAATTATTCAATGAAGAAAAAGACGCCATCGAACTTATTAAGAAAAAAGAAATATATGAGCTACTTGAAAGCATTACTGATAGATGCGAGGATGTGGCGAATACCCTTGAAACAATTGTAATTAAAAATTCCTGATACAAACAATAACAGTTAAAAAATCCCCCCAGCATATTAAAATATCCTGAGGGGGCGGAATGCTAGGGTAGGCAAAAAACCTGACTCTAACAATATATCTTTATTATATCACTATATATATTATATGTCAATAGGTGTTCAAGTTCTGTTCGTTCGTCTATAATAGTCTCATGCAGCAGGATCTATTCTCACACAGTCCATCAAAAAGCAAAATTTTAGATGGCCTAAATGAAGCCCAAGCCCAAGCAGTAGCTCATAATACTGGCCCGCTTTTGATTATTGCCGGTGCGGGAACAGGCAAGACAACAGTTATCACACGTCGTATCGCTTATCTGATAGAACGAAAAATTGCTAAACCCTCAGAAATCCTAGCTCTTACTTTTACAGAAAAAGCCGCTTCCGAGATGGAGGAGAGGGTTGATCAATTAGTTCCTTACGGCTATACAGACATGTGGATTTCCACCTTTCACGCTTTTGGCGACAGACTGCTTAGGGACTTCTCTCTAGACCTCGGTTTGCCAGCCAATTTCAAAGTTTTGACGGCAACTGAACAAGCGATTTTCATGCGCCAAAATATCTACGCTTTTGATTTAAATTATTTTCGTCCGATCGCAAATCCACTTTCGCATATTAGCGCTCTGTTAAATCACTTTTCCAGACTCAAAGACGAATTAATTAACTCAGAACAATATCTTGGATTTGCGCAACAAAATAAAGCCAAGGCAAACACTAAAGATGAGATCATCGAGGCTGAAAAAATACTTGAATTAGCAAGTGCCTATCAAAGATATCAAGATTTAATGATCCAATCAGGTAACCTTGATTTCGGCGATCAGATATACCTAACTTATAAATTATTAAAAGAAAATAAAAAAGTTTTAAATGAGTGCCAAGATCGCTTCAAATATATCTTGGTTGATGAATTTCAAGATACCAACCTTGCTCAGAATGAAATTGTAAAACTACTGGCAAGTCGAGATAAAAATATCACCGTAGTTGGAGATGATGACCAATCCATTTACCGTTTCAGAGGCGCATCCATTTCCAACATTATGGATTTCGTAGATTATTATTCTGATGCAAAACAAGTAGTCCTAAATAATAATTACCGATCTACACAGGAAATCCTGGATTCTTCATACAAATTAATCAGCCACAATAATCCAGATCGGTTAGAAATACAAAACAATATTAATAAGAGGCTAATTTCGCCCAAGCACGGTAGCAATCCAGAATTATTATTCTGCGATAATCTTAGTTGCGAAGCAGATAAAGTTGTCGAAAAAATTAAAGGACTAAAAGAAAAACATAATTTTAAGAATAATGATTTTGCATTACTCGTAAGAGCTAACAGCCAAGCCGAACCTTTCCTGCAGTCACTAAATATTGCCGGCATTCCATATATTTTCTCCGGTACCTCCGGTTTATTCTCACAAACAGAGATCAAAATGCTCGTGGCATTCCTAAAATCTCTTGTTTATACAGACGACTCATTAGCCCTATACCAACTCGCAACTTCAGAGATTTACTCCATATCTCATGAGACTTTAGCTGAATATTATACTAAAGCAAAAAGATACAACCGCTCGCTAAAAACTATCCTAGAACAATCAGAGAGACAATCTCTTTTTAATGATGACATAAATGAGAATGGTAAATTAAAAGAATTAATCCTTGATATTCAGTCATATTCCGAAAAGAAAAATGATCCCTGCGGTGAAGTCCTTTATGATTATCTAAAAGAAAAAAAGTATCTAAAAAAACTGATAGAACAAACGTCGGTTGAAAATGAATTAAAGATTTACAATATTGCGAAATTTTTTGACAGGATTGCCCAATTCAATCACTCTAGCGACGACAAAGGAGTACACGCTTTCTTGAATAATCTAGAGCTAATTCTAGAAGTAGGGGATGAAGTTATCACCTCCGACATCGACCCAGATATTGATGCTATTAATATTTTGACGGCTCATGCCTCAAAAGGATTAGAGTGGCCAGTCGTTTTTATAGTGAATTGTGTTTCAGATAAATTTCCCGGAAGAAATAGGAGAGATCCGTTACCTATTCCACAAGAGCTCATTAAGGAAAGACTCCCTGAGGGGGACTTTCATCTGCAAGAGGAGCGAAGATTGTTCTATGTCGCTGCCACTCGTGCCAAGAACTATCTCTTTTTGACCTCAGCAGAGGATTATGGAGGTAAGCGTACGAAAAAGCTATCTCAGTTCGTCCTAGAGCTCCTGGACCAGCCAGATACCGATAAACTAAAGCACAAACTCTCCCCGTTAGAAAAGATTGAACGGTTTAAAAAACTTGAGCTTAAAAAGGCCAAACTCCCAAATAAATTTACCGCCGATATTATCAGACTCTCACGCCAGCAAATTGATGATTATTTTTCATGTCCAAAAAAGTTTTACTTTGCTCATGTAATAAAGATACCGCTCTTAGAAAACCACTATCTTATGTACGGCACAGCGATTCATGCAGCTCTTGATCATTATTTTTCAAGAAAAATAAATGGCGCAACTCCAACTTTTGATCAATTAGTAGCTGATTACAATCAAGCTTTTCATAGTATTGGCTTTATTACTCGTGATCAGGAAGAGCTTCGTCATAAGCAAGGGATAATTACACTGACCCGGTTCTACGATGAAGACCAGAATAATCCGACCATGCCGACCAAAGTTGAAGATGCTTTCGAATTTTATGAAAATAAAGTTCGAGTAAATGGCCGTTATGACTTGGTCTGTGGAGAAGGGGATACAACCGAAATAAGAGACTTCAAAACCTCAGACGTTAAAGAACAAAAAGATGCCGATCGAAGAATAAAAGATTCAACTCAGATGATGATCTATGCTCTTGCTTGGTATGAAAAATATAAAATAATTCCAAAAACGTCTCTAATTTTTATAGAATCTGGTCTTATGGGCAGTAAAACATTCAGTCTTAAAGATCTTGATAATACCAAGCAGATGATCTTCGAAGTTGCCGAAGGAATCAGAAAACAAGATATGACTGCCAAACCAGATAGTTACCAATGCAAACTGTGCCCATACTCAGACATATGCCCAGATAGTAAAGTTTAAAGGGAATAAAATGAAAAAAATATTATTAAATGGCAAAGCCATTGATCTCTCAGAAAACGACTTGTCAATGATTATACATGGCAAAGAGGGGAGCGGTGCTTCATTTTTTGCCATTGACGCTGTTGCCAATTTATTCTTGAATGGTTCAAAAGTTCTCTTTTTTACTGCCTTTCCGGCAGCAAAAGAAGAAATTGAGAATCAGCTTGACGATACTGATCAAGAAAACAATCTCTTTTATCTCGAAGATATAACTGAGATTAATGCTGCAAAATCAGCCAATTTAATCATCATAAAAAGCGGTGATACAAGTTTTTTTCATACCGTATTAAAAAAACTCCCGGATATTCAAGAAAGAGTAATCTTTATTAAGAATATTGAAACCCTGCTAAATTTAAATCTGCTTAACACTATACCGAAGAATAAGTTGCTGCTTTCTGGAGATCTAGGTAAATCTCAGATAAAAGAAGATATTGCTAAACTTAGCTTCAAATCAAAAATTCTCTTTTCAAGTTGCCAACTACTGGTAGATAACATGCCTATTTTAGATAAATATGAATCATATGCCTGGGGCACAGTCAGAGGAAAATTAACATTGCAATAGTTTAAAGCGGTGTAATCAATGGGAAAAATCAACAAGGAGTGGCACTTGGCCAACAAAATGCCCAAGAATCCAACCACTAAAGAGAGAATCAATTGGCATATTGAGCATGCCAAACATTGCCAATGTCGGCAAATGCCAGAGAGCATTAAACAAATGATCTTCGACGTCGCCGCCGACATCTGCCAGAACAAAAGGTTTAATAAGAAATAACGACCACTAGTTTTTAATATTATTAAATTGCTATCATATTTATAGAAACTGCCCTATCTTGTGAAAAGGAGGATGGGTTTATGCGCACCCCGGATTATCGGCAGTTCAGAGTAGCCAGCCGCCTCGAAGGCACGGCAAGAGAGCAAAAGATAAGAGACATTGCTCTCGCTCTTGTTAACACGGGTAATCTTAACGGCTTCTACGCCGCTTGGGATTCCGGCAACCCTGAGCTATGCAGTATTGCATCAGCCGCGATTTGCCTGAACATCCCCGAGATGGTTACCCTCCTCTACGATGAGGAATTCGCCTGTGAAATCGCTTGCATCCTTGCAAAGCAGGGTCTCACATCATCCGACCCTGCCATCAGAGGTGAGGCGATCCCCGCATTACAATGGATAGCACTTTGTGGTGGCATAAGTTCCATCGCTAAACCGCTATCCAATCTCGTTGGCCAGTTCAACTCCGATGACTTTGTGCCTGAAGAATTCGAGCAGATACTCGATCTTCATGCAGATATTGCACAAGCCTATGGACCATTTGACCAGGCCGCATGAGACCGTTTCCGTTGGCGTGGGATCGCAGATTTGCGATCCCACGCCAACCATACAAATTCATTTATAATTTACACGAAAATGATTATGACAAAGATAATTTTAGCTTCCGGCTCACAAGCCAGAAAAAATATAATCTCATCACTTAATTTTCCATATATCACGATACCTGCCGATATCGACGAAAAAAGTATTCAAGATAGTGATCCTGCCAAAAGAGCAGAGATGATCGCTATTGCTAAAGCGGAAAAGATCTCCAAAGAAGAAAAGGCAATAGTTATTGCCGCTGATACCTTCTGTGTTCATGAAAGTGGCAAAGTGCTTGAAAAACCAGAGTCATTAAATGAAGCAAAAGAAATGCTTAAACTACAGTCTGATTCAGTTGATTTTATTTATAGCGGCTTTTGTTACATCGATAGCATCAATAACTTTAGATTCTCAGGAGCTGCTGTCACAAAAGTTTATTTTAGAAAATTTTCCGAAGAAGAAATTAATAATTGCATAGAAAATATGCCTGTGCTGACTTGGTCTGGTGCATTTTACCCTGGTATTCCTTATGGAGCATCGTTAATCAAAAAAGTTGAAGGCTCGCTTTCTTCTTTTCTATACGGCTTGCCTACAGAATTGCTTATCCCCCAATTAGAAAAGTCTGGAATTAAATTTTCACCAAAACAAGGATTTTAAATGAAATTGATTATTGTAAGACACGGTGAGACAGAGGATAACGCAAAGAAAATAATTCAGGGTCAAAATCCCGGAAAACTATCAGCACTAGGCAAAGAACAGGCTAAGAAAGTAGCTAGCAGATTAAAAAACGAAAAGATTGATTTTATTTATTGCAGCGATCTTGGAAGAGCAAAAGAAACGCTTGTTCCCATAGTAGAAAGCCACCAGAACATACCCACAATATATGAACCCATGCTAAGAGAGCGTAAGTTTGGCGTTTTTGATGGCAAAACAATGAAGGATTACAAACAGGCAAAAGACGCCGCAAATGATAGGAAATGGCGACCAGAAAATGGCGAGAACTTTTATGATGTTAAAAGAAGGATCAGGAAATTTCTAAAACATTTATTAAAAAATCATAGCGGAAATGATACTATATTGATAATTACTCATGGTGGCTGGAAGGGGACATTTTTCAGTCAAATCATGCAAATACCAAGAGAGAAAGCCTTCTTTCTTCAGTTCGATAATACCTCCGTCTCTAAAATAGAATTACGAGGAGATGGTAAGCACAAATTCGGAGTGATCAATTGTACTAAACACCTAGACTGAGATTTGCTATTTTGTTCTTTTTTGTTATATTGAGCTCATCTCCAAAAGAGATAAATCCACTCTGCATGAGGTGATGTTATGAAGCCCTGGATTGAAGCTTTGCGGTTACCCGCTGGCTTGTTCACAGCATTTACTGTATTTGCCAGCTTCAATCTTGCTGGCCTGGACTACAAGCTGGCCATCATGCCAGCAATCGTGACTATTACTATATTCTCTGCCACTGTAGCATTGAATGATTGGCACGACCGTCATCGGGATAGTCTGGCAGGAAAAACCTTTGCTTCCGACAAGGGCGAGACGTACGAATCGTTCTGTTCTGCCCTCTGTCTACTGGCCGTAGGATCAGTCGCACTAATCCGGGAAATAAACGGTATGCTCTTGAGCATACTTATGATCTTCTTCGGTTTCACTTACCACAAAACCGAAAAGGTCACTGGATTATCGATGGTAATTGTGGCGATCACCACCGCCATTCCAGCGCTGTTTCCACTAACAGTAGTATTTAGTCTTGCTTCGATACTAGTTGCAGTATTTATTGTTGTTATTATGAATGTGCGTGAGATCTTCAAGGATTTCAAAGACGTCCCTGTCGACTCTCATCCGACACTAGGGAAAGCAACACTGCCAGTAAAGATTGGTACTGAGAAGTCTATCGTCGTAATAAGGATCGGACTAATAATAGCCTCTGGGCTGCTAAGTGCCCTGATCTCATGCGATAGTAATCCACTTACTCATGGATTGCTGACATTCTCAATGATTCTGATGATCGCTATTGTCCTGATGATATATAACGATCAGAAGAACATCGAAACAATGCACCTACTCCTCGATATCGCCCTCGGGATCGCCGCCATAGCTACTGGCATCCTTTGGCCGATATTCCACTGACCCAACCCCTCGCGCAGAGCCTCTCGCCCGAGGGGTTTCTGTTTAAGTTGGTTTTGGTATAATTAGTCCATGAATTTAGACCAAAATAAATTTAAAGACTTCTTGTTCAAAGCAAACGCAAATGGCTATGCTGCAAATGAAGCACGCATCCTTCCCGAGAGGCCAGGCTTTAAGGAGCTAGAATACAGAGAAGGGGAATGGTATTTTCGTGATTCATACGCTGGACATTTTTGTGCACCAGGGCAAGAAGTTGTCTACTACAAAAATCAACCAATTTGGACCATGTCATATAGCGGTGGCATGAAAACAGAGTACCGAAATGACGAATATTTTACAGACGAAACCTTCAAATTTCTAAAAGAAACATTACTGGAAATGGACAAGGATAAACCGTTCCGCGGACCATCAAATTACCGTAGAGAAGAATGGTGGTATATTAGTAAGATAAAGGGTGATATCGATGATTTTATAGGCAACGAAAAAATATACAATAACAATAAGCTTGTTTTCGAGCAAAACTTTATCGGCGGAATAATAATATAAATAAAGGAAATATATGGGACAAAATGAAGTTAATATCAAAGCTGACGATCAAACTATCAAGGGAGCTTATTCAAACAACCTAATAGTTCAGCACACACCCGAAGAATTTGTCTTGGATTTCCTGAATGTTTTTCCGCCACAAGGAAGTTTAGTTTCACGTATTGTTACTAGCCCTGGCCATATGAAAAGAATTGTTAAAGTAATCGAAGAAAATTTGAAGCTCTATGAGAAAAATTTCGGACAGATCAAAGAAGCCGATGAACCCAAAAGAAGTATTGGTTTTAAAGTCTAAAATTTTAAACTATTTTTAAAAAAGGAATCGATTGCCTGGCGAAATCCCTAGTGGTCTTGGAGAAATAATGCCTCCAAAAACTGAAGTAAATACACTTCGGTCGATTGAAGGCGCAGACACTCAAATACAGCGTACCGATAGGGGACTTGGATCATACGAAGATATCTTTGGCCCACTATATAAAGAAGTAAAAGATAAAGTTGTATTGGATCTTGGCTCAGGTCCGACCCAGCGTTTTGCACGAGAGCTAGAAGCTTGGTATGAACCAAAAATGGTCGTCAATATTGACCCTTTTGCCGAAGAAGAACACGCACGGCATGTTATAAAAGCAAGAGCCGAGAAATTACCATTCCCTGACGAAAGCATCGATTTAATATATTCGAATAACTCAATTCCCCAATATTTAAGAACAAGAGAAAGTATTATCCACTCACTAAGAGAGGTAATTAGAGTTCTAAAGCCTGATGGAAAAGCCAATCTTTTTCCTTTAGCTTATATACCTATACCGAGCCAAGAAGGAGAGGAAAGCTATCCTGCGCAGTATGACGATGATCCAGCCTTTTTCGATGAAATTATCAAGACTTTGCTAGATGAATATAAAGAAGCAATGCGTATATACATACAAAGGACAGGTATCGAGAGACCATCGTTAATAAATGAGAATCATCAAATTGATGCCAGAAAACTTTTAATTCAAAAGATGAAAAGCCTTAAATAATTTTTGTCCTGGACTCTTAAACTGTTGACAAACAGTGACTTTACGTTTATAATATCAAGGTTGTCTAACAAGAGTTCTCTTGTTTGACGCAATAAAAAAGCGCCATGTACTTTTGGCGTTTCATATATCCTACCCAGAGGAGGCATTCAATGCCAACAACAGTCCCAACACGCACTCCTGTGGTGCCGGCACCAAAGTTAACAACCGAATTTCGGCGGTTAACACGCTGGGAGAGATACTATCGTATGGTATATCTCATCAATCTCGGCGAATCTATACTTGCTGAGATTAGGAATCCAGTGACCCTAGATCCCGGTGATGACGCCTCGATACTAGCGCTCAGCCTGGAGCATGCAGAAGCAGACTACCTAACCGCACTTGCACACAAGCGCATTCTCGTAGCAAAACGACTGCAATGTTTCTTGCATGACCCGCTACCTTCGCACCGAAGAAAGGCCCACTTGGCCTTACGCACTATCATGTGCATGGACATCCTGCCGTTCGCCATCACTTGGCGCACAGCAATCGCACATGCGAAATGTGCCTCATAACCATTTCGCAAGATCAGAATTCGACCCACACCAGGGTCGTTTTCTATATATAGAACATTTTATTTTGCAGCATTATTTCCGGCCACATAGCCACTAGACCAAGCCCATTGCAGGTTGAAACCACCAGAATCACCATCGACGTCCAAGACTTCGCCAGCAAAATATAAATTGGACACGATTTTAGATTCAAGAGTCTTGGAATTTATTTCTTTTAAGCTCACACCACCGGAAGTGACCTGAGCCTCTTTAAGAGGTCTTAATTCCTTTACTGTTAGGGTCATTTCTTTCATATTATCAACAATTTTCGTTCGCTCTGTTTTGGAGATCTCAGCAGCCTTTTTAGAAGCATCCACTCCGGCATTTCTCAGAATTATCGGTAAGATATTAATAGGAGCAACTCCAATCAAAGAATTTTTAACCGTTTTGGCCCCACTATTAGAAAATATCATCGCTAATTTTTTATCAAGATCCTCAGCACTCAATTCAGTGAATATATCAATTTTTAATTTTACAATCCCATCTTCAAGAAGAGGAGCAATCTTACTTGACTGAGCCATAACTGCAGGACCGGATAATCCAAAATGAGTGAATAAAAGGTCACCAGATTTTTGTGAAATGATTTTACCACCAACCTCAACCCCAACGTTTGCTTCTAGTTTGATACCAGAAACTTCTTTTGGCCAAGATTCTGTAGTTTCAATAGGGACAAGGGCAGCATAAATAGGTGATACAATATGACCAAATTTTTTAGCCCAAAAGAAGCCATCGCCAGAAGATCCAAGTTGATATGCCGCACGCCCGCCAGTTGATATTATTAGCTTCGAACTCTCAACCATTTGACCATTAGCATCGGTAATTTTCCAAAACCCATCTTTTATAATATTTTTGACTTCAAAACTGGTCAATACAGTAATGTTATTATGTCTAATCTCTAAACCGAGTATGTCGACAACACTTGAAGCCTGGTTTGTTCGTGGAAACATCCTTCCATTATTTTCCTCTTTCAAAATAAGCCCCATGGACTCAAAAAAATCTATTGTAGTATCTTGATCAAATTGTCTCAATACATCAGCAATAAAATATTTGTCAGAACCGCGATAATCGGATTCTGCAATATTCCTATTTGTAATATTGCATCTGCCATTACCAGTTGCTAATATTTTCCGGCCAATCTTTTCATTTTTTTCTAAAAGTACAACTTTTTTACCATTTTTAGCCGCAAAAATAGCCGCCATTATCCCAGCCGGTCCAGCACCAATTATTGCAATGTCAAAATTTTTATTCATATTCATTCTTTACTATACAATATTTTATCATTTTTGTGAAGTATACAAAAGAGAAACCTCACCCAGCAAGCTAGGTGAGGCGAAAATTGGCGGGAAGCCATGGAAATCAGACCGTGCGGCTTAACGGTGAAAAAGCGAGCTTTTACAATAAGCTCATTATTGCTTGTTCACACCGCAAGAGCTTTATGTTGCTAGTATCTGAACATCAGGCTTCCACGCACAATGATTTATACCACTAGTACCTACCACTTGTCAAAATAATTGTGGTATTATGGCAACAGAAAAAATAAAGAAGGATAACCGTGGAAGATATCAGAAAATTTTGTTCAGAAATCCAAATGCTAAAAAGATTAGAGCACATTGGTTTTAAACTTGCAGGAGTAGAAGAAAAAGATGTACTTGCTGGCCATATAGTCATCTCTGCTCAAATTGCTTTTATCATTGCCGAGCTAGAAGGTGCAGACCCCTTTAAAGCTGCTACTATAAATCTATTTCATGACAATCATGAGACTAGAATCGGCGACCATAATAAAGTAAGTGCCAGGTACATTGATACCCACAGGGCCGAAACAGAATCGGAAATAGAACAATTTGCTAATCTCCCGAATAGAATAGGAGATCGTATACTAAAAATGCTTGAAGAAAAACATACTAGAAATACAAAAGAAGGGATAATTGCTCAAGATGCCGATTGGTTAGAAGTAGCAATTCAGGCAAAGATTTTTGTAGAACATGGCTATAACGGATGTAGCGATTGGATTGAAAATGTAGAAAAAGCCCTCGAAACAGAATCGGCAAAGAAAATACTTGCCGAGATAAAAACAGACCCGGACTTTACTAATTGCTGGTGGCAAGGATTAAAAAAAATGACCTACAACAAACTAAAATAGCTCCTTAGAAAAACATAACAATTACATTAAAATAGGATCAGCAGATCAAAGGTGGTAGCGATATCTCAAGAAACTTACAATCGTGCTCTTGATTGCTCTCATCCTAGCTCCGATGTGGCTAGAAATTTACATAAAAGCTTTCGGAAACAATAAGCATCGGAAGCTATGATTCAGCCTTTTTCTAATAAGACTAGGATCGTTTATATTCTTGTTCTTATTTTGTTCGGTATGATATAATTAACCAATAAAGTTAGTAATTGTTGACACAGAAGAAGGGATTTCATGAATTATATATTAGTCACTGTTTGTGCATTTGTTGCTGCAATGCTTGGCACTATAGCAGTAACGTTGTTATTGAGGAAAAGTAACAAATCCGATATTGAAGAAAAAGGCCTTGAAGATAAGATAGCCCGAATATCAAGCGATGCCTTAAAAAATAATACTGAGCAATTTTTGATTTTAGCAAAAGAAGTCTTGGGTGCACAAAAAAATGAAATCAAAGTTGATCTTGACGGTAAAAAATCAGCAATATCCAATCTGATTGATGAAATTAGAAAAGATATTAGGAAAAACGAAGAAAGACTTACAAAAAGTGACGAGGATAGGGTTCGTTCGTTTTCAACTCTTCAAAACGAACTAAAATCATATAAAGAGATAACAAATGATCTGAAAATGAGCACCGATAAGCTAAAAAGTCTGCTCTCCAATAATCAGCTCAGAGGGGCCTTTGGAGAACAAGTAGCGGAAGATTTATTAAAAATGGCCGGCTTTGTTGAAGGAACTTCATATACTAAAAACGAAACACAACAGACACAGAGCACCAGACCGGACTTTACTATTCTGCTGCCAGATCAAACAAAGATCAATATCGATGTTAAATTTCCATATTCTGCTCTTGTTAAAACACTTGAGTCAGAAAACGATACAGACAAGAAAAAACACTTTATGCAGTTCCGCACAGATGTCAAGGAAAAAATCAAACAAGTGTCTACCCGCGATTATATAAACCCCGAGGAAAAGACCGTCGATTTCGTCATACTTTTTATCCCTAACGAGATGATCTTTAGCTACATTTACGATCAGATGAACGATGTCTGGGAAGAAGCAATGCGCAAGAAAGTTGTATTAGCTGGACCATTTAGCTTTACTGCAATTCTTCGAATGGTTGGTCAAGCCTATTCTAATTTCCGATATCAGGAAAACCTTCAACATATTATTGGATTAATTCACAAATTCGACGAAGAATATCAGAAATACTCTGCAGCAGTTGATACGCTTGGAGACAGGATAAGTTCGACCAGTAAACAATTTGAAGTTGTCACAACCACCAGAAACCGCCAGTTAACATCAGTCGTTGATAAAATAAAAAACCAGAATATTATAGATGATAATAAGCCCAGTCTAATTGAATAAAATGAAACAAAAAAAGAAGATTTTCAATCCTATAATTCTGCTAGTTTTTACAGCCATTGCCCTGATGGCCCTAATTGTATTGAAGCAAGAAGCACATGCACCAATAGCTGCAAGAGATTCTGTCCCTGAAAATATTGAAGCAAACACAGAGACAAGCCCTTCTGCCATACAACTAATCGCTGAGCAAAAGGATGTCAAAATACAAGAAACTATCAATGATTTAAATATACCAATCCTAATGTATCACTATATCAGGATTGTCGAAGATACAAGCGACCAACTTGGCATTAATTTGTCAGTAACGCCAGAAAAATTTGCCCAGCAATTGGATTCAATCAAAAGCAAGGGATATGCAACTATAACCTTTGAAGATATTGTGAAGGGCGAAATCCCAGCCAAGCCGATTATCCTAACATTTGATGACGGATATAAAGATTTCTATACAAACGCTTATCCAGAATTAAAAAAACACAATATGACCGCTGTTTCCTATATAATCGGAAACAAAAATAATACTCAATATATGAACGAAAAAGAGATACTGGAGATTTCTCAAAACAATATTGAGCTAGGATCGCATACTTTATCACACCCAGATTTAGCAAAGACCTCTTCTCAAACGGCGATCAAAGAGATCACTGAAAGCAAAGAGAGGATTGAAAATATAATCGGCAAAAAGATTGTAAGTTTTTGCTATCCAGCCGGAAAATACAACGACGAGACAATCAGCATAGTTAAAAGTGCAGGCTATTCTTTCGCTGTAACAACGAACCCAGGGCTAGGAGAACTTAAATCACCGCTTACTTTAAATCGTCACAGAATAAATGCAGATACAGACATTAATACATACCTAAAATAATGAAAGAAAAAATTACAATTACAGTCAATAAAGACGAAATAGGGGAGAGAATTGACTCTTTTCTAGCAAAAAGGTTTCCTGATTTCTCCAGATCATATTTTGGTAACTTGCTAAAAAAAGACTTAATCCTTGTGAATAAGGAAAAGCAAAAAGCAAGCCATAGAATTAAAGAAAATGATCAGATTGAGATTAATTTTCAAGATAATGCTCCTCCCGATTTAATCCCTGAGGCAGTCAACCTTGATATCATCTACGAAGACAATAACGTGCTGGTAATAAATAAACAGCCAGGAATTATCGTCCACCCTGGTGCTGGTAATCCTCAAGGGACAATAGCAAATGCACTGTTAGCATATGTACCAAAAATTGGAGAAGCTGTTTTTGAAAAAGGAAATCCACTCTCTGAATCAAGACCAGGCTTAGTACATCGTCTAGATAAAGATACTTCTGGCGTTATGATTATCGCAAAGAATAGTGATACCATGTACTATCTTTCAAAACAAATAAAAGACAGAACTGTCAAAAAATCATATTTAGCCCTCTGCTATGGTTGGCCTAAAAACGATGATGGTAGAGTAGTAAACTTTCTCGGCAGGCACCCTGTTAATAGAAAAATGATTACCGATATTGGAGATGATAAAGGAAAAATAGCAATATCTAATTACCACGTCGATAAATACTTTACCAAAGGAAAAAATAAAATATCTTTGGTTAAATTTGATATACAAACAGGCAGAACACATCAGATTAGAACTCAAGCAAAAATATTAGGCTTTCCTGTTTTAGGGGATAGCACTTATAATACAAAAGAGTCTATTCAATTATCCAAAGAACTAAATGCACAAAGGCAGTTACTACATGCTTATAAACTAACAATTACATTGCCTGGCAATGCTAAGCCTAACGATTTTATAGCTCCCACTCCGAAAGATTTTGAAATTATAATAAATAAGCTCAATCTAGAGTACTAATCTACTCATAAAAAATCATAATTATATTTGACTCTGTTTTTAGAGGTGTGATAAATTATGAGTATTATTAATGATTGGAGTTTATGGACAGAGAAAGAATTACAATTTCAATTAAGAAAAATGTTCTTGAGAAGATTGATCAAGTAATTGACGGTACTAATATCAGGAATAGGTCACATGCGGTTGAAACGTTAACGTTGAAATCTCTAGGCTCCGCAACATCAAATCAAGCTATTATAATACTCGGCGGCGGCGATGCTATCAGGGCTATACCGGCAGCTAAGGCATACCTGCCGAAGTTAAAAGACGCAGGATTTGACAGTGTTATTATAGCTGTGGGCTTCCTGGCTGATAAGGTCAAGGAGAAAATTGGATTTGGCATCGAATTTGATCTTGCAATCAAATATTGCGACAAAGGCGAGGGCTCTGGCGGTGCACTAAATGTAATAAGAAAAGATCTAAAATCTACTTTTATTATCATAAATACTGCCAAAGATTATGATATAGACCTTAAGTCTTTATTGGAATATCACAGAAACCACAAGTCAAAGTTTACCGTTGCTACAGATGACTTAAGATCAATGCTTGGTATTTATGTAGTTGAGCCAGAAATGCTTTCCCTAATTCCTAAAGGCTTTTCCATGCTAGATGAGGATCTAATTCCAAAACTAATAAATAATAAGGAGCTGGTTGTTTTTCCAGCATATAATAGATAAGTAATAGATTGACTAATTATTATCTGCTATATTATATTAAATAGCAGGAGAAAATTTTTATGAAAACAAAACTTTGGGTGCTCCTTTCAGTAATTATTATAGTAATTGGCTTCAGCGTTCTTATTGTAATGCCAAAAAGTCCACTTGGCGGTGAAAAGATTAAAGCCTCTCTCGGGCTTGATTTGGTAGGAGGAACCGAACTTACATATGAAGCCGACCTCACCCAATCCAAAGATAAAATAAAAGACCTTGATAATCTAAAAAATGTTTTTGAAAAAAGAGTTAATGAGTTGGGTGTCTCGGAACCAACAATCCAAACAAGCGGTGGCAACAAGGTGATTATTGAGCTACCAGGCATCAAAGAAATAGACACTGCAATTCAAAAAATTGGTGCTACCTATGAGCTATCTTTTATGACGGAAACTACTGATGATGACGGCATTTCCCTGAGTGATTACTATGACTCAAGTTATATATATCCAGGTAAATGGAAAAAATCAGATCTCACGGGCAGAAATCTTGTCAAAGCTGACGCCACTTTTGAAGGAGGTACTCAAACATCGGTAAACACTACTCCTGTCGTTTCAATCAAGTTTGACAACTCTGGAAAAGAAAGATTCCGCAATCTCACCAAAAATAATGTTAATAAAAGAATTGCGATCGTACTAGATAACCAGATCGTTTCCGCACCGAGTGTAAATGAAGAAATAGCAAGCGGAGAAGCTATCATTACTGGATCAAAAGACATTAAAGAAGCTCAACAATTAGCAAAAAGATTAAATGAAGGCATTCTACCCGTACCAACCAAGTTGATCGGACAACAAAATATCGGTGCCACACTCGGTCAAGATTCACTAAAACTGAGTATAGTTGCAGGATTGATAGGAATGATTTTGATAACTATATTTATGCTATCATTCTACAAATTCCCAGGCCTTATCGCTGTTGTCGCACTTTTCATTTATGCATTAATAACCTTAGCAATATACAAACTAATTCCAGTAACGTTAACCCTTGCTGGTATTGCCGGTTTTATACTCTCCATTGGCATGGCTATAGACGCGAATATCCTAATTTTCGAAAGAATGAAGGAAGAACTGAGATCAGGCAAGGAGCTTAATCTATCGATTTTAGATGGTTTCAAGAGATCTTGGAATTCTATTAGAGACTCAAATATATCTTCTATTATTACCTGCCTTATCCTTTATCTTGCAACCGGATCAGGCCCTATCCGAGGTTTTGCCCTTACACTTCTTATTGGTATTATTATAAGTCTATTCACAGCCATCACTGTTACCAGAACAATGTTATTATTGCTATCAACTAGCCCATTAAAGAGGTTTATCCATGTTTAGAATAGTCAAAAATTCCTGGGTATGGTTTTCTGTATCCATAGCTTTAGCAGTATTGTCTATTGTCGCCATAGCTGTTTTCGGCCTTAGAATCGGAATCGATTATAGGGGTGGCACAGTGATAGAGTTCACATCGTCACAAGAGCAAAAACTCGATCTCACAAAAGAGGTATTGAACAATGAAAAATACAATGGTTATCAGATCAAAGAGAGTGGCCCAAACAAGATAATCTTGAGAATGCAAACTCTAACGAATGATGAGCATAAAAAATTGGAAAATAGCTTCAAAGATAAATTGCCTGATTACACAGAAACCCAATATGATACAGTCGGTCCAACAATTGGCAAGGAATTAACCAATAAGTCAATCTTCGCTGTTATCCTGGCTTCTTTGGGCATAATTATATTTATTGCATTTGCCTTTAGAAAAGTTCCAAAGCCACTATCATCATGGAAGTTTGGAGCTTGTGCCGTAGTAGCTCTAATGCATGATCTTCTTATTACTACCGGATTTGTTGCTGTTATGGGACATTTCTTTATTTGGATGGAAGTTGATGCCCTTTTTATCACAGCCCTTCTTACAATTATGGGTTTCTCTGTTCATGACACAATCGTAGTTTATGACAGACTTAGAGAAAATTTCATTAAAAATCCTCATGAGGATATCGAGCTAGCCGCAGAAGAAAGTATTAACCAAACGATAGCGCGATCGATCAATACATCTATGACAACCATCATTGTGCTTACCGCACTATTAATCTTCGGCAGCTTCTCAATACGACACTTTATCCTGATATTAGTCTTCGGTATTGTTTTGGGAACTTATTCGTCAATCTTCAATGCTACACCGCTATTAGTCCTTTGGCAGAAAAAAGGCCTTAAGAATGCTCAGAAATAGGGGAGTGAGCAGAGACAAAAACATCAATTTTATATTTTAATAACTATTTTATGAAATTGGTTTTCAAGAGGCAGTAGGCTACTCTGGATATTTGAGAAAATAGAATTTATAATAAAAACATCTTAATTTTTAATTTTTAATTTAATTATGTACCTAATTATTCTTGGTCTAGCTTTGGGACTTATCATCGGGGGATTCCTGCAATTTGATATACCCCCTGAATATGCCCGCTACACTGCAGTGGCTATTATAGGAATACTTGACTCTTTATTTGGCGCTGTCAGAGCTTCTGTTGAGAAAAAATATGATACAACCGTTTTTATAACCGGTCTTGCATTTAATATGGCTATAGCCGTTCTTATTACATTCTTTGGCGATAAATTAAATCTAGATCTTTATCTCGCGATTCTTGTCGCCTTTATGATTAGAATATTCTCTAACATCGGTCAAATAAAAACCACAACTCTCAATAAGATACAGAAAAAGGTGACAGAGAAAGCCGAATAGTCTTTATTTGACACACAAACAGTCATCCTAGATATAAAAAGGCCCTAGAAACGATTCTAGGGCCTTTTATATATGATTATTGCCATAGCCATTAAAGACACTGTTATATAGCGGTGGGAGATAGTAAATAAAGTTTTTTTGACACTGATAGAACATAAGATAAGAGAGGAACGAGAAGCATCATCAAATATATAAATAAGCCTATAACATCAGGCCTTGATTGGGCAGGGAAGACGAACCTTTTGCAATCAAACGGAATAATAGGGGAATAATATCACTATTCTAATGATTATCTAATGTCGCATAATGTATGTTATGCGACGCTTTACGCCATGATCAACGAACTCATTTTGAGCTTAATTATAGTTAGCTACCGTTAGGCTGATAATCGCCTAATAAAATCCCAAAAATCAGTGGACAAAAAAACATTTTTACCAAAGATTCTATTCTCCAATCTATTCTGCTTAAATTTTAGACAACAGTCGATTCTTATTAATGTGCGCCCGCAACAAGTGCTTTTCTATAATAAAAGCAACGATAATGACCACTCCCCCAAGCAGCCACTTCCCTACCGTTTTTAAAGAAAAATAGCTTCCAAAAATCCAGTCTTTCTACTCGGATAAGTTAACTGGCTTACCTTCCTCAAGATGTTTATGATCGGCAATATTATGAGTATTATTAACAATTAAGTCCTTATCCTGCTGTGCGGATACTTCCCTGCTCTCTTTCACTGCAGGCACAGATATAAAAACATTTTCCTCTGCTGAAATAATAGATGTCTGTTGCGTCGATAATGCTCTCGACTCCGGTATTATCGGCAAGTTCTGACTATTATCAGGCTTCTGATTATCAGCAACTAGATCAGGCTCAGTCTTACTTTCGGTATCAGGTGATTGCTTTATATCTTTATTTAAATGACTGGAATCATTCTTTTTTTCAGCATTTTGATCATTGGAGTGATGTTTATCATTCGCTAACGACCCATTCTTATTTTTCTGGTCATGATGCATACTTTTTGGATTCTTCTCGGTCTTTTGATCGGCAACTTTTCGAGATAGATCAATAATCTTTTGGCCGTTATCATCTATAATTGTACCTGACTTTTCTATTTTTTCTTTATCAATTTCTTCGCCCAAATACCACTTCACTCCCCCTCTAGCAGTGCGTTCCTTATAAATTTTACCATGCAAGATATTATCGTACCTAATAACACGAGGCTCCTTTTTTTTCTCGATCTCCCCCACCTCGCTATCTGCAGTAGTAACATCAGCATTGGATTGATTAGAGCCAGAAGCTACTTCAGGCTCGGCAGCAGCTAAATTAACTACAGTTTTCGACTCTATTTGCTGAGATAAAGGAGCAGCCGCTGATATACTAGTGTTAGCAGTGTTTGTAGCAGCATGAGTAGTAATAGGAGTAACTACGGGGGCAGAAACAGGAGTATGTGTAGTAGGAGCTGGTCGGTCGTGCTTTTTCAAAAGAATTGCCTCCAGACCACCCTTTTTAAAAGCCTCTGCTTCAGCTTTCAATTCATGTTCTTCCTGGGTACTTCGACCGCTTATCATCTCCTCGACATCAACACGTCGAGTAGAATAAGTAGCGTGAGAATGCTCAATAACCTTTTGAATATTGCCTGTTAATCTCTGTACTGGTGGTAATGTTTTGGCAGAAAATGCGGGAGCAGCAACACCATCAACTAACAATTTGATATAGATATTAAATTTCTCAAGATTCAAAAGATCATTGGTTGTGAAAACTGGCTCAAACTCTTTTACCAAGACATCTGCATCAGCTCCACCTACCCTAAATGAAATAAGCGTACCAGCGTTACCAAAGATCGCATCTCTAAGCTCTTCCGGAAGCTGTGTTATGTACTGGTGAGCCATCGTTAGACCGAGACCGTATTTTCTGGCTTCTGACAATATCACTGCAAAAGCTTCTGTTGCAAAGTTCTGAAACTCGTCCACATATAAGAAGCAATCGGGGCGTTTATCCACAGTTACATTTGCCCGACTCATAGCTGCGAGCTGAATTTTAGTAATCATCATAGCACCAAGCAGTGCAGAGTTATCTTCACCAATTTTCCCCCGAGATAGATTTACAATCAATATCTTTTCCTGATCCATTATCTCTCGGATGTTTATCCGTGATTTTGGTTGACCAACTATATTTCTAATTGTTGAAGAAGAAAGAAATTGACCGACTTTGTTTAGAATTGGTGAAACGGCTTCCGTTCTAAATTTATTATCAAATGAAGCAAACTCATTCATCCAGAACTCTTTAATAATAGGATCTTTGACATTTAATAAAACATTGTCCCTAAAGCGATTATTTGTTAACATTCGCGGAATATCAAGCATGGTAGCCCCCGGATGATCAAGAAGAGCCAAAACCGTGTTTCTAAGAATATGTTCCAGTCTTGGACCCCATGATTTATCGAAAAGTTTTTTAATAATACCAATAAAACCAGAGGCGACTAATCCCTTGAAATCATCGTCAACAGTTTCTAGAAGATTAAAGGCAATTGGAAAATCGCGATCCGAAGGATCAAATACTATTACATCATTTACTCTCTCATCTGGTATACAAGATAAAACTTTTTCAGCAAGTTCTCCATGAGGATCAACAACAATAACACCAGATCCCTTGCATACATCGTTTATCGCCATATTCTCAATCAAAACAGATTTACCTACACCAGATTTACCTACAAGATAAATATGTCTTCTTCTATCGTCTCTCTTAATACCAAATTCAGTGAAAACATTGCGAAAATTAGTCATGCCAATAACCGTAAAATCCTCTGGCGGAATATTTGACCTAATTGGTAAATTTGCTGGCGGTTCACCCTTTTTCGAACCAGACCACACAATATTAGGTGTTGACACGGTGCTAGATGGAAAATGGAATAAAGATGCAAGCTCGGCGATATTAAATATATTGCCATCATCCTCGAAAGAACGACCGACATAATCTTGCCAAAGAGTATGGTCATTCGACTTTATCTCCCCTACTCTAAAACCATTTAGATTTGTTGTATTAAACTGTTTAAAAGCAGCGCAAACATTTCGACACTTTAATTTGGCCGAGGTTGGATCTGTGCCCAATGCAACTATTCTTATCTTTGTCTCAAAACCTAATTTTGTAATTTTTTGCTCAATTCCCTTCAAAGCTTCCTCGACAGAAGCCTGTAGTTTGATATCTTTCTTATCATCTTTTTCGGAATAACCAGGATTAACAGCCTGAGACAAAAGACCCTTACCAACATTAGTAAATTCCTTTAGGAGAAGATTTGCAAAACCAAGTTTGGCTGTCGGCTTGCCACCAGATCGGACTGAATTTACCCTCGTATGCCCCTTTTCCTGCCAACGGTCACCCTTTGGTCTAATTATCATCTGAAACCAAATTTCTTCTCCTGCGCTCAATTGTGACATTACAGAAGTAATCGCTGAGATTGGGTCAACTTCGAAGTCTGTAAATTGCTTGATAGGATATACATCGGGCTTTGTAAGCGCTAATTCAGTAATTGCAAAATTCTTTGATTCAACATCTGGCCGAACTGTATAATCCTCAACTTCATGAATTTCAACATTCGGATATTGAGCGTAGACCTGCCCTTCAACAAAATCCTTCAAGTGAACTGGCAAATAGACGAAAAACTGTATGAATTTTTCCTTGGAAATAATCTCAAAACTTAAATGATATTGAAATTTAGCACTCTCTGAATAGATACCATGAATTGTAGCGAACATCTGTTCGGCAGCCATCGGTGATTTCTCATTCATCCTAGGCACATCTATGCGAATAACGGTGTATTCCTGTGATGTCATCCACTGTATCTTCTTCATTCTATGATTAATACGAAAAATCGCCCATATCAAATAGATTGGACCAAAAATTAGAATAATATATAAAAGGTATAGGATAAAAGACATTTAAACCTTCAATAAATCTGGGAAGGATAATATTCCTTCTAACAATATTATATAAGAGATTAGATTTTTTTGCAAAGAGATCGAAGATAAAAATGACCTTTTGCGGCCGTAAAGCGCCATGGCAAAGGATTATGCCAAGATATATTTGTCCTTAGCCGACTTTTTGAAAAATGGCTTGGTCTGAAGATTTATAAGTATTGTATTTTTTTTAACTAGTCTTTGCTTCAAAACAGCCTCGATAATAGCAGATGCGCTCATGCCATCTGATTTGTCGGATAAGATATTTTTAATTATGTCAGCAACAGTTCCCTCTTGGTATCCCCACTCTTTCAAGGCATAAATACCTCTACCAACTAAGATAAATCTATCATCAGCAATCAGCTCATTATGAACAGTAGCTTTCACAATATTTTTACCATCGAAACTTTGCTCCCCTATTTTTTTTGCGATTTCATCGAAATGCATAGGTTTTGCTATCCTCTTCAAAATATAATAGATTTTGTCTCTAACATTTTTTGGATTTACTTCTGGCCATGAAGCCAAACCGATATGACCGGTTTCTGTCTTAACCAATTTCTTGCTGATATGAGGAAGCTCCGATAAAAATGCTACCTGATACTTCGAATGACCTGGATGATTATCTATTAGTACATCTAGCGTTTCAGGCTTCTTACTCTTTTTCAAATGTTCGGCCCAATCATTTATGACTTTTATTGCATCGTCTTTTGACAATGATGCAAGTAACCAACCAGCCTCTAGCTCTTTTGTTTTTTCAATTTTCATAATCTGAGGCATCAGACTTAAAATTAAATGCAGAGAATTGAACTCATTCTTATTTCTCCAGAACGATTCTTCTAGAAATTTTTCAGTAATTTTTTCATGGCATGTGATTCCACCGCTCTTTTCAAAAGTATCAACTATTTGCTCGATATAAAGATTATTCTTTTCAACAAAAAATCTAGCCAACTTTCTCAAGCCCTCACGCTCAATTTGACGAATTCTTTCACGAGATAATTTCAGTTCCTTACCAATTGCTGATAGAGTTTTATGACTTGTTTCAATACCAAAACGACCCGAAATAACTATATTTTCATTCGGCTTCAAATCGTTTATAACCTCTTTAACAATCTTGTAAGGGCTAAAATTTTTAATAACCATTATATTTCCTTGTCTAATTAGTTTTATCTAATAGATTTTCAACTGCAGCCCATTCGCTGGGTCTATCCTCGGGAACAAGTATTGTAAGTTTGTTTCCTGGTTCTGCTTTGAAATAACTTATTGATGCTGGCAACACTCGATATTGCATGCTTTCACAATTAACCACATATTTACCTTCTGATAATTCCTTTAAAAGACCAATCTTTTTCTGCCTTTTTACGGGGCCAATTTGTTTATACAAGAAAGTCCCATCGGGCAAAATCGTAAGCTTTAGGATATCTCCGGCAACAAGTTTTGACTTAGAGGCATAGTTCGCCGGTATATCATAATGCCTTTTGTCTGAACCAATCATGCCTTCGCCGTCGAAAACACCTTCTATAATCTTACTATCTTTATCATCTCCACCCAATTCTTCAACTTTTTGTGATAGTTCTCGCGAAAAAAGTAAGTCCTTTGCTTGGCAGATATTATTTTCAGCAAGGTCTAAAAGCTGTTTTATTGAGGATAGGTCTTTATTTGTCAACATTTTTTCTCTTTGTTTTTATTTAAATGTGTTTTAGCATTTCATATACACAAAATTACATTACCACATAATTGGCAATGCGTCAACACATTTTAGATAACTTTTTTTACATAAAATTATAGTGTTGGCTGAGAAGATGTCGGCTGCAGGCCAGGGAGATCTATTTTATCTACTCGAGAACGTTCAAGTATTTCTGCCTCTACTAGCTCCTTGGGTTTACCATATTTTAATCGAGACAACTCTTTTATCGCTGCTCCTAATTTTTGGTTGCCATCATAATCATCCGGCCAAATACTCTGACCATTGAATGGTCTCGTTGGCGCTCCATCAATCAGCTCCTTGATATAAAAATTATATTTGTCGATTGTAGTCAAGTCCTCGATTTTTAATGGATCAAATTCCTTTACAAAGAATTCTGCATCAGCGGCACCCATTCTAAAAGCAATTAGGGTTCCGGCGTTTCCCACTACAGCTGCTCTTATCTTCTCATCAAGCTGTTCAATATACTGATTTGTAATTGCTAGGCCCAATTTATATTTACGAGACTCTGACAAAATAGTTGCAAAAACATCTGTAATAAAATTCTGGAACTCATCAACATATAAGAAAAATGGAATTCTATCCTTCTCTAATATATCTTGGCGTGAAAATGCACCCATCGCAATTTTGGAAACTATAATCATACCAAGAAGAAATGCATTAATCTCCCCTATCATACCTTTCGATAGATTGCAGATTAGAATCTTCTTGTTATCCATTACATCACGGAAATCAAAAGATGATTTTGTCTGGCCTATGATATTGCGCATCATATCATTGGTCATAAAGCGGCCAAACTTTGAAGTAAAATAGTTAAGCATTTCTGATTTATGGAAATCAGCTGTTTTAGCCATTTGCTTTTCCCAAAAAGATTTAACCACAGGATCAGTCACATATTGGACTCTATCTTTTTCGAAATCAGGATCAGTAAACAATCTTGGAACATCTATAATTGTTCCTCCTTCTGGATGAGACATCAAAGTAAGCGCAGCATTCCTCATCCAATGCTCAAACTGAGGGCCTACCATGCCTGTCTGATTTGGATCAAACAGTTTATAGAATATTTGTATTGATTCCTGAACTAAGAAGTCCCTCTGATCTGGTGTTTTCCATTCCAACATGTTGAGACCCATCGGTCTTTCCTTATCTGCAGGATTGAAATAGATGACATCATCAGCACGCTCTTTTGGTATATGATTTAGGATCCATTCTGCGGCATCACCATTTGGATCAAGATAACAAACTCCATGACCTTCTTTGATGTCTTGCAAAATCATATTTTGAAATAAAACAGTTTTACCCACACCAGTTTTACCTATCTGATAAACATGTCTAAGGCGGTCTGATTGCTTGACCCTAATCATTTTCTCTTCACCTCGGAATATTGCCTTACCGACAACAGTACCCTCGGTTGGCAGATTTGCTGGCGGCGCCTCACGTCTAGCTAATAGCCAAGAAATATTAGGTGTATCAACATAGCGATTTGGCAGGTGAAAAATAGACGCAAGTTCTTCCGTATTAAGTGCAAATCTCGGCATAACACTAAATATCCTAAAAATATATGAGGTGATCTCCTCATTTTTCTGACGTGCTTTCTTGACCGAGAAACCATTTGAGTCAGGAGAATGAAATTGATTAAATGCAGCAGCAGTATTCTTACAAATCTGTGCAGCAGTAAGTTTGTCTTTTGCAACTGCAACAATTCTAATCTGAGCGTCAAAGCCAAGTTTAGCAGCCTTTTCGCCTAACAATTTTACTTGTGCTTCTTGCTGTGGCGTCATTTTCATTGGATTCTTTGGATCATAGAGAGCGCTATGTTCCTCTTCCTGATTTCCTTTAGCTGCATTTGTTGCAGCACCAACAAAATTGAAAAATGATTCACTACCCCGCACAAAAGCAGAATTGGAGTGAGAAATTCGAGATTTGCCATGTTGTATGTTAAAAGCGGTCCTCTCTCCCTGTAACCGCCAAGATCCATCCGTCGGCCTAACTAGCATCTGGACTCCGGCGAACTGGTCTGCGCTCAATTTTGAGAGAGAGTTTGTAAGCGAATTAAGCGGATCTTCTTCTAAGTTTTTATAAGTCTTGATTGGGAAATAGTGTCTTTTTATTAAACCAAGATTTAAAATTTCCACCTTAAGAGGTTTCTCGGGAAAAATAGAATATTCTGAGTCCTCTTGTATTTCAGCATAAGGATATTGAGCTTGAAGATTTTTCAGAACCATATCAGATATGCATCGTGGACAGCCAACGTAGAAAAAGATAAGACCATCCTTAGCAATTAATTCCACAGAAATGTGAGGCTGACCTTTCAGTCTATTTACAACCGAAAAATCAAATAACGAATTTAGATTTGCATAAAATGGTTCAATAACTGCCAACATTTCCTGGAAATTCTTTCGCTGATCATCTTCCTCAGCATGACGATCCTTGGGAACCATTATTTTAAACATTACCCAATCTTTTGTCATCTCAAGTTGAGAACTTCGCACAAACATTTTCCTTAAATAAATAACTAACCAAATAAGAAATATATTTATTGCGATGAAAATTAAAGCCCAAAAATACCACTGCAGTCCCCCACTTGCAGCAGTCCCTCCTACCGAGCTATTTATATAATTCCCTCCATCGTACATTTTTGTTTTTGTCCTCTATGCGGCTTCTTCTATTGTGATGTTTGATTTCGTTTTACCACGCTTCTCAGCCACAGCCTCAGCCATTTTAAATTGATCCGCACCGGCATCACCATGTGGTATCAATTTCTTAAAAAAACTAAATAGCCCAGATCCTTGAGCTTCTTCGGGAATTACAGGTATAGCCACCTGAGACAAATGCTTCTCGTGCACTCCCTGTATTTCAGCAACATCAGGTACTCCAATCTCTCTGTCGCCAATTGCCTTATCACCCCCCGTAACATTAATGTCTTCTATCTCCTTCGACGTTAAGATATTAGGCACAACCTCTGCAACATGTATTGGATCGACTTCAACAGGCCTGCCTGCTTCAGATTTAGCAGTTTCTATTGTTGGTGGTATTCTTCCATCATCAGCTTGGATGGACTCAGCAGGTATTGCAACATTAGTAGCGAGAGGAACGGCGACAGAATCTCTATCTCCATCAATTCCCAAAGCGCGACTTGCACCAGTCATTGCTCCTTCATCGACAGATGGTGCTGCTTGATCAGCACTTGCATCACTTAAATTAATATCTGGCATTTCTGGTCCAGGAAAAGAGACATCTATCTTATCCGGAACAATATCTTTAGAGCCAGCAAGGGCTGAATCATCATCTACAACTGCTCTTTTATTATCTCTTTTCTTTTTAGCTAACTCCAAACCCTCCGCGATTCTTGGCTTATTTTTATGATGAGCAGCTATGTGACCCTCATCATCAGCGAGACTTTCTCTTGCAGCATCAATTACACGAAGATTAGCACGAGTCGGCGCCCAACTTATAGCACGTTCGAGAGGTGTGATAACTTTTGTCTCTTCGCCTGTTTCTACCTGCTCGTTATTTCGATCAATAGTTTCCTGAAGATGCGCCTTTTCATCATTAGTCAAAGTAGATATCAAGCGCTGTATTTCCAAAGCAGTCTTTATTCTGTCCTCATTAGATAAAGTTGCATCATAATATTGGCCAATATAGGACTCAACCTTACCCAAGTTGGAACCTGTTTCTAACTGTCTATCTTTGTTATCTAACTGCATATAAGATGCCTTACTATTGTTGTTTATCTGCGTTTGCTTTTCTAACCCTTGTAATAAGATCTTCCCGAATATTTACCATCTCCTCAACAACTTTATCGCCGAAGGCAGGGATATTCTGATCTATATATTTCAAAATCTCTTCCTGATCCTGTTTGCCAATTATTTTGGCAAATTCTTCTACCTTCTCTGGTGGCAAATAGATGAGAATCAAATTCATGATTCGATCATTTACAAGCTTCTCAATTTTCTCCTCAAATTCTTTTTGCTCCTGTTCTGGCAAAGTATGGAGCTGAAGATCTTGCATTAATTTTTTCTTAAAAAGATCTATTTCTTCGGTTGCAACTTTTTGGTTATCGGTCATTATTTCCTCCTAAAAAATATTAGACTCTGCTGAGCGTTGTAAATGGCATGTTAATTAAATCTGTGCGAGTTGGGGTCATGGTACTACCTCCGCTGGTTAGATTAGTCAATGTAAATACCCCTGGATCAGTAGCGGTTGGAGGTGATGAAGTACTTGGTACAAAACTATCTATTCTGCAGAAAGCACCAAGCATGGGTATGAATATTATAGGATTACCAGCTGCAGCTGATCCCAAAAGATCAACTTTAGACGTTTTCTCGGCCAATTTTGGACCCGAGACGCCACCAGCCAAAACCTCATTAAATCTATAATTATTAGTACCGTAATTATAGTATACCTCTGCCTCAAACACGGGATTATCTCCCTCAAGCTTTACGCTAGAAACATGGCAAGTTAGAGTAGTTCCAGTAGGCGCATTCTTTAGATCGGGACTTAATACTAGAGGCAAATCAGTTCTACCACCGACAGCAGATGGGAGCCTAAAAACCAACTTACCGCCAGAGTTTACTAATGTCCCGCCAGCAAAATCAAGCCCCTCAAAAGCCGTTTTAAGGCCGTCCAAATCAACGGCCGGTGTCTCAGGAGTTGTCGTTGCGGTCCCTCTCCCTTCCTTCAATACTTTGATTGGATTAGGAGTATTTAATAATCCATCAGGCGTAACGAGATCTCTGAATCGAACCCTTGGGTGAGTTACTGTACCACCGCCAGCAAGGATTGCATCTTCAGCAGGAGTATTTCTAAATGATAGGAATTCATTTGGAGCCGGACCAACTTCGATAATATCAAATCTGCCATCTGTCCTTCGTCCAGGAGTAGCAGCGGGATACGCCCTCGCTGCAGCAGCAAGAAAAGCCGGGGTAAATTCTACTCTACCGCCTCGTAATCTCTGACGGCTTAGCTCTGTGTTGGTCTCTCTTTGCTCTCTTCTTTCTCTTTCTCTTTCTCTAGCGGTAGCTAAAGCTTCAGGTGTATTATAGGCGAGAACAGCAATTGCTGGATTTAGTTCAGTCTGATTATTATTTGAAATCTGTTGCAGAGTAATATTTGGATGAGGATCACGTCCAGCCGTTCTTTCTGTTCTATCCCAATCATTGTCCTCAAATCTCAATCTACCGTCTGCTTCAATACCGCTAATATCATATTGTCTTGACCCTCGAGCAGCAGGTACTAATCCTGCTATTGCAGCTGGTGCGGTTGCCAAAATTGTAACTCTGTTGCCAATAAGCCGTGATCGAAGACTTTCCTGTCTTGTCCTAAGCTGTTCTCTGTCAAAGCCTGTGACTTCTTTACGACTCTCGTCAACAGCACCTCTCATAACCTTGCTAACATCGCTATCAATGTTTCTCTGAGCGTTTGTCCTACCACGCCACCAGAGTGCACCCACACCAGCACCAGCTAGTGCAATCGGTCCGCTGAACTTATCAATCAATGCCATAGCGGCGTTTGGAGAACCATTGAATTCTATCAATTGTTCAGCAACCGATGGATGAGACAAAATAAAGTGTTGGATTTCTGGAGGAAGCGCGATGAAAGCATCTTTGTGTTCTACTAAATAATTTCCGAATTCTTCACCGTTTGGAAGAGTCACGCTCATATCTATATTATGTGCATTAGCAAACTGTTCAAGATTTTGCGCTGGATCAGCACCCTGCAAAATACTATCGACTTGAGTTATTTCACCTGTATGCAATCCCATAATAGATGCATGTTCTCCTTGATCAGCAAGACCCTGCAATTTTGACAAGTGATCAACAAGTGCTCTATTACTTTCTGACAACGAATCGTAGCTGACATCACCAGACATAACCTGATTATAAGTGTCCAGATTAGCTGCATGGTCTGCATTTTCTCCAGCGATTTGAGCAGATTGCGAAAGAGCATCAGCCTTTGCCTGAAGCAAAGCATCTGGACTAGCCGCAGCTTGAGCACCTCCGCCAAAATGATCTTTGATCCAATCAGCAGCTCCCTGCAGCCCGCCGTGATTGAACATCCAGCCGAGCACACCACCGATAGTACTACCAAGTGCAAAGCCTTTTATTGTAGAAATCATTACCTTATTGCGATTTAAATCCCGTACAGTTTCATAAGACTTGCGGTATTTTTCACCCGCTGCTCTCGAAACCAGATTGAAATCATCATTGCTCTCACCCATCATTTGGTCGATAGCGGCCAAAGCTGGATTCATTGTCTCACCAGCATCTCTGGCTTCATTTCTTCTCTGTCCTAAAAGCTGTTTTATCTGTCGATATTTAAGTACCATTTCAAAACGTGTAGCATCATTTCCGCGGACTCTATTATCCATAATAGCATTGCGCATAATACCTAGAGCCGTCATCAAGTGGCCACTGTCTAATCTGCTAAGCTCAGGATTTGAAGCACGTAATATTCCAAGCTCTGACATCCATACTGCAGCACCCTCTGTTTGTTCTTTTGCTCTTGTGTAACCGCTAATTGCGCCCATGCCACCACCGATAAGTATATCTGTGACTGGTCCGCCTAAACCAAGGGAACCATTTACTACTGATCGGACAGCCATACCAGCACCAGCCATGCCCAAAGTCCTGCCTATACCGCTCTCTCTAAAACGATTCCATATGCCACGAAAAAATCCTCCGATTCCTCTACGATCTCGAAGTATTTGGTGAAAAAGTTGTGAATCAGCGTCATCGCTCTCAAGGATCTGTCGACAAGCATCTGGATTGCGTTCTATTTCAGCAAGTGATCTAGAATACTCTCGTTCGCTTGCAGCTCTCTCTCTGGCAAAGCCAGCTGAGGAATCAAAATCATCACCGTCGACAACGTGCTGTGCTTCCTCATTTACATCCGCCCGATACTCTGCCCTTGGCCCTGGTCCGATAGCCATAGTACCCTCCGAAATAGTACTAAATTTATACAAAAAATTTTGGTCTAAAACCTGTTATTTAGATTATAACAACAAGCATTTCTTTATACAACAATTGCAAATAAAAAAATACTTTTATAAATAAAAAACAAAAAACTCTCCGAAAGGAGAGTTAAAAAGGCCCATAAAAACACTGAAACCCCACCGCGCGATGCGATGGGGTTCAGGAACATTTGCCTCAGGATGAGGCGGGAGGATGCTGCCCCTTACGGGGTAGTATCCTCCCAGGAATTCTTCACCTCCCAGCGGACGCCGGCATGGCGTCCACGAGCGTTGAAGGTCCTCTTCTCGCCGGGCTGGCGGGCGGGACGCGTGTCCCACTCGCCGAACAAGTTGCCCACCAGGGCGGCCACGTTGGTCCGCAGAACCAGGACCAGAACGACGGCCACGATCAACAACCACCACCAATTGGCGGCCAGCCAGTTAATTACTGCCATGGGATCTCCTGCCGGGGTTACCGGCGGCGTCGACGTAGTCGGCGCGGTCGTGCCGGGGGTGGCCGGCGGAGTAGTTGCAGGTAGGGATGCAAGCGGCGCAAGGCCGTACTTGTCTTCGAGCAAGCGAATTACCGCTCCCTCAGTGATATAGCCGCGATCTTGCAACCAAGCATCGACTTTCGCCTGACTTTCCGGCGTACCCCCAAGGGGGTTTGCTTTCAGATAGGCGATGTCAGACTGGATCTTGGTGATCTGATACTTGATGTCCCGGATCTCACTCTGGACTCGGCGGGTACCTGCACGGTCACCCTGGCATATATATTCCCGAAGGATTACTTGCCGTTCAGCGACTTGTTGCTCTTTTGTAGCAATCTGCTGCTGAAGCTGGGGAACCGGGGTACCAGCGTCGGGCCCGAGTTGAGCGAATGCCGCTACGGTAGCGGCGAGCATGATGGCGATCAGGATGATCGTTTTCTTCATGGTGTTCTCCCGCTGTATGGTGGCGACCCGCTCGATTGTGAATTTTTTTATTACCGAGCAAACAAGATAGAAAAGTGTAAATTCAGGCGCTCAAAAGCGCCGTTTAAGCGTAATTTCTACTCTCTTTGCTCAGTAATACTATTTAATTGTTAAGGTACTTTGTGCTCATATTCACCCTTTTAGGGTAAACAAAAGGCGACACTGTTCTGCATAACTCGATAGGCGGAGGGGGAACCTATTTCCCTGATAAATCAGGGAAGTTGAGCTATGCAGGACGCTGCCGCCTGCATATTGACCACTTATATTAGATACTGACTCTGTTTCCTCCATCGTGCAGTTGTCTATTATTAGTTGTCTTTGGGATTGTTTTGATACTTGCTCGGCCACTTTCCTAACCGTGCATATTTATATTATACAATATTTATTTTAATTTGTCAATAGATATTGATACTTTCTGTGACAATATGCTGGCAATCCATACGGCCGGAGGGGGGGGCCGTATCTACAATTAAATGCTAGGATTACCAACATGCTGGCACAGACTTAATACAAATCAGACTCATAATTTGTTACTATTTATTCCTCCTGAGAATTCCACCTCGCCTACCCTCAGAACATCGCATTGTAACATAACAAAAATACTTTGTCAAGACGAATCCCAACAAAGTATTTATATCAGATTAAAACAGCACTACAAATTGGAAATTTCGTCTCTGATTCTTTTTAGCTCGAAGCTTTTGTCTACTTCACTCTCTATATTATCCAGCTCCTCTAAAGATTTCTTTATCTGCAGTAGCTCTGTTATATAGGCTTTATTTATATTATTACTCAGCTCTATATACTCTTCAACAAGATTCACATAATACTCACCCTGATCCTCTTTCGTCCATTCGGAGTTAATAAATGTCTTGAGAAGCGCTTTAGCTTCATCGTATTTCCCTTGGCTAAGCAATTCGTTAAATTGAACATTATCTAAATTTGGCATAATTTGCCTTTCATAAAAATTAAATAGTTTTGACTGCTTGAGTTCTTCCTAGCATCAATGTCAGTTGTGCTGCTCTAGGTGAACTCTTCTCCGCAACTGGTATTGCTGTAAGCTCAGCCTGTATGACACTCTCCATCATATCTCTGGCTGCCTTGTTACTGATATTGGCATGGAGAAAGTTATTAAATTGTCCCATTTTTGTAGTGCTGATAGCCCTTGCGTCTTTACCCAGATCAGCTGATGACGTAACTTCTCTTTTATAAACCTCAGTCATCATTTTTTGCATTTCTGCATCAAATGCTGGATCGCTACCGCCCCATACATCACCCATTTCATCTAGAGTTGAAGCTGCATCATCGGTATCGAATACCTTATCTTTAGCTTTTTTGCCCGGACCCTTGATGATGGCATCTTTTGCTATCTTTAAGAGAGTATCGCGTAGAGTATCAAAATCCTCTAGGTTATCCAATATCTCTTTGCGGGTAACACCAATTTGTTCAGTAAGGGTAGCTTTCTCCGTTGCTTTGACAGCGATATCTTTACTAGCCTCTGCTAGTCCCTTGATCCTTTCATCTAATTTTTTCTGAGAAAGTTCATATTGCTGTTTTTCAGCAAGCTCTCCATCTGACAATCTTTGTCTACCAAAAGATCTTAGAGTATTTTTAAATCTACCCCACCCGTTGAATCTTTCTTTACCGATTTTATCTTTAGCATCAGTATAAGCTGTTTCATTACCTGTTCTTACATCTGCCCCCTTATCCGCTTGAAGCTGCCAAGCAGCAGCAGTCTCAGTAAGACCCTCTTGAGTTAATTGGTGGTCCTTCAATTTATATTTAGATTTTAATTCCTGATCAATCTTCTTTGCATCATCAGTAAATTTATTGAAATCATCAATCAGTTTCATATATTTCTCAGCGAAGTCCGGATCAGTTGCAGCCTTTTTGCCGAGATGAGATTCTATAGCATCACTAGCCTCCTTGAGGTTATCACCTTGAATAATCTTTAGCTTGCCTACAAATTCGTCAGACAAGAATTTCTTGAATTTATCCAAGGCAGGCTTAATCTTTGTATCATAATTTTCTGCCCAACTTGCAATCTCAGTAATATTGCCAGCCCCTGCTAAATAAGCGTTCATATCCAGGCTCTTTTCTTTTTGCGCTCTTGCCTGAACATATGCAAAAAAACCAGGGTCTCCGAGCTTGGCCTCGACATTTGCCTGGTCATATAGATTTGCATTTTCAGTGGAAATATTCCCCATCTCCTGACGAACGTCAGCCTCTGGAAGACTTTGAGCGCTTGGTACATCGACACTATATTTTCCCTCTACCATATCACCTCCGAATTATATTTATGATTATTATCACAAAAATAATTAGATAGTGTCAAATAAATGAGACTATTATTTCTTCAGTTCTTTCATTAGATATAGGTATTGCCAAAGATTATGAAGTGTAGTCAGCCGTAATCCTAATATTTCTTTAGATCTTAAAAGGTGTGAAATATATGCTTTGCTAAATCCTTTACCATTTTTACAAGACGGACAGGCACAATCTATGTCTATTACATCAGAGTCAGTGCGATATTGAGAATTCAAAAGATTAATAAGTTTATATTCGTCCCCTTCTACTTTCCCCGCTCCCCTTTCTGCTTTTACATAGACATTCCCATGTCTAGCAAGCCGCGTTGGTAAAACACAATCAAACATATCCATCCCAAGTTTTGTGGCTTTAATTATATCATCGGGAGTACCGACACCCATCAGATATCGCTGTTTTTTTTCTGGTAGCATCTCACCCATTTGTTTCACAATATCCCACATTTCCCGTGTCTCTAAGTCAACTGCAAGACCGCCAACTGAGTAACCATCAAAATCAAGCGCTATTAGTTCTTTTGCTGATTTTTCTCTTAGATCTGGATAAAGTCCACCTTGGACAATACCATGAAGCAACGGACGCTTCTCCACCGGTAAATCTTTTATTTGTAAATCAAAATATTCTTTTGCTCTCTTCGCCCAGACAGTTGTCAGTCTGATAGCTTCTTCCACAATCTTTTTGGAAGCGTTTCCGCTCGGACAAACATCGAGAGGCATTAATATATCAACTCCCAGATCTAGTTGTATTTGAATAACTTTTTCGGGAGTAAATAAGTGTTTACTACCATCAAGAAATGATTTGAATTCCACGCCATCCTCAGTAATCTTGACTAAGGAAGCATCTTTTTTGTTTCCCCTATCACTAAGAGAAAACACTTGATAGCCACCGGAGTCAGTGAGAATAGGGCGATCCCATTTCATAAAATTATGAAGCCCTCCTAATTCCTTTATCAATTTCTCACCTGGTCGGAGATACAGATGATAAGTATTGGATAAAACAATTTGAGCCCCCAGATTTTCCAACTCTTCTGGAGAAACAGATTTCACACTGCCAACCGTACCGACAGGCATGAAAAAAGGCGTCTCGATCTTACCGTGAGGTGTATCAAGCTCGCCGATACGAACACCATTATCTAATTTTTGTATAAGTTTAAAAGACATATTTGTTTTGTTGTGTGGTCAGGTCCTCCAAAGGAGGAGGGCCTGACCACGGAAGACCGACGATGTATCTTATATCAGTTCACTGCTGACACAGCAGAGGTCGATGACCTCTTGTCCGATCTGACGAATAACCGTCGCGTACTCGTCATCGCCGAAATCGGACGAGCCGATCCACTGAATCTGGGCACCGATTGCCTCAGCAATCTTAACCGCCGTGTGGAAACTGCCAATCAGCTCTTCAGTTGGTGCATTCCGACAAATCGAAGCCGGAACTGACTCCAAGCAAGCTGCCAGAACCTCAAGCGGTAGCATGCGGCTACCCAGACTTGACGTGCTTTCGACTCCGTAGATATCGTCATGTAGACGACGACGAAGCACATAAAGCGCATCTTGAAACCCATTAATGGCATCCATAAGTGCCACCTCCTAACATTTTTATAACATTTTTAGCAAAGATTGTCCATGACAGAGTCCGCCACGAAAAAAGAGCCCTTGCGGACTCTTTTTCCAATATTCAAGACTCTATATTATAGACTCTGACTATTTCATTTCGACAGTTGCGCCAGCAGCTTCAAGTTTTGCTTTTGCAGCTTCAGCATCTTCTTTTTTAGCACCCTTTAGAACTTCTTTTGGAGCACCATCAACAAGATCTTTTGCTTCTTTAAGACCTAGATCAGGTTTGATCTCTCGAACAGCCTTAATAACATTGATCTTCTGAGCACCAGCGGCAGACAAGATAACATCGAAAGATGTTTTCTCTTCAACAGCTTCAGCAGGAGCAGCAGCACCACCAGCAACCATGGCAACTGGAGCAGCAGCAGATACGCCGAATTTCTCTTCAAGAACTTTTACAAGCTCTGCAAGGTCAAGAACTGATAGGTTCTCAATCTTTTCTACTAGTTCCTTGAATTTCTCAGGAACAACAACTTCTTTTTTCTCTTCCATTGTAAACCCTTTACTTAAATATTTATTAATAAAATACTAACTTACTTATTTTTTAAGCTTTTTTCTCTTTATAAGAATTCAATACATTTACCAAACCACGGATATTGCCTGCCAATACGTTGACCATCCCGGACAATGGTGCTGATATTGAACCGACCATCTTTGCCAATAATTCCTCTCGACTAGGAAGCAATGCAAGTCTTTTAACAGCTGATGCGTCAATCATCTTTTTTTCCAAGATACCAGCAAGAATTTCAATTGCTTCATGTTTCTTTGCAAAAAGATCGATTTCCTTTGCAGGTGCAACTTCATCTTCCATTGCGAAAGCAATCGCTACAGGTTTTTTGAAGATATTCTCATCAAATTCAATACCATGCTTTTTCAATGCGATTTTAACCAAGGTATTTTTTGCAACATTGAATTGAACACCCTTTGCTCTCAAGATATTTCTCAGTTCTTCTGTTTCATTAACCTTCAAACCTTTATAGTCAACAATAACTGCAGATTTAGCAATCTGTAATTGACCATCTAACTTTGAAATTAACTCTTCTTTTTTTTGCTTTGTTTTTGCCATTTTTTATCCGTATTTTTAAATATTAATAATTCTTAACAAAAAATCCTGCGACCAACGCAGGAAATAATAATTAAACTCTATAGCTCAGAACCTATAACTTTTAATTATCCTGCACGAGACTTACTTCAGATGAATGCTTGTGGTCATTGGGATAAAATTACTATAGCAAAAAGTGGTATAGACGTCAACAGTTTCAAAAACCGCCCATGCAGCAATGCTTGAGCGGTTTTCTTTAGAACTTTATAACTTTCTACTTCTTCGCAACCTTGATACCAGGACCCATGGTTGTCGATAGATAAATCGAATCAATTCTTTTAGGCAGGTGATCAATAATTGCCACAAAATTCTGTTTCATTCTATCTGCGCCAAACGATATTTTACCGATAGTCATATGAACAACATTCAATTTATCAGCTCTAAATTCAACTTTACCCCCCTTTAATTCTGCTGCTGCTTTTTTAACATCAGGAACTACGGTACCAGCTTTTGGAGAAGGCATTAGGCCTTTAGGACCTAAAACTTTAGCTAGTTGTGCTAATTTTGGCATTACCTTCATATCAGCAATCATAACATCAAAATCGATTTTTCCAGCTTTGATATTGACTATAACCTCTTCTACATTATCTTCAATAACTTCCAATACTTTTTTCTCTTTGGTTACGCCACCTGGCAAGATTACCATGCCACGAGTATTTTTTTCCTTGATGTTTAATTTGACATGCATTTCTACGGTTGCATCAAACTTTGAAGGATTTGTTTCGAGGGCAAGAGCAATAGCCTCATCTACAGAATATTCTTTATCTTTTTCAACCTTTTCAGCGATTTGGCGATATTTTTTGCCATGTCTAGGCTTTACCCTTTGCTGTACTTTTCTAGCAATTTTTTCCTCACGCTCTTCTGCTTTTTCCTTCTTCTCTTCTGCTTTCTTTTCTTCCTTCTCAGCTTCTTCTTGCATCTTGCGCAATTTCTCACGCTCTTCTGCTTGTTTTAGAACCTCTTTTTCCGAAAGTTCGACAGTTGCTTCTTGTACAACCTCTTCTAGGACTTTCTCTTCCTTTTTCACATCTTTCTTAACCATTTTTCTCCTTTGTGGTACAAGCGTCCAAAAGATTAGACTCCCACTTAATTTAGTAATACTTTATTCTTATAACAAAAAAACTGTTTTTTGACAAGGAAATCCCCCGCTATATAGCGAGGGATAGGTTGGTCGGGGCCCCCAGAATCGAACTGGGAAATCTGCAGAGGATACTTTTGTATCTTGCAGCGCAACTTCCTGTTGCCAGGCCCTGAAAAAACAAAAATCCGCGACTGTCGCGGATTAGTTGCTCGGAGTTAAATTTGATTTTAAAAATTACTGTGAATCAAATTTCACTTCAAGCGTATGAGCCGGAATTTCTGTCTTACTACCGAGAAATGGCATGATATATTTGATAATTTCTTCTATCATACTTTTTAGAACTGGCTTTTCTCTCTGGTTAAATTTTGACAATACAAAATCGGCAGTATCAATATTGTTCATTATTGGCTCTGGCTTGTCAGCGTCTCCACCGATGGCATTTATACCAATACGGATACGCAGAAAGCTATTGTCCCCCAACAAATCAATAATGTTTTGCAAACCTTTTTGCCCGCCACTAGAACCCTCATGACGGATACGTGCTGTGCCAAGTGGCAAGTCTTTATCATCAGATATTACTATCAGATCAGAAATATCCATTTTGTAAAATGACATTATTTTTTGAACTGCTTGTCCAGAAAGGTTCATATAAGTCTGAGGTTTTACTAAAATTAACTTCTCACCCTTATATAAAGTCTCTGCGATCATAGAATCAAACTTATCTGATTTCTGGAAATTAATGCATTCCCCATCCATCATCAATTCGTCATCGCAAATAATTTGATCAAGAAAATAGAAGCCGGCATTGTGACGAGTTCCTTCATACTGTTTACCTGGATTTCCTAAACCAACGATTAATTTCATTATTTTCCATTCATCATTTTTTACATTTTTCATTAATTTATCATTTCATTATTTTCCATTTAAATGGGTAATGAAAAACGATCAATGAGCAATTGATTATAGCCCTGGTATCCCTAGTCCCCCCGCAACATCCTTCATTTTCTCTGCAGCGACAGCTTGCGCTCTAGAGATTGCCTGAGAGATAGAATTTTTCAAATCTTTCTCAAGCTCTCTTTTATTTTCTGGACGAAGAGCATCCTCAGAAATCTGAATCTCAGTTAGATGCTGCTCACCATTGAATACAACTGTTACCCATCCATCATTGCTGGAAGCTTCTACCTCGATATCCTTCAACTCTTTTTGGATTGCTTTTGCTTTTTTCTGTAATGCGTACAAATCTTTAATCTTGCCAAAATCCACCATCTGTCTCCTTAGTAACTTACTTAATAATTTATTAAATTTACTTATATATTTTTACAATCTTGTCCAAATATTTTTCCGGTTGCTCATCTCTTGAAAAGTTTTGATAGAGCAAAAATAATAATACTGAAAACAAAGGCTAAAATCAACAACAGGAGTATCGGGGATAGTAATACTAATATGCGATCAGTTGGAAAATTGACCATCTCCAAAAAGCTAAACTTAAAATAAAAAATTATGGCAGCTAAAAATATGAGTAGCAACGCTGGAATCAAAATATTTTTCATGTCCTGTTTACTAGGAGTCATTGTAACCGCAACAGAAAGAGCTAGATAAATAATTATCCAATTTTTATAATCAGATAGATTTATAGCGGAAACTAAATTCTTAAAATAACTTATTAGATCTTGATACTTGAAAGCAATAACATTTAAATCATATTCCTTCATACCAATCCAGCTTGAGAGGAAATAAATTGCGACAACTCCGGCAGCAAATGGAGCAATAGATATAAGGACTGGACCAATCACTGGTATTTTTGAAGATTCATGCTCTACACTACCACCGTCCTTGTCAAATAAAGAAATGCTTTTTATCTTTGCGCCAGTCAAAAAGCAAAGAAGTGCATGAGACAATTCATGCAAAATTACACCTGGCGATACAAAAAGGCGATACCCTAATCCTAAAAATGAATTAACAAGAAGACGATCAATCGCAAAAGAGATAAATAATATCAACAAAATACAAATCATGAGCTCCACTTCCCTAGACTGGAAATCAAATTTTAGAATAGGCCAAGAGAACCCATCTAATAACTCAGAGAAATAACTACTGATATTATCAATGTATGAATTTATCATATACCCTCCAGATAGTTTCTACTCTTTATTTTCTACTTTTCTTAGCTCTGCGTCTATAAATCCACCTATATCACCGCCCAAGACTTCATCCGGATTCTTCGATTCAAATCCAGTCCGATGGTCTTTAACTAATTTATATGGATGCAGCACGTATGATCTTATTTGATTCCCCCACTCAGGAGATGCAAAGTTGCCTTTCAACTCTTCGACTCTCTCTTTCTGCTGTTCAATCATCAATTGAGCAAGACGGGAACGCAGAACTTTCATCGCCATTTCTTTATTTTGCAATTGGCTTCTCTCATTTTGACATATAGAGACAATTCCGGTTGGAATATGAGTTATTCTCACAGCTGAATCAGTAGTATTTACAGATTGACCACCGTGACCACCTGCGCGATATACATCGATTCGCAAATCATTTTGATCAATTACAACTTCTTTCTCTGTTTCGATTTCAGGCAGGACTTGAACAAGAGCGAAAGAAGTCTGACGCAAAGCCTTAGCATTAAATGGTGATTGTCGGACTAATCGGTGAACTCCGGATTCACCACTTAGTTTGCCATAGGCATAGGGACCATTTACCTCCACCACAGCGCTCTTTATCCCTGCTTCAGTACCCTTGGATTGGTCAATGATATTTGTATCGAAATTATTTTGTTCTGCCCAACGCAGATACATTCGAAGAAGCATCTCGGTCCAATCTTGGGCATCGACACCACCAGCCCCGGCATAAAAGTTTAGAATTGCATTGTGCTGATCAAATTTTCCATTAAAAAAAGTTAGCTTCTCTAATTCGGCGATTTCGCCGCTCAGTGATTCTAGCTCGCTATCGTTAGCGATTTCTGCAATATCACTTATCTCGTCGAAACGGCTGACCTCGTCTTTTAGATTCTTTAGCTCTTTATTTCGCTTGTTTGCTCTTACTTCGTCTAACCAGAAATCAGGCTCCATCATCTCGCCTTCTATGCCAATAATCATCTCTTTTTTCTGATCTATGTTGAGTATTTTTCGCAAATCTTCTATTTTTTGTCTTAGATTTTCCATGCCATTATCCTAACACAAAGTAAATATAAAATCACCCCGCGAATGCAGGGTGATTTTATTATTAGACTTTATTTTTTCAAGAGTGAAAGCATCTTTCTCGACTTAACATAGTAAATCGATAACATACCTGTCAGAGTGAAAAGTAAGCTTAATAGCGGTGTACTTGGTCCAGTCATTGGCAAAGCTGGAGTGACTGCTATAGGAGTTACAACAATTTTTGTTTTAGCGATATCATTTAAAGTCTGATTATCAAACCGAAGAGTTGCAGTGTTCACTAGTATTTCTCCAGTTGCGATTCCAGATGATATTTTAACTTTAAATTTGATAATGCCGTCTTCATTTTTGCCCAAAGAACCAATTTTGATTCCATCAAAGATAGCCTTGTTACCTAAAGCGGTGCTAACACCATTTCTGATAAGAGAAGCACTGCCATTTACAAATGAAACATTTGCAGGTAAAACATCGCTTATTGTAATGTTATCAGCTTTTTCACCAGAGTTTGCAAAGAATATCTGATATTCCAGAACATCTCCGGGTTTAGCTTGATTTTCTTTCGAAAAGCCAGCCTCGTTTATAGTAACGTTTCGAACTGATTTCTCAATTCGCAGCGTTGGTTGACCAGGAATTATCTTGCCGATATTTACAAAAACTAAGTTTCCATAAATATTTTCCATAATACCATCGAAATGTTTTCCGTCTTGGGTATTTGTAGGCTGAGGATTCTTAACTATTACCTTAAAGGTCCTTACGTTTGTCTCTCCTGCAACAATTCTAACTGCAGGGTAGCTGATTACACCGTTTGACAAAGTACCACCGATTGAGGCGCTAGTAAAATCTGCCAGCTCTAAGATATCGCTTATGTCATCAGTGACAGTGAAGTCAGTTGCTGCATTTCCTGTGTTCTTTGTCGTTAGAGTGTAAAGAACCTCATCACCCGGATTTGCTGAAATATTTACGCCCTCGGCGCCAGATACTAAATTCTTAGCAATCTTACTCTTTACTATATTTGGTGTAGGCATTTTGATTGTCTTGAATTGAAACAAAACATATCCAATATGTTCCCAACAACCTCTTACATCACCTATTTTTAATCCACCAGTAGTGAGAAGTTCATCGCCATTCTGGCTAAATAAAAGGTCAGACGGAGGAGTACCAAAACTTTTAAAATCTGGAAACCATTGTACTGATCCAGGAATCATAACTACATTTGCATCTGTATCTAGATTGACAGTTAAACTGTCAAAAACAGTAGAGGCGTTATCTGCGGAAATTGCAGTATTGATAACTATCTTTTTGTTACTTGACACTGAAGGCAAGCTAACTTTGACTCGAGTATCACGAGCTGTGGTATCTACTACGCCATTGTGGTAGTAAATAATTGCTGCAAAAGTATCGCCAGCAAGACCATCAACTGGTTTACGCCACGAAACTTCACCTGCAGACTTGTTTGCACCACGTATTTGTTGAAGATCATCTTTCAAGTAATTGAACCTTGGACCAGATGCATTTACAGACAAAGCCGGTGCGATTAATTGTGATAGCAATGCAGAAACAAGCGCTATTCCTAGCACTTTCTTCCACCCTCCAGTGATTTTTTGGATCAAATTCATTTTTTTCCTTAATCCTCTAGCTAAAAGCTATCGGCACTTTCATAATTGTTATTACTTTTTTAAATTTAACTCTCTATATATATTAATAGCCATTATGGTTAGCAATTGCAATGGACTCATCTCCGAAAGTATGAATAAATCATAACTTCGGGATGAGGGGGTGCGCGCCTTTCAACAGGCACCCCGCTCAAGTTAGTTGCCACCGGGTACGGTGGCGGGCGTCCTAATACGGGACGCCAGGTTCGGGAATCGGCCCCGCACCAGGCCAATGCCCACAGCTCTGGCTCGTCCCCCCACAAAACGGGCAGCGGAATAGCCATAGCAGGCCAAGCCGCCACTCCATCACCGGCTCTTTCTGCCAGAATGGCATCCGGTCCGGGGTGAGTCCCGACTTGGCGAAGCAAAGCTTTGATATGATCACTGCTTGCTGTTCGCGGGTTGGGAGCGGCTTTTGTGCAGCCACCGTTGGCTTATCGAGACTGATCGCCTCGAGGCACCATTGGTCGACAGTGGCAGTTGCCATGACGCCGGTATACGGCAGCTTTTGAGGGCAAATAATCCGGACATACCAGTCAATACGTGTGAGTAACTGCGTAATGATCTGGTATGCCAGGTCGACTTCTTCAAACGTCCTGCAGAGGTAGATCGGGGTGTGGATGATGTCCAGTTGGAGCATCAGCACAAGCCCATTCTTCACTGAAGGAGTCATATGTCGACCCTTCTTTGCCCAATAGCAACGGTAACGCTCGATTTCGGCGTAGTCATACGCCGTTAACGTGCGCTTTTCTGCGACCCGCTGAACGGTAACCTTCACCCAATCGCATTGCTGCGAAGAATAGGTTTGTCCATCCGAAGTCCAGGAAGGAACAGTCGGTGCCGGCGTGGTTGCCGACTGAGTGCTTGCTTGCGGCACTCCCGCGTTATTACCCATCTCGGCCATCACCGGCAAGCCGGCAAGGACGAGAATCAGGGCCATGATCATTTTCATCTGCACACCTCCTAAAGCGGCAGGACGATGACGTTTGAAACGCCAGGGCGGTAAGTGATCATCTCTGACCAATTCCGACCATCAGTTGAATATTTCAGATTATATTCATATGACACGAGGTTTCCATTCACACGCTCACCGATGGCAGCATTGTTTATAGGAATATCCCCAGGAGCATATGGACCGAAGACTCGCCCTTGCGGGTAAGCACGATCATACAATCTAATCCACACCTTCTTTGAAGTGCGGAAGCAGTAGTTTCCATGGACCACTTCTGTTTGTTTCTGAGTGGTAACGGAAGACGATATGCCGGGTGCCGGCGCTTTGAGATACTCGATGACTTGCACCAGGGTTAACTGGTGATTGGCAACGAGTTGCCTTAAACGCTGAATCTCGGCCTCGGTTTTACCCGAGTTCCGAGCGACGACTTGAATCGCCTCCCAAACCTTCAAGTCAAAAGCTTCACAAGCAGCCACACGGGCTTCAAGATTGGCAATTTGGACAAGAAGACTGGAATCATCGTAGGCAGGAACAGAAGTGATGCCTCCACCAGTCAGCCCAGTACCGGTACTACCCATCGCCTTGTCATTGGCAAGTAAGGTCTCGAAGACGAGCCCGTTACCACCATTGCCAGCGCGACGAAGCAGATCGGTCAAGTACTGAACTGAAGGAGCGGAACAGTTGGCAGGCCAACACTCCGTTTTGAAGCGGAGAGTGTCGACCATTGCTGACAGGTTAGTTTTTCCTGCCCACTTGATCTTGAAGAGGATCAAGTTTATAGCTTTGTCGTTGCGTTTTCCATCCTGGACCAACGCATAGAAACGGAAGCAATGCAGATCAGCACCAACAGCTACCTCAAGAGGCATCTCTAGGTACCAGCGCCCGCCAGCGTCCCGTTTGAGAACCAGCACACCCGGAGTTGTAAACGACCAGGTATTGGTCCTGCGATCATAGCTATACTCGAGCTTTTTCTCTAGCTCGCCTTGTGCAGCGACCATCGCCACCACCGGCATGTCAGCGAGGACGTTAGGGTATACCTTCATGGTTGCCCCAATCCCCACAGGAAATGTGCCGAGGTACGAGGTCTCTGCCTCGTCCCATTGCCAGGTGACTGCTTGCGCATAAGTCACCTGCACCTGGACTTTTCCACTGGTAACCTGCTGCGATGCCTGTTCAGTATAGACCGGACCGTCTAGGACGGCACCAGTTGCACCGAATGGAGCAGCACTTGCTGGCGTGATTGCCAGCGCGCCAACCATTAAGGTCAGCAATACGAGGCCAATTACGGCCAGCGGGTTACGCATCTGCGTTCCTCCTCTTTCATTTTTGGGGTACCTCTCGCCACCAGGCGAGGAGGTACCTGATTGCAAGAAAATTGAGACGATTGGATTGCTCCGATTTCGTCTGCAAGGAAGTATTATTTATTCGAGATCAATTGATAGCTTTTATCTGCCTACTTCTAGCTATCACTCGAAGAATAAATTCTTCTATTGCAGCTGAAATTGCTTCTAAACATTTTCACTGATTTTTATTCTATTTGATTTTTAATTGCCATTTTTTAGCAATTCATAAATTATCTATAGTTGAAATAATTTATTTTTGTGAGATTTTATATATTTTACAATTTTTAAATATACTATTGTGACTTCAATCGCCTTTTGCTTTCTTAAATCCAACCAGGAAGAAGGCGAGAAGTGATAGAAGCTAACATGGCCAGGTCCACTTATTTTAAGGAACCTCTCTGCCGGTTAGCCGGAATGCCTATCACCCTAATACCCCTAAATCCCAGTCGGATTTAAGAAAACAAAAAAGGATCGTCAGCGATATATTTGGCACTTAAAGACCAATGATCGCCGCCCCATCCTTTTGTCCACCGCACATAGTATTCCTAAGTGTGGTAGTAATTAACCCCTTGTTAGCTTAGCGCTAACTTAACTACTGACAAATTTTAGCACCTTTGCTTGACTTTGTCAATAGTTTATGGCCTTATAATTGGTCCACGACCCGACTGACGTCTCGTAAATCAACAATAGAAACTGCCTCTTTGCGCAGTTCCTTAGCTCCAGGAAACCCTTTCAAATAAGAGAGAAGGTGTTTTCTAAACTCTACAATGCCAAGCTCTCCTTTCGTCTCAAAGGCAAGCTTGGCATGGAGAGGGATTATTGTCTTTAATTCATCTAGTTCGATCTCATCTCGAGAAAATATCCAGGGCCTACCAAAAGTAGCTTGCCCGATCGCACAACCATCTATTTGAACACCAAATTTTGAGTATTGAACATCAGAGATTGATCTGAGACTACCGTTTCCAATCACAGTAAGATTGGGCAACATTTTCTTGACCTCATAAATATTATCCCAATCAGCATTGCCTGAAAATCCCTGCTTGTATGTTCGTCCATGCACTATGAGAGCGTCAATTCCGGCGTTCACCAAAACCGGCGCGAATTCGAGTATTTGATCTTGATTATCCCAACCAAGCCTTGTTTTCACCGAAACTGGTAAATTAGTATTATTCTTGACAGCCGCAACTATTTCTGCCGCTAATTTTGGGTATTTCATCAAAGCCGCACCGTGATCGCTACCAACAACTTTTCTAGCAGGACAACCCATATTTATATCAATTCCGTCTGGTTTGAGATTTTTTGTGATCCAACTAGAAGCAAAGGCAAACTTTTCCGGAAATTTGCCAAATAGTTGAATAGCAATCGGACGCTCTTTTTCAACAAACTTTAGCATTTCCAAGGTCTCATCTCTCCCCTTCTTCGATTGCCAGATTCCTGCCTCATCCTTAAACCAGTTTTTTGCATGATAGAAGATTGCATCGGCCGAAACCAACTCCGTTATTACAACGTCAGCACCAAAGCTACGACAAAGAGTACGAAAAGCAGAGTCAGTGTATCCTGCCATCGGTGCTAGAACTTTTATTGGTCTATTTAGTTCTTTCCAAAAGTTAGCCATTTATCTTCTCTAACTTATACTCATTGGCACCAAGATCTTCTATTTGCCAGCCCAGTGAATTAATTTCAGATCTTAGATCATCTGATGCCTTGAAATCTTTATTTTCTCTCGCCGTCTTCCTTTGCTGTGCTAATTTGGCAATTTCAGCCGGTATACTAACGACTCTTTCGGTTCCTAGATTTAATCCCAAAACAGCATCCATTAGAATAGCAGTTACCCTCTTATCTTCGCCTGAAATATTTTCATCCCTAAGTAATGACCACAGAACAGCTAAAGCTTCTGAGATACTAAGATCATTTGATATCTTTTCTTTGAATAGATCTATATGTTCTTGGGATACTTTGCCATTTTCTTTTGGCAAGTCATCAATGATTCTAACCAATCTTTCTCTTGTGTTCTTTGCTGACTCCAAGCCCTCCCAAGTGAAATTCAATTTGCTGCGATAGTGAGCACCGATAACAAGATAACGAAAATCAAGTGGTGAAAAACCTTTCTCCTCCAAATCCGATAATCGGTAAAAATTACCAAGACTCTTTGACATTTTCTTGCCATCCACTAAAAGGTGTTCATTGTGAACCCAATAATTAACAAATTTCTTTCCACTTCTAGCCTCCGACTGAGCAATTTCATTCTCATGATGAGGGAAAATATTATCTACGCCCCCAGTATGAATATCTATCGTCTCGCCAAGCTTGTCCATCGACATTGCTGAACACTCTATGTGCCATCCTGGTCTGCCCTTGCCAAGTGACGTTTCCCAGAAAATATCACCATCATTTTCGTCCCAAGCTTTCCAGAGCGCAAAGTCGGAAGGATTCTCTTTATCATATTCATCTTGCGCTACTCTAGCCCCAACTTTTATCTCCCTGTTTTCAAGTCCCGATAATTTACCATAATTTTTGAACTTAGATATTGAGAAATAGATAGAGCCGTCATTGGCCTTATAAGCGAAGCCCTTTTGAAGTAGATCTTCTATAAAGCTGACCATTTTTTCAATATATTGGGTCGCCCTAGTAATATTTTCAGACGATGGTTTCTCAATATTTAATTTATCCAGATCAGCAAAAAAAGACTCCTCGTACATTTTCGTCAGTTCGTCGAACTTTTTATGGTCTCCTCCTGATCGGTTAATTGTCTTATCGTCAACATCAGTAATATTCATCACTCTTCTAACATCAAAATTGTTGAATTTTAGTGTTCGATAGAGCAAATCGTCACAGATATATTTTCTTAGATTTCCAATATGAGCCACATCATAAACAGTTGGTCCACAAGTGTAGATTCCAACTTTTTGATCTCCTATCGATTTGAATTCCTCTATCTGTTTTGTAAGCGTATTATAAATCTTCATCGCTGTGTTTCTCCTATTTTTAATCTCATGCTAGCACATCGGCTCAACATTTTAAATGATTAATTAAAAAATGCTATCCATATTGTCGGATAACATCTCTTAATAATTGGGATACTAGAGTTTTAAATATTTTTATATCCCTGCAGGTTCGTCTGAATACCAGGATATATCTTCAGGATCATCATTGAAATCGCTAGCCATAGGAATGGGTGCTCCACCATCTTCAGAATCATCATTTGCCGAATAGTAATCTTCTCCCTTTATTTTTTCAAGTTGCAAACCACACAATGGACATTCGCCGCTGTCAAAATTTGTATAACTGCAATCAACATCAGGACAATTGTACTTCTCTTCCTTCATTTAGAGCCTCTTTTTTTGTTTTAATTTTTTAATAACTGAATTGGATTGTAACGGCCAACATTTATAATTGTCAACAAATAGTTATCCCCAGCCAAGCAATTAGCATTTTTTTATAGTTCAGTAAAAGGTTTTTTATAAAATTAATAATTTTATTTTTAGTATTCTCGTCTGCCCTCAAGCGAACGTTTTAGCGTCACCTCGTCTGCATACTCTAGATCTCCACCCACTGGTAAACCTCTTGCTATCCGAGTAACTTTGACTGGCAAATTTAACTCTTGAATTTTCCCTCTGATGTATGTAGCTGTGGCTTCTCCTTCAAGATTTGGATTGGTAGCTAATATTACTTCGCTCGGGTCATCATTGCTGACACGGTCGATTAACTGGGCAATTCTCAATTCATCTGGCCCTATGCCGTTTATAGGAGATATCACTCCACCCAACACGTGATATAAGCTAGAAAGGCCATATGATCTCTCCAGGGCTATGACATCAAGCGGTTCTTCCACAACGGTTATTATTGTTTTGTCCCTTTTGTCATCAGAGCAAATTAGACATGTTTCTGTCTCAGAAATATTAAAACACTTATTACAATAAGTTAGATTTGATGCCAATTCCAAAACACTCTTTCCGAGCGTGTTAATATCGGCCTTAGATTTTGTCAGCAGATAAAAAACCAGCCTGGCGGCAGTTTTTGGTCCAACTCCTGGTAGTTTAGAAAATTCATCAATTAAATTTTGGACTGATCTAGGTAGCATTTGCATAAAAACTGTCGACTGACAACTGTCGACAGCCCCATTATTTTAATAACAATTGTCTTTTAGCTATTGTCTATTGTCTGTTCTGGCTTATCCCATGTCGCATAATCACACTCTGGATATCTGGAGCATCCCCAGAAAGATCTCCTTCTTTTTGTCTTTCTCTCTATCACTTCGCCTTTTTCACATTTCGGACACTTAATTCCAGTTTTACCAACGATAGCCTTTGTATTCTTGCATTTTGGATAATTCTCGCAAGCCAAAAATTTGCCAAATCTCCCCTCTTTAAGAACCATCTTGCCGCCACATTTTTCACATTTTTCCTTCTCAGCGTCGGGCAAGCTTTCTGTTTTGCCATCACCTTCTAGAACCTCTAAATTTTTGTCATCGGTTTTTGTTTCGATCGGTCTTGAATATTTGCAAGTCGGATATCCAGTACAAGCAATAAATTTACCAAATCTACCATGTTTAATTACCAATGGCTTGTCACATTCTGGACAAGATTCACCAGTTTCTTCAACAGGCATTACTTCATTTTTATTTATTTCTTTATCTTTTAAAGCTAGATTCTTAGCAAAGGGCTTGTAAAATTCATCAATAACGCCATGCCACTCTCTTTTTCCTTCGGCAATTTCATCAAACTCATCTTCCATCTTTGCGGTAAACTGGTAATCGACTATCTCTTGAAAATGTTTTACAAGTAGATCGTTTACGATAGATCCTATTTCAGTTGGCTGAAATCTTTTTGTAATTAGCTCAACATAGCCACGTTTTTGTATTGTTTCAAGGGTTGGAGCATAGGTTGAAGGACGTCCGATACCCAAACTTTCGAGTTTCTTAACGAGAGTTGCTTCGGAATATCGTTTAGGCGGCTCGGTAAATTTCTGATCTTTGATCATTCTAATAAAATCAAGAATATCGCTTACTTCCATTTTTGGTATCTTGGTTGTTTCTTTCTCGGTATCATCATCGCTACTCTCCTGATAAACCTTCATAAAACCATCAAATTTAACCATCTCTCCCTTGGCTAGAAATACATACTTCTTTGCGGTATCAGCAAGCACTTTTACCTTAACAACATCAATAATTGCATCTGCCATTTGAGTTGCAACAGTTCTTTTCCATATAAGATCGTATAATTTTTGACCACGGCGGTCGTCTGTTACATTCAATTTCTCAAAATGAGTTGGTCTGATTGCCTCATGCGCTTCCTGTGCATGTTTTGTCTTTGTGGCAAAAGATCTTCCCTTGCCTGCTATATATTCTTCTCCAAATTGATTAGTTATTACTCCCTTTATCGCCAAGACAGCTTCAACAGACAAATTTATTGAGTCAGTACGCATATAGGTAATATGTCCAGCCTCATAAAGCTGCTGAGCTAAAACCATTGTTTGCTTAGGTGAATAGCCAAGTTTTCTCGAAGCCTCCATCTGCAAGGTCGATGTTGTAAATGGCGCCGATGGACGGCGGATTGAATCTTCATGTTTAATATCTAAAACCTGATAAGAAGCATTTTTTAGATTATTATAAATTTCTGTTGCTGCTTCCTCGGTCTTAATATCCATTTTTCCAACCGATTTACCATCTATTTCTGATAATAATGCAACAAATGATTCTTTGCTCTTTGTCGCAAGCTCTGCACCAATCAACCAATATTCCACTGGCTTGAAGTTCTCTATTTCTCTTTCTTTTTCCACTACCAAACGGACAGCAACAGACTGGACACGACCAGCCGAAAGTCCTTTTTTGACCTTTTTCCAAAGTAATGGAGACAGTTTATATCCAACAAGACGATCAAGAACTCTTCGCGCTTGCTGTGCATCAACTAAATTTATATCAAGGTCTCTAGGATTCTTAACTGCATTTTCAATCGCATTTTTTGTTATTTCATGAAAAACAATCCTTTTTACTCTGGAATCTTTCTTCTTAAGCCCTAAAGCATGAGTCAAATGCCACGAGATTGCTTCTCCTTCACGATCCAAGTCAGTTGCTAAATAAACTATTTCTGCCTTCGATGAATATTCTTTGAGCGCTGAAATAGTTTTTTTTGCCTTTGGTAAAATTTGATACTGAGGATCATAATTTTTCTCAATATCGATCCCGATATTCTTCTCCAGCAAATCCCGAACATGACCAAAAGAAGCCAAGACCTTATAGTCACGACCAAGATATTTTTCTATTGTCTTTGCTTTCGCAGGAGACTCTACTATTACTAGATTCATACTTTTTGCCTTTTTTGATTTGTTTTTGTTTTATACTATTAGTTAAATTAACAGCTAGAAAATAAAATTACAACAGATGCTGGTATGACAATAAATAAGTTTGTCCAAAATTTTATTTATTTAATTTATAAAAACCACCACCTGAGTTTACAACCATGCCCTTCATCTCGAGTATTGTTAGGACTGAATTTACAGCCACAATGTTAAGCTTACTTTGCCTAATCAAATCATCAATCAGGCAATCACCATTTGATAAAATATTGGCTATGATTTTTTCATCGTCCGACTCCGGTATCAGCTCTTTCGCTTTTTGTCGACATTGTGTTATTTCTATATTTAGTTCTTTCAATATATCTTCTACACCCAACACTAATTTTGCACCCTCCTGGATCAGTTTATTGGTACCAATAGAATTTTCATTATCAATATTTCCAGGAAGAGCAAACACATCTCTGCTACATTCAAGAGCCTGATAAGCGGTTATTAAGGCACCGGATCTTTCTGCCGCCTCAATTACCAAAACGCCACGAGATAATCCTGCTATTATTCTATTGCGAGCAGGAAAATTTTGCTTCATAGGCGGTACACCTAAGGGAAATTCCGTTATTATCGCCCCACCTTTTTCAATTATTTCTTGACCAAGATGAAAATTACTAACTGGATAAATACTGTCCAAACCGCAGCCCAGGACACCTACCGTTTTCCCATTTACATCCAAGGCCGCCTGATGTGCAAATGAGTCAACGCCTAATGCTAAACCAGAAATAATAGTTATACCTAGGTCTGCACACTCTTTCGATAATTTGTATGAAAACTTCTTACCATAGTTTGTATATTTTCGACTACCAACAACTCCGAGAGAAAATGTATCTAAGATACTAATATCCCCTTTTATATAAAGTACCGCTGGGCAATCATAAACTTCCTTCAAAAGTTTAGGGTAATTTTTATCAAAAATTGTAATATAGCCCACACCAAATCTTGTCAGCTTATCTATCTCATCGTCAGGATTATATTTAGATCTAGCTTCTATAATATATGAAGCAATTTTTTCCCCAAGCTTCTGGACAAGATGTTCTTTACTATCGGACCACAAAGTTTTTGGGTTATTGTACGAGATCAATATTTTTTTAAGAGTTTGTCCACCAATTTTATGGTGACAATTCAAGGCAATAAGATATTTAGTATCCATTTCCCTCCCTTAAACAATCTTAGCTATTTGAAAACTACTAATTTTACATTTGTTATATTATATAACTCTAATACTACTTTGTTGCCTTAATCTTTTCTACTGCTTTATTGAGCAACTTCGAATAAAGAACTAGGCCCATTGTTTCCATACTGCCATGTTGCTCTTTGCCTAATATATTTCCACCTCCCCTTATTTCCAAATCATGAAGAGCAATATTATAGCCACAACCCAATTCTGTATTTTCAGCAATCGCCCTGAGTCTTTTGATAGCATTTTCGCTAATTTTTTTATTTCGATATGTAAATAGTGCATAAGCCTTTTTAATACTCCTACCGATTCGTCCCCTGATTTGATAAAGTTGCGAGAGACCAAAATTATCTGAATCGTCTACTATGAGAGTATTCACGTTTTGCATGTCTAAACCGTTTTCGATAATAGTTGAACAAACTAAGATGTCTATTCTCTTTTCCAGGAAATCCTTCATTGTTCGAGCCAAAGCTTTTTCTCCCATTTGACCATGGGCTACTTCAATATTCAGATCAGGAAATTTTTCCGACAACATTCTTTTAACTGAATTAATATTTGCTACTTTATTATGAAGATAATAAACCTGGCCAGATCTTTCTATCTCTCTCCCTATATATTTACAGATTTTATCAATATCAAAAACAGCAACTTCAGTTAAAACTGGCAGGCGCCCTTTTGGTATAGAACTTATAGAAGAAATGTCTCTCAAACCAGAGAGGGCCATAAATAAAGTTCTCGGTATGGGCGTAGCAGTCAAACTCAATACATCTATATGTTCACGATATTTCTTAAGATTTTCCTTATCTTTAACACCAAACTTCTGCTCTTCATCTATTATCAAAAGACCAATATTCTTAAAATTAATATTACGACGTATGATTGAATGCGTACCGATTAATATATCAACGTTTCCACTTTCACATTTAGATATTGTCTTATTCTGTGAGTCCACTTCAACAAACCTACTAAGCCGATCTATATTGATAGGAAGTTTTGATAAACGCTGGCAAAAAGTAGAATAATGTTGTTCCGCTAAAATTGTTGTAGGAACGAGTATAGCTACCTGATAGCCATTGGCTACAGTTTGCACGGCAGCTCTGAGAGCAACCTCTGTTTTGCCAAAACCAACATCACCACAAACCAATCTGTCCATCGGCTTCTTACTAGATAAATCTTTGAATACCTCTTTTATCGCTTGGATTTGATCTTCGGTCTCAGAGAATCCAAATGAATCGACTGATTTGTTATTCCATTCAGAATTAATCTCTCTTGGAACTTTTATAGTTAACTCTCTTTTCGCATAAACCAGTAAAAGCTCACGTGCTATTTTTATGACATCTTCATACACTCTCTTATAGCTTTTCTTCCAGGCTGTTCCGCCCAACTTATTCAGCTTAGGCCTTCTCCTGCCCACACCAATGTATTTACTCAATTTATCAGCCTGAGTTGATGGCACATACAAGACATCATTATTTAGATATTCTATTTCAAAATAGACAATTTCTTCCCCAGCAACGACTTTTACTCTAACCCTCTTGAAAATACCGATTCCATGATCTTCATGAACAATAAAATCGCCAGGGAACACTACACTTTTATCAACTAGTTTTAATTGGTTAGGTAGAAGATTTATTTCCAATAAATCTTTGCTCTTCTTTCCCGTTTCTAAGTCATATAAAAATATTTGTTCTATTTCATTACCAAAAAAATCTATTTTTATAGGCACTGAAATATCAGATGGAAAAATATTAATCATGCCCCCCGCCGAAACAAACTCTCCGCTATTAGAAATGTTTATTACTTTTTCATAACCAAAATCTACTAAAGCCCTAGTGAGATCAGCAATAGTATGATTTGTTCCTACTTTTAGTAAAATACTTCCCTGCATAATTTGACAATATACTAAAGATACTGCTAATATTCAAATGTTGAATAAAGTCCTATTGTCTGTGATCGAAAAACGTTGCCCCTCCTTTCGTTTTGAGATCACAGACGGTACCTACTTTATAAAAGAATTCCGCCGCAAGGTGGAATTCTTTTTTTATATGTATATTTTTATTCTTACTATTTCTCGATCTCTACGCCCATGCTTCGTGCAGTACCGGCAATAATCTTTTTGGCCGCCTCAATATCATTCGCGTTCAGATCACTCATCTTAGAATTAGCAATCTCTTCTAACTGACCTTGAGATAGTTTACCGATTTTATTCTTCTTCGAATTATCAGAACCTTTTTCTTTTTTCATGGCCTGCATTATTAATACTGCTGCAGGTGGTTGCTTCAGGATAAAGCTAAATGTTCTATCTTCGTAGATAGTTATCTCTACTGGAATAATAGTGTTACCCTTATCTTTAGTCTGGTCATTGAACGATTTACAGAATTCCATAATATTCACGCCATGCTGACCCAACGCAGGACCAACAGGAGGCGCTGGATTTGCTTTACCAGCAGGACACTGAAGTTTTACTATTGCTTTTATTGCTTTTGCCATAATTACCTTTTTGATTATAATCTGAAATTAGAAGCTTAAAAAATTTAGGATTATAACTTAATTATTCGTTATTTGTTTATTAGTTTGATTGGTTATCTGTATTATTTGGCCACTACATTTTCTTAACTTGAAGAAAATCAAGGTTTACGGGGGTTTCTCTACCAAACATGTTTACCATAACTTTAAGCTTGCCTTTGTCTTGGTCGACTTCCTCTACTTTGCCCTCAAAACCCTTGAGAGCTCCATCTGTGATTTTTACAAGATCGCCAACCACAAAATCAATCTGATATTTTGGCTCTTTTACACCCATTCTCTTCTTTAATCTGTCGATTTCTTCCTTAGACATTGGGGTTGGCCTTACGCCAAAACCAATAAATCCGGTGACGTTTGGTGTATTTCTAACCACATACCAGGAATCATCGGTTACAATCATATCTACCAAAACATATCCTGGAAAAATCTTCTTTTCTGCAATTTTTCTTTTGCCATTCTTGATTTCGATGGTCTTCTCTTTGGGCACAATCACATCAAAGATCTTGTCTTGCATGTTCATTGATTCAATTCTCTGTTTTAGAGAATCAGCAACTTGCTCTTCATATCCAGAATAGGTATGAATAACATACCAACTTCGCTCACCGGTCTGCTTCAAAGTAAGAAACTTTTTACGTTCCTCTTTAACAGTTTCCTCTCCGTCTAGGCTCGCCTCAGCCGAGACTGATGGGCTCTCTTTTTCGATTGTTTTTTCTTCTGTCATTTTGCCCCTAACCTCTATTTTGTACTAAGTACTCAACTAATTTTGTTAAACCGAAGTCAATGGCCGAAGTCAAAGCAATTGCAATGGCTGCAGAGACTAAGACAATGATCGTATGATTCACCACTTGCTTACCTGTTGGCCAACTAACTTTTTTAAGTTCCGACCATACCCCTTTGAAGTAAGTAACAATATTTAAGTTTTTCATAATTAAAGTTTAATTTTTTTGATTGCAACAATTGTGTATTGTTGTCTGTGACCAAGATTTCTCTTGTAATGCTTCTTGGCATGAAATTTTATGCCGGAAACCTTATCATCCTTAATGTCTTTCACAATCTCCCCGCTCACAGTTGCTCCGGCAATATATGGATTGCCAACCTTAACATCTTTACCGTCATCAACTAAAAGAATATTAGAGAAAACGATTTCCTTATCATCCTCTTGATCAATAAGATCTATCTTATACTCTTTACCTTCTTCTACTCTGTACTGTTTTCCTTTGTAAGAAACGATTGCAAACATTATTCTCCTAACTTAAAAAAGACCCGAGGTCTATCTTCAATGATAATATCACAAGGGATAAAAATGTCAAGACTTGTAAGCATTATAATAATTCCTAAAATGACAATTTTTTATGTCTTATAAAAATACTTTCGACAATCCCGATTGACAAAAAAGAAACAAGCAATGATGTACCACCAGAACTTAAGAACGGCAAAGGTATCCCCGTAACAGGCAAAAGACCGAGATTCATGCCGACATTTTCAAGAACTTGAAAGAAGAACATAGCGGCAACGCCAAAAGCAATCAACATACCAAAATTATCTAACGCCAATTGAGCAATGGTAATTATTCTGACGATGAAGTAGCAATAAAGGAAAAGTAATACTATGCAGCCCAAAAAGCCAAAAGACTCAGCAATTCCCGCAAAAATAAAATCCGTATGTGCTTCCGGTAAGAATTGAAGCTGACTCTGTGTCCCCTTTCCAAGATTCTTGCCAGTAATACCTCCGGACCCAATAGTTATTTGGGCTTGTTTGACATTATATCCCCTACCATAGGGGTCCATATTGGGATTCAAAAAAACTTCGATACGTTTACGCTGATAGTCTTTAAACATCTGCCCAAATGGTTTTATATCTAAATAAGCCAATGCTATTGTCGATATTCCAATCGCGATAGTGACAAAGATAGCTGCAAGTTGGATCTTTGAAGGTTTTGAAAGTATCAGCATTATAAAATATATAAATACTATTACCATCGCCGTTCCTAGGTCAGGTTCTATTAATATTAGAACGAGTGGCGGCAGAAGCATCAGTATGGAAACCAATATGTCTCTCCATTTTATTTTGCCTATCTTATCAGAGAAAAAGGTAGCGTATGAGAAAATTAAGCAGATCTTAGCTACTTCCGATGGCTGAAGCTGGAAAAATTTTAGGTCAATCCAGTTTTCTGCCCCGTTTGCAGTCTTGCCAATAAAATTCACTAATATCAGAAGTATCATCGAGATAATATAGAATATCCAAGAAGTTCCACGAAAGAAACGATAGTCTATAAAAGAGACTGCGATCATGGAAACTATCCCAATGCCGCCAATAAGTGCCTGTTTTAAACCCAGGCCATCATTTGTTCCACCAAAAACAAGACTATATATCACAGATACACTTACAGCCAGAAAAATAAGGGCAATAATCACTAGAGAATAATCAAATGTTTTGATCTTCTTTGACATATCTATCTATTTATACCTATTACGATCTTGGCACCATCTATATTATACTCTGCCTTGCCTTCAAAATTATTTTCTTCGCCATCGTCATGCCAATTTTTGCTATAAGATATGCTGTTAGCCAGAACTTCCTTGGCTACAATTTTCAACTCAATAGCTTTTATCAAATTCTCAGAACTAGTCTCATAATATACATTTATACGATCCGAGACATTGAAATTTGACTCCTTGCGCAATGATTGAATATTCCTAATAATCTCCCGAGACAAACCCTCTATCTTAAGATCTTCGGTGATATCGGTATCTAACTCAACAGTATTCACATCACCATCGGAATATCTAACATCTTTTACATTAACCTCTTCGGCAATAATTAATTCTAGCTCCTTATCCAATTTATCCCCGTGGTAGATCAGGGAATTTAATGGCTGGCGAACTTTTATCTTCGCCTGAGCTCGAGATGACAAACCCATTTCAACTGTCTTGCGAACCTGTTGCATCTTGATATTCAAACCATCGTCAATCATTTCCAAATTTTCTAATGGATAATTCTCCAGATGCACAGAATTTTTGTTTGTTAAGTTTCTATAGATCTCATCAGCGATAAATGGTGTAAATGGTGCCAAAAGCTTTGATAATTCAACCAGCACCGTCCAGAGAGTCGCATAGGCGTTATCTTTGTCTCCATCATTCTCTGATTTCCAGAATCTTTTTCTGGATCGTCTAATATACCAATTTGAGAGATTATCAACAAAAGGCGCAATAAGTCTGGCTGACTTTGTCAAATCATAGTCTTCCATGTTTTTGTTTATTTCAACAATCAGCTTATTCAACTCAGAGATAATCCATTTGTCCAACAGATTAATCGAACTGTTTTCTGTTGTCTGTTGTCTGTTGTCTTGAGCCGGTATCCACTGATCGATATTCGCATATAAGACAAAGAATGAATAAGAATTCCAAAGCATCCTAAACATACCGCGTGATAATTCTGCCAAATCCTTCTCCGAAAAGTTGAGATTCTCTGCTTGTAAGACGGGAGAATTAAGAATGTATAATCTGACCACATCAGCACCATATTTATCAAACATTAGCATTGGATCAGGATAATTTTGAAGCTTCTTGGACATCTTTTTACCATCCTCTGCCAAGATAATGCCGGAAACAACTACATTCTTATAAGCATTTTTTTGCTTTATTGCCGTTGCCAAAATATGAAGATAGTAAAACCATGCTCTTGTCTGGTCCTGCGCTTCACCAATAAAATCAGCTGGAAAAGTTTCGTCAAATTTATCAACGTTTTCAAAAGGATAATGAAGTTGAGCATACGGCATCGAGCCAGAATCAAACCAAGTATCTAATACATCTGGAATTCGTTTCATCATGCCCTTACACTTAGCACAAGGAAAATCTATTTTGTCTACAACATCTTTATGCAAATCGTTAACCTTCTTTCCGCTTGCTTTCTCCAGTTCTTCTACTGATCCGAAAACCACCATCTCTCCGCAATCATCACATTTCCAGATTGGGATAACAGAAGCCCAAAACCGCTGTCTGGAGATCGACCAGTCTCTAGCACCTTCTAACCACTTGCCGAATCTACCATCCTTAATATGCTTTGGCGACCAGTTTATCTCCTTGGCAAGCTTTAAAGCATCATCTTTGATTTCAGTTACCGAAACAAACCACGAAGAGGTGGCATAATTCAAAAGCGGCGTATCACATCTCCAACAATGTGGATATGAATGCTCATATTTTTCCTTCGAAAAAAGCAGCCCTCGATGTGCTAAATCTTTGATAATTTCGATATCGGTTTTCTGTGTGTCATTTATATCTTTGACGTGCATGCCAGCAAAATTGCCAGCTTCTTCATTAATAATTCCGTCCATACCAACATGCTGAAGGAATGGAAGGTTATTTTTCTTACCGAGCTCCATATCATCTTCACCAAATGCTGGCGCAATATGAACTACCCCCGTTCCGTCCTCTGTCGTAACAAAATCACCAGCATAGATTTTCCAGCCATTCTCCCTATTTGGTAATTTGGAATCATCAGCATAATAACCAAAAAGTGGTTTATATGATTTGCCGATTAACTGACTAGATTTAAACTCTTCAACAATCTCATAATTTCTGTCTTTCATGACATCGGCTAGGCGCTCCTTTGCAAGGATATAATTTTCCGTAACTCCTGACTCATCATTCTTAACTAGAACCTTTACATAATTAATGTCTTTTCCAACCGCCAAGGCGACATTTCCAATCAACGTCCAAGGAGTTGTTGTCCATGCCAGCACAAATGTCCCTGGCTCATCCACTAGCTCAAATTTTGCAATTGCCGATAAATCTTTAACCAATTTATAGCCTTCGGAGACTTCAGACTGAGATAAAGTCGTCTCGCATCTTGGACAGATATGCATTGAACGATAACTTTCATAGATAAGTCCCCTGTCCCAAAGCTCTTTAAAAACCCACCAGACAGATTCCATATAGGACAGATCCATCGTCTTGTAGGCATTTTCCATATCAGCCCAACGCCCCATTCGACGAATTACTGTCTCCCAGATTGAGGCATATTCCATAACCTTTGATCTGCAAATAGCGTTGAATTTATCCACACCCAAGTCCAAGATTTCTTTCTTGTGCGTGTATCCAAGTTCTTTTTCGACAATATTTTCGATTGGCAAACCATGACAATCCCAGCCCCAGCGTCTCGGAACTTTATATCCCTTCATAGTCCAATATCTTGGTACTACATCTTTAGTAATACTCTGCAGAATATGACCATAGTGCGGCGTGCCAGTGGCAAATGGAGGACCATCATAGAAGCTGTAAAGCTTTGCATCTTTTCGATTTTCAATAGATTTTTCAAAAGTCTTATTTTCATCCCAAAAATCAAGAATTTCTTCTTCAATTTTTGGTAAATTCATCGCTGATTCAACTTCTTTAAATGACATTTTGTCTCCTTTAACAAAAAAATGGCCCGATAATATATTAATTATATATTAAGGCCGCTTATTATATAAGTGAGGTACCAGCCAAAAACATTCTTGATTTTAGTGATTACGGACACCGACCGAGGAGTTCTAGTTTTCCAATAATAGGAATTTCTTCTCCTAGCGTAACCAAAAGTGGTTTCGTCTGTTGATATCAGACTATGACGCTTATATTATAAATTGAGCTTACAATAATTATTTAGATATTTCAATATAAAATAACTACTTACTTTTATCAGCGTTATAATTAAGATCTATAGTTTGATAACCAGAATCATATCCTAATCGATCCAAGATCCCTGCTTTCCTGCCTGCCGGCAGGCATGGCGCAGGTATGACAGCGGATAGTTATAATATTATTTTCTTTCCATGAAGATCTATATTGCCACATTTCTGAATATCGCATACTTAAAATCCATTTCCAACTCTAAATGTCATTTTATATGTACTTGTAGGACCATATGTAGTATTTACGCCGCTATCACTGGCATCATCCCAATCATCACTATTATTATCTACAACATTCTCTAGCTTTGCATATATAGATGTAAGGGTTGTACTAGCCCTAAACATATATCTATATAATCCAGTGTTTATTGGATCTTTCATTTCACGTGGCAAGGTGCCGTCATTAACAAGACCAGTACAAAGAGATTCATAAGGAGCATAATTGTAATTGAAAAATCCCCCAGTGCCAGTGCCAGCAGAGCCATAGCCAAATATCACATAAGTCCCTGTTCTTTCATGATTTCTGACTTGGAGCGCTTTAAATATTTGTCTCAAATCACTCTTACGGACAGTGTCTCTGGCTTTAGATGTTTGATTTGTATAACCTACAACACTCACAGCAGCTAATATGCCGATGATAACTATTACTATTATAAGTTCTACAAGTGTAAAACCCTTTGATTTCTTAAACATTATCCCCTCCGATATGTGTACAGAAATATTATACCTCAACAACCTTGTTTCTGGAAGTAAGCCCCTTGATTACCCTTATAGAACTCTTTGGTATCTTATAATAATTTGACAACGCATCTATTACTTCTAAACTGGCTTCACCTCGAAAAGGTTTTCCCTTAACCCAAACCTTCAAACTACCATCATTATTCTTATCGACTTTAGCTATTTTTGCATATCTAGCCCTACTTTCTCTTGGAGAAAGTATAGATCAACTCTGCTCTATAATTGCATATCTACAAGAATCATAAATTCTACAGTTAGAATCCATTCCCAATTCTAAAATTCATTTTGAAGCTGCTTGCAGGACCGTAACCTGTATATGCACCACTAGAGCTAGCATCATCCCAATCATCACTATTATTATCTACAACATTCTCTAGCTTTGCATATATAGATGTAAGGGTTGTACTAGCCCTAAACATATATCTATATAATCCAGTGTTTATTGGATCTTTCATTTCACGTGGCAAGGTGCCGTCATTAACAAGACCAGTACAAAGAGATTCATAAGGAGCATAATTGTAATTGAAAAATCCCCCAGTGCCAGTGCCAGCAGAGCCATAGCCAAATATCACATAAGTCCCTGTTCTTTCATGATTTCTGACTTGGAGCGCTTTAAATATTTGTCTCAAATCACTCTTACGGACAGTGTCTCTGGCTTTAGATGTTTGATTTGTATAACCTACAACACTCACAGCAGCTAATATGCCGATGATAACTATTACTATTATAAGTTCTACAAGTGTAAAACCCTTTGATTTCTTAAACATTATCCCCTCCGATATGTGTACAGAAATATTATACCTCAACAACCTTGTTTCTGGAAGTAAGCCCCTTGATTACCCTTATAGAACTCTTTGGTATCTTATAATAATTTGACAACGCATCTATTACTTCTAAACTGGCTTCACCTCGAAAAGGTTTTCCCTTAACCCAAACCTTCAAACTACCATCATTATTCTTATCGACTTTAGCTATTTTTGCATTTGGGATTACTCGAATATCTATTTTCATATTAGACTGCCTGTTTTATTTTTGCCTGTTCATCCAGCGCTTCATTCACGAGCCTATCAGCATCGGTATTTTCTTCTCTAGGAATATGGACAAACGAAATATTTAAGTGCATTTGATCAATCATCAACTTGATTTCGGCTACAAAAGCTTTGAGACGATCTTCTTTGATTTTCCAATTACCATTAATCTGTTCCACGACCAGCTTTGAGTCTAGTCGACAAATTACCTTTTTATCGGCGATATTATTTTCCTCGAACCATTTACTCTTGACCAATATTTCAAGCGCTTTAACTATTGCTTTGTATTCAGCCTCATTGTTCGTCCCTTCACCGACATACTGTTTATATTCATGAATTATCCCGCCATTAGCATCGCTAAAAACAACACCTATGCCTGCAGGCCCGGGATTTCCTCGTGAACCACCATCCGTATTTATATACAATTTATCCATTTGCAAATTTATTCATTTTAAAATTAAATAACAAAATGTAAAAATTAAAAAATGTTTATATCCCTAACCCAACTTTTTCATAAACGTCCCTAATTGTTCTTTGAGCAAGTGGGGCAATCTTCAGACTACCATCAGCTAGTATCTTTTCCAAAGAAGATTTATCTTCTATGAGTTTGACATATTCGTCTTGAATTGGTTTTAGATATTCTATAATAACTTCAGCAAGAGACTGCTTGAAATCACCATATCCCTTACCAACAAAATCATTTTCTATTTCCGATATATTTTTTCCGCTCACCTCAGAATAGATATTTAGAAGATTCACAAGAGCTAGCTTGTCTGACGCATATTTGATCTCTGCACCAGAGTCTGTGACTGCTTTTTTGATTTTATTTAAGACTGTGTCTGGATTATCATTCAAAGCAATATAATTTAGTGGCGAACTAGCCGACTTGCTCATTTTTTTGCTGGGATTATCTAGCCCCATTATTCTGGCAGTTTCCTTCTTGATAATGGCTTCCGGCAGAGTAAAAGTATCGCCAAAACGACTGTTGAATTTCTGGGCCAAATCACGAGTAAATTCGACATGCTGTTTTTGATCATCACCAACAGGCACAAAATTAGCATTGTAAAGCAATATATCCGAAGCCATCAAAACGGGATAATCAAAGAGTCCTACCCCCGTAGTGTCTATATCTCCGCTTGCCGACTTATCTTTAAATTGTGTCATTCGGTAGAGCTCGCCCATTTTTGCCTGACAATTTAGAACCCAAGATAACTCTGCATGTTCTGGTCTCATGGATTGAACGAATATGACTGATTTCTTTGGATCTACGCCAGCAGCAATGTACCAAGCAGCAGCAGAAAGAATATTCTCTTTCAATTCCACCGGATTCTGATAGACAGTAATAGCATGCAAATCAACAATACAATAGATTGCCTCATCAACTCTGTGTTGGAGCTCAACCCACTGCTTCATAGCACCAAGATAATTACCAATATGTAAAACTCCGCTAGGTTGTATGCCAGAAAAAATACGTTTCATTTAAGAATATTAGTTTTAATAAATAGTCTAGTAAAGCATAACACAAAAAAATATCTCGTTAAAGGACAATTTGGCCTATTATTTTAGTGATTATAGTTTCTAGAAGCTACTGTGGTTGTTATTATTGAAGTGGCATGTTCTTTTGGACTCTCTGTGGGTAGCCCCATTTCAGATATTATTCTAAACCTAAAAAATATCTGTTTGTTTTTCACATCACCTTTTTGCGGTGCATAGTATTGAAGACTCAAAAGTATTGTCTTCATTTCAGGACTATAGTTGGCACCAGAATAATTCCAAGTATCTAGACTACCAGCCAATAAACCATCGGTATGAACATTGTTACTTTTGGCAACTACTTGATCCAATCTACTTAATGTAGTTCCATCTGCTTCTCGAAATCTGCCATTATCCATAGTGCTAGGGTCATATTCATGATAATAGATTGCTTGTGCTCTGCTTCGGTAGGAAATATAGACTTTTATTTTGTTTTCACTTTTGACGACAATCGTATTTACTGGTTTTGTCGCAACAAGAGGCACCACACCAATTGCAGTGTTATAATCCGCATTTGATCCGTTTGTTGACTCCGTCAATGCACTGCAAGAGGTCTCAGTACAACCGAAGAGAGCCAAACCGCTATCGTACTCTACTGTTTTCGGTGTCCCTGTCGCAGTATCATTATATTGTATGGAAAATTCTCCATTTGCTTCTCGGACATCTCTGGTAACCATATCTGCCAATTTCCGTGATTCTTCGGATGTTTGTCTGATTGCCCGAATTTTTGATTGGTAGCCAACGCTCTGGCCCACTACCCCCGTAGTTATGACCATAACAACAGCAAAAATCATAGTTCCTATGAGGATTTCTACGAGAGTAAAACCAGATACTTTTTTAATTTTTATTGTATTATTCATCATTATTTATTTCTTACTTCTTGCCCCTAATAATTCATCCGCCAATTTGTTATTATCTCGGAAACAGATATATTTTTATTTATGCCGTTAGATAGCCAATCAACATTCACAGTTACTCTTACCACACTTTGATTCTTAGCAGTGCTATTGAAGTCTCCTTTTAAAGGAACCATGCTATCCGTACTTAGCACCCGCGTAAAGATAATAGTGCGCTTGAACTCTGTTCCATCTATATTTATGATACTGTTGCTCTCATCTACTGCCCGACTAGCAACATCAAAATTAGACAACGCACCGTCATAAGAAACCACCCATCTCTTTGTATTGTCAGCTGTATACTCGACTCCATAGTCAATGAATTCTTGAAATGTAGTGCCGGCATCATCATCAAGCCAGTTGCTATCCCGTATTTGACGTACCTGCTCAATACCCTCCTGTGCTATATACATCGCCTGGGCACGTTCATGTAAATAAATTGCTCCTCTTAAAGCGCTTCTGCCTGCGGCGGTCATGGCAAAGATAACCACCATCATTATTACTGATGCGATCATAACTTCCACAATGCCAAAACCATTTTTTATCTTATTATTCAAAATCATCAATCTTTAAGCATATAACTGACAGAAAAAGGCTGGCTAATTGTATATGCAATCGTTTGCTTACCATTTATATTGCTATCAAAAACACTAATAGAAGTCGAATTGCAATTTTGACTAGGGTCAGAAGAACAGGATATATATGAATCAACGGGATCGCCAGTCACCGGATCAGTGGCCGATTGAACAATCTGGCCATCTAATAGTTTGACTTTTCTTATCTCAGTCCAGTCTGTAGTAGCAGGACCACACCGAAAATTAGCTTGCATATTAGTTTTACACTTTTTTAGAATAAATTCGTCTGGTGTAGGCGTCTTATCAGCAAATAGCTCATAGGATAAAGCATCATTTTCCGGATTCCTGGAGAGTAGATATGCCTGATCGATAAGCTGCTTTATCTCATCGGCCTTCTGGCTTAGAGCTTGCTTTTTCCCGTAATTCATAAAAGCAGGGATGGCCATCACTGCTAGAATAGCAATAATTATAAGTATCACCACAAGTTCTATCAGCGTATAGGCTTTTTGTTTTTTTAAAACCATCTTTATCTATTCCAAAAAATATTATTTTATTATTTTTGCAAACTGATAGTCAGCCATCACTGTTGTAAAATCTGCGCAACCAGTGCAGGAAGAGAGGGCATTTCCAGCAGCAGTCCTATCATTATCCCCGCCATACTTTGGTTTCTCAAGTTTTGCATAAATAGTACCAAGACCAGAACCAAAGTTATAGTAAACGTAATCCTGACATTCGGCTAAGCTATTTGTTGGGGTACAGGTATCAGCATCATGTTTCGGATCCTCCATTTTTCCATCCAGATAGCCACGATCAGTCAGATATTGGACTATTGACTTCTTAGTGCCGGCAACATCATAATCCGTGCTAACAAAGCCTTCCCCTGCTGAATTGCCCACATCGGCCGAAGGAAGTGAAAAAGTTTTGTTATCCACTTTATACATCGTCATGGCTGTTACAAAAGTATTAACATCACTTTTTCTCTTTGTGTCTCTAGAGCCAGCTTGAGCACCATTATAAGATACAACTCCGATTGTTATTAATATCGCCAAAATAATCACGACGATGATCAATTCAACCATTGTAAATGCTTTTTTATATTTCATAGCTACCTCCTTATAAAGAAATAAATAAATTTGAATACCACTTAATGACCTCAAATCCATAGATCATAGCAAAAAGTATACCCATGATCAGGAAAGGGGCAAATGGTAAAGCCATTTTTAAAGATTTACGATCAATTGATTTATTTCGCAGTAGAATCATAGCTATTCCCACTATAGATCCAAAGACAAAAGCGCTAAAAAGCGCCACTAGAACATTTGGATATCCAACAAGGAGCCCCATAATCACCCCTATTTTGATATCTCCTGCGCCCATCCACCTCTCTTTTGAAAAATATACTAAAGCGCCCAGAAATCCACCGGCAAGCACAGCGCCAATAATTGCGCTAAAAAAAGTAAATTCTCCAAAATACCATCCCAATACCAAGGATAAAATCAAAGCAATCCAGACAAATATTTCAGGAACAGTCTGTGTCTCTATATCATAGACGAAGACAACAATCAGCAAGGAAAAAACAATAAGATAAAAAGCCAAGCCCCAAGTCAAACCAAATACCAAAAATAGAACAAGGAAAAGAAGACCTGTCCCTATTTCAACCAGTGGATACTGCCAAGATATCTTCCCACCACAATATCTACATCTTGCGCGAAGTAGAACAAAAGACAGAAATGGAATTAAATCATACCATGCCAAAATTTTCTTACACTTCGGACAGTGAGAACGATCGTATAAGACAGTAGAAAGCTCATCTATACGTAAAATGATTACATTTAAAAAACTGCCTATTGCTAGGCCGAGAAGAAAAAAAATAATTAAATAAACTGACACCATATTCGAACCTAATGTTTATTATTTACTGCTTTTTGTGACAGGCATAGTTTCTTATAGCTCTGCAGATTCTGCAGAGCGTATAAGAAACTAGTCGTTCTGAACCCAATAGTTATAACCAGATGGCAAAGTCCCTGCCGTTGGATTTCCAGTTTTGATCTCTGAATCCTTCGTATTCTCCAAAGCTGCAAAAAGCGCAAAGTCTGACCCAGTGTCAGTAGTAATATACTGATACTGATTAGTGCCTTTTGGATCAGTGGGTATTGTCTTGATATAAGGGTCAGTACCAGTATTGAGCCATGTAAGATCAGTCACTGGAACTGCAACTGCCTCGATAGCATACTTTTCTGGATCCTTTACAGTATCTATCTTGTCAGAATAGGAAGTAATAATTGCAGTCTTTAGCTGCTGAAGATCATTCTTCCTCTGCGCATCTCGTGCCTTTGCTCTGGCGCCTTGTAAACCCACCATCACCATAGCAGCCAAGATACCAATAACAGCGATGACTACCAATAATTCTATCAGAGTAAAGGCTTTTCTTTTTAACATAGCAATCCTTTCACACTAATTTAGTAACCAGTTCCATACTTAGTACAACCAGTTAATCTACACAATACCGCAGGATCAGTTGTGGCCGGTGTTCCAACAGTAGCTGGATTTGCAGCAGAAATGAGAATTGTGCTTGGAGCTGTAATCGCATTTGTAGTAGAAGTTGGAAAAGTTGGCGTACCAGGAGTTGGTTTAGCATCAGCTGCTAAATAATTATAGTATCTCCAATTGCCACCAAAACTTGTCATCACCGGCCAATTACCAGTTACAGCATCAGTTGTAGTACATATCTGTGCACCTGGAAGAGCTGCTGCATCCGCACGAGTAACCACACTTTCTCCATTTGCTACACAAACATTTGCACCCTTAATTGCTTCGGACAAACTTACAAAAGCTGAATTGTTTCTAGCTTTACCTGTCTGGCTTGTATAGCCCACGACAGTTACAGCAGCCAAGATACCGATAATAACGATAACGATGATCAACTCTACGAGCGTAAAACCTTTTGATTTCTTTAACATTTTTCCCTCCATTTTGATATTATTTTATATTTTCAAATATAATAGCTTAATTTGGCTTCGATCGACCGAACGAAGACAAATTGGCTATTTTCGGTTTATCCACCTGCCGTTTGATTTATCTGATATATTGGCAGATAAATTGCAAATACCATAAAGGCAACTGCCAGACCCACTATAACAAGGACTGCTGGCTCGACCAATGAACTTATGGTTTTTGTAATATTTGTAGTGCTCTCTTCATAATATTCAGAAACTTTACCCAAAACCTTGTCTATCTCGCCAGTTTCTTCACCTACTGCTACCATCTGACCGATGAGTGGAGGGAAAAAGGGATCTTTTAATAATTCTACTGAAAGAGGAACGCCTTTTTCTACCTGAGTTGATATATAAGACAAACTATCCTCGTATATCACGTTATCGATCACACTGCCACCAATTCTCAATGCATCGAGTAGCGGTACGCCAGCGCCTATAAGCATGGACATGATCCTAGTGAAACGATACATATACATACCCTCATAAATATCCTTTAATCCCGGAAGAGTAATCTGTAAATTATGGAATACCCTAGAGCCAGCATCTGTTTTTATCCAGTTCATGATAAAGAATACCCCCCCACCAAAGACAAGTAGCACCAACCACCACCAAGCTTGCAAAAAGTCAGACGCACCCAACAATATCTTGGTGATAATTGGTAGATCAGATCCAGCGGAATCAAACATTGATTTCAATTTAGGCACCACAAATGCAAGCATCGCTATACCAGCAATTATAAGAACGCCGAAAATAAAGATAGGATAGTATAGGGCACCTTTTACCTTAGAGATAAATCCGCTATCTTTCTCAAGCTGATTAGAAAGCTCTAATAATACAACATCTAATTTGCCAGTACTCTCGCCGGAATTCACTACAGAAACAAATACTCGATCAAACGCCTCTGGATGTTTAGCGAGTGCAGAAGAAAAACTGTAGCCCTCTTCTAGATCTTTATATATACTCAGGAATATTTCTTTCTGATGAGCAGTCTTGGATTGACCTGCTAAGAGGCTTATTGCCTTTGTTAGGGCTAAACCAGACGAAAGCATTGTGGCTAATTGGCGCGTAAAAACTGCCTTGTCTCTAACAGAAACTTTGGGAACCAAAAAACTAGCAAAAGCCATCTGCCCTTCAGCAATGATTTCGGTAGGTACCAATGTATGCTGAACCAAAACCTTCTCAGCTTCTGTCTGGCTGACAGCTCTGACTGTACCGGTAACCAGTTGACCTTTATTATTTTTTGCTTTGTATAGAAACCTTGGCATTAACCCCTCACAATTACAAACCTGTTATTTTATATTGTATAGCAACTTATATTTAAAATAAATACTTTCTTTAAGATAGCTGCCTACTGTCGACCTACTAAAGACCCTTTTTTTATTTACTCATGTCTTTTGTCAAATTAATATACCATCATCTTAAAACTCTTAGGATCCAGAGAGTAATTAAGGGCGTCTTCCAGGGTAATATCCCCCCTAGAGACATATTCTGCCAAAACTTTATCGAGACTAATCATACCTTCAGCAGCAGATGTTTGAATAATATTTGGTATCTGATAATTCTTTCCTTCTCTAATAAGACTCTTTACTGCTGAATTAGCTACCATTATTTCAGCTGCTAATACCCTTCCACCACCAATTTTAGGAATAAGGCGTTGTGAAACAACTCCAAGCAAGCAAGATGCAAACTGACTTTGAATTTGCTGCTGCAAGTGTGGCGGGAAAACATTAACTATACGATCAGCAGTCTGCGCAGTCGAATTCGTATGCAGAGTGGTAAAAACGAGATGCCCTGTCTCAGCCAAGGTAAGCGCAGCTTCAATTGTTTCGAGGTCTCGCATCTCACCTACCAAAACAACATCCGGATCTTCTCTTAAAGCCGATCTCAAAGCCCTAGAAAAAGAATTAGTATCTGATCCTACCTCTCTTTGAGATATTACGCTCTTCTTGTGATCAAAAACATACTCTATAGGATCCTCGATAGTGACTATGTGCTTGCTTTTTTCGCTATTTATCTTATCAATCAAGGCCGCTAATGTAGACGATTTACCAGAACCAGTAGGTCCGGTGATAATAACAAAACCTTGGCTTGGCTCAGTGAATTTTTCAAGGATCGGTGGTAATCCTAGGTCTTTGAAACTTCTTATATCTTTAGGAATAAGACGCAATGATGCAGATAATGTGCCCTTTTGATAATAAACATTTGCTCTAAAACGCATATTTTGATAGCCAAAAGAGAAATCTGCCTCTCTTTTTTGCTTTAGGGTCAACAAAAGTTCAGCGGGGGTAAAGATAGCAATTAATTCCTTTGCTTTTTGTTCTGTGATTATTGCAGCATCAGGTATTGGCAACAATTTGCCATCAATTCTAACCATTGCCGGTATACCCACATTTATATGAATATCAGATGCATTCTTTGACACAGCAAAGTTAAGATAAGAAGCAACTTCCGAATTCTTTTTTTCTGTCATGCCCCTCCTAGGACGAATAACAATCCATAAATAATCTTAACTTGGATCGATAATATCATTATACTAGTAAAATATACAAACAAGCAATCCGTTTAATTGTTGATAACGGCTTGGAAAATCTCATCAACAGTAGTCTGGCCTGCAAAAGCTTTAATAATTCCATCTTGTTTCATAGTTATCATCCCCTCTTTAATAGCAGTTTCTTTTATTTCATTTGCTGGCCTTTTGGCAATCGCCAATTCCTCGATAGCCGGCGTAATTGTCATCACCTCATAAATACCAACTCGACCTTTGAATCCTTGATTGCATTCAGAGCAACCTTTGCCATGATAAAGTTTTAATTCTGCTGGAATGCGTTCTTTGTCTTTAATATTATTAGCCGGTATTTTTGCCATCTCTGCCATCAGTTCATCCATAAGTTTTTGCGGTACCTTTATTTCCTCACGACATTTGGGACAAATTCGTCTCACCAATCTCTGTGCTATTACTAGATTTATAGCAGAAGTAATAAGAAATGGTTCAACACCCATGTTAATGAGTCTAGGCAATGCACCAGCGGTATCGTTTGTATGCAGCGTAGACAGAACTAAATGACCAGTAAGTGCGGCATGTGTCGACATAGCAGCGGTTTCCGCATCACGTATTTCACCGACCATGATAACATTTGGATCCTGACGAAGGATACTACGTAAACCAGAAGCAAAGGTAAAGCCAATCTCTGGTTTGATCTGACATTGATTTATGCCAGCAATTTCATACTCCACGGGGTCCTCAAGAGTAACAATATTGACGCCAGGCACACTAATTCTGCTCAAAACCGCGTACAATGTAGTAGATTTACCAGAACCAGTAGGACCTGTGGAAAGTATTATCCCGTAAGGTTTCTCAATCGCTGCGTTGGTCTCTTCAAACGCGCTACCTTGCATTCCCAAATCTTCCAAAGATAATATACCTTTACTTTTGTCCAAAACTCTCATAACAACTTTTTCGCCATGTACAGTAGGCAATGTAGATACACGAACATCGACTTGATGGTTTTTAAACTCAACATCGAAACGACCATCTTGAGGAATACGACTTTCATCAATTTTTAGCTTTGACAATATTTTAATACGACTCACAAAAGGAGGATGAAATTTCAACGGAGCCTTAACGGCATCTTTTAAGATACCGTCTACTCTGCAGCGAATTCTTAGGGATTTATTTTCTGGTTCTACGTGAATGTCTGAGGCTTTTTTCATCAAAGCAAAGTTTATAACTGCCGCAACGATCTTGGGAATGGAGCCCTCTTTGACTATTTCGTCTAACATTTTCTCATCAAGAATATCTTCTTTTATAAGCGAACCGAGATTGTTTTCGCTAGATTCCTGGTCAACGGGCTCTGGCTCGACATCTTCTATTGCAGTAGGTGTTTGTGGTCCGTTTTCTAATGCTGCCCCAGCTACGCTTGTAGCTTCATTTGACTTATCCTGTTTTACCTTTAAATCATTCGCTACCACTTCTTGTTGCTCTGACTTATTATCTATAGCGTTCTGTTCTTCTTTATCCAGTTGCACTTCGTCCGTATCGTGTTTATCATTCTCAGGTAATTCTTCAGAGGAGGCAATCTCATCCATTGTAAATTCTGGACCACTTTCAGAGACTAAACTATCAAGTAAACCTCTGATAGCACTTTTGGAATCAGATTTCTCTTTGTTGATGTTTTGGCTATTTACCGCCGGGATATTTGCGCCTGCAACACCATCCATATTTTTTATCGCCTGATCATCACCCTGATCACTTTTTGTATCAATAGTAACATTATTGTTAATAATATTTTTTTTAGGGGAGCTATTTCCACCGATCCTTGCAAGAACATATTCAATATCATCACGGGAGGTAGCAAACTTTTCGATGTTTACCCCATTTTCCTTTTTGATGAAATCCAAAATCTTCATGGTAATAGGTGAGTCTGGTTGTTCGCACGCGATAAGATAATGACCACGCTTATTTTGATCAAAAACAACAAGTCGATATTTTGCAACAAAATCTTTCGGAAATTTTTTTAGAAATCCCTCTTGAATCGGCTGATTTCTAAGATAAACGATAGGCAAACTACCTTTTTTCATCAAAAGAGAATTCTTGTCATTCTGCCTGTATTGCTTGATTACTTCTATAAAATCAGTTTCGCCGGTTACAAAAAGTTCAACCTCTAATTTTCTTTTTTCAAAAAGATCCCTAAGGCCACCCTGAAAACCAGTCAGAATGTCAGCTGGTTTTGAGATCGCAATCCGAATCATCCCCTCATCTAAGCCAAAAGCTATAATTCCAAATCTCCTAGCGATCTTTTCCGTTATTATGACCTTTAGCTCGTCAGGAACACGTACGTTTCTGAGCTCAACATATGGTAACTTCAAAATTATACTATAAGCCTTATTGATTGTATCTCTAGTAACAATACGATTTTTACACAAAAAGTCCTCAATCTGGCGGTTGGTTTTCAACTGCTTTTTTAGACGAGCAGCGTCATCTTGGTCGATCAAATCTTGCAAGACAAAAACATCCAAAATAGACTGATCAAGGAAAGTACTATTAGAAATGTTGTAATAGTTTTGGTTAAGATTAGCCATCTATTGGGGACCTAATAATTATTCTAAATACCAGCAAAAGGATTTTCTCTACCAACGTTTTCGGTAGGGGCACTAATAGGCATCTGAACTAAATTACTTTTTGATTTAATCAGTTCTTGAGCATTTTGTTTCACACTACCGATCTCCACAGTATTATATTTTTCATCTAGCACAATAGTATCGCTGCTCGATGGTTGAGAAGACTTCCAGAGCAAGAAAAATCCTGCACATACGACTATTAATAACAGAAGGCTAGCGGTTAAAGCTAGATTCTGTTGCTTGAGTCCCTTTTTCATAATCCTCCTTCAGTAGTAGATAAATCTTCACCTTCTTGGGTAGATGGTAGTATTGCTTCTGAAGACAATGAAGCTACATTGCCCGACCTATAAGCTTCTATCAAGTAAGATGCAGATAACCCGTTTTCTGCAGATGACAGGGAGATGTTTTTTATATTCATGAATTTTAGATCGTCCTCTAAAGCCTTCGTCATCTTATTTATACTTTCAAAATTACCATCAACATTAAAAGAGATAGTAATTGAGCTTACGCTATTACTGCCACCAGAGGACCCTTCCTCTGACAACTGAATTCCCGGAACAATAAGATTGTTTACGAAAGCGATAGCCTCGATCTCAGATATTACATTTGGCTCATCCTTGTCTTTTGGCATGGCAACAAATAACTGATTGACAATAGGGCCTAGATCATCGATATCCTTCTTAGCTACTCTCAGTGACTCCAGCTTAGTATTTGCAGATACAATTTCTTGCTCTAGTTTCTTTAAATCTAACTTATTTTTCTGATATTCAGGAATAATAACCTTCCAGCTATAAAAGAAAGAGGCAAGAACTACTATTACAATCATTGAAATTACATAAAAAGAACTATTGGATCGCTGCATTTTCACCTCCTTGATCATCAAAAGCTTCTACATCACTAGTATTAGAATCAGGAGCTTCCAAACTCCCAGATACATCTTCTGAGGCCTGATTATCTGTCTTAGGTTTTTCACTTAAGCTCTGCGATCGATCGATTACCGCGCTGATGGCATATGACGTTTCAAACTTCTTTGTCTGTTCGTTAACCGCCTGACTAACATTCATCAGCTGAACCTCTTTCAGGATATTGGCATCGTTTACTTTCCATCCGCGCAAGAGCAGAAGCTGATCTGCAACCGCTCGATACGACGGAGCTTGTCCGTTGAAACTTATTTTTCCATCTGTCGAAACAGAAATATTACCTATCTGTATGTTTTGTGCAATTTTTTGATAAAATTTGGGGAGAAACTCACTCACTGTATACCTGCCAGAACTTACGCTAGACAAGCCAGTAACAGCAGACTTGAAGGTACTAGCTTTCACTTCAATGTCAGCGAGACTCGGGGTTGCAATCTCAGAAATAATTTCAGTTTTCTCCTGAGATTTATCTTTTATGGCTTGTTTTGCGCTGTTATTTAATAGCCAAAAGAATATAGATCCGGCTATCGCCACAAGAGCAGCCATCCAGCAAATAAATAAGGCCAGGCCGTAGCCTCTGTTATTTGAGACCTCAAAAGATTCATCAGTAACCTGAGTAGCACTACCAATAGATTGGGCTGCCCCAGGAGGTGGCGCTGTTTTTTTTGCAAAATTCGCAAAGTTCATTTTCCCTCCAAAATATACTTGTTATTTATAATATAGCTTACTTTACTGCCCACTTACAAGCCCTTAAATATCCACCAACTGCGTCATCGTAGGACGATTTCAGATTGTTTCTTTTTGGGATCTTGCAACGACAGCTTCGCTCTAATCCTTACTGCTAACAACTTCTATACTAATTTCCAGAATTTCCAACCTCTTTTGGACTTGGAATATTTAAATATCTGAATCCTGGTGGCACTTTATCGCCGGTATTATAATCGTAAAAGAAACGTATATTATCCGTACCATTATCAATCGAAAAGTTTTTTGCAACAAAAGCACCTTTCATCTGGATGTTGTCAGCACTATTTAAAGTAAGTAAACTATTCTTGCAAAATGTCATTGCTTGTATATTATTATTTCCCTTAAAAGCACAATTACCAGAAGAAGAAACAACTCGTACGGTTGCTCGACTAGTCAAAGGAAGAGGGATAACTGGGGGATTAGCATCTCTCGTACATTCAAGAATAAAATTTGTAGTCCCATTTATTCCATTGGATGCTTGATTTATAAACAGTTGTCGTCTACCAACAATAGACGGCACATTTATAGTAAATGGCCAAACAGCAGCGGCTGGATCGCTTTTTAAATCGCACTTATTTGCACCAGTACTCCAGCCAGTTAGGTAAACTATAGAATTCAAGGCCATACCCGCTGTGATGCTGCCAAGATCAATAGTTTCGTTATTACCAGCGATAACAGGGTCAAATCCTGGAATAAGTCCCTGCAATTCAACTTTTGGAGGGATATTTACTGTTATCTCATCATAATTAGTGGAACTATTATATGAACATGTTAGTCTATAGGTATATGTACCTCCAGACATACGTCCAAGGTCGTAAGTGCCGTTAATTCCCTTCTGACCGCTACTTGACCAGCCGCCGGAGCCAGTAGGTGTGCAAGTAGTAGTAGCCGAGACTCCTTTTACTGACCACCTCAATCGAGCAAATTGATCATAGTCTATGTCATTAACCGTCTGTACTGTTGGAGTATAAACGCCATCAGCATCATGTGAAATCGGTATTGGAAAAGCAGAGTTATCTGAATATTCAATTGACAAATCTATATAGGGTTTTAACTCGATTGGCATACTTTTATGTATAAAAACACCATTCCTCTCCACCATAATTACAGCTCTGTATACCCCAGCAGTAGCATAAGTGAAAGAGAAAGTATGATTTCTCCATAAACTAGATGTATTAATTGAATGATTATAATCATAGTTTCGAGTACAAATTGCATTTAGATCAGCAACACTATAAACATTTCCCCCATTGTAAGCCGGAGAACAACTTGACCAAAAATAATAATTAATAACACCTCTCCTACCACGAACATTGACGTTGAAATTGACCTTGCCGGCCGGAAATGAAGCACTGTCCCAAATTGCACCACTGACCGGTAGTGCACTTGGAGCAGTTGAATAGTCACTTATTATCAGCGAATTAGTAAACAAGCTCGCCCCAACAGCAGAGGTTCTGGCATAACGAAGAGCAAAGAATACTAGCACTATTAATACCAGCGCTGCTAACAACATAATTGAGCGATTCATTTTATTGATTTTATCTTCAGGTCTTTTCATATTTATTATTTCATAGTAGGCACTGGACCTGTTTTAAATTCATAATCGTGACTGCCATTGCGTAGCGATTCAGCCATTGCCTTATATCTTTTTGCAGCATAATGACTGGGTGGAAATTTCTTTGCCTTCTGCTCATATATAAATGCTTGCACTTGATTATCTAACCAAGGATATTGATTTTTAATCAATGGAATCATATAGAGATTGTAAAGTAAAATAAACAAGCCCAGTAAAAAAACAATTACTGCTAAAACCGTCCAAACAACTTTTAAACCGCTTCTTCTATTTTCCACAATCAACCTCTTCTACTCTATACTAAACATCCTAGTGTACATGGCCATTAACAATCCATTCGGTTACAGTCATGTTGTGTACAGGATCAAGGGCGCCTTCGCCAATATGGTTAGCTGGAGGATTTACGCCCTCATAAAATGCAGTGGTTTTATATCCGCAGTAATTTGAGTCAGTAATACTAGTCGAATTATTACCAACAAGGTTAGAGGAGTAATATCTGTCTTCGCCAGGGTACGGGGTAGCAGTAACAGTACAATCACGTTTCCCGGTTACACCGGCCCAACCATTATTATCAATCCCCTCATCGTCATATAGACCAAATCTATATAATCCAAATATCTCATTAGCAAGCCATTTTTCAGAATAACTCCCAGGATTGCTGTCCGTACCCGTTTCAGCATCAGCATATGCCCTCAACGCTCTACCTATTCCACCAGTAGCTGCCCAGACACCTCCTGCTACCACGAGCATTATTATACCGCTCCAGAAAAACACTTTACTTTTGTACTGAAAATTTTTCATCTTCTCCCTCACTTAATATTTTTAATTATTTACAATCCGATTATTTTGTCTTGTCATCTCGAGCGGCGATAGCCAGTCGAGAGATCTTGTTAGCAAGATTTCTCCGCTTCGGTCGAAATGACATTCCACATTCAACGTTTCGCTTTTTAGCTTCCCAACACTATTATACCAAGTTTATCCACTTTTTCGTCGTTTGGCACAATCTTAGTGCCATCGCCAACAACCAGATTACCTTTAATGATGATTGTGCCAATACCACGATATATGATAGTTTTTCCTGCTGGTATGGCGACATTGCCATTAATAACCCAAACCCTACCCTCTGGATATTTGGCATTCCTTGCAGTGGTTGTACTTAAATCATCGATAGTTATATCGGGACCTAATATCTGTAGAAAAAGAGTCGAGGTAGTGCCTGCTGGCTCCAATTTGCTATTGCTAATAACAGTCCCGCTCTTGACCAATGTCTGTATCTTCTCATCAAACTTGGCATATTCACCATCTGTATCTGCTTCCCAAGAAGATTGACTCTTATTATTTATTTGATAGCCATCTAAGGCCCAGGCCGCCCCAGTGTCAGCATCTATTTCACCGGCATTATTTGATTGGGCTAAGCTCTTGCCCCAAAAAGCAAAATTATTATAATCCGGCATCACGGCATCGCCAACTATAGTTCTACTATACAAATATATGGCAGGTATCTGGTATTCGGCAATACCATCAACATATGTAGTGCCAGACATAGCCCTGACAGCTTGAGTCTGATTAGCCACCGTATATTTATGAATGAAACATGGGAGACTTAAATTACTAATAGAGTCACTTGGTATAGAGTCATAGCATTTCAATACGCCTTCAGATAGACTTGCGGGATTATGCTCGTAAGACAAAAGGTTAGCTCCTGTATTGTAAATTGCATAATTGCCTGAGGTATTGCCATAAACCGTCATATCTATACGCCCATAGACGTCCTCTGTAGTCATTAGCGACTGACCAACCATCACTTGTGGCAAACGATCAGATGCAGCTCTTACGTCAGGAACTGTAATTGCAAAGACTATCAAGCTCAATAATATATATTTTATTAGATTTATCATTTTGTATTAAAAATCATATTATAAAATTACAATTATCATTGTACTTTACATCTATAAATAAGCCTTACTGTTTCAGCCGATGGATCAAATTTCCATCTAACTTTTGGAAGAGCGGTTGTGTCATATTCTTTAATCAGAAGGGTATTGAAATTATCTGGATCATTAATAGTGTTGCCATCGTAATTTGGTTCACATCTAGAAATAGTATATGTCTGGTCTTGAGTAGAGAGAATTTCATCTTCTATAGTAGTGACCTGACCGAGATTAAGATTATGAGCCTCTATTTGCACTTCAATAATGTCATCTTTTTGCAAACCATAGGGGTTAAAACTAGCCGAACCAGCACGATCGACTGCAACTAATTGCTTTTTGATACCTGGAGATGATTTCGTTATTTGTCTAATGACCACTACTCCGCCGCCGCCGCCGCCGCTATAGCCAGACCACGCGACTGCTCCACCATTACTTTTAACATTAGCATTCATATTCGTAATACCAGGTATTTTGATTAGCAAAATACCATTAGAGGAGTTGGCCCCACCACCACCGTTAGCAGATGGCGGAATCAAGGTGCCATCATTATCAATACTTTCGATGAACTCAATAATTGCTGATCCACCTGCTCCGCCACCTCCCCCTGCCCCTTCATCACTACAACCAGTACAAGCAGTATTTGCGACATTACCATTAGTTATAATTTCAGAGCCAGATTTCATTGTAAAGCTATGAGATTTTATTCTTACTCGACCGCCACCATTTGCACCATTTACACCTCTAAGGCCATCCTCGTAATACAAAGCTGCACCTCCTCCCGACCCAAAATCGAAGGTACTGTAGGTAGAAAGGTTATTCCAGGAGTTCTCAGTGATGTCCCAACCGTCTCCGCCCTTACCTGCATTGCCACCGCCCTGACCGGCAATCCTGGTTTCCCAACCATGATATTCTCCCCTGCCTCCATGCGGTCCATATCCGTCAAAATGCTGATCCGCATCGCTAACTCTGTATCCTGCTGGATAGCCTAAACCACTCAGATCAATTTTTGAGGTAGCATCCATAAAGAAATTTGTATCAGTAATCAAATCAACCTTTTTCCATCTGCCAGTACCAATACTATCATCTGCTATGGTTGTCGTAGTCTCAATCATGGATGTAGACTCAGCATAGGTAGGAGCACTATGAGTCAAGCGAGCATTATTCTGCATAGATAAGGATTTGAGATGTCTCTTCGAATCACATGTTGCGTATTTGGCTGAGATGCTCTCCCGGGAGTCATTAGCGAATAACCAACCTGATGCACTACCGTCAGGATTAACAATTTTATCACCGTTGCTTAGAGATACACAGTCTTCTCCAATAGCATGATTCACATCTTGAGGCGTTACATAATAGTATGTCTGATGGAGAGGACCACCAGAACCAAAAAGCATATACTCGCATTCATTAATATGCCCGGCGGTGTGATCCTGATGATGAGAAAAGAAGCTGTAATATATAAAATTATTAATATTCCTTGTCGTTGGATTGGGACAAACCTTATGTGTACCATCTTCCTGCCATACCTTTGTATAATCTGATTTGATTGTTTTGCCGCTTATTAGAACATCTTTATTAGCATCAATGTTATCGGTTCGCGTAACTTCACATATATCAGGTATATAGTCGATAGGATCACTACTCAATATCCTACATATTTGCGCATAACCGGTTGCATCAATTCTTATCATGCCGCCGCCAGCAGAACCTGTTTCGTAATTACCTTCTCCACCATTTGCTTTGATATTCTGTAGTAAATTATTGATAGCGATAGTTGAAGAAAAAGCACCATCTTGCCCAGAATCGCCATACCCATTATCTACGCCAGCGATAACACTTGGACTGGAATAAGAATTATGCACTCTTGTATAAATTTTATTTACAGTAATATTAATAGATCCACCGGCACCTGGTCCACCAGTGACTCTGACGTCAGCGTGGTTATAGCTACTACCGTTTGCTTCAATTTTTGAGTCAGTATCAACGAATAAATTATCTGCTCTAAATATTATAACTCCACCGCCAGCAGCACCTGCAGCAAATCTGCCTCTTGCATTTGCGGTGCCGCCGCCAGACCCGTGCATAACCGGATTATCAGCTACATCATATATGGCTAGACTATTTGATGAATAATACTGAACACCCCCACTGTCGTGGCGGTATGCCCCTCTTCCACCTAATCCACCATGTGAACCACCACCACCACCCGAATTAGCGCCGTCAATACCGTTACTATATACAGGAGCACCTGCCCCCGGACCCATTCCCCATGTATCAGTAGTTTGCCCCCCGGGAAATCCCTTAGCGTTTGTCTCAATCCGACCACCGTTTTCTAGCCTAACATTATTAGTAACAATAAAATGAACTTTTTTATTATCGCCAGAATCGCGTAAATATTGCAGATTTAGCCTATCATTATTAAAAGCCGTATCGATATCACCAGAAACAATAGAATCATGAGTCACTGAACCATTATTCTTGACAATCAGGTTACTTAATATATGCGGACCACCGGCCATTATCAACGTTCCGCCATCAACTGTAATATCCTTGAAAGTATGAGTTCCTGATATCTTCAATGTTTTTCCAGTTGGAACAAGGACATCATGTCCCTCACAAATTATCTGATTCGCTAGATCGTATGTATGTGAATCGCCATTTTCAAAAACACATAAACCACCAGCATCTGGACCAAATGCCCTAGCACTAAAAGGATTTCTTGATATTATTATTTGGCTCAAGATTGCAACCAAAAGAAAACATGTCAAAATAGTTAAGATTCTAAGCTTATTTTTTCTGGCCATTATAGCCGAGATCGAAATTTTCGCCATATCCCCTCTCATTTATATATATTAATGAGTCACGTACACAAACAAACAGCAAGAAATGCTTAAATCTATTATAGATAATTCTTTATGTCATGACAATGCCTTGACTAAAAAGAAATCATTTCTTGAGTCTTACCTCATTGATCGAACAAGCAAAACCAAATCAGAAAATGAAATATACATTTATCCACAGATATTATAGAATAACTCAATTATAACAATATTTTTTATGCATCGATTTGGCTGTGATGATGCCGAGAGACAAACCAACCAATATGCCCACGCCCATCCAAATCCAAGGGTGCTCTCTTGCGTATTTATCTACGTTCTCTCCTTTTTCGCGCACCTTTTTATAGATTTCTTTGCCTCGCTCTTTCATTGTTTGCCCATAATCATTAATTCGCTCACCGACATTGCTCATCTCTTGGTCACCAAAATCAACCAGCCTCTCTTCTAATTCCTTAATTTTTTTCTGAAGTCTGTCTTTTTCATTCATCTCAATTGTCATAAAACTCCTTTTTAAAAATAAAAATGACGACTATCATCGTAACAGTCATCAAATTCAAATTCTTTGGATTCATTGACAATCAGCAGAACACCTCAGATAATATTTCGTACCAAAATGATAATTTTACCGCGACTAGTCACTTGGCGGAGGCGGCGGAGCAATAATGTCTTCTTGCACACTCGAGCTTAGAGTTGTTGTTGTCTTTTTACTAGTGGCAGCAGGTTTTGTTACCGGTGCTATAGTAGGTGTTGAAACAACAGTATTCGGCGTCTCCACTTCAGCCGCCACAGGAGCTGACACAGGACAATTTGATTTATTATCTATAGCCAGTTGTTGTTTTTTATATTCTTCTTTTTGGCTAGTGATAATAGCTTGTTGATTTTTATATTCTTTATCCTTATCCAGGATCATATATATTAGAATGGCATTTCCGACCAACAATATAATGAATGCTATTGATATTAACACTTTAAACACTCTTCTAACTTTGTTTGCTCGAAATTCTGAATCATTAGGAATAATATTCAACGATTCATCAATACTATGATCAGCTACAGGAATCTCATTTTGCGTTGAATTTATAGCCACAACGCCTTCCTGTATTTTATTATTATCTGTAAACGTAGAGATAGGGACTGATGGTAACGTTGTGCTATTATCGGGCACAATTTCCTGTTTACCATTTAAAACGCCTCCGGGGGTACTCTGAATTAAATTATTATCCATAAACCTACTTTTTTTACTATATTATTTATTTAGTATAATACTACTGACCTTATCACTCTTGATAATTATCCAAAAACCCCGAAAAGGATTAATAAATGTTTGTTTTGTCGAGCTTGTTCTATATTTGTCTGGATTTATAGCAATAAACAAATATTTTGTTAAGCTTGCTTCCCAACTCCAGACATACCCAGCGACGTCTTTTGATGTGATAGCGCTTGCATATGACTTAGTCGAGCCATCTTTATATTTAACAACCAAATTAGACAGTGGCAGATTGGTTTGATAAGGATTGCCCAAAAGATTCCAACCCTTATTCACATTTCTCTCTGTCGATGAAGTCGGAACAGCGGCATAATTTATGCCTGTTATTTTGTTTGTGTCATCGATCTTTAGCCAATAACCCATTCCTGGTTCGAATGAGATGCTAGTGGTTTCCCCTTTCTGATAACTATTACTTCCGACATCATATTTCCTGATTTTGAACGTATCAGGGAGTAAGCTTTTGTTAGTAATCCCAGCACTCAATTCTGGAAAAGAAACCATATTCCAACCCACCGAGAAATTATTCTTAAGGAGATCAAGATTACCAGAATCATCAATCGGGGCTAGGGGCGTACATGTATTTGAAGTATTGATCCAGTCACCCCAGGAACAAGTCGGGGCGTCACCTTTGGTCCTCGCTTGAATTATTGAGCCATTTTGGCCAGCAGGACAGGTCAATGCCTGGCTTTCGGTCAGCGGGGCTTCACATATAGCTGGAGCTACAACTGGCACCTCGTTATAAAGATTTAGTATTTCTGTCTGATCTAAGGCTTGATTATAAATTCTCACATCATCAACAGTACCTTGGACGCCACTACCGATTATAAATCTCTGAGTATTAGATCCTACACTAGTAACAATATTGGAAGTTGAACTTTTAATTAGATTTCCATTAACAAAAAGTTTCACAAAATTACCACCCTTGTATTCTCCAACAACATGATACCACTGATTCTGTTCGATTGGGATTGAATTTGATGACCACAGAACTGAAGATCTAGTACCATCACCAACAGAAAACACGAATTCCCCAGTGCCAGTTCCATTATAAGAATAATAGATTTCATAGCCCGCCCTTAAATTGCCCTCAGGATTGCCAGCAATATAATAATTACCAGTCTTGAGACCTTGATTTAAATTAAGCCATCCAGAAATGGTAAATTCATCTGGATTGGCCATAAATTGATCATAGTCACATGATATCGCATTGCTACCATCTGAGACACCAACGTCAAACAGAGCCGCTCCACTGAAATGACCGCCTATCGTCCATTTTGATTTGCTATAACATCCATTATTCCGACCACTTTTATCGACAACATAAGTATCATTTTCACCATTAAGCTCCCAATGAGCTAACAGGTTGTCTATTTTGGTGGATACTTTTTGAGAAACGCTTCCAATTTGTACCGTGATTTCATAATCACCAGATTCACTACCGGCTGTAAACAAACCAGTATTAGAAATAGTGCCACCCGTTGCTGACCATACTGGAGCATCAACCGTTATGTCTGCATCATATTGATCTTTACCAGCGACGGCAAGTTGTAAAGTTTTTCCAGACAGGACAATTGGATTTTCTGGAGTCACAATTAGATTAGTTAAAGCTGACATGGAATCCTTAATCTCTGTAATTGTGTCATCGTTTTCTTTGATTAGATAGAAATTGCCTCCAACATTTACATTTGATGCCACAATATCCTTGTAATACGGAATTGTTATACGAACATTTTCCCGATTTTGTCTTGGGGAATGTGTATAAACTAGCCATTCCCTATTTCCATCTGAACCTTTTGTGAGAGCCATAGAAAAAACTTTTATCTCAGCATTAGTAGTTGTATCGAAGGTCGTCGGATCCAAATCTGTATTCAAGAAAAACCAGCGCCCGATGCCATAGCGTGATTTAATATCAGCATCTAAATAGCCGCTAGCGACTCCCGATCCAGCCTGATAAGGATGTTGACCGTTGGGATTTTCCACTAGATTGCCATTTTGCCAAAAATCAGTCAGCACTGGTTGCCTATGGACTCTGTCAACTGCATTCATGAGAGCATAGTAATAATCTTTTTGACTATCCCAGGTCTCCAAGTTATTTCGGAATTCTCTTACTGAGTATGGCCTCGTTAACCACATGCCATATTGAACCATACCAGCATAGCGCTCCGGAGACCAAGGATAACCAGTCAGAGCAAAAGCAGCTCTTTTATCGCAACATTGAGATATGTTAGCCAGTGAAGAACAATACGTCGCTACATCGCAACTTGGCTCATAGCCATCCCAGGTAGAAAGCTCAAACAAAAAATCAGATTTGCGTTGACGTGTTTCTTCATTCATAAAGACCCAGTTCATTGCCTCAAGCTGTGGACTGATCACACGCCAATCAGTGACATGTTCAAATGTTGCCAGATAGTAATCCGGAGATGCTCCATCCCAAGCATATGGAAAAGCCGATGTCCGAGGCACTGTATCATTGTATTTCGCAAACAAGTCAGTTGGATTCGAATAGGTTGTAATAGTAGATGTTCCGGTATTCCAATTATTATCATTGAGTCTAAATGCCGACCATTGGAAAGCCCCAAAACCAACGAATTTTATATTTCTTTTCCAATAAGCATTTAGATCGTCACGCCAGCCCGAAAAAAGAGCACTGAATCTTTCTATGAAACCATCACCAACCAAACGATTACGATAATTTATTTTTTCAGCATATGCCATTCCCGCTTCACTCGCGCTATGTAAATCAGTGTATCGCTTTGAAATATCTGCTGAAGATGCTCTCAAAAGAGACCCTTCGTTGTTACCTGCAATGTAAATATCTGGAGGATCAGGATAAACCTCCTGGAAAAATTTCATTGCTTTGGTATTGGCTTTGTCGGCACCAAGTTGACGCCATAAATCAATTTGTGATTGCGGCCCGAAAGCATCAACATAATCTGTAGTTTTCCCATCTTGTCCAATCACCGATGGATTAGAACTTTCCATTACAGACGATCCCGTGAAATTGCCGCTACCGTCTGTATCAATGGTTGAGAAAGGAGGTTTTAGAAAAGTAGCACTTTCCCATTGGGTCTCATTGAAAGTCAAAGGAAGATTGAGTGCTCTCGCTCTCAATATGTCCTTGATGTTGTAATTTGTTCCCGTCGGTTTATCAAAGACGAAGCCTGGAATGATGTGGTGACCACGATCGATAAGATCAATTTGTTGTTTCGAAAAAGTTGACGACCAGTGCTGCAAATATGGCAAAGGCCGACTTGAACCATCAACAACTATGACATCTGCTTTATTTTTGGGAATAAAGTATATAAAAATGCCAACAACAACCAAAAAAAGAGCAACGGATAAAAAAGCTGATACTTTTCTTTTCATAGCTTTATTGTAATACCAAAAAAGAACAATTGCTAGTATTGTCAAGCTTATCGCCTGAAACACAACTGAAAATCACAAGATTATTAAAGATTCGTTTGATGTTGTATAAATAATAAAAAATCTAGTTTTAAACTAGATTTTTTATGGCAGGGGCTAGAGGAATCGAACCCCTAACAAAGGTTTTGGAGACCTCCGTTATACCATTTAACTAAGCCCCTATTTTCAAGCAATAAGCTTGTAAGCAGTAAGAATTAAGCCTTATTGTCTGCTTATTACTTACTAGCTTACCGCTTACTACTCGATAATTATTTTGTTTCTTTGTGAAGAGTCTTTTTCTTGCAGCTCTTACAATATTTCTCAAGCTCTATGCGCTTGATCACATCTTGACCTTTCAGTCTTTTCTCAGTGTGATAATTTCGGCTTTTACAGACTTCACATTCTAGAGTAACAAGTTTTCTTGCATCTTTTGCCATAGTGGAATTTCCTAAGTTATTCGTTTGCTTATTATTTCATGGAGCCACCTGTCGGATTTGAACCGACAACCTACTGTTTACAAAACAGTTGCTCTACCGTTGAGCTAAGGTGGCATGGTGCTGGGAGAAGGATTCGAACCTACGAAGGCATAAGCCGCCTGATTTACAGTCAGGTGCATTTGACCGCTTTGCTATCCCAGCATAAAACTTGTTAAATAACAATTAAATTCTCGATTATTATAACAAAATAATCTCATCTAATCAATAAATAAAAAATGGAGCCGATGACCGGAATTGCCCGTCTCGCCTTTGGCGTAGCCGAGGCGGAAACCGGTGACCTACTCTCCCGATGTTTCTATCGGGATCCCGATCCCAGTTTCCATGGGCATCGGGACTTACTACTAACACTATTCGTCTGGAGCCGTTGACCGGAATTGAACCGGTGACCTACTCCTTACCATGGAGTTGCTCTACCAACTGAGCTACAACGGCACCTGACGAATAGTAATAATAAATGGAGTTGCTCTACCAACTGAGTCCCGAGTCTCGCTTGAAGCTCGCTCGGGATCCCGGCAACCGAAGGTTAGTCGGGACTACATCGGCATCACCTATTATTAACGAAAAGATCATACCATTTATTAGAGTCGAGTTCAACAATAAATCTTCACTTAAGGTAAAGCTACCAGAACTATTTATATCTAGAATACATCGAATGAGTTTTTTGCTTGTCCTCTGCCTCGGAAGCTAATTCTCGGTATTCTTTATTATCAATATCTAAACTGGCAGCTCTTTTTAAAACCTTGGCCGCTTTTGCATATTGCCGGACCTGCATATAGGCCTTGCCCAGATCTGCATACCAGTCCGGATTACCCTTTTCTAGGATTATAGCTTTTTGCAGATTATCAATTGCACCGCTTAAATTTTCATTGCCAACTTCCACTTTACCTAGACCATAATATGCTTCCCCTAATTCTTTATCACATTTGAGAGCGGTCTTAAATGCTTCCTTTGCATCAGCAAATTGGCCGCGGGTAAAAGCAATTTTTCCTATCAAAAGATATGCTTCCGCGCATCTTTTATCTTTGCCGATCACTTCGATGGCCTTGTCTTCGGCGTCTCTCAAATCATTAGCTAAAAATGATTCGTTTGCGAGGTGTAGCATCCTAGCATCTTCTGGATCATCGACTTTGAAATTAGATATTGCCGCTTCCACTTCAACAGGAGCAACAACATTGTTATTTTTTTCAATTTCAGCCTGAATAGCCTTCACTTCACTCTTTTGCATACCGCGAGCGAATTCAGCAAAAAAAGACTTAAATTTAGCAGAATTAAAATAGCCAGACAAAGTATGAGCATCCGGATAATGCCGCAACAGCAAGAATAATGCTATGGCCAAACAAATTATTATAATGATTTCTAGCAATCTACCTCCAAATAAGTTTTGTCTTTTAGTTCTACAGTCACTTTATTCTTCAAAATACATTGATTAACTACTATGCCTTCACCTTTTGTGGTTTTCATCGAAGTGCCAACTGAGGGCATTTTGTTCTTCGCCTTCTTATAAAAATCCAATTCATATTTAAGACAACACATAAGTTTTCCGCAAGCTCCAGTAACCCTGTTTGACCCCATCTGACCAATATTTTGGTCATAGGCCATATCAATAGAAACACACTCTAATTCGCCTTTTAAGAACCTATTGCAGCAAAAACCCTGGCCACAACGCCCAACTCCTCCAGTACATCGAGCTCTGTCCCTAGCTCCGACTTGTTGTAGTCTGATCAATTTTTGAAAAGATGATGCCAACTCTGATACCAGTGTTCGAAAGTCAACCCGACCAGGAGCAGTAAAATAGAATGTTAGCTTCTTTCCGTCAAAAGAAAGATCCGAATCAAGAAGTTCCATCGGAAGTTTATGTTTTTCAATTATTTCCTGACATTTGCCGATGAATGATCTGGCTTCTTTCCCTTTATCATCGTCAATTTGCTTGTCTTTATCATTCATCCGCCGAATCAAAACTGCAACTTTTTCTCCTGTCTCTCTAACGAAATTATCATCATTTTTGACTTCCTCTTCACGAACCACTTTGGCGACTTCCTGGCATTGATCCGATTCAAATATAACCATGCTTTCAGCATCCAAGTCAAAATTACCCCTATCAACAGCATGTATTTTGTTATCACTTCTAGATTTTATAAAGATTTTATCTTTCATAGTCTTCTTTTATAAATAAAATTAAATTCTCAAGAGCTAATCGCTGATTGGCATTTCCGGCAATTCTCTTTTTGGCTTTGATTATCTTTTCTAAAATTATTGCTGATCTAATATCATATTCTTTTAGTAGTTTCTCCTCTAACTGCCATGTCCAATCATCTAATAAGTTAACTGCTTTATTGTCCTTTACTATCCCCTCAATTTTCTTAAACAACTGGAATAGCGGTAAGGCGGTAATATCATAGTATGAATATGTAATACTTCTCATTTCTGGCTGATCATTTATCCTAACGATTCTACATCGTGATCTGATGGTCGAAATCACATTGCTGCTTCTTGCCGTCAATATAATTATAACATTTTTTGGTGGCTCTTCTAGAGTCTTCAATAAGATATTTGAAGATGAATTATTTAGTCTATCAACTTGGTATATAATCCCAATACGTTTTCCACCATGGCTTGACAATGAAATCTGATGGATGAACTCTCTGATTGCAGCCACCGATATCTCTCCGGATTTTCCTGTTTCATTGCTCGGTTCGATAATCGAAATATCTTCTACCAAACAACCAGATTTAGTTATCAGATTATCAATTTCCTTTTGAGCAGATTTCAGCCCCTGGGAAATAAAAAGATAAGCATGAGAAAAACTATCTTTTTCTGGCTTATTTTTTAATGTTTCATCAATCTGCATCAATCTAAATCTAGCAGAGAGATCGTCCGTTTACAATATGACCCCTTTTACTAGAAAAAAATACCAAAAAGTAGTATATTAATTAGTAATAGAATCGAAAGGTAAAAATGGTAAAAGTCAATATTGAAGACCTTGAAGATAAGTCGCTCTTTTGCAAAGATTGCGGAAGCAAATTTATTTGGACAGCTGGCGAACAAAAATTTTTTATAGAGAGAGGCCTCCAGAATATTCCCAAGCGCTGTAAGGTCTGTACCGCCAAGAATAGAGACAAACTCCGAGAAAAACACCCGATGTGGTGGATAAAATGCCAAAAGTGCGGCAAAAAAAATGAGGTTCCTTTTGAACCCCTTAGCGAGGATGTATATTGCGAAGAGTGCTTTTTAAAAGAAATTGAGAAAAGAAATAAGAAAATATCAGATCTGGGCGAAACGATCCCGGAACAAAATTAAGAATCGATTAACTATCATTCCCCACCTAAACCCTAGATTGCGAATATTTTTTATTCTCAGTACGCAAAAATCCCGGCTCTCAAACTATAGGCCGGGACGACAAATCAAAATACTGCAGTACAGTTATTTCTTTATTGTCTTGAGACACCTAGTGCAAACCAAAACACCATTTACCTTTTGAAGGTTTGGTTTAAACTTTCTTTTTGTGTGGATTTGTGAGTGAGAAATCTGGTTACCCGCAACTGAACTTTTATAACATATGGCACATCTTCCCATTTGTATTCTCCTTGAAAAAATGATTGGTAAAGAACTAAACTTTTTGATAAAATATATAGAGTCTATCAAAGACTTAAATATTTTATCAGAATTAGTTAATTTAATCAACCCATGTTTATATTATCTCTGCTACAACAACAACTCAGTTTTAATGATCTCTTAATTGTCATCACTACTTATGTTGGGGGAATAATTGTAAGTATTGGTTTCCATGAGTTTGCACATGCTTATGTTGCTAATAGATGTGGCGATCCAACAGCAAGATATGAAGGCCGAATGACATTAAATCCCTTAGCCCATCTAGATATGGCTGGGACTTTTCTGCTCTTTCTTATTGGATTTGGGTGGGGAAAACCAGTTCCTATTAATCCAAACAACTTTCGAGGCAAAAACGATAATCTGAAAGTTGCTTTCGCCGGAATTGTAGTCAATCTAATAACCGCTTTCCTTTTATCGATACCAAAATATATCGCCCTCGACCACGGCATTATGACCGACTCATCTATATGGCTATGGGCGCTAGATTCCCTAATCAATATCAATATTATACTAGCCGTTTTTAATTTACTGCCTGTGCCGCCCCTTGATGGATCACATCTTTTCGAAAACTTTCTCGACGAGGATACATATAAGACTCTACAAAATATCGGCCCCACTATTCTAATGGGGGTTATTGTTCTGGGAGTAGTTACGGGACAATCAATTATCTGGAATTACTGGATTGATCCACTCTCAAGGGGAATATCTATAGTATTCTCTCAGATAATTCTTCCGATAATTAATATATTATAATCTAAGTATACTCAGGATCCACTAGTTTGAAATATCCATATTGGCAACCATATACCCAACACCAAATGGGTTCTCATATGAGTAGACCTTTGCTTTGTAGCTCTTTTGAGATATAGCACCTAGCAATATCAATGTCGAACGATAACCACACTCCCCTGCCTTCTCAACAAAATCATCATCCATATTCAACACTGAATAATCATCACCTTTTTTGATCAAAGATATAAATTCATTATCAAACTTTTCGCCATTAAAGGTTTCTCCTGCCTGGGACTCCTGACCTATCCTATGACTCAAATCACCTGAAGCGATGATAGCTATTCGGCTATTTGATTTTTTTTCACAGACCTCTGATAAGATCTGCCCAAACGCATAATGCTCGGCCTTCGATGCGGTAGAATATCCAATAGGAAGTATTTTATGGGAGAAATCTAGTTTTTGACTCAAAAAATAATAAGGCACTGTGACACCGTGATCCAATTCATATTCACCGTCACCATTATCATAAAAAATTGCTGGTAGACCTTCGTCCTCGGACTTATCGACAATCTCTGCAGCCAATTCAATATCGTTTTTAACGTGACGCTCATAATCAGAGTTATTAAATGAGTTAAAAGAAGCGTACAAGTCAGACATGCCGCATATATTAAATAAATGCGGATAATGAGCCATGTGGGGAGAAATAAAAATTATTACATCTGGGTCGGTATCAGCCAGCTTTTCACCCATCTTCAAAAGAGCATCTTTTGTTTTCGCAATCTTTTTTTCATCACCCTTACCAATAAAAGGTACTAAAACTGGTGGATGAGGCACAATACCTGCAAAAACAATCATGCTATTCCTTTTCGTTTAGTTATTATGAAATTATTATAACAAAAAGGTGAATAACTAACTAATTATTATCATTAGATCTGGTGGCAAGAGATATAATCATATATATAGCAGCCACTCCTACTATGTCATAAATTAATTTTGTAACAAAGGTAGCTTGACCAAAAATAACTTCTACAAGATTGAAGTCAAATATACCAACCAACCCCCAGTTCACACCCCCAACAATTAAAAGCACTAATACGATCCAATCAATTGTGTTTAAGCGAAACATTTGTTTCACCTCCCTTTATTGTTTTAATAATGATTATAAATATAAATTATTAAGACATAAAATAAATAGCATAAAATACAAAAAGACAGAATATTAAAACTCTGTCTTTTTGATTTAGCCTAGTTAAAAATGGCCAATTTTATTGCATTCTCTAATTTGCTTGAGTCGTTGCTGCAGGAGTGCTTGGCACAGTACTTTTAACCTGGGTTGTAATATCACTAGGAATATCTGCAGATTTAAGAATCGCATCAAAGAATGACTGTAGAGATGGATCCACTTTAGTAGTTTTCCCACTTTCGGCTACGGTAGTGAATGGATCTGAAGTCATTATATCTTTAGGTCTAGGGCACATATTATAGAAGGCGTCGCTAAGATTGGTATAACGCTTTACACAATTATATTCTTCACCATTTATAAAACGATACTCTTTTTGAACTGAACCATACCACTTGCCCTGAATAGTAGTCTTCATGACATCACCCATCACAGCAAGCATCTGTTCTGGAGTCTGACTACCTATTAATGTATATGGCTGATGACCGCTCCAGAAATACCAATTCATAAACTCTGTTGTCGAAGGATTTCTCCCCAGCATCTCTTTATAGACAGCAAATATCTTAGCAGAGCGAGCTTTCTGTTGATCTGGCGTTAGCTTGACTGGTGGAATCTGATAAACCCTTATGGTCTTCAACAGTTTCTTGAGGCTATGAGCATAATATACTTCGCTCATATCATAGTTTTGCGTGCCTGATATCATCTTTGGTGTTGGAGGTGTCAACGGTCTCTTGTCATTGCCGCCAAGACTAACAGAGAATCCAGGTCCAGCCAGCTTAAATCCACCCTTTGCATTTTGACCGATGGACAACGGAATTGGTATAGGGCCGACAGGTACAAAACCACCTATCCCTAATCCCCCATCTTTGCCTATAGACAGGCTAACTCCGACTCCAGCTAGGCTTCCAATCGGCAAGCTAGCACCAGTGATCCCATTTTTGTCGAAACCAACACCTATATTCCCTAATCCTACAAGCTGGCCGACATTCACGGAGCCGCTGACAGAACCATTTAATCCGATACTTATACCACCCATGGAATTGCCGCTAGAATCATTATATGCATAATTCATAGCCAGATTACCCTTACTATCAAAGGCCATACCTAGATTGCCACCTGTGGTTATTTCTTTAGTACGAGCGACCTCTTTTGTTTGCTCTTCTCCAGTTGCTGGATCTATTACTGCTTTACCATCAGCTCCAGTAACTAAAACCTTGTCAAAAACCTGCTTACCCTGACCGTCTAACACATTGACGGTCTTTACGTCAAATTTAGAGAGATCAACGCTACCAGATACTACACCTCTTGTGTCGATCATTAATGAACCCGCCCCTGACATGATTTTCTCACCTAAAATATTTTTTGCTGAATTTGGCAATAATTTATCCAAAGGCAAAGGAATCTGGAATGATTTAGTATTAGCATTGTAAGAGAAAAGTTGCCCAAAGGCCTTGAATGATCCACCAACGCTCCCGTCTCTAGCTACCTGTATTGAGGTCATCTCAAAATACTTGCCGTCTTGGCCAAGCGAAATATAAGCATTACCATCTAATTTATTTAAATCAGCATAAACATTACCATTTCTGTCTGAAACTAAGCTGATTTTTTGTCCTGCAAATTCAACAGGTACATTTGCAGTATATTTCTGAGTAAATGGATCAAATGCAATATAACCAATTGACTCGAAACAACCATCTGATTGGGCACCACCAGCACATGCAACCTTTTTCTTTATCGAGGTAACATATTCCATATGACCAGTTGCAGTATTCATCGATACACCTGTTCGATAGGAAGTTTTCAAAATATCATTACTTTCGATCATATTGCTAACATATTCAGCAAACTCCAAAGTCTTGATAGTATCGGCGTTGCCCTTAGATACTGATTGTATACCTGCAACAGTCGATTTCATTGCATCTAGATTGAATGGAATAGTTGAAAGATATGAAGTTATAGCTCGCTGATCATCAATATTGTTTGGTCGCATTGCAGCTGCCATAAGCGAAGCACAGCTACCAACGCAATAACCATTGTTCTTGGATATATCCTCTGCTATTGCCTTAGAATTATCGTTTAAAAATATAATTGTTTCTAAGCTAAAATATTTATCCGCTCCTGTTGCAGAAGCAGTAGCTATCAAAGTCTTCATTGCATCGGCTTGTGCTCTTGCAGAATCATCAATCTGCGCCGTCTGATCTGCTGATAAATCCTTTTCATTTGCAGCAATGGTATTAGTTAAGAAATTCCATGCGGTAAGCAATGGATTTGCCACCCCGTCCCATACACGAGCAAAAATATTTAAATCTTTTTCTGCCACACTGGCTGGCGTTTCTGGAACTCCAGCATTAGGGCCAACCGTATTAGTACTATCAGTTCTTTTTAAAGCAGCAATCTCTGGCTTTGCTAGTAGATCCATCACTATTTCCATATTTCTAGCAAATGGCTCCGCTAACTTCTGATCCTTATCGATCAAGTTTGCCTCATACATTGGTTGATTTAAAGCATTGTGGAGTATAGTTTCTGCTTCTGTATGATTGCTACTTGCCCAACTTACGCCATCTTTAGACCAAACAGTACCATCCCATTTATATCCCAAATAATCCTCTGAAATTTGCTGGATCAATTCCTTATCAGATTTTACTTTTATAGCTTGGATATCAGGTTTAGCGAGTGTTATTTGAAGCTGTTTATTCAAAGCATCGGCATGATTGACAGCTGCCGGATTAGTCTTTGCTTGGTTATAAGCCGCCAGAGTTTCGTTACATTGATCATGAAGTAAATTTTCAGCAGGTGTATGTTTGGCCCTATCCCAAGTGTCGCCGCTATCATTAACCCAAGCCCCGGTGACTTGCTTGCCATTTAGAGTCCAAACCTTGTCAGGGTTCCAGATATAACCCAAATAACCATCCGAGATGTCACTAACTACTTGGGCTGCTATTACAACTTTATTATTTGCGGAAGCGGCAACTGTCGCAGGCTTTACCATGATAGCATTTGCAGCTTTTATCTGCTTATCAAGTTCCAGAGCATTACTTTTAACAGGAGAGTCAACGGTTTGATTAGCAACATACAATGCCTGATTTAATGCACTATGAAGTTCAATATCGGTTTGACTATGCCCTTCATTGGTCCAAACTTTGCCATTATTATCAACCCAGGCTCCCTTAACCTCTTTGCCGTTTATAGTCTGAGCTTGATTTGGATTCCACTTATAACCAAGCTTGGCTTGAGAAACAGTACTGATAGCATCAACTGTACTCATGGCTTGAAGCTTGTAGCTCCTACTTGCATCGGCTTTAGGAGCAGTAGTAGTCTGTATCGCAGGCAAAGCAGAGCTATCTGCACTAATCAAGTCCGTAAAGAAAAATACAAATCCACAAACCAAAAACAGAATCGTTGATATAAGTAATATCAAGGCCTTTTTATCAATAGAGCTTTTACTTTTCATCTCCCTCCAAAACATTATTACAATTACATATAAAATTACATTAGAAACAATCGCCAATTCGATGACTAATTAATATTTTAGTGCTTTATATTTTGTCTGTCAAATTGTCCCAAAAAACAAAACTATAGAAATAATACTAGTATGGGAAGGGCCCTGGGATCTCCGGTCCCGACATTGGCGTCGCCTCTCCTTGTCTTTGTGGCCGACTGTTCTCAGGGATATCATTAGTAGCTTGATTTGATTGGCTATCTTGAGAATTGCTTTGATCTTGTTGCACGGTCGCAGAGCTATCTTCCTCCGGAGATTTTTCTGCCTCCGGCGTAGACTCTGGCGGCATTTCTTCTACGACTGGTACTGGCTGAGGAGATAATTTTTCCTCTTTAGGTTTTTTAATAAAAGAATATAAAGCAAAACCAGCGATAACGACTATCACAGCCACTACTACAAAATTCATAATCATCCTCAAATTTCTTCTCTTCTCATCCATATGAATAACATACATTTTATTTACCAATTCTGAAAGGTAACATGTTATAAAAATTAAAAAAGGATATATTGTGCCACCAAAATATATTTGTATTACGGATGACTTCTACACAGACAATAAAGCAGACGCAATGGATCATATAGACATGCATCCCCGCCATGAAATAGTAGAAATCGTCAGAGACAATCAGGGAACAATTGAGACAAGATTAATTAAAGTCGTCTCAGAGAAGAGTCTAGAATAGAGCCTTATCTTTTTATTAATTGTATTAGGAAAAAGATAATTCCTGCGCCCAAAACAATGAAACCAAGGTATTCGATGGAAATCACAAGCATTAGAACAATTACTGGCAAATATATTAAAAATAATAACAAAAATGCGCCTCTCTGATTATTTGAAAAAATCGCTAGAATAAATGATGCAAGGAGAGAAAGCACTGAGATTAAAATAATGAGTGGACTCGCCCCTAAAAGATTACGTTGCAGACAAATACTACTTTGAGTTGCCAGTTGGCAATAAATCATTAAGATACCTAACATGGAGTATGTTACTAACACGATAATAATAATTAAACGACAATCACCCCTCCAGCAGGGGCCCAAAATACCACTAATAAATTTAACTGGAAAAACAAGATTAGAAAAAACCCTACCATTTCTTTGATCATTGAATTTAACAACTCCCATAGCTTCATCTACTTTTTGTCTAACCTTTATACCTATATCAGAGACTAGCTCCTTCTCTATTTCTTTCTCAATCTCTTCCTCAATCTTTTTATCAATATGCTCAGGCAATTTTTTTATTTTTTCGTCTATCTCGCTCTCAATTTTCTCTGATTTTTTTATCTTGCGATGTGCCATGCTTCCCCATTATTTATATTGAACTCACATTACTACTTTTTAAAGCATCCCGTTTTGTTGCATTTATCAATTTTAGATATTTCATATTTTATAAATAGAGTTAAAAATGAGAAAAGAGGATTCAAAAAATATTAATTGAAAGGATTCTTATGGCAAGAGACGTAGGAGGAATCGGACCAGCTAATATTATGAAACAAATGAAAGGAATCCATTTCCCTGCAACTAGAAGCGAAATAGTGGAATTAGTCAAAAATGGACCAGGACCAGATACAGATCAAGTTATTGGGATTGTCGAAAAATTACCTGAAAAAGAATACAAATCAGTAGCTGAAATTATGAAAGAAATAGGTAAAATCGAATAATTGAGATAGTACGAATAAACATGAATAATCATCACCGCTATTTAGTGTTGCACTATTTTGTTGGATTTAATATTCTGTATCCTATATTAATATTGAGAATACGGGGATTAGCGCAGCCTGGTAGCGCGCATCGTTCGGGACGATGAGGTCGTGAGTTCAAATCTCGCATCCCCGACCAATTGACAAAGATATAGGCTTTGTTAATATTAAGCGTATGAAGAATTATCGGAATACTATTAACATTAATATAAATCACCCTTCGGCGGCGAATTATTAATGTTAAAAAAATATTCGATAACATCACCGCCTAAAGGGCGGTTTTTGTTTTTAGATAGCTTGGATTAGGTGTTGCCAAATCTAGTCCAATACTGTCTAAGGAGACCGACAATGATAATCCAGGGAATAATCCAAAACTTCCTGACCGAACGGGGAGCTTTTGGACAATTGTATCCTGAGCTACCATTTACAATTAACACTTGTGCCGGAACAATAAGTATTCCGGACAATCGACTACCGCTAGAGCAACGAAAATCCTACCTCCGTAGAGCAAACCTTTCAAGCAAACCTGTTCTCACCATCGAAGAAAATACGATTACAGTGAGAACAGATAAGTTGGAAATATCGCTTACCAGAGATAGTGATATTAGTTGGACTGGCACTATGACAGCCATAGATGCTCGCATTGAGAGCGATGGCGTAGTTGCCACGGAGACCGGCTAATGCCGGTCTCCAGACCAAATTTCGTTTAAAAGTTAAATTGTTGACAACAATATCAGTAAAGGACTATAAATATATTAATGAAACAAAATCATAAAAATCTCCTCCTCGTCCTCCTTATTAGCCCAACCCAGCGGTGGTGATTTTTCTTGATGTAAAATAAATAATATCGTTTAGCACTTCAAAATATCCCGCCGCAAGGCGGTTTTTTCGTATTGATCTTTGGAGCTTGGGTCATCCCAGGCTATCAAAGATCAAGGAGAATGCCGATGGATTATATCCAGAATCCAGACGTCAACCTAGGACTTGACTCTCGAAGATTGGAGTCAGGCTGGACTGTAGTATTGAGGGTTATCCCGAAAAGGAATGGCGGGGAGGTCTACGAAAGCCACGGAAATGGCACAAACCTCAAGGAAGCAATCATCGACGCTGCCCGCCAAGCATTCGCGATTCCCGAAACCATAGTCATAGTTGAGGAGAGCTATCATAACAAAGTGCGCTGCCTTTTCTACAACTATGCCTCGACTGAATACACCGGCGAGTATCCATGGAGACTCGCTCTGGCATATTCAATGCTTTTCTATCTGTTGCATAAGCAGATGAAAACAAAGGCCAAGAGCTTTAAAACAATTATCCTGGCCTAATCTATTCCGTTGAATCATAGCAAGGCTATGATATGTAAATAATAGCGATCCTATTATTTACACTCCGAGCACCCCGTCGCACAGCGGGGTGCTTCCTTTATTATAGGTTCTTTATTTTTTCCTGTGTCTTTACTGCTATTGTATGTAAAAATTCAAACAACTCCCCTGCTTCTGCCTCCGATAAACCAATTTTCCGAGCAAATTCTAACCTTTTTGCCAAAACATTTTTTTTCCTATCCGAATCAATTATCGGTAAAGCAAAATTTTTCTTGAATTCCCCAATTTGGCTAGCAATTTCAATCCGCTCCAACAAAAGTTTGAGCATCTTCTCGTCAACTTCATCTATCCTGAGCCGCAACTCGCTTAATACTTTGTTTTCCATATTTCTCCAATTTTAATTGATAACTAAATAATACTATTAAAATAGCGAGATTAAAAACAACTCCTTAATAAAGAAGCAATTTATTGCTAAAATAGAATATATGAGAAAATATTTTCAGTATTTCGTCACTGTTCTCAAGGTTAATACAGCATACAAAGCTGACTATTTTTTGAGTTTAATTTTAGATGCTGTGTTTTTCTTCATCTCATTTGCGCTCTGGAAGGCAATATTTCAGGAAGGTAATATCCAAACAATTGATACTTATTCATTAAGAGATACTGTTACTTACTTTTTTATAACCGCAATTCTTTTTCGACTCGATGTCTCCGGCTCCATGTACATGGGCAGCATGATTTGGAATGGATCTTTTACAAATGATTTAATTAAACCATGGAGAGTAACAGTTGTCACAATAATGGATGTCCTTGCTGAAAAATTTTTTACTATTCTGATGTTCATACCAGTCGCCATCCTAATATTTTTATCAGCTTATCAATACATTATTTTGCCAGAAATGCCAAACCTGCTAATGTTTTGTGTCTCTGTCATTTTGGCTTTTTTTATGATGATAACCTTCAATTTGGTTATTCACGCTCTCACATTTCGTTTTGGTGACCAAGATGCTAATATTGAACTTTTTAACTACATAGCAATTTTTTTAGCAGGTGCAACATTTCCCCTTTCCTTCTTGCCAGATCGCATCTTTGCAATTTTTAATGCTCTCCCCTTCAAAAATATATTCTTCACTCCAATCCAAATTTTTCTAGGCAAAATGCCAATAGACAAAATCTATAGCAGCTGGATAGAAACAATTATCTGGACTATTATTTTCTACCTGATATATAAAATTATTTATCAAAAAGGGTTAAAGCTTTACACAGGGACTGGGCGATGATTCAACAAATAAAAAAATTTCTTAAAATCAATATGATCATTTTTCGAAATGCTTATATTAGAGATTCCAAAATACCTGGATTGGTCGCTACCAATATCATTATACAGCTCTTGGACATATCTATCTCCCTCATTTTTTTTGACATTGTTTTTGCCAACACCAAAACTCTGGCAGGTTGGAATCTCTACCAAGTCATATTTCTATACGCTTTTATTAAATTCATCGCCAGTCTACAAAGCGCATGGACAAAAAAGGGGTTGAAGTCTTTAGCAGTTGAATTAGTGAGGTTGGGCGATTATGACTTCTTCGCAACAAAGCCATTTGACTCAATGCTTCTGGTATCAATCAGCAAGCCAAGACTTTATTCTTTTATCGCCCTAATTTTTGAAGTAGGACTGATGATATATGCAGCGTCAAGATCCGGTATTAATATGGGGGCAGAAAATATTTTTTGGTTCTTATTTTTAACTATTTTCAGTATTACTCTTTTTTACTTCCTAAGCGTTATTACTGTTGTTCCAGCTTTCTGGACAACTAGGCTTTATTCACTCACCGATTTTATGAACAGAGCAATTCAGTTCGCCAAATATCCAAGCGGAGTTTTTCCCAATCTGTTAAGGACACTGCTCTCGACAGCATTTCCTATTATTATTGTCTCTTATTTTCCTGTCAGGACGCTCTTTTATCCACCCCAAATTAGCTATATTATATATATGGTGCTAATCACTTTTCTGTTCGGCTTTGTTGCTAGAAAGTTATGGAGATCAGGCGAAAAAAACTACGGTAGTGCCTCAAGTTAATTTAAAAATATGAATATTATATCTGCAAAAAATATCTTTAAGGGATTTACTAAATCAAGTTTTAACTGGAAAAATTTTCATTTTGATAAATCTGAGACTTTTGCAGTCAGTGATCTTAGTCTTGAAATTAAAGAAGGTGAATTTGTTGGATTCCTTGGACCAAACGGTGCCGGCAAAACCACTTTTCTAAAAATGCTCTCTGGTATCATTTACCCAACTTCCGGAGAAGCGCAAGTTTTGGGTTTCACACCGTGGGAACGTAACTTTGATTTCCTGCGTCAAATTGCTATTGTTATGGGCCAAAAAAATCAGCTTTGGTGGGATTTGCCAGCGATTGATTCGTATAAAATGCTGAAAGAAGTTTATGACATCGATGATAAGAGATTCAAACAGAATCTAGACTATATGGTTGATTCTCTTAACATGCGCGATCTTTTGACAAAGAGGCTTCGCAATATGTCTCTAGGAGAAAGGATGAAATGTGAGCTAGTCGCCTGTTTTCTTCATGATCCAAAGGTTATTTTTCTAGATGAACCGACTATTGGCTTGGATGTTGTTTCTGGTCAAGCAATCAGAACATTTCTCAAAAATATAAACAAAGAAAAGAAATGTACCATTATTTTGACAAGTCATTATATGGCCGACGTTGATGAACTATGTAAACGTGTTGTTATTATAAATAAGGGTAAAAAAATTTACGACGGTGATCTGGAAAAATTAAAGACCAAATACGCCCCTGAGAAAAAAATACAGATCTTTCTCTCCTGCCTTGAAGATAGAGAAAAATTTGCCCGCATACCTATCAAACAGAAAAAAATTTGGGATGGAAATGGCATTATAACCGTACCGAAAAATAAACTTGGAGATGTAGTGACACAAGTATTTGATATATTCCCAGCCGAAAATATCACGATCTCCGATCCAGATACGGAAGAAGTTATCAGCAAGATATTTTTAGAAAAGTAATAGTTTTAACTAAAGCACATTACATTCTTAACAAATTACATTTTTTATAGTAAGGTTTTTATGTAATTATCGGGGTGTAGCGTAGTTGGTAGCGCGCATGGCTGGGGGTCATGAGGTCGTGGGTTCGAGTCCCGCCACCCCGACCAATAAAAATATCATTTTAATAAATAGTATTTGACCATTAGCCCTATTTTCGTCTAAAATAATAACATGAAAATAATATTAGCAACTGAAAGTTTTCTCCCAAACGTCTCCGGCGTTGCCGTCGCCACTGAAAATCTTGCGAACAATCTAACTGCTGCCGGACACGAAGTCTACGTCTTTTGTCCTAGCCGAAATTTCGAATCTCACGTAGATAAGGAATTCAAAAAATACCAAGTTGTCCGATTGAAATCTATAATAAATCCTTTCCGCAAGGGATTTAGAATCACTGCAGCATCAAACAAAGAAATGCTAGATAGGGTTAGTGAAATTGCTCCCGATCTTATACATCTTCAGGATCCAGCAGCCATTGGCACAGGTTTGCGTGACGCCGGTAGAAAACTTGGAATACCGATAGTTATCACCAACCATTTCAGTCTGGAGTATGCTTTGTCCTACGTTCGTTTCCTAGGAATAATGATTCCGATTGCAAAAAATACGCTAGTAAAATATTTGGTTAATTTCTACAATAAATGTGATTATGTAGTAACCCCTACTGAGACATTCGCAAAGCAAGTAAGAAGCTGGGGCGTCACTTCTCCGGTCAAGGCAGTATCTAATGGTATTCTTTTTGACCGTTTCCAAAAGAAATTCACTAAGCAGGATATTGAAAAATTTCGCGAGAAATATCACCTTCCAAATAACCCTTCGGTATTATACCTCGGTAGAGTCGATAAAGATAAAAGTATTGACGTTTTAGTAAATGCTGCAAAACAGGTTACCGATAAAGTTAATGCTCACTTCATTATTGCCGGATCTGGCGACGAAATTGATAATATTATAGCGATGACAGAAAATCTTGGGATTCGTAATTTCTTTACATTTCTAGGAAGAATAGATCACGAGAGTGATGACTTTCTTGAAATTTATAAGTCATCTGCCCTATTTGCGATTCCCTCTACTATAGAAACACAAAGCCTGGTCACCCTAGAAGCAATGTCGTGCAGTCTCCCAGTAGTTGCGGCAGATGCAAATGCATTGCCGGAGCTCGTTAAGACAAAGCTAAATGGCTATCTATTTACACCGTCAGACCATAAAGAGATGGCTGACCATATTATAAAAATAATTCAGAATAAAAAATTAGCCCAGAAAATGGGACAAAATTCTGCTCATATCGCTTCCGACCATGAAATGTCGCTAGCCTTCGGACATATGCTTGATTTATATAACAATGCTATTTTGGAAAAAAGAAACTGAACTAAAAAAGCTCTGCTCAGGGTAAATTGGTCTTTTAGAGACAAGTGGGTGACCTCACGTTCTAACCACAGTCAGAACAAATATTAGTCCGAGTCTCGGCTCTGTAAAAACAGAGACGGATCCCTTAGTAACAAAAGTGATAGCCCAATTTATGACCCAAGACAGAGCCAAATCCATAATATAACAAAAGAACCTTAATTAAAATCGTAGATATCAACAGGGTTATTTTTTTTAATAAATTGCAAAAGGCAAACAACAAAACACTTCTTTGATAAATCTTGCAATCGCTGGTATAATTACAGTTAAACAAGAATATTATAATGAATAAACCCCAACTTTTTGTTAAATCAGCCTGCCTGATTACCCAGGAAAAGTTAGATAGAAGAGAACTCGCTTGTGGAAAATTTCAGAGCGAGCTAACATCTGACAATTTTTTATTTTATCTTATAGAATTGAATTTTTGCTACCCGAACTCAAAAGTTGTAAAAAAGATTACGCAGATTATAGAGAACAATTGCAAAACATCTGGCGATACCATATCAGAAGAAATATTTGAGAAAATTCTTCAAAATATAAATGAAGGACTTGGACGATTATCCGAATCAGGCGAGAATGCTTGGCTCGGTAATTTAAATGCAATTATTGGCCTGATAGACGGAAAAAATCTATTGATGGCACAGACAGGGAACACTACCGGCTACATATTCCGCAAAAATAAAATATCATCAATAAACGAGAAAAATACCAATACTAGTTTTCATCCGCTAAAGACCTTCATAGATATTACTACAGGTCAGCTCACAAACGAAGATAGATTAATTTTTGGTAACACCGATCTTCTATCAAGAATATCCCTAGATCGAATAAGAACTATTATAAAAAATGATAACTATCAAGAAGAAACGTTAGAACTATATAGATATCTCAGAAAGAATAAGTCGTTTGATGTAAATGCAGTCTTTATAGGTGTTTCCGATCAAGAAATAAAAGAATTATCCGAAGGATTCAAAGATATTTTGCCTATCGACGCTCCCGACGAAACCATAAAAAATTTCATTGATAAAATCGTCATCCCTAGCTGGAAGGTTATTTCCTCCGCTACACTATCATCTTCAAAATTTATTTTTAATCATTCTAAAAAAGCATTATCCAAGTCACATAGCTATTGGAAAGAAAACCTAGGACCAAGATCTAAAGAGATTATATCAGTTGGAAGTAAATCGCTTGCAGGAAATATTTCAAAGATTACAACTAAATTTCCGAATATCCAAGAATTATCATCTTCCAAAAATCTGCCCAAGATAAAGATGAAAACCAATTCATATCTCAGTTCAAAGACTAAAAACAAACTATTATCAGCCTTGCAAATACTATGGCAATATACCAAAAATCTTAAATTTTTGTTTTTGAAAAAAAATAGGAAGTATCTTTATGCAATCCTGATTCTGATATTTCTATCGTTTGGATATATAAAATTAAAACAGAATAACGATAAAAAGTCTGAAAAAGTAAAACAAGTGCAACTTCTTAATTCCTATGACAAAGCCAATGATGATTTTGCCAAAATTAGAGAAGATATTGCTCTCGGAAAAGATATTGGCAACGAGAAAATTTACGAGACTTTGGCGATGGCCGAACGTGCTAAAGAAACTCCAGCAAATGCAGAGAAAGCAGAGAAGCTTGTCAAAGAAATAAAATTATTAGTAGACGAAAAAACTAAAACAATTAGATTCTATCCTGAAAAATCCAGCATTTTTGCCGATAAGACACAGTCTATCTCCCTGCTCGGGAATGTAATTTATGGAATAAATGAAGATGGTAAAGTTTATTCTTTAGATACTAGGGAGAAAAATAGTGCTCTTATAGCCTCTCTCAACAAAGACGCGGGGATACCTATAGCTACAACAATCTCCGGTCAAGGCAACAAACTGCTTATCACCACCTCTGAGAAACGACTTTTTGCTATGGATATTTCCTCAAAAACAATTGAGGAATCGAAAATTAATGCAGATCCGAACACGTGGTCTCAGTCGAACGCAATAGCCGCTTATTCATCAAATATTTATCTCCTGGCTTCCGATAACGGCGTTATATGGAAACACACCACAAAAGAGGGAGGATATTCCAAGGGACTCTCATATGTGGACACTAAAAAGATTAGCATCCTTGGATCAGTTGATTTCTCAGTTGATGGCAATATTTATGTCCTTACAAACGAGGGGTCCGTTGTAAAATTTGTTAAAGGGTCACCAGAATCTGATTTCTCTATCAAAAATATTCCCTTGCCAAATGATAAAATACTAATTCCAAAAAAGATTTTTACCGACGAGGATACAAACAGTATCTTTGTCTTAGACAAAAAATTAGATCGAATTATCAAATTTGATAAGTCTGGTGATTTCAGTAACCAATACCTGCTTGATGGCAAACCAATAGATAGCTTTGTTGTGAACGCAAAATTACAAAAAATATGGATTCTTTCACAGGGCAAGGTCTACGAAGGAAATCTTTAGTATAATAAACATCGGTTACGTGACATAAAATGACTATACACTTTAAAAAAAAAGATCAAGCCTTTTCTGATCACTGCTATAGTGCTATTAACTATTTATGTCTTGTTTTGCTATTTCGGAAACCGCAATATTCTCATGCCAAGTCAGTCATCAGACAACTACAACCTACCTCCTCTTGTCGAGGGAACAATCAATAATGCGTTTATCTCTTTAACTTTCCAGGACTCTACTGATAAAAAAACAGCCAACGAGATTATTGCCGAGTATAGCAAAAGTTACTCTTTCAAAACCGGATTTTTTCAGGATAGGTCTTGCGATCTATATATTATTCCAAAAACAAATGCACAGTCAGATATTGCTTTTTTGGAGAAGAAATTAAACTTTTATCTCATCGAGGATGGATCACATGTTAATCTCAAGAGCAAAGAGATCAGTCAAAGCATTCACGCTGTAATTGATGGCTCGACTTGTGACGAGGTGAAAAATAGATTAGATGCTTTCAATTATGAGCTATATGATAGCTATTTTACGCCGATATATAGCAACATCGAGGTTCCCAATATTAAAGTCAAAAAAGAGTTGCTAAAAATAATGCAACGCGACTCTCGATTCCAAAAAGCAGAATTTGATTATCCTGTATAACTTAGAGCTATCGTAAAATGTTTGGCAGCTAGAATATAAAAAATACTCCGTTAACCATTGGAGTATTTTTTATTAGTTGCCTGTTATATATCAGTAAGGATATTGGTCTATAATGAAGTCATTATCATGTTTTACATCTTCTCCGGCGCTTCGATACCACAAATATTAAGAGCATTTGCCAGGGCATATCTTGTAGCAAGAATGAGGGATAGACGAGCAGAAGTCAATTCTTTATCTTCCGATAACACCTTGCATGAATTATAAAAATCATGGAATAGGCTAGCTAAATTATAGGAAAAGTGGGGGAGAGCCTGTATTTGGAAATTTTCAGCAGTTCCCGTCACAATTTCTGGAAATTTAATTATTTCCTTTATAAGTGCCAACTCCTTATCACTATTTAATAACTCTAAATTTGTCTTGTCCCTTAAAATCACTCCGGACTCCTCTGCCCTCTTCAAAATACTACATATCCTAGCATGAGCATATTTTATATAAAAAACCGGATTCTTCTCTGAAGTATCGGCTGCCAGATCTATGTCAAAATCAATTGGCGTATTATTATTTTGAGAAATAATAAAATATTTAAAAGCGTCAGGATGAACCCCTGCCTCTATCACAGCTCGCAATGTAACAAAGTTTCCAAGACGCTTGCCCATGCTGGTCGCTTCACCAGACTTTTTTAGTCTCACATATTGATACAAAACAATTTCTAAGTTTTTCGCGGGATAGCCGATAGCATCAAGCGCAGCTTTCATTCGAGGAATATGACCAGAATGATTAGCACCCCAAACATCGATTAATTTCCCTTCTCTACCAACTTGATCAAATTTACCAAGATGATAAGCAATGTCATTTGTAAAATATGTTAGAGTTCTTTCCTCATCGCTTTTTACTAATACTGATTCAGTGTCTGACAGATCTATATCATCGGGACGTTTAAACCATAGAGCACCGTCTTTTTCCGCAACTACTCCCCTGTCTTTCAATTCCGTGACCACTTTATTAGGTCGACCATTATTTAAAACTTCACTCTCTCTGGTCCACTTATCAAACTTGATTCCAACCAAAGCTACATCATTTTTAATATTCTCAATCATTATATCGAGACCTCTTTGTGCAAAAAATTCTATCCTTGCATCATTATTCGAAATCTTTTTAATTTCCTCAGTAAAACTTACTTGGATTATCTTCGATGTTTCTTCTATATATTCACCGGGGTAGCCACCATCTGGAAACTCAATATCTGGGTCCGTTTTGACTTCATACCAATAATGCAATGACTTACCAAATTTGGTTATCTGTCCGCCAATATCATTAACATAAAATTCATCTGTGACTTCATATCCCAAGAACTTGAATAAATTAGACAGCGCTAAGCCGATCGGGCCACTTCTGGCATTGCCAACATGCAAAGGACCTGTTGGATTAGCCGAAATATATTCTACATTTACTTTTTTCCCTTTGTTGATAGTACTCTTGCCATAGCTATCTTTTTCCCTTAAAACATTCTCCAATTCGGCAAAATAAATACCATTCTTGAGAAAAATATTAATAAACCCAGGACCAGCAATCTCAACTTTTTCAACATCAGGATCTTTTAATAATTCGGATTTGATTGATTTAGCAAGATCTCGAGGATTTTTATATGATTCAACACTTCCGTCGCCGACGTGAGAATCAGTAATTACTGAAACAGCACGGAAATGAGTCATTGCAACGTTAGTGGCAAAGTCCCCCATTTCCCTTTTTGGTGGCTGATCAATAATAAAATTGACCAAGGCATCAATCCCAATATTTTTTAAGGCTATAGTAATTTTATCTTTAATCAATTGTTTCATCTTGTTGACTGATACTTAATATTATTTCTAGGCGCTTTCAAAGCTTCATGCGCTTGCAACCGTCGAAATAATATTAAGTATCATAAATAACCTATTTAATCCTGTAAAACTTTCTTTTTCCAGCTTGGATAACCAATCCTTTTCTCACCCCAATGACTGTCTTTGGATCAGTTATTTTTACTTCATCTATCTTGACTCCACCCTGCTCTATCAACCTTCTTGCTTCGCTACTAGAACCAACAGCGCTAAGATTTATAAGTAAAAGCGGTAATTCGTAATTACCCTCTGTGATTCTGATCTCTGGAATATCTGTTGGTAATTCTTTATTAGCAAACACATTAATAAATTCCTCTTTTGCCTTCTGAGCCCCACTTTCGGAGTGATACATACTAGTAATTTTACCAGCAAGATCTATCTTTATATCTCTAGGGTTGCCGCCTGCGGCAAGTTTTTCCTTAATGGCACTGATCTCTTTTTCAGATGAATCGGTCAAGAGTTCATAATATTCTAATATAAGTTCATCAGGAATTGACATAACTTTACCGAACATACTATTTGCATCCTCTGTCAAACCAATATAGTTATCAGCCGATTTGCTCATTTTTACCTTGCCATCAAGACCAACAAGAAGTTTGGTAATAAAAACATCCTGAGGAACTTGGCCCATCTTCTTTTGCAACTCACGCCCAGCCAGCATATTGAATTTCTGATCATTGCCCCCAAATTCAACGTCTGCCTTAAGTACAACTGAATCATAAGCCTGCATCAAGGGATATAATAACTCATGCAATCCAATATCATTATGGGCATCTAAACGTTTTACAAAATCATCTCTCTCCAATATTTGAGCTACGGTGAATTTTCCAGTTATCTGCAAAATATCATTAAAATTCATTTTTGAAAACCACTCTGAGTTGTATCTAACTTCAGTTTTTTCAACATCAAGAATCTTTCCGACCTGCTCGAAATAAGACTTTGCATTATTCTTTATCTCAAGGTCAGACAGCACAGGTCTCGTAGCATTTCTACCAGAAGGATCACCTATTTTTGTAGTATAATCGCCAATAAGAAAAATTATTGTGTGTCCCTCATCCTGAAGTTTTTTAAGCTTCCGAAGTTGAACTGTATGCCCCAAATGAATATCTGGCCTTGTTGGATCGACACCATACTTTATTCTTAGCTTCCTATTTTTCAATTTTTCTCTCAGAGACTTCTCATCAATAATCTCGGCAATACCTTTTTGAAAAAAATCTTCGGTCATAAAACCTCACTATGTATGTTAAAAAAGACAGTTATTTGATATAATTTTCCTGTTTACATCCTATCAATTTGAACATATAATGTAAAGAAAAGGTCCTTCGATGAAATCTCATCACTGGCAAACGATAAAAGATAAAATTTCTTTCGGTCTTAAACACCATAAAAAAAATAGAAATATACCGAAAATGATCCTAACAATTTTCGGATATTCTATATTAGCACTCTGTTTTGCATCCGTACTTATGTTTGCGTGGTTTTCTAGAGATCTGCCTACACCAAGCAAGATTGCTGGACGCAAGCCAACTGTTTCTACAAAGATTTATGATCGCACAGGCCAAACCCTACTATATGAGACTGGCGAACAAAAACGAACACTTGTCACAAGTGATCAAATATCTAAATATTTGAAAGATGCAACGGTTGCCACAGAAGATGCAAATTTCTACAAACACAGAGGTGTTGACTTCAAGGCGATTCTATCTGCGGTAGTAGAAAAAGTAACAGGCAAAAGAAGACTCGCACGCGGCGGATCAACTATTACCCAGCAATATGTAAAAAATGCTCTTTTGACCTCTGATAGATCGATGGTTCGAAAAATTAAAGAGGCTATTCTTTCCGTTGAGCTTGAATTTATGTTCAAGAAAGATGAAATACTTTCTATGTATCTAAACGAGATCCCTTATGGCAATGCTACGGCCGGCGCCGAAGCAGCTGCAAGGACATATTTTGGGAAACAGGCTAAGGATTTAACGCTTGCTGAGGCAGCGACATTGGCAGCTATACCTAAGGCACCTACCTATTATTCCCCTTATGGTACTCATGTAGACAAACTCATCATCCGCAAAAACTATGTTTTAGATCAAATGGCAAAGAGCGGTAGGATTACTACCCAAGAAGCAGAGGAAGCCAAGAAACAAGATACTACTACTCTTGGTATTGCTCTTAAACCACGTAGAGATTCCATGTTAGCGCCACATTTTGCAATGTATGTGATGGAAAAAATCGCTGACGAATTTGGAGAGGAAAAAATACAAAAAGAAGGCCTAAAGATAATTACTACTCTTGATTATGACAAGCAAAAAATAGCCGAGCAAGCTATCACTGACGGCGCACCAAAGTTAGCAAAATATGGCGGTACAAATGCTGCACTCGTAGCAATCGATCCGAAAAACGGTCATATTCTAAGTATGGTTGGCTCAAAAGATTACTTCGATGTTTCTATTGATGGCAATGTAAATGTCGCCGATTCTCTTCGCCAACCAGGTTCGTCCTTCAAGCCATTTGCCTACGCCACAGCGTTCAAAAACCCCGAGTATTCTCCATCAAAGATAATTTATGATTTTCAAACAGATTTTGGTAAATATATTCCCCACAACTATAATGGCAAATCCAACGGTCCCGTTACTATGCGTATCGCGCTTTCCAACTCCCTGAATATCCCTGCCGTCAAAGTAATGGCACTAGCAGGATTGGACAATGTAATAAAAACTGCTTCCGATATGGGAATTACCACACTAAACCAGCGTGACAGGTATGGACTCTCATTAGTTCTAGGATCAGGAGAAGTCAAACCGGTAGAAATGGCTGGGGCTTATTCTGTCTTCGCAACAGGGGGAATAAAAAATCCAACTACCCCCATATTGAAAATCACTGATGCAAGTGGTAAAACAGTTTACGATTTTGAAAAAAATAAAAAGCCCTCTAAACAAGTCTTGGATCCGCAGGTTGCTTACGAGATCTCCAGTATTCTTTCAGACAATAAATCCAGAAGTGTAATATTTGGCGCCAACTCACCATTACACTTTCCAGAAAGAGCTGTAGCGGCAAAGACAGGTACTACAAATGATTTTAAAGACGCTTGGGCAGTTGGATATACTCCTTCTATCGCCGTGGCAGTTTGGACTGGAAATAGTAATGCAGCAAAAATGAAAGTAGGAGCTGACGGCTCAATTATAGCAGCTCCAATCTTCCACAATTTTATAGATAAGGCCTTGGCCAATGTCCCAAATGAGGAATTTGTACGGCCAAAAGGTATCCAGGAAGTTACAGTGGAAAAATATTCCAATAAATTACCAAGTGCCTATTCTCAAGAAACAGTTACTGACATATTTGCTGAATGGCAAGTTCCCAAGGAGCAGGATGACCTTCACAAGATCTACCGTGTTTGCAAAGGCACAAATAAACTAGCGCCAGAGGGCATGGATCCAACCATGGTTGAAGAAAAAGTTTTGACTGATCTACACTCAGAAATGCCAAGCAACCCAAATTGGGAAGGACCTGTTCGGGCATGGGCAATGGCAAATGCTTTGACCGCTGATGTCCCAACTGAGACTTGTGACGCCCAAAATTTTGCTCCTACTATTTCCATAATTAGCCCATCAAGCGGAGCTACAATATCAGGTGAAGTGAATATATCAGCATCCGCAAATAGTTCATATGGCATTAAAAAAGTAGAATTCTTTCTAGACGATGTTTTTATCGGTAGTAGCGCATCTTCCCCTTATACGATTGACTATAATCTTTCAACAGGAAATGTTGCTTCTGGTTCTCATAAAATATCTGCCGTTGTCACAGATGAACACAATATTACTAGTCGGAATGAAATACCAGTTAATGTTCAAGATTCTAAGCCGATTATTTCAGTGACATCTTTCAAAATAATTACCAACCCCATACTCTCGTATGAAATAAGTTGGACAACAGATCGTCCCACTATTTGGGAAGTGGCATATAATTCAAGTGTTGTCCCTGCTCAATATATTTCCTCTTCCCCAGAAGAGTCGAAGAGCCACAAAGCGCTTATCACCAACCTTCTCCATGGTCTAAAATATAATTTTATCATCCACGCAACAGACACAAACCAAAACAGCGCTGAATATAAAGGAGACTTTACGACTCCGCTGAGCGCTGAAAATGACGACAAAATAGACCTATAACAATTATTTAAACAGACTTATGATCTCTATAATATTTTTTGGCTGTGATATAGCCTCATAACCAAGAGCTTTTGCTTCTTTTTCCCGATCTTTTTGCCGAACTACTTTTCGGACTTCTCCAAGAAGTCCAACTTCTCCGAACAAAACCAGACTATCGGGCAAAGCTTTATTTAGATATGAAGATATTATTGCTGTACACACTGCCAAGTCAACGGCGGGCTCATTTAACCTTACTCCACCTATCACGTTCAGATATACATCAGAGTTGGCGAGATTAATTTTAGTCTTCTTAGATATCACGGCTGCCAACAAATTCAGACGATTTAAATCAAAGCCAGAACTTGTTCTCTTGGGATAACCGAAATGAGTAGATATCACTAGAGCTTGGATTTCCAACAATATCGGTCTAGTTCCTTCGAGGGCTACAGTCACAACGCTCCCTGGACTATTTGTGCGTTCTGATAAAAATAATTCAGATGGATTCTTTACTTCGATCATCCCCTCTTCCTGCATCGAAAAAATTCCAACTTCATTAGTGGCCCCAAAACGATTTTTTACTCCACGCAATATCCTTGCATCACCAAACCGCTCTCCCTCTAGATAAAGTACCGTATCGACTAAATGCTCTAAAATTCTTGGACCTGCTAGATTTCCCTCTTTTGTTACATGGCCAATAAGAATAACCGGAATGTTATGTTTCTTTGCAAAATTCTGTAAAAATATTCCACATTCTCTCACCTGGACGATACTTCCAGGAGTTGCGTCATAATATTCTAGGAAAATAGTTTGAATTGAATCAATAATTAAAAGACTAGGATTATTCTTCAAAACATCGGCTTCAACTTGTCCAATATTACCCTCGTTGACGAGCATAATGCTTGGGTTCTTAATAGATAGCCTGTCCGCTCTCATTTTAATCTGAGAGACAGATTCCTCTGCTGATAGATAAAAAACATTGTCCAAATTATTGGCAACTTGCAGAATAAGTGTCGATTTGCCAATTCCCGGTTCACCGCCAAGAAGGATAATTGATCCGGGGACTATTCCACCGCCCAGAACTCGATCTAGTTCAGATATACCGGTAGAGATCCTATTTGACTCTGATGTATTTATCTCACCGATCTTCTTAACTTCGAAATTACTTGATTTTCTATTTTTAGAATTATTCGATCCAGCATTTTTTATTTTCAATTCTTTGAGCGTGTTCCAATCACCACAAGCAGAACATTTACCGCTCCATACTGAAAACTCGTTGCCGCAACTTTCACACAGCCAAATTGTAATATCTTTCTTTGCCATACTATTTTTTTGATCTAATTAAGTGCAGCTAAATCTTGATCAGCCTCTTCAAATTGGCTGGCGAGTCTCTTTTGGTAGCTCAGAAATTGCGACTCTTGGAGATTTTGACTCAAGTTCACGAAACCATTTGATGGCAATTGTTCTGTGTCACTTCTTAGGATATAGACCTTAATTCCCTTTTTTATAAGCATATTTATTTGCTCTCTAACATCCAAGGCGAGATCATTATAATTTTTTATAAACAATACTTGCTGCAGTTGATGAGGCGTTTCGGCTCTAGAGAATGCTTCTCTAAGTGAATTACTAGCAAAAAAATTATCAGGATCATCGCCCACTAATGAATGGTGTATAGTTTTGATCGTTTCTCTAAGTGCCTTAGGATCACCATCCAAAAGATTTAAGGAAAATTGGTTAGATTTAAAAGGCTCAATCCCCGTACCGACCTCCATCTCCTCATTCTTCGGAATCTTCGACTCAAGGATAGAACGAATAGTCTCAAATTCAACCTTATCTATAAGCACACCCTTATTTGATATGGATAGACTATCTAAAATAGAATTAATAATTCTGTCAACGACATCATCATTAGTATTCTTCTGATCTAAAACTTTTAGCAATACCTCCTCTACCTGTTCTTCGGTGACGGTCATAAGCATATCCTTTAATGACATATGCTCATTTATAGATGTCTCGTAATGCATTTGGTCCATTCTATAAGTCTTATTTTATTATTTCTTTCAATTCATCCAATTGCTTTTGCACTGCATCAATTTTTGCTTTGATCTCAGCACTCTTATCAACGGTAGCTGCGGGCTCATTAATCTTGATCTCAGGCACCGCACTGCCTGTCACAACTGCTCCATTTTTAATAAATGTGTCCAGAGATGCTGCATTGTCGAAACCAGCGACCTTATTTGTCTTAGCATCAAATAATACCGTCTTCGCAATACCTGCGGCATCATTCGGTATTATCGAGAGCAACCAATAAAGATCTTTGCCAATTTTGAGCGGTCTTGGCTCTGCTAGATTAAATGCATCCCAGCTATAAGTTGGAAACTCTCTTTTAATATAATCAGCTGCCGCAACAGGACCCGTTAACTGTGAATTTTGATCATACTCAACAATTTCTCTTTTGCCCGTCGTTGCATCAAAGATAAAAATCTTATAGACACCGTATGACCTGCCATATGGCTCAGCTACGACTAACTGTTTGAATCCTTCGTTTGTGGACACATGAAATATTTTCTCACTCCCCGGTAAGGCGACTGTCTCTGTTTGATTTTTATGCAAAAACCACTTGTTTAGAAGACCACCTTTGTAAGCATATGAATCAGTATAATAATTCACCAGCTCTTTTGGATACAACCGATTATTCTTAAGGAAAGAAATGTTTTGTGCTTCTTCTGGTGTGTAATCAGATATATAGCCGCCAGCATCAACTAGCATCACACCTGCCCAGTAAGGTACTCGAAAAGGAAAACCCTTGTAGCCGATATAAGGCACAGCCGTTAGCCAATTGCCACTATCATCTTTCAAATACACTGGTTCTGATGAATAATCAACGCCATATTTCTTTAATTTCAGTTGATAATATAAATTATCAAAAATTCCGATCCCCTCTGAGTATTTAAATTCCTTGTCCTCAATGGCCACTTTTTTATCGATAGTATCAACTTCAACAGTCACAAAACCATTCAATTTGTTAGTAAAATATAGTATTCCGCCATCTGGCAATCTAGGGAAAACTCTCTTTAATTTGCCATCAACCATGACGATTTGCGAATCACCCAACATCTCCTGAGGATTTTGAAAAGTATCAGCAGCATAACGCTTTGCGACCTGTTTTGGCGTCAGTCTAATTGGTTCGAAATTTGGCAAATCGACTTTTGCCTCATAGGTAACTTGTTTCGCAGTCAAAAGATATCTGATCTCGCTCTCAAAATTAAGAGCTACAAAAATAAGAATTAAAAAGACTATATAGCCAGAAATAATCAACGGTGAAACTTGATTTGATGCCTTGAATGTATAGTTTTGCATTCCCGTAGGTACCATAGTAATTTTGCCAAACTTCTTTAAAAGAAGAGCGACGCCGGCGATCAATGCAACGATCAAAATACCTTTGAGAGGGCTAACCACAAAAAGCATATAGAAACCGTGAAAAAATGGCCTAAATAGCCAAATAAGTAGGACCAAAATAACAATCCAAATAAGAGAACGAGGATTTATCTTTTTCATAAAATCACCCAATTAATTATTGTAATTAATTTGATTATACAATGATTAACTAAAGAATCATATCGTCCGCGGATCACCGTATAATCTCTACTTCGAAATAAAACTAATAGATAGAGAATTAACACAATGACGAATATTCTTAGGTGTCAGATTTTCCCCTTCGAAAATATGGCCTAAATGGGCGCCACAATTAGCACAAGTTATTTCAGTTCTAACCCCATCAGCATCAGGAATATGCTTTACTGCACCCCGAAATTCATCGTCGAAAGCCGGCCAACCACAGCCGGACTTGAATTTAGATTCTGAACTATAAAGAGGATTATTACACCTAGCACAAACATAAACACCATCATTGAAAAAATCATTATATTTGCCAGAAAAAGGTGGCTCAGTAGCCTTATCTGAAATTACTTTTTCTTGTTCCGGAGTAAGTTTGTTATATTTCATGTTTTAATTGTAAAACAAAAAAGAATAAAATACATTGACTATTCTCTACATAAGAGTAATGTTAAATGCATAGGGTACGGTTTTAAAAAGGATTCGTCTTTTCTTAGACCTACTCGGGAGAGTCGCAGCATACGGGCTCTCTCTTTTTCTTGCCATTTTACAAAAAGAATATAAAAAAAATACCTCTAACTTTTGTTAGAGGTATTTTTTGTAGAGTACTTACTTATCGTATTTTTCAACAAACTTTTTAATTTCCTCAATGTTTTCCAAGACGAGCTTCGCCTTTTTCACACCAAATTGAAAAGGATATTTATCCTCTTCATCATTTTTCAGAACGATCATCTTATTACCTTTGAACTCTGACTCAGACACAATAGCCATAACTACTCTCTCCTTTAATTTTTTACTGAATATATCTTACCAAAACTAGTGCCAAAATTGTATGTACTTAATGCATAAATATCTACAGAATAAACAGGTATTTACAATTGCTGTATAATGCATTGAGGGAATGCTTCATCAGAAGCAAATTTTTCAACGCAGAAAGCAAAGGAGAGTGTTTGATGAGGTCGCTACCGACCATCAGTTTTGCTGGAAAAGTAGGATCTATAGTTCTGGGAGGTATGGGTGGGTTAGTAGGAACACCAAAGTTAGCAGCAACCGTTGCAAACGAAGGTGGTGTCGGAACCGTCTCATTCGTAGCGCTAGACCGCTATGTCGAGGCAAAGACCGGCTGCAAAGCAACCCCCCAAGAAGCATCCAGATTTGCCATCGAAGAGGCAAAAGGGCTGCGCCATGACAAAGCAGGACCAATTTTCCTGAATGTTATGACCCTCATGAATGACTATAGACCCTCAGTGTTAGGTGCTGTTGAGGCAGGAGCAGACGGGATCATTGCTGGAGCAGGTCTTCCAACCGGCTTAGCAGAGATTGTTGGCGATGCCGACATAGAGCTGTGGCCAATTGTCTCCTCAGCACGAGCCCTTGCGATCATCTGCCGTTACTGGGCAAAACGAGGCAGAAAACCAAGTGGCGTTATTATCGAAGGACCGCTCGCCGGCGGTCATCTTGGCTTCAATTTCGAAGATATCTACAAGCCCGAGTACCAACTCGAAGCAATCTTTGTAGATATACTGAGACTTTGCCAAGAGCAGGACATTCACCAAATAGTCGTCGCTGGCGGCATTTGGGATACAGCAGACATCGTTCGCTGGCTCGACTTAGGCGCCACAGGCGTCCAACTAGGAACACGCTTCCTGGCAACAGAGGAAAGTGGTGCCTCTGACGACTTCAAGGCAGCAATTGTAAAAGCCACAGCTGCCGACATCGTAGTTGCGATGAATCCAGGATCTCCATCCGGAATGCCCTTCAGGGTCATCGCAGACTCGCCCGGTTATATCCAAGCCCTTCGGCGAGATCGACAATTCCGCTGCATGTTGAAATACATGCTCCACGATGGGTCATGCAGAGCTACACAAAGCACAGACCATTTCTGCATCTGCGACGGCCTCCTATCAGCCGTTGGCCGACATCCCGACAAGAGTGCACTAGCGCTCTATACTTGTGGCACAAACGCCGCAAGAGTTGACCGTATCATGACGGTCAAAGGCCTCATGGATGAACTCAAAGGTATCACAAAATGATCCCTCGCATCGACACCGTCGCCTGCCCTTCAGTTTACTGGATGGCAGGCGACTTCTTTTTCATAAGATCAAAAAAAATTTAAACTTTACCTAGATCTAATTCATCATCAAACCTTATTTGACTGACGAAATCAGGCATATGACTGACCATGATTAGAGCGCCCTCATATTTATCAACCGCCTTGGCAATTATTGGCAAATGACGGAAATTAATATGATTTGTCGGCTCATCTAGAATCAAAAGCCCCGGTTGCATCAATGTCAGACGTGCAAAAGATAGCAAACCCTTTTGTCCTTCTGACAAATCACTAACTTTATGGCCCATCAAGTCTCCACCGATTAGAAAACCGGCTGCAATAGAACGCATTGCCTGTATATCCATACTGCCGATTTTAGCACTGCAAAGTGAATCAAAAACAGTCTGGTCGAAATCAAGATTTGAAAAATCCTGACTATAATATCCGACCTTGGCTTCATCCAAGATCTTGGCATACTGATTCTTGCCGGATACTAGCGAACGCAAGAATGTACTCTTGCCAATTCCGTTTGGCCCAGTCACAATAAAATGCATTCGTTTACGGATAATCTTTTCAACTTCTCTTACTCGAGTCTCGTGATTACGGAAAGCGGTCAAACCACTGATAGTCACAAGATCACCAACAATGTCCTGTACTGGGATATTGAATTCTTTAATAGTCCTATCCTCGTGTCTAACATCGACAATTTCCTCTTCCATTTCAGCAGCTTCATCCTTCAATTTCTGAGCTAATTTTCGCATCTTACCACCCTTATTGGAAAAGAAGTTCACTTTTTCTTTGCGATCTATAATCGATCTTTTTAGTTGAGCGTTTTTTCGCTCCTCACTCTGAACTCGTCTCGCGATCTCTTCCACCACTGAATAATAGTCACCGACATAATACTCAATCTTGCGACTGAAAACATTTAGATAAATTACACCTTCTGTAAAACAGTTCAAAAAGTCAGCATCATGCGAAATAACGATCACCGTCTTGTTGTATCTGATCAAAAATTCGATTAAGTGGTCAATCCCTGCCTGATCAAGATTATTGGTCGGCTCATCAAGTAGTAAAATGTCTGAATTCTGGATCAGAGCATATGCCAACAAAAGTCTTGCTTGCTGTCCGCCAGAAAGGTCCCCTACTCGCCTACCGATTGGAATATCGAGATTTACCGCATCCATAACTTTGTGGATTTTGCTCGGCAAATCATTTGACCGAATCTCAAAGGCTTTGGCAAAATATTCTTCCACAGACAAATCAAGATCTTCACGAGCCACAACTTGGCGGGCAGTGGCGATAGTAATGTCTTTGGCAATATTGATCTGACCTGATTTCGGCTTTATTTCTCCGGTAATCATGCCAAAGAGAGTGCTTTTGCCTGCTCCGTTTTGTCCCATCAGAGTAATCTTGGAATTTCTGCGAATAGAAAAAATAGCCTCATCGAGTAGAGGCTTATCATGCTGATATTCAAAACAAACATCATCAAATCTTAAAATAACTTCTTCACTCATATCTTGGTCTCAAAATAAAAAAGGCGTAACCTACGCCATTGGTATTATTATAGCACATTCATCACAAAAGTACAGATATTAACAACAATTGTTTCTCTTTTTATCGTTGCGGAGCTCTGGTTTATCAGAGCTCCGCAATCTTTTCCACACTATTTACTACTTGTAAGCGGTCCAAGACCTTTTTGTTTCTTGTTCTTCTTTGGCTTCTTGACCTCTTTTTTAGCACCCTTATCTTTTCCCATATAACCCTCTTTTTATTTAATTATTTTTATTCTACCAGAAAAAATTGATTTATTGTAAAAGATGATTACTATTTTCTTTGTCTAATAAATTCTATTTCTAGCGCAATATAGCCAATCCCAAGTATGATCAATCCGCCAATCACCTTCTGACTTGGAATATTAAAAGTCGTGGTACCAAAATAATTGAACAACCAAGTTACTGCTCCAATTGCAAATATCGTTGCCCCCGCCAAAATCAAGAACATCGCAACCCCAAGAAATGAAACTTTGTTTGGATCTCTTGAAAACATAGTCCTCCTTATAATTATTATTTGCTCTCAAATAGTTCTATGGCGAATCCAGTAGGATCTTTTATAAAAGCATAGCACTTCGTGAGTTATTCATAAAGCCAAGATAACGATCTTTATCGCTTATTATGAAGTTATCATAGAAACATCAAGAAAAGATGAAGAAGATTCTTTATCCCATCTCTTGATCGGATTAGACTTCATTATGTAATCTATAGCATTTACAGGGTTTCTGCTTCAATATCTCCACCTGCTCCTCGGGTGTATTAATGAATTCATTCTGAATATTACTACCGGTAGCTAATTCTTCGTCCAATTCGGAATTATGTTTCCATCCTCGCCTTATAATCTCGGCTGCTTCTTCCTGATGGCGATTATAGAGCGCTTTTAGCTTACCTGCCCATCTTTTTGTCTCAGGATGGTTAGAATATCCCTTTTTCTCTTCCGTTAGGATATTCCAGATAGCATGAAGCTCTCGATGTTCGCCAAGTAGATGATTGTCACAGAGAAGTTCTGGTTTTAGATCCCAAATACGCATATAAGTTTTTAATAAAAATTAGTTATTTGTTTTTAGTATATACTGCATTGAGTGTGGTGAATATTGCATCATCGAAATCAGCGGGCTTCATCTCGAGTATCATACCAGAGACGTCGTTCAAATAATCTACTCCTGCTTGCCATTCAATAGTTGGATGATAAGTATAGTTTTCCAAGGTATCAGCAGCCTTGATTATTAGTGCATCTTGACCGGCTTCGATACAATTGGCTACCATTTTTCTCTTGCGCTCTTTTTTGTCGGCTATACTGTCATCTTTTGTATTGGCAAGGACAAAATCAGCCACTTCTTTACCAAATATATTAGTAATTTCGTCGATAGTTGTATCTGTATCCTCAAGCAAATCATGCATAAAGCCGGCCAAAACAATTTCTACTCTATAGCCATGATCATATAAATAAATCCCCACGTGTATAGAGTGAAATAAAACTGGTTTTGTAAGCCCATCGGCGTTTTTGAATTTTTCGGTTATAAGAAAAATTGCTTTTTCAATTTCTTCTCTATTTAATGTTTCCTGTTTCTTCTCTGGCATTTTTATCCCTTATAAATTTAGTCTTCTACCACTACTTTAGCACTTTAAACCTAGTCAATAAAGTTAGCGCATATTCAACAAAACTAAGCGCTTGACAAACATGATGTAATATCATATTATTTATTCAATGACAAACAAGACTTTAAAAGTTAGAAGAGAAATCACCCTTTAGCACTTGGGTCTTTTCGCATTTCTAACTTTCCAAAGATACTGCAGCCCAAGTGGCTGCTTTTTTTATTTTATATTCCATAACTATCACATGATTTACTTAGACCAAAAATTATCAAATTTGAGAAGACATGCCAGAGCTATATCGGCAGGCTATTTTCTCGTTGGGATAATCTAGGCTTAAGTGATTTAAGATATTCCATAAAAAAAATAGCCCCGCCAGGGCTATTTTTTAGTACTTTAAAAATCCATAAGGGGGATGACAGAAATGTCAAAAATATTTCACCTGCTGTCTCTATATATGACAGCAAAACAAGTGCACCAAATAATTATGGAAGAAGCTGCTGATGGCACGCTGCTTCCGCGAACTTTCTTCAGTGTTTTCAAAGCACTGTGGCGTGGAGATGGCTATGTCATCATTGTATGGGGCATCGCCATCGCTTACGCCGAATGCCACACCAGTAAAGCCTTTCACTCGATTCATTCGGTGATATCAAAGAAGGGCTATAACGGCTGGCACCTAGCAATGCTAGCGTTAGCCAATCGCCTCCAAGAATGCCAGCGTCGTGATAGAAATAAGATCATAATCCTGGCATGTGCACCAAATATAGCAAGCTGGTATCGAAAATTTGGCTTCGAAATCCAGCCAAAAGAAAGTGCACCGAAGTATATTTGGGGCGGCCGCACTGCAAAGCAGTGGGCCGTATGTAATCGAGTCTGGATGACCTGCACCAGATCGTCCTATCTCAACAAGAGGAGACAAGGTACCATGGCTAGACCCAACGCTTTTGTCAAAATTTCAGGCAATTTGCTTGAAAACGCAGCCGTTCTTGAGTGGCTGCGCGAACTTGCAAGATTCTACTTCGTCGTCATTTGTATCGGCGGCGGAGAGCAAATCAACGCCGTCTACAAAGAAAGAGGCCTGCCAATTAAATTTGGGCCTCTGGGTCGCATCACCAGATCGCTAGAAGAGCGTCAAATCGCCAGGGATATCCTCGAGGAAAACCAGGCGATCATCCAAGATTTACTCGACGAAAAAGAGATCAATGCACGGGTAATCATCCCCGTCGAGGAAATAGGCGGGGTTCTCTGCCACATCAACGGAGATATCATGATGCTGGCAAGTTATCTCGGCTACGACAAACTGTTCATCCTGACCACGAAAGACAGAGTCGAGAAGAAGCAACTCTGGCTCAAACAAGTCGGCGAAGTCTTCACAGTTATTGAGAAGGGCACGCTCGACAAAGTCGAGGTGATCGGCTTCTGACCAGCGGCAAATGAGAATTTGGTCGCACCAACTAAAGCGTCCCGATGCAAATCGGGGCGCTTCTTTATTTACTCAGAGTACCAACAATCGGGTATTTAGCAAGAGCACTTTTTGCATGCCGACTATAAAAAGCATTTGTTAATTCTTTGCCCGCATAATGAGAAAAATGTTTACCTTGTTGAAAAACACTAGAAAGATCATACACCTGACCATCTACAGCAACATAGGCTGGCTGATCATTGACGCCATTGAATTTAGCAAGTTCAGCAACAGTAAATGTTTTAGACGCAGTATTATTTGAGGTTTGATTTTCCGATTGCGTCTGGCCATTATCAACTATATTACTATTCAAAGATTCTTTTTTATTATCGATAACATCAGATTGCACTTTGGAAGTTTCTGAATCTGTCTTCGGCGTGATATAAAAACGATCAACATAGATAAAACCTGAGACAAAAAGAAGATAGAAAAGAGCAAGTATAGTGGCAGTAAAAACATTCCAGATACACCAACGCTTAAAAGCCAAATGAATGGCATAGTAAGTATGAACCACAAAAGCAATTATCACTATGAAGGCAAGATAATTTAAATGAATTTTACTCGCTAAGGAAGAGCTAATAATACCTTTCGTCATGCCATAGCCGCTAATGAGATATAGGAGCATGCCAATCAATAAAACCCAAGCCGAGATACGATCAATTTTAATAAGAAATTTTTGCATAATTTTTGTTAATCCTTTGCTTTTATATCAATAATATTTAGTGATAATTTTTTATCCCCTCTCCATTCTTCCTGATTCAAAGAAAAAGCGATGTTATACGATTTATCATAATTTATCATACTTTTTTCAAATGGGAAGTTGAAATAAATAGACTTTATCTTCGAATCTTTTTCTTTTGCCATCGCAGAAAAATGATTGGAATCTTTACCCACAAAACGGAAGTTTTCAAAGGCTATATCCCCTGCCGTGAAAACCGGTCTGGGGTTAGCCAAACCGAATGGCTCAAATTGCAAAAGTTCCTCAAAGAGCTTGAAGGTCATCTCTGGAAATTTAACCTCAGCATCGATAGAAACTTTTTTGATTAGATTATCATCACTTATTTCCTTATTAGAGATATCTGTCAGAGCGTTCACGAAATCTCCAAATTTTTCCCGAGACACAGAGAGCCCTGCTGCTCCTTTGTGTCCACCGTATTTATTGATTAGGTCTTTAATTTTCTCCAAAAGTTCAACAATATTTACTCCCGAAACACTTCTGGCGCTACCAGTATAATCATCTTTACCAATTGAAAACAAAATCACTGGTCTGGCATATTTTTCCACCAATCTGCTCGCCGTAGGACCGATAATCCCCTTGGTCCACTTGCCAGAGACAATGATGATCTTATTTTTATATAAGCCCTCTTCTTCAATCTTTTTGATCGCTTCACGTTCGAGACTATCCATTTCAGCTTGTCGTTCTTCATTTTTCTCGTTAAGAGATATGGCTAATTCTTTTGCCTCATTTGGCACGTTAGTAATTAGAAGCTCGAAAGATTTAGTCGCCGAGTCCATGCGGCCTGGTGCATTTATCCTGGGAGCTATCTGAAAACCGACTGCATATGCGCCAACATTTTCTGGCAAAATATTCGACACTTTATAGAGTTCTTGCAAGCCTAAATTTTTTGTCTTTCTCAAAACCATTAGCCCATATTTGACCAAAGCTCTATTTTCGTCAGATAGGGGAACCACATCGGAGATCGTAGATATTGCTACCAAATCGAGATTCCACTTTAAAAACTTTTCATCCAATTCTTTTGGAAAATATTTTGACAAGGCTTGGATCAATTTATAGCCGACAGCACAACCACATAATTCTTTGAAAGGATATTTATCCCCTTCCCTTTTTGGGTTTATCACAAAATTTGCCTTTGGGATCTCTTCACCCGGTAAGTGATGGTCGGTAATAATAAGGTCAACACCCTTTTCTTTGCAATAAGACGGCTCAGTAAGATTTCTAATTCCTAGGTCAATAGTAATAACAAGAGAACAACCCTTTCCGATAAGATTGTCTATCCCCTCTTTGGACAACCCATAGCCACCTTCACGATTTGGGATGTAAACATGCGCTTCAACGCCAATGGCCCCAAGAGCCCGGTACATCAGTGCTGCTCCTGGAATTCCGTCAGCATCATAGTCTGAAAAAATGCCAATTTTTTCTTTGTCTTCTACCGCTTTTTTGATTCTCTCAACTGCCCCCGCCATATCAGTCATTAGATAAGGGTCATATAGATCATCACTAAAATTTGGTTTAAAAAACTTAAGTTTCTTTTCCTCATCATCCTTATCGAAAATTACTCCCCTATTATAAAGAAGCTGATCTATTAACGAGTCAAATTTACGCTCTTTTACCTCCCAAATTTTTTCCACGATCCCTCTATGATTAACCAAATTATTAAACAATTTACCTGCAATCCACTATCTACCCTCTACTTATAATACGCCCAGCCATCTACTCGAATATCAACATATTCTTTTATATCCTGACGTTTAGAAACCAATACTTTCTTCAAATTTTCCAGCTGCTTTTTGCTACTTCTTAGAGTATTAAATTTTATATAGAACCCAGCATCAGTTTTCAAAACAACATCAAATGTTGTCTCACCAACTTCAAAATCAAGCGGTTTTATATTTACAGTTTCATAAAAATTACTATTAATATTTACAATAAATGCGATGAAATTTGGAGAAACCAGTTGTGTTCCTGGTACAACCGGTAAGTTTGTCTTATCTATTATTTTTGATAAACCGGCACCCTCATCACCAACGATTCTCCGGACAACTTCACCCTGATCACTGACGAGATAAACACTATCGCCGGATTGCCAGCTTATTTTACCCTCTCGCTCCAATAGAACTATTTTAATAGCATTTGGAATGCCTCTATAAATTTCCACCGATTTTATCTCTGGAAACTTATTCAACAAAGTTCTCTTCGTTCCCTGAATATTAAAACGGAAGATATTTTGACCAGTCGGTATGGATTCTTTGACCAAATCTTTCGACAATAAGGAGTTACCCTCAACGATTATTTCTCCAACCCTAAACCAACTTGATAATAGAAAAACGTAGCCTAAGATACACAACAATATAACATATAGTAATATCTTAAATCCCCACTTGGGAAATGAGTTTTGACTCTCGTCTTTAGACCTAGCGCCAAAAAGCTGAGGCGCTTTATACCTCTTGATATTGATTCCCTGTCCGCGTCTAACTTTTTTGTTGAAAGCTACCATTTGCCAATATATTCGACTTCTTCGCCAAGTCTAATGTTTGATTTGCTCTCTACTAAATCCTTGGCCTTCTCGGCCAGAGAACGCACATCTGTAGCAGTCGCGTTTTTCTTATTTATTAGGAAATTAGCATGTTTCTTGGAGAATTCAGCGCCACCAACTCTAAGTCTTTTAGCCCCTGCGCTATCCAGCAAATAACCGGCTGATTGCTCTTTACCCAAACCGTTATTTTTGAAAAAACTACCCGAAGAGGCCTCACTTAAAGGCTGAGAATTCTTTTTCTTTGCGATGCTTTCCTGCATCATTCTCAATATCTCATCCTTGCGCCTTTGGACCAATTGCAAGGTTGCAGTCAGAATCACTGGTTTAAATCTAGAATCACTGTATTCTCTCTTTAACCTAGAGGAACGATACGAATGGTCCATCCAACTTGCTGAATGCTTAACAATCGTCATTTTATCTTCGCCAGGCAACATAATAGTCAAAGATTTTACAAAATCACCGATTTCATGACCAAATGCTCCAGCATTTCCATATATGGAACCCCCTATTGTTCCAGGAACGCCGAACAGAAATTCCAATCCTCCGAGATCTCTCCCAGCCGCCAAATTTATAAGTTTACCGAGGTTTACTCCCCCATCAGCTATAACAGTAGAAAAATTTGGACTAAATACAATATTTGACGATTCATTCTTTATTACGATACCGGGAAAACCAGCATCCGATGGGACAACATTATACCCTCCTCCCAAAACAAAGTAGGGAATCTTATATTTATAAGCAGTGGAAACAGCATTCACTAAATCTTCGATTCTTTTTGCTACATAGAAAAAGTCTGCGACTCCACCGACCTTTAAGCTAACATAGTCTTTCAACACGACATTTTGTTTCAGATCTTCCCCAAGCTCTTTGCGAAGAATTTCGTCGTTAGTCATGCGCCTCCTTCAGAATTTCATCAGAAATTTTATATACGGGAGGAATGCCAATAGTAAGAAGGACTGAATTTTTGTTTAAGTTATCTTTAAGATAATCAACTATCTCCTCATCACTCGCGAAATATTTCGCGTTGTTCGTCTTCTTGTTAATAGCTAGCACAAGATCTTCTGAAGAAATATCCAACACCTCGTCACGTCCGGGTACAAAAAATATTGGCTTAACAATCACCTCGTCAGCGTCAGCAAAAGAATCTGCAAATTCAGATAATAGAGATAAGATCCTTTTGTATTGATGTGGCCAAAAGACAACAACCCTATGTTTATCTGTGTACCTCTCCTTAAGCGCCGACAATGTAGACTTAATTTCAGTAGGATGATGACCATAATCGTCGACTAGATCAGCGCCATTGTATTGGCCCTTCAATTCAAAACGACGGTGGGCATTTTTAAATTTAGATAATACCTTGGTAACATCCTCTTGTTTTATCTTTAGACAATCAGCAAGAGCCAAAACTGACATCGCATTCTGAAGATTATGTTTACCAGGGATAGCCATCTCGAAATCTATATGGTTATATTTCTCAGAATCCCTGCCGTAAAAAACAATTTCTGCCTTAGTTTTTGATTTAGTCACAACATCGAGAATATTTTTGTCATCAGCACAAGCGATGATAATTCCATCATCGGCCACATTGTTTAAATATTTAATAAAAGTCTCTTTTATCTCAGGAAGACCTCCGGGATAAGTATCAAGGTGCTCTTCTTCGATATTAGTTAGGATTAAAATATTTGGCCGAAAGTCCAAGAAACTTCTATCATATTCGCAAGCCTCCATGACAAACCAATCTGATTTACCGAATCTTATTACATCATTATCAAATTCTTTTAGTCTATCCCCGACTAAAACAGTCGGATCAAAACCAGCTTCAATCAGCAAAAGGCCAACCATCGATGTGATAGTGGTCTTGCCGTGCATACCAGAGATTGCAATTACTTTCTTATCCTTTGTCAGCTCGCCAAGCAATTCTGATCTTTTGACAACCTTAATCCCCAATCTTTTTGCAGCCGCTACTTCAACCCAACCATCGCAACCAGGATTGACTGCTGATGTCCTAACAACAACATCAACATCAGGAGCTACGTTAGTTGCCGAATGACCGCCACTCTTAAGATCTGATCCGGAAACCGTATGGCCAATATTTTGTAAATATTTTTTAATGCCCCTCATCGAGATGCCCTGATCTCCGATCAAGTGATATTTCATAAAACCTCTTTCAAAATATTATCTGAGACAATTTTTAATCCACTTTGTGGAAATATTCTCTCATATTTTTCGGATAATGTCTCGATATTTGGTTTCTCGGCCATAATTTCATCGATTAATTTTGTCAAAACATCGGGATTCAAATCCTTATCATGAAGGATAGGGAAACCAGTAATAGCGCTTATTTCCTTTGCGTTTTTATTTTGATGGTCACCGGATGAATGTTGATATGGCACCATAATCATTGGCTTTCTGAGGATTGCAATTTCAGCCAAAGTATTTAGGCCGCAGCGGGTTATAATCAGGTCTGCCTTTTTCATTGCTATATACATCATATTTTTGTCATCAACAAAACTGAAAAAATCTTTTACAAAATATGAAGACTTCATATCACTGCAAAGACCATCTTTGGCGTCAGTCGCATCGTCATAAGAAAATGTTCCCGTTTGATGGATTATATTGTATCTGGGTAATAAATTGTCCAAGGAGGCAATAACCGTATCGTTGACGATCTTTGATCCCTGACTACCACCAGTTACTAATAAAGTTGGCTTATTATTATCAAAACCAAATTCAAAATGGCCAGTGTCAGCAGGTATTCGAACAAGCTGACCAACAAATTCTACTTTGCTAGACCATGGATACTGCTGGAAAAACTTGGCAGGAAAACCGGTGAATATCTTCTTTGCCCCATCTGCAGCTATCCGGTTAGAAAAACCCATTTCAATATCAGATTCATGAATGTAATAAGTTATCCCAAGTACTCTAGCCCAAAAAGTAATTGGCAAAGACACGTATCCCCCTTTAGCAAAAATAACTTTTGGTCTTATGTCTATCAATAAAAACAATGCCTGAAAAAAACCAATCGTTAATTTAAATAATTCGATAATATTTTTCCAAGTTATAACACGGTGCATTTTTCCGGCAAAGATCTTATGGTATCCTGGAATCTTACCGTAAAAATTTTCTTCGATTTCACCGCCCGCACCAACAATAGTTAGCTTTAGTCCCTCATATGTTTTAAGAATTTTATATATTTCGAAAATTGGCACCACATGACCGCCAGAACCACCACCAACGAGTAATACATTTTGCTGAGTTTTTTGCATATTTACCTTCTGCTTTCCATAATTTGGTGCTTCGATATATTAGTTAAAATCCCAACCGCTGCAAGTAAAACTACCAATGATGTACCACCATAACTGATGAAAGGCAACGGTATGCCCGTAAGAGGGATCAGAGAAAACATTGCTGCAATATTTATAAACATTTGGTAAAAGACCCAGATAACAATCCCTGAAGCTAAAAGCCTGGCAAAAATATCCGGAGCATTTCTTACTATTTTTAACCCCCTAAAAGCTATCAAGGTGAAAACTACGATTACCAGTGCAGCCCTCACAAAACCAAGCTCTTCGCTGACAATAGCAAATATCGAGTCGGTGTGCGCCTCCGGAAGATACAAATATTTCTGTCTACTTTGGCCAAAGCCCAAACCCCATAGTCCGCCTGAGCCGATAGCAATCAAAGCATTTTGAATATGGTATCCTGCCGCTAAATTATTATCACCGGGGTTTAAGAAAGTGAGCAGTCTCTGCATTCGATATGGCTCAATCTTGATTGCTATCCAAAGCAGTGAAGCTGCAAGCCCACCAGCACCGACAATTTGGTATATAGGGGCACCAGCCATTATAAATATTCCAGCTGCGATAAGGGAGAAGATGGAGAGAGTTCCAAGATCTTTCTGAATTAACATTAAGAATGCAATGAATCCCACGATTCCAACAAATGGCCAAAACATTTTTTTGACTTTTTCTACACTATCACCCTGACGTGCAAACCATCCTGCGAGATATACAAGGAAGGTTAGCTTGGCAAATTCAGCAGGCTGGAAATTTATTGGACCGATGTGAATCCACCGACCAGATGAAGCAAAACCAAAAGGATGCAGTAGTATAGGTAACGCTAATAAGAAAATAGTAATAAAGAAACAAATGCCAGCGTATTTTAACCAATATTTGTAACTGATAGCCTGAAAGAATACCCAAACGGCTAATCCAAGCAAAACAGTAGAAATCTGCTTTTTCAGGAAAAGTTTATCAGTGCCATTATCAGTGATCTCTAAAGAATAGTATTTAGAAACAGAATAAATCGCGATTAATCCAAAGGCGATTAATCCAAAAACTAACAATGATAATAAATAATCTGAATGTTTTTTATTTGTCTTGTTCATTTTGTTTTTTTAAGCCAGCAACTGCCTGGCTAAATTTTTTTCCCCTGTCCTTATAATTCTTGAACATGTCAAAACTTGCACAGGCAGGAGAAAATATCACAATGTCTCCTGCTTTAGCAATACTCTCTGCTCGCAAGACCACATCTTCTAAGGATGAAAATCCTGAAAATATCTTCCCTTTATATTTAGCTTCTATCAAGGCAGCTTCTATTTTCGACGCTTCCATGCCTATAAGAATAGTAGCAGTTACATTGTTATTTGATATTATCTCGGCCATTTCTTTAAAGTCTGCACCCTTAGGGCTACCACCAAGAATAAGAATCTTATCATCTCTAAATGACTTAATCGCTGCAATTGTCGGTCTAGGATTTGTTGCGAAAGAGTCATTTATATATTTTACGTCATCAATTTCAGCAACGAGCTCAAGCCGATAGGGGAGACCGACAGTATTTTTTACAGCCTCAGATATTACCGAAATATCTGCACCTAAAATATTGCCAACAATTGCGGCAGCTGCGATATTTTCAAGATTATGCCGACCAAGTAGATTTATCTCGTCCTCAGTGCAAATCAACTCTTCCCTATCATTCTCCCCTCTCAGAAAAACGCCATTTCTACCATCAACTTCTTTTATATATGCTATCGCCTCTTGATTTGTAGAGGGAGAGAAATAGCGAACATTAGATTTCAATTGAGAAATAAAACTCTTATCAAATGATGAAGCAATGTTTAAAACAGCAAAGTCAGACTCACTCTGATAAGCTAGAATGCTTTCCTTAGCACTATGATATTCTTCAATGTTTTTGTGATAATCAAGATGGTCAATGTCTAAATTAGTCACTACGCCAATATGTGGACTCTTTTGCATATCGGCAAGTTGAAAATTGGATAATTCAAGAACAACAAAATCTTCTTCCTTAAGCTGTGGAATCAGACCAATGGCTGGGTAACCAATATTGCCAGCCAAATAAACATCCCTCTTTGTTTCTTGTTTCTTGTTTCTTGTTTCTTGTATAAGTATTTCAGCTATAAGGTTTGCCGTCGTTCCCTTGCCCTTAGTCCCTGTAACTCCGATAACCATGGAAGGACACAAATCCAAGAAAAGCTTGATTTGACTGGAAACCTGTATCCCCTTTTCTCTAGCTTCAACTAATTTGGGATGATTAAAATATACAGACGGTGAACGAAAGATAATATCAAAGTCATCTACAACTAAATCGCAGGTATTTGTTTCTAGTTTTTTTACGATTTTGTCACTATTAAATATATTTTTTAGAGATAAAATTAATTGTTCTTCGGTAGATTGCAATAAATCTGTTTCATTTTTCTGATCAAAAACTGTAATTTTAGCAACCTTATCAGACAAAAAGTCAGCCAAAGCAATCCCCTCTATGCCCAGACCCAGAACTGCAACTCTTTTGTCTTCAAATGAAGTCATTATAAATTACCGCCTCCGATTACTGCCAAAGCAAGTCCTGCAACGGCTGATACTGCACCCAGAACCCAAAATCTCATCGTGATTTTATACTCCGGCCAACCGACTGCTTCAAAGTGATGATGAATTGGAGAAGAAAGAAAAATCTTTTTCCCCTTGCGAAGTTTTTTAGATAGAAATTGTACGATAAAACTTAAACCTTCAATAGAAAAGACTGAGGTAATAAGGAAAAGTGGTATAACTGCATTTGTTAAAAATGCGACCACGCCCAATGTCATTCCTAGGGCCATACTGCCAGTGTCTCCCATAAAGAATCGTGCAGGCGGAATATTAAACCAAAGAAAAGCAAAAAGCGCGCCCATCACAGTGGCGCAAAAAACAGCTAGACCAGCTTGACCTTGTAGCATTGCTATAATAGCAAATGCTCCGTAAGAACATGCGAAAATTCCACCAGCCAAACCATCTAGACCATCAGTTTCATTGGAGGCAAAAGCCATCCAAACAAGAACTACAATGAATAATGGTATATACCAGATACCGATACTAAAATCACCAAGCGCTGGTATATGAATAGAATTCCATCCCAATTTGTAATAAAACCACCAAGCACCGATAGCTGCAATGGTTGCGTAGAGAGGAAACTTTTGTCTGATTGTTAACCCACCACCCTTTTCGCCAATACCACGAACATTCAAAATATCGTCTATTGCCCCCACTATACCAGTAGCAATTAGTGAAAATAATGGTAGCCATGTAGCGGTTCTGGACAGATTAAAAAATAAAGTTAAAAATGCTGCTGTTATCCAAATCAACAAACCGCCCATTACTGGAGTGCCAGCCTTCTTCTCATGCAATTTCGCCATTATTGGCGCAGATTTAGCATCCCTTATAGTTTTGCCCATCTTATATTTATAAAGAAAATTAGTTAAGACTGGCGTCCACGCGATTGCAATCAAAAAAGATGCGATACCGGTCCAAAACATTCTAAACAATACTTGAGGTTCAATGGTAAAAGTTTCCAACATTATCTCCTATTCATTTTACATTCTTCTTCTTTAGCCAGAAATTACTTTGACGAACCAATAGCTGACCAGCCTGACTCGTATCAAGCATAAGCTTCTTAGTTATTTCTTCAAAATAATTTTTATTTTGGCTTGCCTTGATTAATACAAGATCACCCTTCTTGATTATTTCTTCAAGATTTTTATACAAATCCTCTTTGGAATCAAAAACTGCAGAATTTTCTTTATCCCCATATCCCTGTTGCATGATCTTTGAATTAGGCCCTATGAAAATAGCAAAGTCGCACTTTCCTTTTGCATATTGACCAATTATTTTATGAGCCTCTTTTTCAAAGCTACCAAGCTCATTCATATTACCAATAATTGCAACTTTTCTTGAATCATACTTCATTTTACTAAGCACGTCGAGAGCAGCCTTAACTGCCTCTGGATTAGAATTATAGGTATCATCAATAATATTTATTCCGCGCCTTCCTCTGACAAGATGCATCCTGCCGCTTGTTGGCACAAGCTTCTCTAATGATTTCTTGATCTGCAAAGACTGAATACCAAATGACTGTCCGATAGCAAAAGCTATTAACTGCGAATAAACAAACTGATCGCCTAACAAGTCTGATTTAACGGCAATATTTTGTCCTGTAGTTACTATGCGATAGTTAGTACCAGCAAGATCAATCTCTATATTGTCTGCACGATAATCAACATCTTTGTTTTTGATACCAATACGGACCAAATCGTTATTATGCAACTTTGATAGTTCATGATCATCAGCATTAATAAATATCTTTCCAGCAGGTTTCACTATATCAATAAGCGATAGCTTTTCTTTTTTGAGAGCGTCAAAATCCTTAAAGTTTGCTAGATGTGCAGGTGCAATCAAAGTAATTACTCCGATGTCTGGCCTTACAATTTCAGAAAAATAACTGATATCACCAGGATGTTCAACTCCCATCTCTAAAATGAGGTATTTTGGATATTTCTTTTCAAGAGTCCTGAAATAAGCCTTAATCAAAAACCAAGGCCAAAGCAACTTAGAGGGAAGGCTATCATAGCCCATTATGGTTAGAGGAATTCCTATTTCTGCATTCAAGCTACCATAATTTTTGCGGACTTGTTCGCCAAATTTGTCATGAAGGACCTGAAAAACTGCTTCCTTTGCAGAACCCTTACCTGCTGATCCAGTTATGCCTATGACAAAAGGTTTATGTTTATTGATAACTCTTTTCGCAAAGCTTGCCAGAATTAAATAGATAAATTTTAAAACCATATTCTTCATAATCTGTTCTAGCCCTAACTTTATTATTTTATAAAACTATTGATCACTTTACCGGCTCTGTTGGCGGTATCCGATAATGATAATTTAACAGAAAAGAAGCAAGATCACCAAATAGAGGAGCCGCTGTTGTTTCAGCATATTTTGCCGTTTTGGGTTTGGTCAATTTTACAATCATTGCAAATTGCGGATTATCAATCGGAGCGATACCAGCAAGTGAGTGATTATAAATGCCAAGATTGGTTTCATTGTTTTCATATCCACCTTCTGGTTTAGGAATCTGTGCAGTACCTGTTTTAGCACCAACCTTGAAACCCGGCACCCCTGCCTTTTTAGAGTGACCATTGACTACCACTGAGTAGAGCATATTCTGCAAAGACTTGGCTGACTGCTCGCTAACTACCTGCTCGCCTTCTTGTTTTGAGACTTTTTTCTCGCTGCCATCAGCGAAAATCATCTTATCAATCACATGAGGATAAATATATTTTCCGTTATTTGCTATTGCAGCATATGCAGCAACCATCTCAATAGGAGTTACAGAAATTCCCTGACCAAATGAAATATTGGCCGTCTGGATATTTCTCCATTCTTTCAGAGGTGGTACGCGACCAGATATCTCCGTATCCAGGTCAATACCTGTTTTACTCAGGAGACCAAAAGATTTTATGTATTTGTATAATGTATCCTTGCCAAGTTTTTCTGCAAGCCAAGTCATTGCCACATTATCAGAATTTTCCAGGACCTGAGTCATAGTTTCTTCACCGAATGCCTTGTCTTCAGCCGTATGTATCTCATAGCCGTCAACAACTGTAAAATTACTAAATTTTTCTTTGGTATCAGGCGTCACATCACCATGATCAATCGCCGATGCCATAACTATTGGTTTCATTATGCTGCCCGGCTCATAAAGATGCGATATGGCGGGATTCATAAACAAACTTGGATCTTTATCTGCTTGCTCTCGATAATTATTTGGATCATAAGACGGTAAATTTGCCATTGCAATGATCCCACCAGTTTTTACATCCATAATTATGACAGTTCCTGAATCGGCCTGATAGGTAGTTATGGCCTCGCCTAATTTTTTTTCTACATAGTACTGGACAGCCCTGTCTATAGTAAGAACATAGCTCGTACCATCTGCCGGATCTTTTTGTTCTAATAAATTAATTATTCTCCCAAGAGTATCTTTTTCTCCCCTAACATTGCCTTCTTTACCCTGAAGCTCACTATTGTAATGTCCTTCAAAACCATAATTACCAATACTATCTGAATTCACAAAACCAAGCAGCTGAGCGGCTAATATACCTTCTGGATAATACCGACTGTATTCAGGCATGACATAAATTCCAGCAATTTTGCTGTTTTTTATCTCATTGGCCTGGTCAAGAGATAACCCTCTTCTTATTGGCGGAATATATAATTTATCATTATTAATTTTAGAAAAGACTTCGCCTTCTGGAAGAAGCAAAAGTTTTTCAAGATTTTTTGCCACCTCAGCCTTATTTTTGATATGTCTTGGGACAACCCAAATAGCAAACTTTTTCATATCAAAAGCCAATGGATAGTAAGATTTAGGATCAATCGCCGAATCATGAACCAATATTTTCCCGCGCTCAGCAATCTGACTCTTTTCAAAACGCTGTTGTCCCTGTGCCAAGGCCAAATAACGAACATGATCTACGATTTGAATCCCCGCCATTTTTGACAAAAGAATAAGCGATGATAAAACAATAACCACACTCAAAGCTTTGAGTCTTGTCTCAATTGTACGTTTATATTCGCCCATAACGTTATATTACCAAAAATTAGTTCACTTTGGCTAAATTTGTTTTATCATTAGTAAAATTTACGCTAGATACCGGCTCCATGACTTGCTTTTCAATACCACTATCGATCACTCTGAGCGCCTTCAATCTTGTCTGTTCTGCCTCTAGACGTTCTTTTTCAAGCATCAGTTCATCTTTTTTTGATTCAATATCTCTAACTCGGACGCTTCTAGATGCTCCTGCTGTCGATTGGCTTAAATAGACCACAGCTAAAACAGCGACGATAGTAAGTGCAATAAACTTTATTGCATTAGGTCCAACTACAAAGCCCTTACTTACTGTTTTCTTTTTTTTGCCTAATCTAATTGAATTTGAATTTGTAACAATAAAATCTCTCGCCAATTTGCCTCCAGGGATATTAATCTTAGTTGCTGCCAGCCATTTTTTGTTTTCTTGCCCCGTGAAATATTTCTTTCAAACATTATTTCAATGGGGTGTTTCTTCGCCCAAATTTTTGTTTTTGTCCCTCACCTCTCGGATTGACTAGAATCAGAAAGGTGAGGGGTTAGGCTCTGCCCCTCCTTTGTCCTCCTCCGAGCCTCAATAATGAAGCGTATACAAATGAGAACGGGTTAGAGCCTAAAGTACAGGCTGGCAGCAATAAAATCGATTTCCTATTTCTTGCTACAAATTGTAAATGTACTAACTTTCTACTCTCGACCCTCTACTATCTACTTTCTAGAAACCGATCTCTGATAATTGCTCCGCTACTTCCTCGGAATTGTTTTCCATGTCTGTTTTGAACTCATTCCACTTTTCCTCTGCCCAAATCTCCAATCTATTATGCATCCCTGTTACAACTACCTTGCCTTTTATTCCAGCATAATCAGCTAAATACTTAGGCACATTTACTCTGCCAACTTTATCAAGTTTCAAATCCATCGCGCCGGAAAGGATAAATCTGCCAAAGCTTCGGGCATTCTTTTGCGTTATTGGTAATTGCGATACTTGCTCGGCTATCTTTTCCCATTCAGCCTCAGTATAAAGCCACAAACATCCATCAAGTCCACGAGTTAGGATCAAGCCTTTCGCTAATTCATCACGAAACTTAGCCGGCACCGACATTCTCCCCTTCTCGTCTAAGCTGTGTTGATACTCACCAATGAACATTATGTTTCCCACTTTTTACCACTTTTTACCACATGTATCTATTTTATGCGTACTATATAGATACGTCAACAACCCAAAAGATACTTTTTTGTGGATAATAAAAAACTGGCCTGCCTTTTAAGCAGTCCAGCCTTTTATTTTTCTAATTTTATCTAGCCAATTTTATTTAAAATAAAATCTTTTATTTCAACTATTTTTACTCTCTCTTGCTCCATTGTATCCCGGCTACGCAAAGTCACAGTTTTATTTTCTATAGAGTCAAAATCAACCGTGACACACCAAGGAGTGCCAATTTCATCCTGACGACGATAGCGTCGACCGACCGAACCAGATTCGTCATAAAAAGTATTAATTCCGGCCTGTTTTAATTCTTTTACGATATTGGCGGCAATTTCAGGTAGTCCCTCTTTCTTTACAAGCGGAAATACTGCAACCTTAATAGGCGCAATTTTAGTATCAAGGCGGAGGGTTACCTCCCCTGCTTTTCGACCATCGCTACCATCAGATTCATCGTAGGCGTCAACCAAACAGGCAAGCATCGCCCTGTCGACACCGAGAGCAGGCTCGACAACAAATGGCAAATATTTCTTGCCTGTTGCCTCATCAAAATATTTCAAGTCTTGTCCAGATATTTTTTCATGCTGTCTCAAGTCATAATCAGTTCTTTGCGCGATACCACCAAGCTCAGAAATACCAAATGGAAAATCATATTCAACATCGGATGTCCCTGCTGAATAATGAGATAATTCCTCTTTGGTATGCTCGCGGATTGATAGATTATCGTCCTTGATACCGATCTCTTGGTAAAACTCTTTCGCTTTTTCGACCCAATATTTATACCACTTCTGACTTTCTTCGAGGCTTGCTTCAACAAAAAATTCGATCTCCATCTGTTCAAATTCACGAGTACGGAATATGAAGTTTCCAGGTGTTATCTCATTTCTGAATGACTTACCGATTTGAGCAATACCAAATGGAGGCTTGATCCTGGTTGATTGAATAACGTTTTTGAAATTTAAAAAGATTCCTTGCGCGGTCTCCGGTCTCAAATATGCAGTAGCAGCAGAGTCTTCAGTTGCACCAACGAAAGTTTTAAACATTAGATTAAATTCTCTTGGCTCAGTAAATTGCTTTGAGCCACAGGCCGAACATTGATTCGCTTCTTTAGCCTTTCCACCAATAAATTTCCCTTCGCGCATATTGTCTTCGCGATAACGAGAATGACACTCCAAACATTCTACTAATGGATCGCTAAAAGATTTTAGATGACCAGAAGCTTCCCAAGTCTTTGGGTTTTGGATAATTGCAGAATCTAAACCGACAATATTGTCCTCACTAGTAACAAATTTCTTCCACCAGTAATCCTTGATATTTTTTTTCATCTGACTACCAAGAGGCCCAAAATCAAAAGCATTTGCAAACCCACCATAAATCTCACTTGCCGGATAAACAAATCCCCTTCTCTTGCAAAGAGAAATAATTTTTTCCATCAAGTCATTTTTGTTCTGTTTGTTTTCCATTAATCTGCCTTCTTTATAATGAATAGAGCTAAAAAAACTATAACACCTTAACACCATATTGACAATCTATAATATTTCAACTTTTTATTAGACTACCAATATATCACCTTTCAAAACACTGTCTTGCCCAATTCTCTTTATAAAAAAGACCCTGCAAATGTGGGGTCTTTTTTATAATCGGCAAGCTCTCTGCCTAGTATCTTCCTACCTTGTTCCAGGCAAATCTTTGATGCTTCTTGATAGTTGCGGCGACCCTAAAAAGTGCATAAAAATATGAAATAATATTCATGATGTAAAATACTGGAAATAACAGGATATACGGTATTATCCACCACTTTTTTTCAATAATTGAGATCAAAAAGGCACATACGTAGATTGTCGCAAACATCCCAGAAACGATATTTAAAATTATGGAAGGATAAAATATCGCAAGTGTCAATGAAGCTATCCAGATAAAATTATCCAGAAATAGGAAATTCAGTTCGAAATTATATTTAGAATTGATCTTGTGAAGTTTATGTTGAAAATAGTTCTGCCATGTACCCGTATTCCAGCGCAGAACTTGTCTCCAATAGTCTTTTATTGTGAGCGGGTCTTGAGTTACTACAATTGCCTTTGATACATAAACCACTTCCCCCAACTTTCTCTGATGAATCTGAATAGTGAGATCAAAGTCCTCGGTCAAAGTTCCATTTTTTAAATCTAGTTTTTTTAGTACTTTGCTGCTGTACATTGAGGCGCAACCAGGGGCAACGGTAATTACTCTGACAAAGTTCTGAGCATTTTTGTATACCCTATGAGAAAGCCCATACTCAAAGGTTCTAAATGCACTGATAAGACCTTTTTTGCGAGACTTAACAGTCCCCACTATCAATGCAGGATTTTCAGCAAGATGAACTTTTATTTCCTCTAAAAAATTTGGGTCAAGCTCGCTATCTGCATCGGAAAATAGCACATATTTGTATCGTTTGATCAGTTGATACTTGTCAATAATTTTCTCCTGAGCGAGAGCCTTGCCGTGGTTTTTGCCTAAATCCAAAACAAATACTTCTTCCTTCCTTGCTAAACTCACTGTTCTATCCGTTGAACCATCGCTTACTACATAGATGTCCTTCTTATTAAAAATATTTTTTAAAGAACGCAAAGAAGAGGAAATAACCTTTTCCTCATTAAGGGCGGGTATAACCACGCAAAATTCTCTTTTGGTCATTATTTATTTCTCAACTTTTTAATTAATTTCGATGGTACAAAAATCACTCCCGCAAAAAAAGTAACCGCGAGGTGTCCCAAAAAACTTGGGCCAAATGCAAATGGAAAGTACATGTTGCTCCTTCTTTATTACTACCTTATTTACTTGTAACGATTAAGAACTATCTTACTTTTACTGAATGGTTTTTTTAGTAGTAAATGTCCTAATCAAGCAATACTTGCAATAAGCTAAAGTTATATAAAATCACAATTACAAAATCTGGTTTTAAATGTAAAACAATAGCATAGGTAAAAATCCATACAATTAAATAACAAGCAAGGAAAGGAAAATGAACAAAACGATTTTTAAATTTATTGTCATCTTCTCTGTTTTAACCTCTGGACTAGTACCGGCTCCATATTCGAGCAAGGCTAAGGCTGTAGAAAACAATTTGGTATCCAACCCATCGGTTGAACAAATTGACAGCACCACCAATATCCCTGTCGGTTGGAAGAATGGTAATTGGGGTAGTAACATAACGTCCTACTCGGTTAACTCCATCGGATATAACAGCGATAGAAGCCTTAGAGTAGATATCACCAATTATCAAGATGGTGATGCCAAATGGTATTTTGATAAGGTTACCGTTGATCCAACAAAAAAATATATATTCTCTGATTACTATCAATCTAATATATATAATGAAGTAGTTGCGGAACTAACAGATCTAAATAACAATGTTAGTTACCAATGGATGGGCGGTTTACAGGCGAGCACAGACTGGACAAGATCATCGTTTGAATTCGATGTACCAGCCGGAACAGCCTACCTAACTATTTATCATTTAATTAATTCCAATGGATTTCTAACCACTGACAGTTACACAATAAATGAGGTGGTCAATGAAAATGCCACAATTACTGACAACGTACCAAATAATAGTTTAGAACAAATAAATTATCAGGATAATTCCCCTCTCTCTTGGAATAAGAATAGTTGGGGCACAAACACAGCTTCATTTGAATATTTAAACACCGGTCATACCGGTAGTAAATCAGCCAAAACTATAATATCTGACTATACTAGTGGTGATGCAAAGTGGTACTTTACACCTCAACAAATTGTCGGGGGAAAGACATATCAGTTTGCCGACTATTATCAATCCAGCATACCTTCACAGGTGATTCTAATGATCACCAAAAGTGATGGTAGCGTTGTATATCAGGAGCTAAAAAGCACCGAGCCAGCATCTGACTGGAAAGAATATAGTGATAATTTTAATATAGCTACCGATGTCTCAAACATATCGGTATTGCATGTTATTTCTGCATCAGGATTTCTCATAACCGATGACTACTCTATTAAGGAAGTAATCCCTGAAAACGTTATCTATACCGATAATGTTCCAAATGCTGGGGCAGAGCAGGTTTCAGCAAATAGCAACTTACCCCTAGCATGGAATAGCAACAGTTGGGGCACTAATACGGCTACTTTCGAATACCTAGATACTGGCTATAGTGGTGCAAAATCTCTCAAAACTAGCATCTCTGGCTACACAGATGGTGATGCTAAATGGTATTTTAATAAGATAGCCCTAAATCCTGCTAGATATACATTCTCTGATTATTATAAATCAGATGTGGCCTCTGATATCGTTGCCGAATTTGAAGATCAAAATGGCAATATCAGTTATCAATGGCTCGGGACATTTCCGTTATCAAGTGAATGGGCCGAGGCCTCTGTTAGCTTCGACCTGCCTAGCACAGCCAAATACTTTGCAATATTTCATCTTATTAGTCAAAATGGTTTCTTAATAACTGATGATTATTCGATCAAAAAATCAGAAGATCGATCTCCTGATTTAACTATCCCAAATGGCAATGTCGAGGAAGTTTCCACTACAGATATCCACCTTCCATCTGGGTGGTCGACAGACAAATGGGGTACAAATACAGCTTCATTTGAGTATTTAAACACCGGATACAATAGTAACCGATCATTAAAAACCACTATTTCCGCTTACACGAGAGGTGACGCTAAATGGTATTTCAATCACCAAAATGTTATACCGGGAACAACTTACCAATTTTCAAATTATTACCAGTCCGACATTCCCTCACAAGTAACAGTCGAGATAATAAAAGAAGATGGTAACTATGACTATCTGAACTTAAAGGTTGCCGAAGCATCGGCTACATGGCAGAAATACACCGATACCTTCTCGATACCACTTGGGGTTAGTCAAATAACGATATTTCACTTTATCTCAGCAGTCGGTTTTCTTGTTACAGATAATTATTCGATAAATTCTTACCAGCCAACCAGTTTTAGCAGACCAATTGTAAGCTTAACTTTTGACGATGGCTGGGAGGATAATGTCACTACTGCTTTGCCGGTTATGACTCAATATGGGTTCAGATCAACTCAATATTATGCAACCACTTTTATCAATAATAATCAGGCTGAGGCTGCCATCAAGATTGGCCAATTTGTCCTTGCGGGGCATGAAATTGGATCACATAGTATTACACATCCGGATCTGACAACTTTAAGCGAGGCTGATTTAATTGCAGAGATAGCAAGTTCCAAGGCGACTCTAGAAGGAATTGCTGGGTTAGGCAATATCAAGGCATTTGCAACACCATTTGGTGCCTATAATGCAAATGTAGTTACGAAAATACTGGAATATTATGAATCCCATCGTAGTACTGACGTTGGCCTTAATACTAAAGATACCGCCAATATTGATAACATCCGGGTTAAGAATATGCTCTATAGCACCACTCTTGCAGAATATCAGTCATGGATCGACCAAGCTGTCCGTGATAATGCCTGGCTTGTCCTCGTTTACCATCGTGTTGCTGATAATCCTGGCGCTTATGATAGCTACATCTCGGATTTCGCCGCTCAAATGCAGTATGTTAACAATTCAGGGATAACCGTTTTGCCTGTCAGCGAAGCCTTAACCGAAATCACAACACAAATCACGCTATAATATACCATACAAAAACAGGCTAGATATCTAGCCTGTTTTGTTGTATCAAAAGCTATTCTTTTATGTAGTCATCCTACCATCTTCAAGAACTTCTTGCTCTTCAGCTCTTGCTCCAGAATGTTTTGTATATACTTCGCCAATAATTCTTCCGCCTCGTATTGAACTTCCCCGCCAAACTTCAGTAAATTAATTCTCGCAAAATCATTCTTTTCTATAAATCTCAAAAGCTTGATTGTCTCATCTGAAATCGTATGTCCGTGATGAAATTTTCCTTGGCAATTTTCGCAGATTATGCCACCCTCAATCGCATCCCAAAAATTTTTTTCTGGAGTTATTTTTTCCTTACAGTGAATACAATTGTAGAGTTCGGGCTTAAAACCCAGTGCCTCTATCAACTTCAGTTCGAAAGCCCTTACAAAAATAAGTCTGTCTGTTTTTTCTAATGATTCAAGAGAGGAAACAAACAGAGCAAAAACATCATTTAATCTCTGTTCTTCTTGCAAAAATTTATCAATCAATTCTCCCAGAAAAAAGGCCTGTGCGGTTTTCCTGATATCTGTATGTATATTAGAGAAATCATTCTCTATTCGTGCACCTGTTACAGTATAAAAAGTTTTCCCTTCATAAAACTGCAGATCTAATAACATAAATGGTTCTAGTGAACCGGCTAGATGAGACTTTATCTTTCTTATACCCTTTGCAATAACTTTAACTTTTCCAAAACGTTCAGTAAAAACAGTTAATATCTTATCAGCTTCACCAAAATTAATCCCCCTCAAAACTATCCCTTTTGTTTTGTATGTTGCCATATTAGAAAAGGATAACAAAAGACGAGATAAAAGAGAAATTATTTGACTACTGATTGCGCCGCTGTAATATTTCTTCAGCTTTTTTTAGTTGCTCAGGATTATTTATACCGAGACCCTCACCAATCTCAGAGACAGGAATACATAAGACTTTTTTGTTTTGATTTGCAGCAATTTTTATCATGTCGGTTAGGTAATATTCCCCTTGAGCATTATTGGTGCTCAATTTATCATAATTACCCCAAAACCAATCAGCATCAAAGATATAAAAGCCAGGATTACACTCCTCGATATCTAGTTGTTCCTCACTGCAATCTTTTTGCTCAACAATATCAACTACATGATTGCTTTCATCCTTAATAATTCGCCCAAAAGCCCAAAATCGAGGATTATTAAAAACTACCGAAAGCATAGCTATTGTAGGCTTCTCCTTTTCATGGAGATCAATCAGCCTCCTAACAGTTTCCGGTTTATACAATGGATTGTCGCCATAGAAGACTATTATAGATTCTGCTTTGCCTTTAAGCACACTCCTTGCTTGGGCTGCTGCATGGCCAGTACCAAGTTGTTGTTCTTGCACTGCGTACTCAACTTCGTCGCCAAAATATTCTTCAATAAGCTCTTTTCTATATCCCACAACCAAAACAACCTTTTTTATGCCAGCATCTTTTATTAATTTGACGCTATGATATATCACTGGCTTTCCAGCCGCCTCAAACATAACTTTTGGAATTGGCGAGGCTACACCCTCATTCATTCTAGTCCCCTTGCCCGCAGCAAGTATTACAGCAGCATATTTCTCCATGCGATGCTCCTTGATCTTAAAATTAGTTAACGATTCGAGTATAGCAAAAAATTATTATAAAACGAAAGGGCGAAACACCTATTTTAAAGGTGTTTCGCCGGCCATTCACCAAGCATAGTGAGCTCGTGTCCCCCTTTTTTTATCTTGTCCCTTGCAAATAGCAAAGAGCTGACGTGCAAACAGGATTTCGATAGTCGAAAAATCTGTAAGCTGTGCGACTAAATCCTCTTGGCAAGTCGCACCATGATTGATCAAATTGATCACCTGTTGGGCCTTTTCGCCCAATAGAACGATCTGACCAACCGCATGAGGTCTTCTGGATTCTGGTAGCCCCATGATGGAAGCCACAAGATCAGCAGTTGCATTATCAAGCATCGATGCTTCCCCTTCTCTGCTATCTGGTTCGGACATAAAATGTCCCCCCTTTTGTTTGATATACTGAGATCCGATAGCTACCTATCCGATCTCTCCAGACAAACAAAAAACTGGCCCAAGCCAGCTATTTATTCACTATTATTAATTTATAATTCGACTACACAAAAAATGCCGGCTTTACCAGATAATCAGATTGCCACCACCAATTTTGTGAATGATTAATCATTTCTAATATATTAACATAAGCGATAATAATTTAAAAAGTGGGTGGGGCCGCTTATTAGGCGGCCACCCGGTCGAAAGAATGTCTTAATTGCATAATGCAATCCTCTGACATTCAAGATGATGGATTGGATAGTCCTTCATCAGAAAATAATAACGAGTTATCGCCTTGAGGCGCTCATTCAAGATGATGCCACACCGAGCAAATGCGTCAAAAGCATCACTTTCGCTTGATGCAGCAAGAACAACTGGGGGTAAGAATTCTTTGGCTAATGCCATTAACTCTTTGCCGCTAATAACCGACCTATCCTTGGAAGAACGATCAGGACGGCAGAAATAGCTACTCATCACACAGCTCCTTTGGGGTTTTTGGTATTATACAGCGACTTGCATAAGCAAATCGCCATAAATAACAAAAAATCTGGCCTTTTGGCCAGCTTTGTTAAATTTTTTTTATAACTTTATGAACTTTTAATTAAAAATTGCTGGCCTTTGGTCAGATGTAAAGTAAAAGTAAAACCAGTTTTTAGTAGTAATAATATTCATCGATATAATCAATCTAGCAAATCATCATTTTGATGTCAATTAAACAGCTTGGGTGACGGGAGAGTGCTGTATACATGTTGCCAGCACTCTCCCCGACCTTACATTTGAATTGTCGCCGGATCCTTTAGGCACTTGCCCTTAGGATGATGGCGACGGCACTTGGGACACCACACGGGGATGTCCACGCCATCAGATGGCGTTGAGGGGGGAATCCATGGTTGCCGCTTTCGCGGCATCTCAGAGGGGGTTGTCGGCATGATTTCACTCCAACTGATAAGAGGTGTAGCCCACCTCGGCGATACGGCGGGGAACGACGTCCCACGAGTTGGGACAGACAGTGCACTGGTAATGACCATTGCTGGTCATGATACCATTGTTCGCGCGACACTCAGTGCAGTACCTGTCGGTCAATCGGAACTTCTCACCATTTCCGATAGCATAGGCCGGGAAACGATGCCCGAAGATGTTGGGGAATACCGTTCCTCCGAAGAGACGGACGTTGATGTGACCGTCACTGGTTTCTACGAAGGCGTCAGGGATGACCAGCATCCTGAGATGGCGATTGTGCATCCATGCATTAGTCATTACCAATTCCGGTATGTTAGGAAGACAGTCATTGAAACGCTCCCCAGAGCGAACGATGATCGAGCCGATCGGTTTGATACGGCTCTTAGGGCGGTGACGATTCGGCATAACAGGACTCCTTTGTCAGGGGATTTGACGAACAAATTCGTCTATATGAGGTATATAGCAAAATAAGCAATAAATCAAGTTATGAGATAATTATTGCTTATGACAATTCTTTATCGAGTTCACTAAATTTATTACCTGCCAAAAATTGGTTTGAGATTATCTGTGTTACTTCCTTGCCAAATCATTTAGGAATCTCAAAATTTCTCTTAGTATCCTCATTGTCAAAGACAACCTCAGCCAAGACAAGACCTTCTAATTTGCCATGAAATATATCGACACGAATCTCCGTAACTAGAGATGAGATATAATACCGAGTCTTCTCAAGTCTCTTTTTTGTCAAAGGCCAGATAAGATCGAATTCTTCTTTTGATATATTGATATTTTCATATTCACGAATCCCTTTATCAAAAGGAATTGGCATTGATTTCTTTGTAATTGAATATAGATTACCTTTTTGCAAATTCTTGTGGCTTCGCCACCAACACCAAAATAGCCCTATTCTATTTCTTCATGAGCACATTGATCCATGTTTTTTGGAGATTTTTTACTAAATAGGTTGCTTCAATTCTAATCGTCTTCACTCCTTGTTCATATTCCGGTCATTAAATAAATTTGAAAATAAAATTAACGCTGACAAACAGGACAGTAATGAGTACCTCGACCACCGACTGTTATCCTTTTTATGACATCATTGCATCCCCTTGGACAAAGCTCGCCAGTTCTATGGTAAACATTCAGATAATTTTGCATTCCGCCCTTTTTTCCATCTGCGTCGACATAATCACTATCAGTCGTGCCGCCATATTTAATCGCTTTTTCCAGAATCATTATAGTTGATTTTATAATCTTTTCCCATTCATCCCGAACGATATCTTTGACTTTTCGCAGAGGAGAGATCATAGAATCGAAGAGAATTTCATCAGCATAAATATTGCCTATTCCAGCAACAATAGCCTGATCCATCAAAAATTGTTTGATATTTTTGTTCGGCATCCTACCAGCTTTTCGAAAGAGATATTCTGCTGTAAATCCTTCAGAAAAAGGTTCTGGTCCATAACTTTCCGTAAAGATTCTATCTATTTCTTCTTTTGGCAAAAGCTTACACCAACCAAACTTTCGCATATCATTAAAAAATAATTTTGACCCATCATTAAAATAAAATATCATTGCCGTCGTCGAATTTGGGAGTTTTGCATGCCAATTATGATCGGGGTGGCCACCCGCGAACCGATCATCTGCAGCTTTCAACTCTTGCCTGTATATCAGCTGTCCTGTCATTTTGAGATGAAAAAGCAAATATTTATTGTTTGATAATCCAAAAGCAATTATTTTTGCCCGACGTTCTATGCTGAAGATTTCACAACCAACCGCTTCTATCGCGCTGCCAAAAAAAGACTTGGGGAATAAAATATCAATATCGACTATCTTCTTGCCGACAATTCTTTGGCTTAGTCCCCTTCTGATTGTCTCTACCTCTGGTAATTCTGGCATATTAAAAAATATTTTAAAGATAAGTTATCGCCTGGCTCAAACTCTTGATTTTCAAATTATCATCATCTTTTGATGCCCCCGCGATAACTGATGTCCTCATAGGATCATCCTTGTCAGCATCTTTTCGCTGTATTTCAATTGAGATACAATTTGGAAATGATTTTTTAACGTTTCGAATCGTATCTGCTCGATCGTCAATAATAGCAAATCTATCTCCGTCTGTCACCAGTTTATCAAGATATTTCCATTTTTGGATATCAGTAATGTAAATGTTGTCAAAATATAAATCAACACCGGCATTAACTATTTTTTTCCTCTGGAAGCCAATATCACCAAGGGAAAGCAGATCTAATATGTAAAGATCACGGTCGAGAGATTTTAAAAAGTCAAAAGTATCGGTATAAATAAATTTTGATACTTGAGAATAAGATTCCTCAATCGCCGTTGATATACTTTTCTGGTCAAAAACCCTCACCTCTCTAAGTCTTTTAGCAAGACCCTCAGGTGAAAACTTATAGTCTAAGCACTCCTCCCTATATTTTTCCAGAATTTCTTCTGCCGAGAATCCAGCGCCTTCAAAGATCTTGAACAAAATCTCTCGATACAGACTTGTATCAAAAATCGTCCCATCAAAATCCAAGAAAATTCTTGTTTTAGCCATTTTTTGATCAATCATTAATAATTTTCTATATAATAATAGCAACTTCCGTATGGCTTATAAAGCGGTTGACAAAATTATCACACTTATATAGTATAAAGATACTAAGACGAGCGAGGGAATGCTCATTTTTTAATTTATATATTTTGAAATTTATTCATTTATTGATAAATTGCCAAATAATAAAATGGATGAATGGATAAATAACACGGAGTGTCGCTATGGATTTGACAAGAGAAGGATACTGGCGAAAATTGATAAATCAGGGTTTGATCAAATTCTTTTTGCTCAAAGTTTTATATAAAGATAAAGAGAGCTACGGTTATAGAATTGTCAAAAGAATAGAAGAATTATCAGACGGAACATGCCGACCGACCGAATCAACAATTTATCCTGCTCTAGAACAGCTAAGAAAAGACGGCTATGCGATTACCAGAGAGGTCTCTGCTGGCGCTAGAAAAAGAATAATTTATTCACTTACAGAATCTGGCAGAGCTGCATACAGAGCTGCTGCGAAATCCTATGGTGAAATAATACCATTACTGAGAGAATCTATACTTCTCTAAGCTATATCCATTTAAAAAACTTGACATATTTGCTATACTTAAGTAGGTTAGATAATTAAAAAAATCAGGAGAAATATGACAATTGATCCATGTGGTGGCTGCTGCGGCGGCTGCGGTAAATAAATAAAAAAACCTCTGAGAAATCAGAGGTTTTTTTATTCCAAACAATTTACTATAGATTCGTATTTATTTTTCATCATTTTTTTTGCTTGCAAACTCATTTTTGACCAACTTCTTTGGACTTTCTTCAAAACCCAATCTGAACCTTCCTCTATGCTAAGTCCCTTTTCAACATATGCAAGATAAAGCAGTGATTTAAAGTTTTCGATATGTGCCATTGCATCAGCATCAGCTACAACTTGTTCTTCCAAAATTGTTTTTTCAACATTTACACTGCCTCGATGAGACAATATGCACTTTTTTACTAATTCAATTTTTTCTCTAGGATAATTATACTGACTCAACAGTTCATCGGCCATTCTAGCACCTTCTATGTGGTGGGTATCGGCGAATTTTCCGTTTGAAATTGCAGCATAATCATGCAAAAGACAAGCAATCTCTATCAACTCAACGTCCAATGAAAGCTCTTTTGCTAGTTTTTTACCAAAAAAGACTACCGTCTTAACATGATAATCCCAATCTGCTGGTCCGTAGATATTATTTGGCGATTGACAAGCTTCCCATACAATCTTTTCAATCGATTTTGAAAGATTTTTGTTCTTCATAGGGGAATTTTACCATACAAAAAAGCCAATTTATACTCTAAGTGTTGGCGCTGTTCTACTCTCCCGGGGCCTTGCAGCCCGAGTACCATCGACGCGGAGATGCTTAACTTCTCTGTTCGGAATGGGAAGAGGTGTACCCATCTCGCTATAAGCACCAACACTTAACTTACAAATTGGCTTTGTTTTGAAAGAATGCCTTTCAAATGGAGTAAGATTAAAGAGAATCTTACCCCCATTTGAAAATCAACATGAGCTCGATCCAGCATGCCAGCATCGCCCCTCATCCTTTCGCAAAGAAAGGATGAGCGAGTCGTGCCAACACAAAGGTATCTTAAACGCTCGACAATTACTGGAATAATCCAGAAATTACTAGTCAAGAAAATATTTCATTGCTATCGACCGATTAGTACTTCTCGGCTCAGGATATCGCTACCCTTACACCTAAAGCCTATCAACCTCGTAGTCTTCGAGGGGTCTTTAAAGAAACCTAATCTTGTGGCCGGCTTCGCGCTTATATGCTTTCAGCGCTTATCCAATAAGACATAGCTACTCTGCAATGCACTAGGTTAGTGCAACAGATACACCAGTGGTCTACGCTCCCCGGTCCTCTCGTACTAGGGGAACACCCACTCAAGTTTCAACGCTCACAGCAGATTAGGACCGAACTGTCTCACGACGTTCTGAACCCAGCTCGCGTGCCCTTTTAATTGGCGAACAGCCAAACCCTTGGGACCTGCTTCAGCCCCAGGATAGGACGAGCCGACATCGAGGTGCCAAACCGCATCGTCTATGTGGACTATTGGATGCGATCAGCCTGTTATCCCCGGGGTAACTTTTATCCGTTGAGCGATATCTCTATCACGAGATGATATCGGATCATTAAATCCCGCTTTCGCGTCTGTTCGACTTGTAGGTCTCACAGTTAAGCACGCTTATGCTTTTATACTTCGAGGCCCGATTTCCATCCGGGCTAAGCGTACCTTTGAACGCCTCCGTTACAATTTAGGAGGCAACCGCCCCAGTTAAACTACCCACCTAGCACTGTCCCCGAACCGTATCACAGATTCAGGTTAGAACCAGAAAAATTCAAGGGTGGTATTTCACTGTTGACTCCACCTCGACCAAGGCCAAGGTTTCAAAGTCTCCCACCTATGCTACGCATGAATTTTCCCAATCCAATACCAAGCTATAGTAAAGCTCCACGGGGTCTTTCCGTCTTGCTGCGAGTAATCGGCATCTTTACCGACTATGTAATTTCACCGGATCTTACGTTGAGACAGTGTCCAGATCGTTATGCCATTCGTGCGGGTCGGAACTTACCCGACAAGGAATTTCGCTACCATAGGACCGTTATAGTTACGGCCGCCATTCACTCGGGCTTAGTCGTTCGCCTAGCCCCTTACGGGGATCAGCAACCGGTTTGACCTTCGAGCATTGGGCAGGCATCAGCCCCTATACATCATCTTACGATTTAGCAGGGACCTGTGTTTTTGGTAAACAGTCGCCTGGACTCTTTAGCTGCGACCTACGCTTGCGCGCAGGTAGCCCTTATCCCGAAGTTACGGACGCTTTTTTGCAGAGTTCCTTAACGTAAGTTCTTCCGATCACCTGAGGCTTCTCGCCTCATCCACCTGAGTCGGTTTGCGGTACGGCTCTGTATGCTTTTGAACCAGATTTTTCTTGTCCCCGGATACACCATATAAAATAAACCATTATTTTTATATGACTACTCCAAGGCGTCATCTGGGTATACATACAGGAGTGGAGGATTATTAACCTCACTGCCCATCGTCTACGCTGCCACTACAACAGCCTCAACTTAGGACCGACTAACCCTGGGACGATTACCGTTGCCCAGGAAACCTCGGATATTTGGTGGCCATGTTTCTCGCATGGCAAATTCGTTACTCATCCCAACATTCTCGCTTCTTGGCACTCCAGCCCACCTCACAGTGTGACCTTCGCTGCACCAAGAACGCTCCTCTACCGCTCTACGTAAACGTAGAACCCGTGTCTTCGGTTATAATCTTGAGCCCCGTTAAATTTTCCGCGCAAAACCTCTTAACTAGACCAGTGAGCTATTACGCACTCTTTAAATGCATGGCTGCTTCTAAGCCAACATCCTGGTTGTTTTGGAGATTTCACTACGTTTTCCACTTAGATTATAATTAGGGACCTTAGACGACGGTCTGGGCTGTTTCCCTTTTGAGCGCGAAGCTTAGCCCTCGCGTTCTGACTCTGGTATGAATCAGGAAGAATTCGGAGTTTGTTTGAGTACGACAACCGAAGTCGCCGTAACCCAGTCAGTGCTCTACCTCTTCCTGCGACAAAATACCAGGCTATACCTATATATATTTCGAGGAGAACCAGCTATTTCCAGGTTCGATTGGAATTTCTCCGCTACCCACAGCTCATCCATCAACTTTGACACGTTGAGTGGTTCGGCCCTTCATTCGATGTTACTCGAACTTCAGCCTGTCCATGGGTAGATCACCTGGTTTCGGGTCTAGTATGTACAACTAATCGGCCATTTAGGCCTCGCTTTCACTACGCCTCCGGGTATTATCCTTAAGCTTGCTGCACATAGCTAACTCGTTGGGTCATTCTACAAAAGGCACGCCATCACCCCGACTTGCGTCGGGACTCTGACTCTTTGTAAGCGTATGGTTTCAGGTTCTATTTCACTCCCCTTATCGGGGTTCTTTTTACCTTTCCTTCACAGTACTTGTTCACTATCGGTGAGAAGTGGTATTTAGCCTTGGACCGTGAACGGTCCAGCTTCACACCAGGTTTCACGTGTCTGGTGCTACTCGGGAACATCACCTCTCTGTTACTCGGATTTTAAGTAAGCGACTATCACGCTCTATGGTCGTCCTTTCCAGGCTCGTTCCTCTATCCTTTTACATTGATTATGTGAGTCCCACAACCCCGCTCGAATAAATTCGGCGGTTTGGGCTTCTCCCTGTTCGCTCGCCACTACTAAGGGAATCACTTTCGTTTTCTTTTCCTCCGGCTACTAAGATGTTTCAGTTCACCGGCTTACCTACCTATCCAAATAAATTGGATGGTCTAAAGGGTTTCCCCATTCGGAAATTCTCGGATCAAAGCTTATTTGACAGCTCCCCGAGACTTATCGCAGTCTACCACGTCCTTCATCGGCCAACTTCTCCCAAGGCATCCACCATACGCCTTTAAACGCAACGAAATATTTTTCTTTAGAGGTCGAATAATTGGAGACAAGATTTCTTATTGCTAAGAAGTTCTGTCCCCACTACCCGACATAAATATCTTGACTAGTAATTTCTGGATTCGTATAAATACGAATGAAATTACTATTTGAGAAATTTTTATTATCGGAAGATAACTCTTAAATGAAATTACATTATTATAATTACTCGTTATAATTATCTTTTGTGTGCTTGCATAGAGATCAATAAATGATCTTGCAGGTATATACAAACACTATGAAATTGTTAAGGTTCAGGGCAAAAAATGCAATTTATGAAACTTTTGCCTCATAGTTACATTTTTGTCAAATATAATGGATATTTTGACCAAAAAATCAATAAGCAGATATTTGTCCCGCGTATGCTGGGATAGTTTACCCGCAACCCCCCTGTGTAGTGTGAAATAAGTTCTAACTTTTACTTACTAAAAGAGAATGTATCATATTTAAATTACTATTGTCAACACTTTTTACATGACCACTTTCTAAGATTGACAATTTAGCGTTTTTTACTTAAAATATCCCCAGTTCGAGTGGAGGTTTATCCAGAAAATGCGCAACGAGATCGTCATCGACATCGATGGAACACTCACCCTACCACGAATCGGAGATTTTGAGAGATTCCTTACTCCATTTCAGTCACCTCTTGTGGCAGCCGGTCTTGCTCCGGAAATTGGGTTGTATTTTTACAACTTGAAGCCAAACATGAAGATGATCGAATGGATAAAAAATATTCCAGCAGACTATAGCATAACTATGTTGACCGGACGCTACAATGCGTTTGATTACATAACGCGCAGATGGCTGTTGAAATATGGTATTCTCTTCAATTCTCTGGTCTTTACGCCTTTTGGCGAAAAAGATATCCAGTTCAAGATCGAATATGCGCGCGCCCACGAAAGTCGGATAGCGCTCATGATCGATAATATGAGACACATCAGAGACGGTGTTGCCGAGATAATCGGCGATCGTTCCGTCCTCTGGACTGATCTCACCCTTTCCCCCGCTGCTCTGTAAAGACCAGCGGGATTTCTTTATCCAAGAGAAATCTATTCGATAAGATTATCGAACTAAAAAATAAACAAATATTAAAGTAACTAATTGAGTAGCGATGCCCCATATGAGGTTAGGCTTGACTGTTGAATGTATTTTTTCATGAAACATAAAAAGCTTACTTCCGAGATAGCTTTTTCGAAACTTTTTGCTCCAAAAAGGCACATTATCGAAGATATCTGGCAGCAATCCGCCAAAAGCACCCCACAGAAAAGTACTGGATAAGGATATTTCTGGTTTCAAAAGTAATATTAACAAAATAGTAAGAATTAAATCAGAACCAGTGAATACCCACTGCTTCCATGTCCATTTTCCATCCTCTAACACATTATCGAAGTGAGGGATTGCATCGAGGATATAATGAAGAATAATTCCGGAAGCAAATGCTAGATAGGGATCACCTATGCTTTCGCCGATCAGGCCACCAGATATTATATGAGCAGTAGTAATCATATAGTTTAATTTCCGCCAAAGCGCCTTTGCCGCTTACCAAATTCCTCGACCGCCTTATCAAACTCTTTGGGAGAGAAGTCAGGCCAATGTACCTCTGGAAAATAGAATTCCGAATAAGCTGATTGCCAAAGTAGAAAACCAGAGAGGCGTTGCTCCCCAGAAGTACGAACAATCAAGTCCGGATCAGAAATGCCAGAACTATCTAGATTATCAGATATATTCTCTATTGTTATCGGCATTTTATTTTCGACTATTTTCTCAACTGCCCTTTTAATCTCGTCTTTTCCCGTATAGTTAAGAGCAAGTTGAACCACCATACCAGTATTGTTTTTGGTCTTTTCTACTGCCCTGACTATTGTCTCGGCCAACTTCTTTGGCAAACCAGTAATATCTCCAAGATGACTCAATTTCATATTTTTGCCGTGCAGATCGTCGAGATATTCTTTTACAAAGTTTGTAAATATATCCATCAAATAATCGACTTCTTCCTTTGCTCTATTCCAATTCTCCTTAGAAAAACAATACATAGTCACCGCCTCTAGTCCTTGGCTAGCAGCATAGTCTATGATCTCTTTGGCTCTTTTGAAACCAGCATTGTGACCCTGAAGAGTAGTGACTCCATTCACTTTAGCCCAACGTCTATTACCATCCAATATAAAACCAATATGTTTTGGAACTAAATTGCTCATAATTCTAATTTATTTATTTTCATTAAACGGTAGTTATAATACGTCATTTATAATAAATATTCAACCAATGACGAATTCTTGAATATATTATTAGAGAACAATGTGACCTGATTATTTTGTCGAAGCGTATGTTGAAAGAGTCAGAAATATTATTTTGAAGAACAATAAGTTTATTTATATACCAACTTTATTCAATGAACTCAAATCAGACAATTCAAAATATTGATTACTGAAGCAACCGGACAAAACCCTAGTCCCAAGTGATTTTTTAATTGAGAGTATTTTTTCTATAATCTCAATTTTTACTCTTTAAAATAAATTCAACATTTGGCACGACAGTACCTTGATAATTAATAGTAACCACTTTTTGTGTGCTATCTGCTGGCATGTAAACCGGGTTCTGTGGCTCGACAGCTGATGATGTCCATGTGTATCCATTTCTTTGCCAATTAACTAAATTCATTGTAAGAAATTTAGGTAATACTGATAATAATTCCTGTGCAACTTGATTTTTGATCGTCTTGGCATATTCCTGGGCAAAAAATTTCGAAGCACTATTTATTTGATCCTGAATCGCAACTAACTCGCTCTGTCCAAGAAGAAGTTGCTGCTTAGCATCAACAATCGCTTGATTGACAGAAGTTAAATTTAGATCACTTAAGCTTACAGCTCTCCTTGTCCCGGTGATATTTGTCGGGAGTTTATTTGTAATCTCGTCGATGGAGCTCCCGCTTGCATTGATCGCCTTGATCAAATCATTTTTACTTGTTGCAACAGCTGATGCTGATCTCGAAACAGGTTGACTGGCTAAAATCTTCGATAGCAAAGTTTCCTTAAACAATCCCAGTTTAATATCATCAGAGCCGATACTATTGGCATTTGTATTATCATTAATTAACTTGGACAAATAGATATTCGTGTTATCGTTTTGAACAATATTACCAAAGACTTGAGTATTCGCTAAAATTGTTGATGCATAATCATTTATAAGGGAGTTTTTGACCTCATCAATCGTTGTGTTATTTTTACTAAGCAATGTAGAGAAATTAACAATATCGGCCTTTGTTAACTTTATAGGAATCTGATTTGCGCTATTTAAAGTCGCTAAAGTATAGTTAGCAAACCCATCAGCCATCGACGTTCCGCCTAATTCACTAACTAAATCGATCAAATGTTTTTTCTTATCTGGATCAATTTCACAATTATGAAGAGTATTTGTTGTTACAGAACCAACCGTAAAATCATCTTTGATCTTGGATTGACAATTTTTAAACCTAGTAATTTCTTCTCGAATAGGGCTATCACTCACACCACCTAGTGCGCTAACACTGTAATAATCCGACGCAAACTTCAACAATTTAGTAGTCAGATTATTGAACTTAACTTCTCTTGGAGACATCAAAAATATCGCGTTTTTGTCTGTACTGTCATAATATGAATACGTCTGGTCTTTATTTTGGCATTTTGAAACTTTAAATATAAGCTTTACAGTCCAACAATCTCTAGAATAACCGTAGTTGGTCACTTTTACTGGGATGTAACCGCTAATAGCTGTCCCCCTAAGCGTATTAGTGGCGCCACGATTATCCGATGCCGTTCTTCTATTAGCGGCTGGTAACTTATTAGGCAAACCCGTAATCGGTTTTTGTAATGTAAATTGGATTTTGGTTGAATTTTGAGAACCATTTGTATCTGCCGAAACACCTCTTTTCAACATTGATCTCATCGCTAAAGTACCAACAGTACCAGAAAACAATAGCCAAGCTACTGCTATAATAACCATTCTTTTCGGCATCTCAACCTCATTTATAATTAATTAGTTTTATCATATTATAAACCAATACACAAAACATGAAAATACTTAGGGGGCGTGTGCGTTTCGGATATTAGAGGAACTCAAAAAACCACGATCACTCCCCTTTTCCCAACCACTTCCCTGTTCAAATACCCTCTGAAATTCCCCAAGAAAAAAGCACCACTTTCGTGATGCTTTTTTCTTGGTGGAACACGCTCCAACAAGTCGGTAATATAATACTAAATGACAAAGCAATGATCTATATTCCGAAGATGAGAATAAGAGAGTTCTTGTAAAGAACATACTACTTATTGAAGTATACGGTTAAAGCTTTAAGTTGCCAACAATCAGAGCAAGGATAAATAGAATCTCGGCTATGAACCCTATCACTGAAAAAACAATACCAAATATCGCCATTGTCTTCTTTGCGGTCTTCATTCCGCGAATAGAATAAACCAACCCTGTAACAGATAACAGGATACCAACCGGGCCCAACAAAAAAGAGACTAACCCCATCAGACCAAAGAGTAATCCCCACTCAGAATCGTATTGACCACCCTTATTTTTTGTTTTGTTTACCATAACTACTCTTTTTTACTTATATTTTAATAGTATCAAACCAAACAATTTTATTAAAGTCCTAACACTATCTTCGGGTATAATAAAAAAACTAGTCTGGGACTAATCTTCTTATTGGTGGAACGCACTATTGCGAGTCAGAAATATAATACTAAACAGTGAAGAACAGATTTATACTCCAAAAATGAGAATTAAATTATTTAGTTGATCTTCTCTTTTCGAATAGTAGGCTAACCAGAACTACGATTCCAACACCGATCACCCACCAGATTAGAATATCGGTCATCAAGTATAAATAATTTACTGATATTTGCCTTCCATCCATCGGAGTGTCCGGGATGAATTTTATTGGATAACCGCTACCGTTACCTCTTCCAATAACGATCCCTTCTTTATTCGATGCAGAGCCAGACGTTACAATAAAAATAATTAGTCCAACAAAAAAGCCATAAATTATCTTGTTCAGCTTTATAATGACCTCCTTTTTTAACTATTATACTATTCATAGTCCAAGCCAACAATAGCACCACATAAAGGCGATTTAGTTGAGTAAATTAAAAATTATCTAGTATTAAACTAGATAATTTTTATTGGTGGACCCTAGGGGATTCGAACTCCTGACCTCCTCAGTGCAAATGAGGCGCTCTACCAACTAAGCTAAGGGCCCATAAACTGTAAAATGGACTATAAGTATAGTACTACAAATCACAGTTTTTTTCAAGATATGTTTAATTCGGACTATAAAGACTTGGTTCTCTCGGTTCTGTCTCTTCGCCCCCTTTGTTTGTTTTTGCGATCAGTTCGTCAGAGATAGCCCGCTCCTCCGGTGTCATGTTTTTTGCCCTCTCTCTTAACTCGCCGACATCAACTGGCGGAAATTGAGGTGTATTCTCTCTATATTCTTTCAGCGCTTCTTCCATGCCATCCATAGCCAAAAAATCCACTTCCGATAAGCCGTCTTCTCCGTCGCTGCCCCGTTTTAAACCACGACCAGCGATCTCTTTCATCACCGAATCTGTGAAGTCTGAGGGTAGTGGCGGGACTAGCAAGTCTGGTATCATTGCTTTTGCTACTTCAACGACTCGATCATCCTCATCAACCTCTGGAAGAGATTTTAATCCGTGAAAATCCCCATTATCGTCAGATATTTGTTCTTCGTCCTGATCCATAATTCTCCCTAGAAATTAAATAATGCGTAGAAACCAAAAATAATAAAGCCGACACCAGCGATCTTCCAAAATATATATGTACCTGTCGGTCCCCATAGCTTATCAGCAAAATCAATACGGGTAACGTTGTCCGCCAACCACTTACTATAACGAATACTAACAAATCCCCCTATTATTCCTCCGACAAACCATAACCAATTCATAAAAATCCATTCATTTAATTAATTACTTATTTTATTCTTGTCGCCAATTTAAAACAGTATAATTTCCAGTAGTAGGAAACTGAGGTGGCGGTGAAAGTGTCAGATAGGGATCATAGGTCTGATTTGTTGACCTATATCCGCTAGTCACCGTCGTTCCACTTACCCAGCTCCAAGTCCACGTCAAATTTGATGCGATAGAGCCATAAACCGAGATACTGTCTTTAACATAACCATTCGCCTGCGGAAACCACACGTGACCTTTTTGTGCAAGCAATGCAGCATTTATTTCAAGATCATTAGCAGCATAAGATGGAACGACAATATCTCCTTGAGATATAAGTCCGATACTGGCAGTACCGTCTTTAGCAGAATAAAGCAGATTATCTTTTATGGCAATTTTAGCCGTCTGATTACCATGAGAAGACTCTGCTGCAATTGTTATTTTCCCATTATAAGTTCCATCTACCCATACATTATCGCTAACATATACGATACCATTTTCTGGCAGATCATGAGTCGAGAGAAGACTCGTTGTTATACCTGTGTTTCTCTCTCTGGTTACCTTGTGGACCTCAATATTTGAATTATTCAATTTCAGATAATACCCCAGACTATTAGAAGGATCTAAATAAATACCATCCTGCTGAGCTTCAATCTTAATATTATTCAGATCAACAGAGACTCGGTTAAAATCTACTGGCGGTACAGGAAAAACCCAAAACCCTATTGGTCCCCCATTACCCCAAACTCCATCATGATATTGCCCGTCTCCGCCAAAGTTATTTGACGGCTTATAAGTTTTCGAAGAGGAAGAGATAATTCCGTTACCCACACCATCAAAATGAACTCCGATATTAGAATGAACAGGACCGTTCGTCGCTTCGTCTGACCCAAACCAACATTCAGTATTTGTGACAAAAGAATATCGAGCAAATGATGGCATTCCGATATCTGCAACTACCACACTTTCTGATTTGGCATTTTGAAGCTTACCAATTGATTTTACTTTTACAACCGCTTCCCCTTGGAGCGGTGGCGTAATATAAAGACTGTAAGTGCCGATAACCTCACCCTTGAAATTCTTATATTCATGAGTAAAAGGGCCAAATGATGGGCCGCTACCGCATGAACCACCATCACAGTAATCAGTATTGTCATGAGAAAGATGCCACATATAATAATTCACACCAGCCTCGGCAACTTCAAGCGATGAAATCACTTTTTCATGATATGCTGCCCTCTTTACATTGGCCATTGCTATTCCCACCAAAGCAGATGCGAATGCAATAAACAAAACAGACGCAAGAAGTATCCCAGGCAGATAGGAACCTTTTCTATATTTACAAAATCTAATTTTTTTAAAGATAGTCATCATAAATTATTTTTTAGGTTTCTCAATTGTACAGCTGTCGATTGCTCTGCAGACTCAGGGGATGCATTAATATCATTATCAATTTCTATCGACATCTTTATTAATCTTACAACATCATTTTGAATTGGAAACTCTAGTTCGCTATTAGCATCATTATAATACTTGAACAAATTTACAGAAATCACATTTTCGGCAATCTTTTTGATTTCTTTTTGAGAATCCGGATAAATAAAAGTATTTTCTGCAATTATAGGAGAAATGCTATAACGATATAGACTGTTGCCATCTAAATAATAGCTAATTTTACTCGGCGCGGGATTAGTATCCCCTTTCAAATACGAATAAAAAGTTAAATTATTGGAATTAGCCGATATAATTGCTGTTGTGCCCCTAGACATCTTTTCAAAATCCCTAGCAGCTATCGCCGCTTGTTCATTTAAAGCAATGCGCTTTGTTCCGAGACGATATTGCTTGTTTCCACTGGTATAAAGGGATGCTATTATTAAGCCCAAGATACCGACTAACACTACAGTTACTATCATCTCCATAAGAGAAAAACCATTTTTTTTATCTGTCATTGTCATATTTAAGGATTTATTATATTGAAACCGTTTGCTTGGGATACAAATTCGCCATTAATATTAGTAACAACGATGTGATAAAGTCCAGCTTCTGTACCAACAAGATTGAAATCTGCCACTATCTGATTATGTTGAGAAACCTCAATATTTGTACCGATTATTTCAGCGCCCGTACTACTGTTCACAATCTTTATGTTTGCGCCATTATCAAAATTATTTCCATCAACCGTTATTGAAATATTATCGCCAACTGTTCCATTAGAAGGTAATGAATTATAAATAACAGGATTAGAACCAGAAGAAGAAAGCGTAGCCAAGACAACTAAATTTACCTCCGGAGTCAGTCTTATTGGTTGAGCAGGTGAGGTAGATATTAGATTCATTTCTGAAACATTCTTTATTTTATAGTCATCAAACTCAAGATTTGGAATTCTAATATATCCCTGAGCGTCAGTTGTGAATATTTGTGAATATTTGAAAGTGTCTGGATTATTGTAAATCATCTTACTGCCCTCTAACGTAAAGCCAATGTTTGGGACGGGACTTCCAGATTGATCCCTAAATGTTATTTCCATAACTGAAAGTTTATCTATTACTAAAGTAACGCCAGTAACCTGTTGTACGATAATATCCACATCCGGCTCTAGAGCATTAGGATTTTGTGATGTCCTAGGATAAGTCTGCGAAGTTGAATACCCATTCTTAGTAACAACAATATGATAATTATTATGTTGATCTGGCGGTAACTTTGGAATTAAAAGACAGCCATCATCTCCCGTAGTCATTGAAATATCAATCTGCGGAACCAAAACAAGGTTTTCTACACGCACATCAGCACCAGATACAGGATTACCCAAATTATCAATTACACAAAAGTTTAATATTCCCGTATCGCTTGGGGTTTCAGCAGCCTTTGCAGAAACGTTTGTCACAAGTTTTGCAAGCTGACTATTCCTGCCTTTCTTGCCGACCGTTATCTCTACTTTTTTATAATCATATGGATAAAGGTCTTGTGGTTTCCCGGCAATATTGCCAGCTGCGTTACCATCAAAAGGATCATCAACATAGCTAATTACTGTATGCACGTTAAAAGCAGTGCCGTTTCTATTTACGGACTCGTCATCAAGAATGTTACCCTGTGGGTATATCGATCCATGTTGTGTTGATAGATCATCATAGGGCATATTGCGAATCATTTCCATTCGCTCATTTGACAAGGTCACCGCCACCATCTTTGCTTTTGCCAAGTTTATCGATTTAAAGGCAGCTGCATATCCAGAGACTATAGCGACTGCCACCATCGAAACAATCATAAAATCGATCAACACTTCGATGAGCGTAAATCCCTGTTTCGTTTTTAGATCTTTACTGGAAAATATTATTAGCCCCTCCTGACTAATATTAAAGTATTCAAGGTTATTTTATCACGAATGAATAGCACATAGAAGCACTAATATATAGAAAATAATTTTGGTCCGGCCGCTACTAGTAAGCAGAGGCCGGGATATGACGCGAGAAAGCTCAAATATCTATGGGGTCTGTTCCCCCATGAAATATTGGAGTCCACTCTCGTCGAGGGGAACGGCCACCTCCATCTTGCACAGTACCGTTGTGTTGCCAGAGTCAGACCGGCTGGTAAAGGCCGGCATCAGGTCAATGACATGGTAGGCTGCTCGTGATACCGGAATGGCTTTCGCCATCTCGATAGCACGATCGAGGTTGGCATGGGCCTGCGGACAACGCAGACACAAGGATTCGAGGTACCCCTCAGGAAATGGCTCATCACGTCGAGCGTGATAGAGAATCACCTCCAGAAAGGGTGTCCACGGGCCGCTGGACGGCTCATGTTTTGTTGTGCGCTGAACCGTACGAAGGGCAATACCACCGTCATCTCGGTCACGGTCATTGTCGGAAACAACAATGAAGGTTTCAGCCTTCTTTGTTTTTCGCAATACCGGACAATTGATGCAGTTAATGTTTCCTTCATCACGGCGAGTCAGACATATGGATTCTACCCCAGGTAGATCCAACGCCGATGTAGACATAACTACCCCCTTAGCACATAGTTCTGCGGCAATACTACCAAATTAATATTGATAAGAAAAGCTTTGGAGATAGCTGCTGTTTCTATTTTATCTTATGATTTGCAAAAGGATCACGGATCTTAATCACCCCAGCCTTCACATCTCCAATTCCGACATATAGATCAGCAGTACCATCTTTATTCCTGTGCAATCCCCCACTAAAAATAATTTTTCCTAGATCGTTTTTCTTTGGTGCTACGGGTGGAAATTCATCTGCAGTTGTTAATATTTCCATATGAGTATGATTTTTTGTTTTTGGATCAAAAATAAAAGCCATAGCATAATAATGTCGTACATCTCCATCAAAATGTGCGATATGGCCCAAAACACCTATTCTGCCACCATCTAGCAAATGCAGCTCATTTACTCCTCCCCACTCATCATCATGAAATTGATTTTCTATGATTCTCGCCTTCGGAATAGCATCTTCAAGTTGGTCAAGATTTTCTATCTCTATGTATCCAATTTTTCCAAGACCAGCATTGTTGCCTTGTGGACGGGTAAATACACCTATCTTGCCACTATTCAGACCTATAAGCCTTATATCCTTCATACCCTTTGAACCTTTTGCGAAAGGTTCAATGACAAAACCATCCTTGTTAAATAACTCCAATAAAGTTTTTTTATATCTATAAAAATAAGTTTGATAGTAAGCTATTTTCCCGTCTTCTTGATGGATATGTACTCCACCAACTATATTGTATCCCTGAATATCTTCATTATAAAAAGGATCTTGGAGACCTAATACAGGAGCCTCATCAACTAGTCTCCAAACATTACCGCTCTCTTCAAAAAACATTATTTTTGAATCTTCCGAGTTTAAAGGCTCTACTCTCCCGAACAAATACCTTTTTGAGTCAGATATAATAGGTTTTGTAATATTATAAATTGATATGTTGGTTGCTTCCAAATGTGTGTCAAAATGTTTCTTTAATATTTGTGGACTCTCCTCAATATCAAAAGATAGCAACTCTCCCTTGTCTAATTTACGGTTTCTATTGGCATCATAATAAATTGCTAGAAGTTCATTTGCGCTCTTTGCTTTTGCCTGATCATATTTTTTCATACTAAGTGTAGTATAGAAAAAATACTCCCCTTTTCAAGCAAAATAGCTTTTTTGCATTATCTGTAAATTTCCGGAAGAGGAAACGTTTTGCCAATTTCCCTCTTCTGCTCGAGATCCTTAATATGCTTTTCTTTTTCAGATATAAATTTCGAAAGATCAAATCCAAACTTTGATATTAGCATTGAAGCATATTTCCCACCAAGAAAATGGGGAGTTATTACATAGGTAGCGCCAGCCTCATAGAGGCCTATTGCCTCATCGACATCATGCGAGATAACAATTACTACCGTTTCTGAATTTTCAGCTTTTATTTTGGCTATAAGAAACTGATTTGTCTCAAAATCTGGAATTGTCGATATGACCATTTTGGTTTTTCCAAGATTCAACTCTTCTAAAAATTCATTATCATCCGCATCACCATATCGACAGGATACTTTGGCCTCCTCGAGCTCCTTGATCTTCTCTGGATCAAAATCAACGACTAAGAACTTTTTGCCCAACTCTCCAAAAAGTTCAAGAAAGTCTGTGCCCATACGATTGCAGCCAAAGAGGATCACATCATGATTTTCACTCAAAACTTTTCCGCTTTTGACAGTATTACGTTCATAAATAAACTTTTGGAAAAAAGGATAAATTTTTCCACTGTAGAGAACAATGTAGGAAGATATTGCAATAGTGATAAGACTGACTAAAGTAATTAAGGATATAATGTCTGGCGATATACCACTTACTTTTTCAGCTAATATAAGGAGAATTAGAGAAAATTCACTCACTTGAGTAAAATTAACAGCTGTAAAGAAATTTATCTTCTTCCTGTAACCAGTTATTCCAGTCAAAAATAAAACTATCAACGGCTTGATGATTATTACAAATAGGGATAGGAAAATTGCTGGGTAAATAATAGTAGGCAATGATCCAACTTTTATCTTTGATCCCAACAAAATAAAGAAGAGAATTATAAAAAAATCACGAAGAGGTCTAAGCCTCGAGCTTATCTCAAAATGATAAGTTGATGTTGACAATGTGACACCCGCGATTAGAGCACCAATCTCCATCGAGAACCCTAGATAGTGGAATAAGGTAGCCAATCCCAAACCCCAGCCGATTGAGAATAAAAATAAAAATTCCTGAGATTTGGCAAATGAGGCTGACAGCATTGGAACAATATAAATTGTAAATAATATGATTAGGTCGAAAACTACGATACCCTTTATCAGCATGAGAGAAATAGACGAAATATCAGCGCTTCCACCGCTAAAAGCGGAAATTCCGATCAAGATAATTGCGACAACAAGATCCTGCACAAGCAATAGTCCTATCGATATTTTACTATAGAATTTTGATAGCTCTCTTTTATCTGAGAGTAATTTCATTATGATAATCGTACTCGAAAAAGTTAATGCCATCCCAACATAGATAGAGGTAATCAAATTAAAATGTAATAAGAAGTAACAGACCAAAAAACCGGCGGTAGTAGTAAGAATGATTTGCCCGAGTCCAGCAAGTAGCGAGACCTTTCCTACCTCTTTAATAACTTTTGGAGTCAAATTTAGACCAATGATAAAAAGTAGCAACGCGATGCCGAATTGAGAAAGCGAATCAACCACCTCTTGAAACTGAAGGCTTTTAAAAAGAAACGGCCCCACTATTAGACCGGTAATAATATGTCCAATGATCAAGGGTTGTTTTAATTTTTGTAAAATACCCGCTACTAATGCAGCAATTACAATTGTGAGACTAAGCCCTACAAAAATGTCCATCAAAACCCCTCATTTATTTCTTACTATATTATAACTAACTCCCACACAAAAAAACAATGATGGCAAACTTAACCATAAAAAAATAGACATTATTTTGGTGGGCGCGGGAGAACTCGAATCTCCGACCCCGTCATTATCAGTGACGTGCTCTAACCAACTGAGCTACGCGCCCAAAATAGAATGTCTATTTTTATGAACGATCAAATACTAACAAAAAACCAAGTTTATTTCAACTCTCAAAGAACTTTTTTTCAATTAAACAGAGGTTCCCTCTGTTTCCGCTAAAGAATTACGGTTGGCTTTAACATAGAAAAATATCAAAGAAAACAAAATTATTCCTGAAACCAACCATGAAAATTGGATTGATTGATTCTTCCCGACCCAACCGAGTATCAATAAACCAAAGGCTCCTCCCAATTTTCCCATTGCTGAGTCAAAAGACAAAATAGTGGCTCTTTTATCATTTGGAATAAATTTATTCAGGTATGCCTTTTGAACTGGTCGTTGCATCCCCCTGCCGAATTCATGGATTAAAAATCCCATTAAAACAGCTACAAAAGTACCGCTATAAGAGATTGCGACTATCGGTAAAGCCAAAATTATAGCCATCAATATAAGAATATAAGAATAGCTTTTCTGTTTTTTTAATAAATAGTTGATTGCATAGCCGCCAGCCATCATTAACAATGAAAAACCGACCCAAACCCATCCGAGCAACCAAACTTGATTACCGGCAAGATCATTTAGTCTTGGCGTCCAAAACATGTTTAAAGGCATAAAGGCGAACATCGAGACTACCGAGGACAAGATAAGCCACAAAATAACAGGATGCTTCATACCATAAGAAATGCTATCTTTGGCAATTGTCATCATTTGGGAAAAGCCAAAACCAATAGTTTTCTTCTTTGCGCCAAAATCATTTTTTACAAACATAATTCCGACCGCCAAAGCAATCAAGGAAATCATCGCGCCAAAAGCAAAAGGCAATCCCAAACTAACATTTGCAATGTAGGCACCAATTAAACCGCCGATAACCGTAGCAAAACGACCAATAATATTAGCTTGAGAAAAAACAAAATCTACTTTTCCGGTATATTTATTTTCTTCAAGTTTATCGATTATCCAAGCATCGAGAGCGCCCGAGGCAAAGGTAGTAGCAAGAGCAGCGAATAGCTCAGCAATAACAAAAAAGATAAAGCTAGAAGAAAAAAAATAAATTGTAAACATGCAGACCATCAGGGCACTACTGATAATAATTGATTTTTTACGACCAAAATAGTCAGCATAAGCTCCAGTAGGAATTTCAAAAATAAAACTACCAAACATAAAGGCAAAGTTTACTAAGTTGACCTGAAATAGATCCAGGCCTTTGTCTAACAGAAACAATATATAGGTTACAAAAATAAGACTCATCGCAAAATCAGTCAAAAAAGTCAGTAAATAATAAACCGACTTAGGATCTCTATTTTTGATATTCTGATGAAAATTATTCATTTGTAGAAATATTATATTGCTTATCTTAACAAAAAAATCGCCTTTCGGCGACTTTTCATCTTTTGCAACTAAATAGTGATAGAGTACGCACCTACATGCAGAGGTTCTGCTGTAGGATTTTCTGCCTCTTGATTCGAAGAACGAATCGAGAGTGATCGACCATCTCTCAAGACCAATTGCTTGGCCAGAGATGCTCCTTAGAAAGGAGGTGATCCATCCCCACCTTCCGATAGGGATACCTTGTTACGACTTAGTCCTGATTACCGATCCCACCGTGGTGCCCTGTTGGGCGCTTCGGGCGTTACCGACTTTCCTGACTTGACGGGCGGTGTGTACAAGACCCGAGAACGTATTCACCGTAGTATGGCTGACCTACGGTTACTAGCGATTCCGACTTCATGAGGGCGAGTTTCAGCCCTCAATCCGAACTGAGGGTAGTTTTAGCGGGATTAGCTCCACCTTACGGTTTGGCAACCCTTTGTACCTACCCATTGTAACACGTGTGTCGCCCAGGGTGTAAGGGCCACGCTGATCTGACGTCATCCCCACCTTCCTCCGATTTAACACCGGCAGTCTCGTATGATAAATTCAACATACGATAGGGGTTGCGCTCGTTTACCGACTTAACGGGACACTTCACAGCACGAGCTGACGACGACCGTGCAGCACCTGTCTTAGAGCTCCTTACGGCACTCCCTAGTTTCTTAGGGATTCTCTAGATGTCAAACCCTGGTAAGGTTCTTCGCTTGTTGACGAATTAAACCACATGTTCCACCGCTTGTGCGGGTCCCCGTCAATTCCTTTGAGTTTTAGCCTTGCGGCCGTACTACCCAGGCGGCATGCTTAACGCGTTAGCTTCGAAACACAGAGGGTCGATTCTCCGAATTCCTAGCATGCATCGTTTACGGCGTGGACTACCGGGGTATCTAATCCCGTTTGCTCCCCACGCTTTCGCTCCTCAGTGTCAGGTAATGCCCAGAAGACTGTCTTCACCATTGGCGTTCCTCATAATATCTACGCATTTCACTGCTACACTATGAGTTCCATCTTCCCCTGCACACCTCTAGTCAGAAAGTTTCAGATACGTTTTCCAGGTTGAGCCTGGACCTTTCATATCTGACTTTTCAAACCACCTACGAGCTCTTTACGCCCAATAAATCCGGATAATGTTTGCACCCTACGTATTACCGCGGCTGCTGGCACGTAGTTAGCCGGTGCTTATTCATCAGGTACCTTCAAGATTATTCCCTGATAAAAGAAGTTTACGATCCGAAAACCTTCATCCTTCACGCAGTGTTGCTGCATCAGACTTGCGTCCATTGTGCAAAATTCCCTACTGCTGCCTCCCGTAGGAGTATGGGCCGTGTCTCAGTCCCATCGAGGCTGGTCATCCTCTCAGACCAGCTACCCGTCATTGCCTTGGTAAGCCATTACCTTACCAACAAGCTGATAGGAGGAAGGCCACTCCCGAACCGATAAATCTTTACCCTTGCGGGACTATCCAGGTTTACCCACCCTTTCGGGTGGCTATCCTTGAGTTCGGGGCATGTTCCTTCCTATTACTCTCTCGTCTGCCGCTATATCGCTCGACTTGCATGTATTAGGCACACTGCCAACATTAATCCTGAGCCAGGATCAAACTCTCCATGTAAACAATGCACCAAAGTGCATCGTTTTTATTGAGTTTGATTAGCTCTATAAAAATACTAATCAAAAATTATTCTCTCAAAAGAATTGCCTACTAGACCCTTCAGCTCCGCCAATAAATTGGCTTTGCTTCTAGGTTTTTCAGACAAACGTACTTATCACTATTTAGTTGTAAAAGAACGTTGTCCCGCCTCAAAAACAAACGAGACAAAAATACTAGCAAAAATAAACAATCCCCTTATAGAAATTTCTATTTAATTTTTGCAGCTAAAGTGAATACTATCGAAAAAAACCCATCTTGTCAACACCAATTTAATTTTTTCAAAAATGGAAATAATAAAGCCCAGAATTTTCTGGGCTTTATTATTTCACCGAGCAATTGAATGAAGTTCTTACTTAAGAAGTGATTTGGTGTTTATATCTATGTAATAAGTTTTTCCATTCAGTTTATTTAAAGAATTTATAGCTTTGGCTTCATTTGTAGCATATGAGAATGGAGCAGAGACTTTTACCTTGCCAATGGATTTATTATTGAATTTAACCTCATAAACTGCATTCTTCCACATACTGCTCACTACCATGCCACCCTTATCAGTCATAGAAACATTATAGCCAGTGAAAAATATGCTCTTGGTTTTGTAAACTTTACCATTATTGTAATATTTAGTATCTAATCTATAAAGCCTAGTCATAAAATTAGGTCCATTGAATTCATGACTATTGCGCTCTACAACACAACCGCCATTGGGATGACCAGGAGCTCCTTTTTTATAGCAATTCTTCGCAGTGACAACGCTGGATGTCTTATAAGGACCATCATATTCCTTTTTTGTTGCTTTGTCCCTTATTACAATCTTAAAACCAGCTGTTGGACCGACAGCAACAGGATAGCCTTCTTCAACACACTTCCCCTTTTTTTCGCTACATGACGCTGACATAGTATCAGCACCAATCTTGTCTTTTAGAAAGAAACTTGCTGCCCCAAGAATTACAACAATTGCTGTTATAATTGCAATTGTCACTTTGCTAGTTAACTTTAGTCTTTTTAAGACACTCTTCTTTTTCATTAGCCTCTCCTTTTTATTCTATTTAACTTTAATTAAGTACTGTTTTTCAATAAAACTATTATATTTATCCAGCATCTTTTCTTTATTATTATTTCTCTCAGTTGCATCCATAGATTTTATAATTATCAGATTAAATTTCGGTCGATAAAATGGGGATTGGATGGTTCTTGCAGCTATTTTTTTGCCTTCCATATTCGTCGCGACAACTTCTGATTTGCTCCAGATTCTGAATCTATTGCCAGAAATTGTCTGACCAATAAAATAATCATTCCCTACATTGATCAGCTCTGTTTTAAATCTAGCAACTCCATCATTACCAGCAAGGCCTTTCTCACCATAATATTTCTTAGTCTTTGTGCAATCCTTTTCCTTTTCTGCAGTAATAGTACATTCATAATACCAATTATAGACTTCGTAAACCTGGCCCGAGATAGCCTCACCACCCTTTGATCTTATAAAGTTAACAACTGTGGACCCAGTAGCAATTGCATTGGCCGACAATACAGGCTGACTAGGGGTTGCAGGAGCAGGGGTCGCAGAGGCAGCCGGGGTTCCAGCATCTGGACCAACGCTACTGGTTATTTTATCAGTAGGGATCTTTATAGTCTTGACGGCCCCATTCAAATTAGCTATATCGCTCTTTGCTTTGTCCAATTTCTTTTGAAAATAAACATTTGAATTTATGGGAAATCGTGCAATTTCCTCCTTCTTGTCAACCGACTTGATGACTATGGTATTCGTCTTCCAAGCAACAAAATTTGTGCCACTACCAATACCTGAAAAATAGTAATCATATTTCTTCTGTTTCTTATTACTATATTCGAAAGTCTGGTTTACGTGGAACAATTTACTTTGAAAAGAAGCTGTTCCATCAGATGCGACCGAGACCGGAACTTCACTGGGCTTATCCACAGAAAAACAGCCACCCTTTGGATGTGTTACAGTAGAACCTTTTGGCCCGCAGTCCTTACCCGTTATTAGGCTTGCCACGGATATTTTGTTAATTAATTCTTGCTTAAGAGGAGTACCTGTTTCATCAACAAGCTGTATTTTGTAAGTGTTGGGCGAGACAGAAATCTCATCGAAAACTTCTGAGACTTTGGCAGCATCATTAGTGCTGGCGGAATAATTGTTATTAAAATAATAAATAACACCAACGACCAAAGCTATTATTATCAATAATAAAAAACGAGAATTCTTTTTACCTTTCCCTTTTAGAGACTTCTTTTTTGCCACTTCCCCTCCTGATATAAAAAATAGACGTATTTGTAGTTAATTATACCACCAAGCAATTGCGTGTCAAATTATTTCCAAGGTTGATTTTAATTGACTCTCGAATATCTAATATGACCAGAGCAGGAGATAATTTCAATCCCCTGCTTTTCCAGTTCATCAAGAATAATATTGAGGCCCAGAGAGTCAGAAGCGATATGGCCAGCAATTACAATATTTAAGTAGTGTTTTACTGCTTCTTCACGATGTTTTTCAGGGATATGCATACCTATCTCAGTGCCAATACCATATTGGCTCATTTTCTCATACATTTTTTCCGATCCAGTTGTGCCACCAGTCATACCAGAGACAACAATCTTTCCGGCTCTCGACTTGTCACTACCGGCAAAGATAACAGGGCCTGCATTTCTAGCAATACCTTCAGCATATTCTGGAATTTCTTTGAGAGCTTCAATAATCTCTCCAACCGTTTCTGGATTTTTCTTGCTAATATAACTGTTAACAAATTTCCAAACTGAATTATCAGCAGGAGTATGAATATTCATCAACGGGATATCCAATAGTTTGGCTACATCTACCGCCTGATAATGATTTATAGGAGCAATACTTTGTGAAACTTGACGAAGCCTATCTTCTAGGACTTTCTCGGCAACATTAGCCGGAACCCCTGCCATTTCCAAGACTTCGGTTTGAATATCCATAACTTCATGCAAATTTGTCAGAGCTTTTCCTTCAGGATGATGCGCAATAATAAGGTCAATTTTTTTGCCCTGCCTTTCCAACTCTTTTGCTAAAAGCACTTCTGCAGGGCTTATATCAATGCCCACTAAGACTCTTTTTATCTCTTTGCCAGGGTTACCATATTGAATACCACTATCAGAATAGGGGTTTTGCAACTTATCGACATCAAAATCTTTTTTCTTTTTAGCAGTCAATTCATCATATTCTTCTTTCCGTTTTTTTAAGATCTTATCGACTTTTGACCGACCCCTCGGGTCGTTATCGATACCAGTTTGAATTGCCAAATGGAAAATTTCCTTAATTTTCATAATCACTCCAGTTACTAACTTTCTTTAAACATAACAATAATTACAAGGGAGAACAATATATTATTTACTTTAATAAATTCAATATTTCTTTTTTGATAGCAGAAGCAGCAAATGGACGAGCCAACTTTTTAATATTTTTACGAATTGTATTTAAATCAATTATCTTATTAAATGCAAGACCAACGAATGTATTTAGTTCAGAGAGACTTGCAGCCATAATCGCAGCATTGTTTTCTATCAAAAATCGTGAATTTGCTTCCTCTTGACCTGGTGTCGGCTCAAATATGACAAGTGGAGTACCAATTGCAAGTGATTCCGAAACTGTCAATCCGCCTGCCTTGGAAATAATAATGTCTGAAGCGGCCATCAATTCTGATACTTGATCAGTAAAGCCGAATACCTTTATGTTTTTATTTGATTTACCAGCAACCCTCTCTAAACTGTTTTTAAGACGGTTATTATGGCCCGCCATAACTAGGATTTGAAAATCTTCCTTTAATCCACAGATCATTTTCAAAATTTCTTTTGATTTGCCAACCCCGAAACCACCATTCATGATCAGTATAGTAAAACGATCATCTATTCCGAATTGAGAACGAAGTCTTGGTCTAAAAGACTTCTTACTAAACTTTTTGCCAACAGGTATTCCTGTTACGCAGATCTTGCCATCTGCACCCAAAGATTTAATCTGTGAAGAAACCTTGTCAGATGGCACTGTGTAAACATCAATCCTTTTATCAATCAAAAGAGGATGACCATCATAATCAGTCATTGAAAAAAGAAGTTTGAAATTATTATTAAGGCTATCCCTCCAATGTGAAATAAGACCAGAAACGATAAAATGAGTGCTTACAACAACATCAGGCTGGAAATCTTCCACCAGTTTCTTAAACTTCGTTGCGTTGACAGAATCGAAGAAAACCCTCAGTTTTATTCCAGGAGAAATAGTGTGTTTATAAAAGAAAGCATAAAGAGTTGGCAAACTATCTACCATGCGAAGATAGCCCTTTTGGTAAATCCCTTTAGAAACAAAAGAGCAATAATCAGAAAGATCTATAGTTTTTACCTCAATATATTTCTCGGAAAATTGCTCAGCAATAGCAGCGGCAGCCTTTGCGTGTCCCATCCCGATTTTAAAAGATACTATCAGAACACGCTTTTTCTTCGCTAAAATCATTTGATAACTTTATCAATAATACCGTATTTTAGCGCCTCATCAGCACGCATGTAAAAGTCTCTGTCTGTATCCTTGGAAACTTTTTCCAGAGGTTGGCTGGTATTTTTAGCTAGAATTTTATTCATCTCATCTCGAACCTTTAAAATTTCCTCGGCTTGAATTTTGATATCAGAAGCCTGTCCCTGTGTTCCGCCCATTGGTTGATGGATCAATATACGGGAATTTGGCAAAGAAAATCTCTTGCCCTTCTCACCGCCGGCAAGCAAAAATGCTGCCATAGAAGCTGCCATGCCGACACAAATTGTCGACACATTAGACTTAATATATTTCATAGTGTCATAGATTGCCATCCCAGAATACACTGACCCACCAGGAGAATTTATGTACATCTGAATATCTTTTTTATTATCCTCTGCCTCTAGAAACAAAAGTTGTGCAATCACAAGATTTGCTACATCGTCGTCTATGGAACCACCCAAAAATACTATTCTGTCCTTTAAAAGCCTAGAATAAATATCGTAGGCGCGCTCGCCCTGCATAGTCTTTTCTATCACTGTTGGAATTAAATAACTCATATGCTCCTTGTTACCATAACTAATTGATCATTTATATATCTATTATAACACTAGCTTCAAGTTATCGACGATTCTCGCTTCACCATCCCGTGTTATTCAAGAAAAGAAAATTAGCTGACTACTTAGCCAGCTAATTTTCTTATACAATAATTTGTCTATGAAGTCAAAGCTATTTGACCATTGTATCAACTAAATGACTGATCGCTTTTTTAGCAGACTCTGGATTATCTCTATCAAGTTTTAGTTCGTCAACAATCTTACCGAGCATCAGCCCTATCTTGATATTTTTCTCAGCAGTCGGTCTCATTTCTTTCTGAAGTTCCTCTGCAGTTTTCTTAACACTACTTAGATAGGTCTCAAAATTCATTCCCATTCCCTTGAGCTGTTCCTGATAACCAGTGAAAATCCTATTGACTTCCTGATTAACCATTTCATCAGCAATGTCTGCCTTAACAAGTGGAAGCATTTTATCTAGAACTTTATTTTCCAGATCATCTTGGTATTTCTTATCAAGCTCGAGAGATAAATTCTTTTTGATAGCCTCTATTAGTTCATCAGCATTCTTTTGGCCAAAATCAGCAGCAAATGTATCATCAATAGGTGGTAATTTTACTTCCTTTAGATTGATAATATCAACTGAAAATTCAGCCTCTTTGCCAGCGTACTCCTTAGCATGATAATCTTTTGGAAACTTTATTTTAAATGTCTTTTTCTCACCCTTTTTCATTCCAACTATTTGCTCCTCAAAGCCAGGGATAAGGGATTTTTCACCGAGTATCAAGGGATGATTTTTTGAACACATGGAATCAATCTTGACTCCCTTTAGACTTCCTTCAAAGGACACTTCTACCCAATCACCGTCTTTGGCCTCACGATCTATTTCGACGAAAGAAGCTTTTTGTTTTTGAAGATTATCTAATATCTTCTTTATGTCTTCCTCTTTTACCTCTTCTTTTTTTGGTTTTTCGATTTTGATTTTTGAATAATCAGCAAGAGTTACTTCGGGAAAAACCATAATCTCCATCTCAAACTCAAGTGGATTAGCTATTTCTTCCTCTGTTTCGCCATAATTTGGATACTTATTGATTTTTATAGAAGGAGAAGACATCGAGCTCAAATTATTTTCTTTGAGCGCCTTAAGATAACCTTCACTTATCGCCTGATCCAATCCTTCACCTAAAATCCGAGATACACCAATAGTGCTTTCAATAAGTTTTCTAGGAGCTTTGCCAGGACGAAATCCAGGAAGTTTTGCTGTAGGTGCGACATGTTCATAAGCATGGTTAAAATGCTTAATCATTTCCTTTGGCTCGAGAGTTATAACAAGCTTTACTTTGCTCTGTTTCAATCTTTCAACTTTTATTTCCATAAAACCTTTCAACTTATTATTCCGGAATCTTGTCTTAACCCAAGCCAAGACCAATAATCAGGAATCTATTTGATATATTTAATATTAGATAAATCTAGGGTGACACTTTATTATCGAAGTAACCATAACATATTGTTTTCACCTTTTAAAGGTGAAAACAACTGTTGCCGCCTCCGAGGTGGGAGCGGCAACAGGTACAAGTGGCAACTATTTTTCCTCCTTGAGAGGACATTTAGATTTGCCACAAGGATAGACTAATAGCCCATCCTGTTCAGACTCTTCGATGGACTGCTGAAAATCATGTTCCGCGCTGGAATCATCAGTCAACAGACCATGCCCATCACAGGGACATTGACGGCATTGCTGCTTACGTCGTCGATCTACTCTCACCGCTAGCCTCCTGACACCCAAGCGCAGTTGAATTGCGTTGATAGTGCTGAAAACACAGTACAACAAAAGCACTAGATTGTCCATCAATTAAAAGAAAAAGCCAACTAAATATTAATTAGAACGAAATCGTAATATTGTAGTAGTAAAACAAAAACACGATAATAACAACTACTGCAAGTATAATTGATACAACCCATGGCCAAGTTTTACCCTTTGGCTTTTCTTCCTCGCCCGCAAAGGAAACTTGCTGATCAGTCTCGGCTACAGCAAGCTTAGACGGATCCGATTGAGGCAAAGACGAAACATTTATATTTCCATTATTTGGCAAGCTAAATGGCGCACTATTATTCATAGAAGCATCAATTTCTTCAATATTCGGTGGTATAGGAGCACTAGCTTGATCGAAGGAAGGGGACTGCGACACTGCTGAAGCGGCGACTGAGGCAGCATTTTTGCTCAAATCAACGAGCTCTTTATTATCGATCAGGGGAGTCCCTTGCTCAACGTTTACCGGCGTTGGATTACTAGAAATCATAGGAGCAGGTGGCTGAACTTCACTAGCAACAGGGGCAACTTGATCCGCTGTTCCAGGGACCTGGCTTTCCGGCATAAATTCATTGAGTCCGCCAACGACTTGCTGAGTATTCGGCAAGACTTCTGGAATAGGAGGCTCGACGATCTGATTTGGCAAATTAGTTTGAGGATTCTGTGGATTTTGAGTATTTTGATCCATTATTTCTCCAATTTTATTTTAATCAATATTTTTTAGTAAACCTTTTTGCGCACCGATATTCTGTATGACGGAAACTGAGTTTTCTATCCCCCACCTCAAAGCATCTTTGACCGATTCCTGAGGTATATCTGTTTTCCAATCTTCCTTCAGAAGTCTCCCGAGAAAACCAATAGCAAACGCATCTCCAGCGCCAGTAGAATCAGTTACTTGTACAGGACGAGAATTGACGTTATAGAATTCTTTGCCGTCATACGCCTTTGCGCCCTCTTTACCATTTGTCACTACGACTATCTTGGGCCCATATGAATATAATTTCATCATTAGCTCTTCAATCTGCGGTCGAACTGGGAAATCAACAAATTTCACCGCCTCCTCTTTATTCAAAAACAGTATCGAAGTGCATTTCAGAAGATGGCGAAAATGGCTAGCACCTTTTGCAATCTGAATTGAGCCAGGATTCCAAGCAATAAACGAGCCGTTTTCGGCCACATCTTTTACCATTCTTTTCTCGATTTCCTCAGTATTATCCCCCATTGGTGCCACAAAATACCATTTCGAATTCAAACCCTTCTTTATCTTCAGACTCTGGTAATCCCTAACAGCATGATATGTAAAGATTGTTCTCTCTCCATTTATATTAAAAATTACTGAGAAACCTGTTTGCGATTTATTATCTACAATTATATTGTAGCGATCGACGCCCTCTTCATCCAGTCGATCTAAAACCCTATTCATCGGTGTATCATCACCAAGCAAAGTGACTATACTAGCCTTATATCCTAATCGAGAAAAACCAACCGCTGCGTTGCAAGCAGAACCACCAATCTCATAATTAACACTTTTCAATGGTATCTTTTCGCCAAACTCAAAAGTAATGCCCCTGCCGGAGCCCAAAGTTCTTTCAGAATGCACCTTCAAATCAGGAGAAACAAATACATCCTCGAAAGCATCACCAATTGTTGTAATATCAAATTTCATGATGAGAAAATAATTTAATATATTTTTCGACTACCCTTTTTACTTCTTCCATGCCATCTTTTATCGCTTCTCTATAATCTTGTTCCTCAGAGTGCTCAATTGAATTTGTAAAAGCTTTTCTTATATTTGTATCAATATTAAATTTCGATACCCCTATATGTATTGCCTCTCGAATATCACCAACAGAAAGCCCTGAAGCGCCATGCATAACAAGTGGAATCTCTACAACTTCAGCTATTTTCTTCAATAACTTTAGATCTACCTTTTCACCTTTTGGAGCACCGTGCTCATTGCCAACAGAAACAGCTATAGAGTCAACACCTGTAAGCTCTATAAATTTTCTTACCTCATCGGGCGCACTATAAACCGCCTTGTGTGATAAATGACCGCCTTCTTCACGAGCGATCACTCCTACTTCAGCTTCAACCGAAACACCATATTTATGGGCAAAATTCACCACTTTTGATGTCAACGTCACATTTTCATCAAAAGAATATTTTGACCCGTCAAACATTATCGATTTATATCCAACTCTGACCGCTTCGGCAACAACATGAAAATCCTTAGCATGATCAAGATGGATCGCTGCTTTTATGCCTGTTTCTTTTATTTCATTTGTAACAATATCAAATATCTGTGATAGTCCCGCATACTCGATTGCACTAGGCGTCGTCTGAATCAATATCGGCACATCAAAATCAGAGGCAGCAGCACAAATTGCTTTTGTCACTTCTAAATTATTGGTATTAAAAGCCCCGATGGCATAGCCACCCTCTCGAGCTTTCCTTAATTCTTCAGCAACGTTTATCATTTTTTGTTCTACTTTATAATTTTATAAACTTTTCACCTTTTAACTATTTCAGTGCTTCTATCACTGGTAATTTTTCGCCAGCTAAAAAGTCATTCCGTGAAATCCCACGCGGGTGGCGTCGGCATTGCGACTACCACTTGGCCTATTTATCGAAATCAGGCCACCAACACTAAAAAAAACTAAAGATAACCCCGATAATGGCCAAGATCTAACCGACTATTTTCATTTTTTCTCCTAATTCTCAAAATAAGTTAATGATTTTGCCATCTTATCTAATACCAAAATATCTTGATTCGTTAAATTTTGACGATCCCTGTTATAGAGAAAAAAGAGATATTCGCCGGTACCTGGAATAGTAAAAGAAATAGAGTAATATGGCTGGTTTTTGCTTTTTGGGATAATTAGATCAAGCCCTTGAAATGCAACAGTCTTGTAGCTAGCCAACAATTCATTTCTAGTTTTCAAATTCATTCCTCCGACCTGTATAAGCTCATCCTCTTGATCATTCTTGTTAAGATAATCCCATAGTGGCGCACTCATTACGTACTTTAGACTGTCAATATACCTAGGGTAATAGGTGTTTGGGTTTATTGCACTTCTCCAGAGGTGATAGTAGTAGCTTTGAGAACTTTCCTTGTAGTCCTCTGGCGCATGAATCACCCAGAGATCTTTATTGTCCCAAGAAAAGACATCGCCAAAAGCAGAGAGATAATCGCAGCCCAAGTTGTATAGATTGCGCTCTTTGTTATAAGTTGCAAGACTAAAATCTTGCGGGATTTCAATTGAATATTCACTACCCTTCCACTTATAAACTCCTGTCTCTGATATGAAGTGGTCGCGAGCCTCTTTATTAAGTTCTTTTGTCGTTTGGTCAAGACCCTCTTGGTATTGCCTGGTAGAAATATTCGTCCCAATCAAAAAAGTTGCAAGAATCACCAATCCAACTATCCCTAGAATCATCGATTTACGATCATAATTAGTCGGTTCTGTCAGTACGGGAGCCATCGCTATTTTAGCAATCATGCGTTTATGTCCCCAGAAAGAGCAAGCCAGAAGGGCAATAATGGCAATAGGGACACTTGCAACAATTTCTGGATAAGCTCGATAGATAGAAGAGACATCAAGAAGTTGTGTCAGTTTGTACCCTTCACTTGTATCAGCTAGAAATAGCAACGGATACACATAGATGATAAAGGACATATACCAAAAATCGTAATAGACATAGCCATAAAAAAATCCGGTGGCTAAAACTATCACTATCATGGAGATGGCAACCACAGATCCAATGCCAGCTAAGGCGCCTCCGCCAGCGAAGCTAGCTAGCATTCCCAGCACTCCTACCAGCAAAAACAGTAAGCTTGCCACGGCAGCGCATATTACTGCAAATCCCAGAGCCCCAAACAGTCGTATAAACTTGCATCGGTTCATAATCCCTCTCCAATTTTTAATTTAGCGCTTGTATTCCTGGTAATTTTTCGCCAGCTAGAAACTCTAGTGCGGCACCACCACCTGTTGATATAAACGATATATTCTTATCAAATCCACCTTTTTTGACCACCCCTACAGTATTGCCGCCAGCAATAATAGTAGTCGCTTTTGATTCATTCATCGCCTTTGCGATCGATTCTGTCCCTGTACAAGAATTCACACTCTCGCTATAACCAAGATTGCCATTCCAAAAAACCGTTTTTGCCTTTTTTATTTCACCAATAAATTCCTCTACTGTCTTGGGGCCAATATCTACAATTTTAAACCCGCAATCTACATCATCTGTTACATAATCAGAAGGCAATATTACCTTATTCTTATATTTCTTGAGCATCTTTTCGCATAAATTAACCATGCTCTCACTAAACAAGGATTTACTAATATCCATGCCTTGAGCTTTCAAAAAAGTATTAGCTACTTCTCCGCCAATCAGAATTTTATTAGCCATAGGTGCCAGTTTATTTAGCATATTAGCCTTATCTTCTACCTTTGCACCGCCTATAATCAGAACAAAAGGATTTTGAGGTTTTTTGACCTTGCTTAAATTTTCGATTTCAGACTGCAAAAGAAACCCTGCATAGCTGGGCAGATAATGAGCAATCGCCTCTACACTTGAATTTGCACGATGTGATACAGCGAAAGCATCGTTGACATATATGTCTGCCAAACTAGCTAATTCCTGAGCAAAAAGAGTGTCATTGTCTTCTTCTCGCTTATCCCAGCGAAGGTTTTCGAGCACCAATATACCTCCTGGCTGGAGAGCATCAGCAATCTTTTTTACACTCTCTCCATTCACACCTGGTGCCATTGTAACTTTTAGATTCAATAATCTCTGGAGTTCTTTTGCAATTGGAGCTATCGAGGTATCTGGGCTCGATTTACCATCTGGACGGCCACAGTGAGTACCTATAATAATTTTTGCCTTTTCACCAACAAGATATTTTATCGTGGGTATTACAGACCTGATTCTATTATTATCACTTATAATCCCATCTTTTATGGGAACATTAAAATCGACTCGTAAAAATACTTTTTTATAATTTAAATTAGCTTCCTGTAATAATTTCATAAACCTCCAAATAGTTTCTCTAAAGTTATTCTACCATTTAAGAAAATTGGGAGCAAACCTATGGCTGCTCCCAATCTGACTTCCTAATCGGAACTCCAGCTTGCTCGAGTATTTCGAGTTCGGTGGCTTCGCAATCGACAGTCAGTAATCCGTAGATCATGGCTGTGATTGAGATAACCGCAATAACTGGTCCGATATCATGATAGCGGTAGATAGTCCACAAAAGTGCAACACTACCGCAGACTAGTACACGCCTCCTGGCACGTTTTGACCTCCTCTTGAGGTCAGCGATGCACATCAACACATATGCATGTGTCATTATCCGCTCCTCCTCAAGAGTTTCATTCTCTGGTTATAGCACAAGGTATCTATCTCCACAAAAACGTAGATGAAGGAAATAGTCCCAAAGATAAACCCAAGGAAGGTGCCAATGGTTATCACAAACGATAGCCAAAAGGCGGTAATGATGATGCAGATGAGCCGATGGCAATACAGAAGGATCTTTGCCATATCAGCACCTCCGTTTCTTTATTATAACACTTTTTTATATTTTTACCAGTATGTTGAGATCCTAGTAAGAAAAAGGTTAAAATGTAATTGGAGGGTAAATGCAATCTTTTATAAACAAACACCAGCTAGATCAGATACTCAGTTATATTTCGAAGGAATATAAAACATTTGCTACTCAAAAAATTGATAGCAAGGTTGTTTTTGCCGAGTACAGAAAATCCCCCGTACTAATTCCAACGCCAAAAACAGTAATGTCATTTAAGAAATACCTATGGCCAGATGGCCAATCTCTAGACTCTCCATCATCCTCAAAATTAGCCTTCATAGGTATCACGAACTGCGACGCTATTGCCCTGAACAAATTTTTAAGTGAATTTTCCCACACTAACCTATTGCCGAAAAGAGAAGATATCTTGGTTGTATCAACAGAGTGTCAAAAGGATGAATTTTGTTTTTGTGGTGCTTTTGGCCATGGCAAAATACAATTCTTCGATCTTCATATACAGGAAGAGAAAACCGGCTATTCTATCTTCTCAGGGTCAAGAATCGGAGAAAAAATTTTAAGAGAAAATGGGGTAAAAAACCATATTAAGAAGCCAAAGTTGAAAAACATCGACCTGGGCGCACAAACAATCTTTGATAAGAAAGAACTCTCTAAAGCAATTGATGATTTGCCCCACTTTGAGAATTTCTGGCAGAAAATTGCCAATAATTGCTTTGGTTGCGGATCCTGTAGTGCTGTCTGCCCTCTATGCTTCTGCACAAGACATGAACAAGATAATAAAGATGATGGTTCATGCAGCTCGTGCCTATCGTGGGATTCATGTTTCGCAAAAAATTTCTCTGAAGTTCAAAACCATCACGACCTACGGCCTGAGCGGATCAACCGTCTATACAATTGGTATCATCATAAATTTGCAAGAGCGTATTTAGATAAAAAAGATTTTCTTTGCACTGGCTGTGGACGCTGTATAAAAGCATGCCCAGCTCACCTAAATCAATATAAAATACTTTCTTCGATAGAAAGTCAGGAAGAGAAAATTAAATGAATAACTTCGATTACAAGGAATATGAAATTCTAACAAAAGAAGAAGCTGCTCCCTCTATATTTACCTTCAAAATATCCGGAAAACTCCAATTTAAGCCGGGTCAATTTGTCCAAGCAGCAATTCCTCACATCGGCGAATCTACTTTCGCCCCCTGCTCTAATCCATCTCAAAAAGATTCTTTTGAGCTTTGCATTAGAGGGTGTGGCTCGACGACAAGCGCGATGGCAAAGCTCTTGCCAGGAGACAATCTTCGGGTCAGAGGGCCTTACGGCAATGGTTGGCCGACAGAAAAGTTGAAGGGCAAAGACATAATCATGGTAGCTGGCGGTATGGGCATAATCCCCCTCCGACCCCTTATTAAGGAAATAATTGCTCATCGTGGCAGCTATGGCAAGATTCACCTGATCGGCGGTTTCCGAACTGTAGACCACATTCTATTTAAAGATGAAATAAAAAAATGGAAAAAATATATTTCTATCAATCTCTATATTGAGAACATTGCAAACGACCCAGCATACAAAAAAGGCTTAATTACCGAGCCTCTACAACATGAAAAGTTTAATATTAACTCGTCGATTGTCTTGATTTGCGGACCGGAAATTATGGTACCATTTTGCATAAACACTTTGCTTGATCGAGGTTTTAAAGAAAACCAAATATATATCTCGTATGAACGACGTATGGAATGTGGGATTGGCGTTTGCCAACACTGTAATATCGGCCAGTATCTGACCTGCAAGGATGGACCCGTCTTTCGATATGATCAAATTAAAACAGAACTTTCCAAATGAGAAAAGCACTAACATTTTATTCACTTGTCTGCTGCAATGGTTGTAAACAAGAAGCCTTAAATCATTTTGATGATTTTCAAAAAATTCTCAATTTTTATGAAGTTACCGAGTTTAATAGCGAAGATGGCGAGATGATTAAGCCATCAGAAGTAGCAATCATCGAAGGAAATCCTGGGGACAAAGATCAAGAAAATTTGCTACGTAGAATCAGAAAACACTCCAAAATAGTTATTGCTATTGGCGCTTGTGCAAATACGGGAGGATTTCAATCAATCAGAAACAATTTGCCTAAGAAATTAATAAATCACGAACCAGTAAAAATTATAGGAGACGTTATAAAGGTTGATTATCAAATACCTGGCTGTCCTATAAATTTCCATGAGCTTTATAGCTGTCTTATTGACATCTATTGGGGGAAAACATTTGTTTTACCACAGCTTCCAGTCTGTTTTGAATGTCGAAAAAATGAAAATGAATGTTTGATAAAGAACAAAAAGGCTTGTCTCGGGCCCATTACTAGAGCAGGATGCAATAGCGTATGTATAAACAGCGGCGGGTCTTGCCTTGGTTGCCGTGGCACCATCACACAACCCAATATCCCCAAAATAAGAGAAATCCTGGAGCCAATGATTGGTCAGGAGCAGCTTGAAAAAATTTTGATAATCTATGGCGACAATGGTAAACAAAACTTAAAAATAAAATAATGACAGAATCTACTCCAAAATTTATATCTAACGATTATCAAAGATTTTTTGAGAAAATTGTTTTCAACCAAAGATATTCGGAAGTACCAATAATTACCTCTCGTATTTGTGGAGCTAACTCAGTCGCAAACAACATTACATCGACAAGAGCTATCGAAATTGCATGCGGCATAAACCCAAGCTCTCAGACAGAAAAACTTCGAGACATGCTGCTGTATGCACAAATAATACAAAGCCATACCCTGTATCTCTATCTCGAAATTTTGCCCTATTTTACCGGCGTTAATTCGCTCTCAGAATTGCAAAAAGATCATCAGGAAATATTTAAAAATGCGGTCTGTCTAAAAAATTTTGCCGATAATATAATCAAATCGATCGGCGGAAGATCAATTCACCCCATATCTAATGTACCTGGAGGATTTACAGCCTACCCAACCGTAAAAAGATTAAAAAGTGTTATTGACGAAAGCGCTAATGCAATCCATAGTGCCAAAAATACGCTGTCTATTTTCGCTAGCTTCGATTATCCAATATTAGAATTAAAAAATGTTATGGGGGCAATTCACCGACCAGGAGAATATATAGTTTCCGGAAATGGCATATGGACAAGTGAAGATAAGCACTTTGTGGTCGAAAAGTACAAAGAGCATTTATTGGAAGAACTACAGCCTCATAGTACTGTTAAGTATGGCAGAATAGATGGCAAAGAAATAATGGCAGGCCCACTCGCAAGACTAGCTTTGAATAAGTTAGATGATAAAGATGTGGCTGATTTTGTTAAAAGCCTGAATCTTAACCCAGATTATAATAATCCATTTAACAATATAATAGCTTCTGCAATTGAACTTTATTATTTTACAAAAAAAGCCATAAAGTCTACCAATAATCTGTTAGATAAAGGCATCTCCATCGAACCTCTAAAGCTGCCAAAAAAATTTAGTATCGGCACGGCTTGTTGCGAATCACCCGATGGAACATTGATTCATTCATATAAATTAAACGACGAAGGCAACATTATAAACTGTGATATTGTGACTCCATCAGTATTTAATCTGCCATTATGTGAATCAAACTTAAAGTTATTGAATGATGTCATTAAAAATTATGATCCAGTTGAAAAAGATAAAATTACAAAGTTGTTATTTAGATCATACCGCCTCTGCAAAAACTGTGGATCGCATTAATAATTATGATAAAAATCTTTCAAACACCAACAGCATTAGACTTCAGGATTCTCGAAGCTATAAACGGCTTTCATAACCCATTTTTCGACCAGATAATGGTATTTGCAAGCAATATTGGCGAGTACGCAATAATTTGGCTTGTTATTGGCTTATGTTTTTCAATATTTGACAAAAAGCATGGCAGGCATATGTTTGCTATATTGATCATGGCTTTAATCATCGAAGTTATCATCAATGACGGTCTGTTAAAAAACATATTTTATCGTGAACGCCCATTTTTATTATTTCCAGCTCTTCACCATTTGGGTCCAGATGCTATCAATAGTGCCTTCGTCTCTGGTCATACAGCTTCGAGCACTGCAATCTTCTTAGTTTTAATAAAGTTTTATAAAAAAGCGACCTCTCCCCTGTTGGCGCTTGTTATATTAATGATTTGGACAAGATTCTATCTGGGCATGCACTATCCAAGTGATATCATCGGTGGAATAGCAACCGGTATAGTATCGTCGTGGCTCGCTTTTCTAATTGGTAAAAAAGTACTAAGATACAATCATAATTGAAATATATAAGAACTTATTATTCTTAATCAAAAGGATTATCTAATGGTTTCAGAAGCGCCAAGACCACAATTAGCAGAACAAGAAACCGATCTAACATTGCCACAGTTGTCCCAAATCACCAAAGTAGACGATCCCACTCTTGTAATTGAACCATCTATTAAAGAAGATATCGAAGATGTGATAAAAACCGGCGACAGTGACCAATTGCCTCCCGCAGAGACTGTTAGAGCAGCTAGAGAAAGCCGACCCTACCACCCAAGAATCAAGGAAACAAGGGATGAGAAAATGATGAGACTTACAAAAGAAATATCATACCTGCAAGACCAACTAATGGCTATAAAGACTGTTTCTATGAAAACCGGTATGTCAGAAATTTACGAGGAAGCTATACTCAAGTTAGAAGAGTCATTATCATTCAAGCAATTGGAGCAAGCAGTAAACCTGAAGAATCATGACTATGCCAAAATTGAAGAACTAAAGTCAAAAATAGCAGTAGTAAAAAAAATGTTGACAGAACATAAGATGAAACAAAAGAGAGCGATTTAGGCTAATATATCTAGGCGCTTTTTGAAATGTGATTTGCTAAGTCGACTAAACGTTCGCTATATCCCCACTCGTTATCATACCAAGCAATTACTTTTACCAAATCGCCATCGACAACCTGAGTCAATGATAGATCAACTGTCGTCGAGTTTTTCATGCCTATCAAATCAGACGAAACAATTTCTTCATTAGTAGTTGCTAAGATTCCTTTCATTTCTCCATCTTCAGCTTTTTCAAAAGCCTTGTTGATTTCCTCGATATCTGTCTTTTTCTTTAGAACCACAGTAATATCTGAGAGCGATACAACTGGCGTCGGTACCCTTACAGCCAAACCATCAAATTTTCCTTTTAGTGTTGGGATAGTTTTAAAAGCAGCTTTTGCAGCGCCAGTTGATGTGGGCACTATATTAACTCCTGCAGCCCTTGCTCTGCGCAAATCTTTGTGAGGACCATCAATAAGATTTTGATCAGCAGTATAAGAATGGATTGTTGTCATCAGCGATTTTTCAATTCCAAAATTGTCTTCCAGAACTTTCATAACTGGAGTAATGCAATTAGTAGTGCAAGAAGCGTTTGAAACAATAATTTCTCCTTTGTACTGATCAGCATTCACTCCCATAACATACATCGCTGTTTCATCGTCTTTAGCCGGCGCGGACATCACAACTTTTTTTGCCCCAGCGTTGATATGCACCTGACAATCTACCTGAGTAAGGAAATGACCGGTGCACTCTAGTACTATATCAATCTCCAGCTCTTTCCAGGGAAGGTTTGAGGGATCTTTTTCTGCATAAGAATGAACTATTTTTTTATCAATAATCAAATCTCCATCATCAAACCCAACTTCATGGTCCCAAATACGATAACAACTATCATATTTAAGCAAATGAGCTAGAGTTTTGACATCTGTTAGATCATTTATAGCGACAAGTTCCATACCTTCGCGCTCTGTAATAATTTTTGCTGCTGCCCGACCAATTCTGCCAAAACCATTTATTGCAACTTTCATAAAAACTCCGTTATTTGTATAACTTTTATTTTTTCAAAATATCTTTTGATTCGCTAAATATTTTACAAATTTTAACAAATTCACCTGCTCGTACACTAGCGCCTCCGACAAGCACACCATCAATCTCAGGTCTTTCAGCATAACCTTTAGCATTTTTAGAATTTACACTACCGCCATACAAAATTGGAGTTTCAGTATGAACAATCTCTCGCAATTTATTGGCAACTTTTGCGACGTATTCAGGACTTGCATTATCACCAACAGTTCCGTTGCTGATCGCCCATATAGGTTCATATGCAACGACAATATCCTTATAATATTTTTTAGGGACATGGCTTAATGCTTCGTGAAGCTCTCGGATAGGTTGGACAAGAGTTCCACTTTTCTTGCGCTCACCAACACAAATGATTGGCCTTAGTCCTGCCTTCAGACAAGCCAAGACTTTTTCATTAACATCAAAGTTAGTTTCTCCGAAATGTTCTCTTCTCTCGGAATGTCCGACTATTGTATACTCTGCAACCTCTTTCATCATAATAGGAGAAATTTCACCAGTATAAGCACCATCAGGCTCATAAAAAACATTTTGGCCGCCCAGAGAGAGCTTCGTACTTTTACCTATAATTTGAGCTACCTCAGTTAGCCAAATAGATGGAGGGCAAGCAATAATCTTAACTTTATCTATCGAGGCAACGTTATTACGCACAGTAGTGGCCAGAACATTAGCATCTGCGATGCTAGAAATATACATTTTCCAATTGGCAACAATCAATGACTGATTCATTAACCCCTCCGTTTTCTACCTACTATTTTCTACACTTATTATACAAATCTATTACTGCTTTTGCTAGCTTGTCTGAATCGTGAAAAAGCGGATTCTTCTCACTTATGACATTGTCTCTAGCTATTTTAACGCCCAGAGCCTCTTCGCTTAATGTAGTAATATTATTTATCTCTCCAAGTTTGGTCTCATCCTTGGAACTTCTCAAGATCTTGTTATTGACTAGACAATAATCAAAGATTCGTTTTTTAGAATGGCTAATTAGCTTGAAGATATGGTCCTCGATAGTATAACCAGCAGTTTGCGTTCTTTCTGTCGAGCAATTAGCTATATAAACTCGGGTAGCCTTTTTATTACTATAAACTGCATCCCTAACTCCGGAGATAAGTAAATTTGGGATAATACTACCATAAAGGCTGCCAGGACCGAGCAAAATCAAGTCGGCTTCCTCGATTGCCTTCACAGCCTTATCATATGCCCTGACCTTTTTTTTATTTAGAGTAATCTTGTCGATCTTTTTTACTATTTCATCTAGATGAGATTCGCCTTCAGCTACAGATCCATCGGCATAATAGATGACTATGCCGGCGTTACCAAGCGTGGCAGGCAAAACTCGACCAGCCGTCTTAAAAATCTCTGTTGTCGCTTCTAATGCCTTTTCAAACGAATTAAAATACTTTGAAAGTGCCGTAATCCAAATATTGCCAAGAGTGTGGCCGCCGAATGATTTCTTGGTTTTAGAGAAACGATACTCCAAAATATTGGAAATTAAATCCTCATCATAAGCCAATGCAGAAATGCATTTTCGGATATCGCCAGGAGGAAGAATATCAAACTCTTTTCGCAAGACGCCGGATGAAGAGCCATCATCAGTAACAGCAACTATCGCAGTTATCTTGTCTGAATATTTTTTTAAGCCCCGCAGCATATTCGCCAAGCCAGTGCCACCACCAATTACAGCAATCTTAATTACACCACCAGCATTGAAACGAGGGTCGCTTGGTTCATAGCGAAGCCACTTCCACCAACTTTTGATTAAGTCTTTCATTAATCTAATCTATCACTGATAAGGCCGGGAGTAAACGGCAATTTAGCAATATATCTATTTAAAAAGTTCTTTACCATGAAGCGTTCTATAATATTTTATGGCAAATCGATGCGATTCGTCTCGAGCAGAAATCGCAATGTTCTCTAGTGACCTATTAGCCATGAAATATTTAGCAATATCGGAATTAGAATAATGGAAATCATTTTTATCTCTCTTTACTCCTTTTGAAATAGAAATCGCCGGAATTTTTAGATGTAATTCCTTTAAAACCTCATTAGCAACTCTCAATTGCATCTCCCCACCGTCAATAATTATCAAATCAGGTTTGGGCCAATCATTTTTGAATCTTCTGGTTAATACTTCTCTCAACCTCTCCAAATCGCTTGAAACCTCTTCCTTGATTCGAAACTTCCGATACTCAGCTTTATCAGGCGCTCCCTCGACAAAAACGACCATGGACCCAACCGCGAAACTACTCATAATATTGGAAATATCAAAACATTCAATCCGTTTAAAAAGTAGCCTATTTATATCAAATGGTTCATCTTTCAAACCAATTGCTACATTTTTTAAATGGTTGAGGGCTAAAACTTTATTTCGCAGATTAGCCGCATTTTCGTATTCTTTTTTCTTACTGGCAACTCTCATATCTTTTTCCAGAGAGCCAACAATCGACTTCTTATTACCCCTCAGGAATTTTTTCAAATACAAGATGTTCTTATTATATTGCTCTGCTTCTAGCGGACTGCAACAAGGACCGCTGCATACATTTATATCTGCATACATGCATGGTCTAACTTTGCGCTTATATGTTTTGTATTTCGTAACAGAGCAATCTCGAAATGGAAAGATCTTCCTTAAATATCTCAATGACTTTCTTAATAAATCTCCCGAGGGGTATGGTCCAAAATATTGAGCTTTTTTATCTTTTAAATTAATATTCTTAAACCTTTCAAGCGTCAGGCAAGGAAATTCTTCTTTGGTTATTTTTATAACTAAAAATGATTTATCGTCCTTAAGTTTAATGTTGAACTTCGGTTTTAATTTATTAATTAATTCTGCCTCCAAGATAACTGCCTCGATCTCTGAGTCAGTTTCGATAAATCTAACATCGTGCGCAATCTTCACCATTTCCTCTATCCACGGACCTCTGTTCAACTCCTTCTGATAATATTGTTTGATCCTCTTGTTTAGATTCTTAGCTTTTCCGATATACAAAATAACATCATCAATACTGATGAAACGGTAGACTCCAGGAGAGCTCGGAATATTTTTAATAATTTCTTTGAAATTCATGGTTTTATTATATCATGGGGCGGGGGCGTCATGCCCCCGCCGCCGGATTTTCCTCCCCTTTTTTCTTCGATCGACGGATCTTGGATAAACGTTTCCGCCGGTCGAATTGGATCGGTCCAAGTGTATGCTGGAAATATCCTGGCATGACGCCCACCGAAACTCCAAACATTACACGTAGAGTATAATAGTTGGTGATCATCCCATCACCACTTTCGACTTTGTCCATATCCTTCCGAACAAAGTCTAGCATCTCTTCCAGTACTTTACTCGGGTACTTTTGCCAGCCCCTAGCTACAAGCTGATACTTCCTCTCAACCACACTCGGTGTTCGAGGGATAGTGCCTGTTTTTTTGGGCTTCAAGGTAGGACTCATCCTTGAAATTGGCATTTTTTTGGAGCGATGAACTAAAACTTTCCATTTTTCCAATTCATCGCTCGACAAGCGGTCGTGGATTAGCAGTCGCACTGCCTCACCATTCATCTGGAACTGCGCACCCAGGTCGCCGCAGGAGAGGATTGGACGATTGACTTTTATCCTTTTACGGATATAAGAAATTACCGACCAACATTTTTCCTTTTCGTACTTGTGATAGTCCGATGTCAGCCTCTCAATACGTGATTGCATAATGCGATTTATGCATAATCCACGATCATATGCGTCTCTAATGTCTGCATCGAGACGTAAAAACGCCTCCTTAACTGTCCAGATAGTAGTCCGGTGAATTCGAGCAAGATGCTCCTTCTCGACATAACGCCTGTAATTCACCTTAACAGTCGGATTGAGCCTCTTTTGGGCTCTCTCGCTTTGAGTTAATTGAACCCGTCTAGTCACCTCTTCGATAACTTGCACAAGTTTGTCTTCTACCAATCCACTTCGCACCATGAAAGCATGGGCTTGCTTCGGATGAAGATCCTTGCTACGACGATGATCGCGATTTTTTCCAGCCACGCTTCCCCCTATATCGCGTAGATACGCCTACCATGATTGGTAAGCCCTACAATATATAACAAACTGTATTCGAGGTCAATCGGTTACCAATCGCCTGTAAACGCTATAAAAAAGCGTCAGGATTTTCATCATGACGCTTTTTTATAGCAATAAGTCCATGCTTCTAAATAATTTTTGATTCACCATTATTCATATCAATAGATTCTGCCCCACCCTGTTCCAATGACTTTCTAGAGACAACTAGTCTATTAGGACAGCCGACTAAATCAGCTTCGGCAAACTTTTGACCAGCCGAGATATCTCTGTCATCATATAAAACTTCAATGCCCTTCTTTTTCAAATCAGCGTATATCTTATCAGCTTCTTCATTTTGATTCAGCGAAATTAGATGCACAGCGAATGGAGCAATTTCCTTTGGCCAAACCATTTTATTTTTGACAACATCGTAATGAACTTCGACAACTGTTGCCAGAGCCCTAGTCAAGCCTATACCATAGCATCCCATAACAAAATATTTTTCCTTGCCATCTTTATTAAGAAAAGTTGCCTTCATTGGTTTGGAAAATTTTGTTTTTAATGGGAAAATATTGCCAACTTCGATCCCTCTAGCAACTTGGATTTTGCCGTCACATCTTGGACACTTATCCCCTTCTTTAACTTCGGCAATTTCTTTGTTTTGAGCAAATTCGCACTTATTACAATAATAAATTGTATCTTCACCAACTGCTGTTAAAACTTGAAATTCGTGAGAATATTTAGAAAATATTCCGCCTGATGCCTCAACTAACTTAGAGTCTAGCCCGAAACGTTTAAAGATATTAAAATAGGCTGGGATTGTCGCTTGATAAAACTTTTCGTGCTGATCATCATCCGTAGCAAAACTATACATGTCCTTCATAATAAACTCCCGACCCCTAAGCAAACCAGATTTTACCCTTGGCTCATTGCGAAATTTTGTCTGGATTTGGTAAAGAGCCATCGGCAATTCTTTATACGAACGGATATTCTTTCGCACAATGTCTGTTACTTCCTCCTCATGAGTTGGTGCTAAATTCAACTCCTTGCCACGGCTATCCTTCATCTTATAGAAGATATCAATAGCAGAATCCCAACGTCCTGTTTCCTCCCAAAGTTCTTTTGGTTGCAAAACATTCATTAATATTTCTTGGCCACCGATAGCGTCCATTTCTTCTTTGATAATTTTCTCTATCTTTTTGTAGACCCGTAATCCTAAAGGAAGCAAAGCATATACTCCAGCCATATGTTTATGAACAAAACCAGCCCTCACTAAATAAGATGCATTAATAGAGTCAGCATCAGATGGAACTTCTTTTCTAGTTTTGAGAAATAACTGTGATTGCTTCATGAAAAATTCCTATATTGGTGTTAAATTGCATTTAAGGTTTTATCAACCGAATTATGTCTTTATAAGTTATAGCTATAATCAATAGTATTAGCAAAGCAAAACCTATAGTATGTATCATATTCTCCACATTTTCCTTCACTATACGCTTGCCAAAAATTTTTTCAAATATAATGAATAGGGCTCGACTACCGTCAAGGGCCGGAAACGGAAGTATGTTGACGAGTCCTAGATTAATTGAAAGCATAATAAGGAGCTGAAGATAGGATACCCACCCAGCACGAGCTGCTGCTCCACTTACACTAAAGATTGCAACCGGTCCACCGACTTGGTCAGATATCTTTCCTGTTTGAAAAAGCTGTTGAAAGAAATCACCCAAGAAGGAGAACATGGCACCAGTTATCAGGTACATCTCTTTAGCGGCAACATATGGCGCCTTGTAGAAAGGCACTCTAACAACAGCCTGATCTTGAATCCCCACACCTAGTGGAGCCTCTTTATTCGACGATATTGTGATCTGTTTCTCTATTTTTTCATTCTGTCTTGTAACCTCAATTTTTACCTCACTGCCAATATTCTTTTGCGTAAAACTACTCACATCACCCACCGATTTAAACTCAACAACTTCTGTTGCTGTAACACCTTTTCTAAGCTCATCTCCAGCTTTAAGTCCAGCCTTATCAGCGGCAGAATCTTTTTGAATTTCAGCAATAAATATCTGTGATTTTATCTTTTCGCCAGGCACCTGATCTGATGGCGTAGCCATCGGAGTCATCCCGATAGATAATCCAACAGCTAGCAATAACCAGGCAAGAGCAAAGTTCATAATAACGCCAGCCACGCTGACAAAAAACCTTTTTCCGGGAGTCTGATTATTAAAGGCCCGAGGATCCTTTGATTCGCTATTCTCACCTAGCATACTTACATAACCACCAAGTGGTAGCAAACCAATAGTATATTTAGTTTCGCCCCGAGTAAAAGATAGAATTCTTGGGGGGAAACCAATGGAAAATTCCTTAACATTAATCCCTGAAGCCTTAGCAGCCAAAAAATGACCAAGTTCGTGAACGGTTATCAAGATTCCTATAGCAAATATAAACGCAATAATTGTAAGTAACATTTTCCTCCGTTAAATTTTCATTATTTCAGTTTCTTTTCCAGCAATAACCTTATCAATTTCCTTATTCATTTCGTCAATTATTTTATTCAATTCTTCCTCTGCCCAATATTTATCGTCCTCAGTAACTTCTTTATTTTTTAATCCGGTCTGAACCTTATCCCAAGCATCTTTACGAATGTTACGCAGAGCAATTTTTGCCTCTTCGCCATTTTTCTTAACGATAACCACTATCTCTTTCCTTCTTTGCTCTGTCATAGCAGGCAAGACTAATCTGACCTGTGTCCCATCATTGATCGGGCTTATACCTATATCAGAATTTCTGATTGCCGCTTCAATCGGTGCTAATGCATTTCTGTCCCAGGGCTTGATTGTGATTTGATTTGCTTCAGGCACTGATATTGTTCCTATTTCTTTAATGGGAGTATTTGTGCCATAATACGAAACCATGATTCCATCTAAAATAGCCGGATTTGCCCTGCCTGTACGAATACGGGAAAGCTCTGTTCCCAAATTTTCGACCGCGCAACTCATCCTAGGTTTAACTTCTTTGATAATTTCGTTGATCATACCATTCCTTAAACTTTATGATTTACTATTTAACTATCGTTCCAATTTCCTCTCCGAGAACTGCCTTCTTAATATTCCCCTGTTTCATAAGCTCGAAAACGTATATCGGCAAATTATTGTCCATACACAACGTAACGGCTGTACTATCCATAACATCATATTTATTATTAATAATATCCAGATATGTTAATTTATCAAATTTCTTGGCATCTTCGAATCTCATTGGATCTTTGTCATATATACCGTCAACTTTTGTGGCTTTAAAAACGATTTCACAATTCAACTCACATGCCCTTATCGCTGCAGCAGTATCAGTCGAGAAATATGGGTTACCACTTCCAGCTGAAACTATAACTACTCTGCCTTTTTCCAAATGTCTTATCGCTTTATCTCTAATATATGATTCACAAACCTTTGGCATATCAAGTGCAGAAGCAACACGGCTTTCTACTCCCATTTTAGATAAAGCACTACGCAAAGCAAGAGAATTCATTACAGTCGCAAGCATCCCGATATAGTCGCCCGTTGTACGATTCATACCATGTTCCTCGGCTGCTCTTCCTCGAAAAATGTTTCCGCCGCCCAAAATAACCACTACCTCAACACCAATTTCAGCTAAAGTTTTAATTTCTTTTGCGATAAAGTCGCACATCTGAGGATCAATATTATGATCATTTCCCAATAATGTTTCACCTGAAAGTTTCAATAAAATTCGTTTGTATTTCATACAATCATATTAGCTTAATCTCGTCAGTTTGTCACCCCTTGTCATTAAATATGGGCTGCCATTTCTGGCAGCCCATATTCTCTATCTGTTATCTGTAAATCTGTTTAATTCGTAATCTGTATTGTTTTGGTTACTCACCGATTTCAAACCTAACAAATCTCTTGATTTCTAGTTTTTCACCGATCTTAGCAATCTTCTCATTTAGAAGCTCTTCGATAGTCTTAGAAGGATCTTTTACGAAAGGCTGACGCAAAAGCGCACCCTCTTCGGTAAATTTTCTAATCTTGCCTTCAACGATTTTTTCAGCGATTTCAGCCGGTTTACCACTTGCTTTTACCTCTTCGAGATAAATAGCTTTTTCTTTTGCAACTTCGTCAGGATTTACATCCTCAGGCTTCAGATATCTTGGATTCATCGCAGCGATGTGAAGAGCAACATCATGAGCAAATTCCTTGAATTCATCATTTTTAGCAACAAAATCAGTTTCTGAAAGTACCTCTACCAAAACGCCAATTTTGCCATTTGAATGAACGTAGGACTCAATAACACCTTCTTTTGCTTCACGATCAGCTTTTTTTGCAGCCTTAGCCATTCCCTTTTTGCGAAGTACTTCGATTGCCTTTTCAGCATCGCCGTTTGCTTCTTCGAGCGCCTTCTTGCAATCCATCATTCCAGAACCAGTTCGGGCTCTCAAATCAGCGATATCTTTTGCAGTAATTGCCATATTAGCTCCTTTTGTTCATTTTAATTTATTATCCAGAAAGAGTTCGGGATATATTAAGAACGTCTGTTATTTCTTCTCAACAATTTTTGCAGTCTTTTCTCTTGCTGCTTTGATTGTCTTAGCAAATAATTCAGCAAAAAGTTTCACTGATTTAGTTGCATCATCATTAGCCGGAATAGGAAATTCAACATTGTTTGGATTTGCATTTGTATCAACAATTGCAATCACAGGGATCTTACCGTTTTTAGCTTCTTTAAGAGCGATTACCTCATCATGAGAACCAAAAAGAATCAATGCATCAGGTTTTCGATCAAGATTGACTAGACCACCCAAGAACTTCTCGCCACGAGCAACTTCTTTTCGAAGCTTTGAAAGCTCACTCTTGTTCAAAGATGATTTCTCTTCGTTCTCAATCTCTTCTTTTTGTTTCTTGAATTTCTTGGCTGCACTTCTGATAGCTTCAAAATTGGTGATTGTTCCACCAAGCCAACGAGAACTTACATATGGCATATCAGCAGAAATTGCTGCTTCTTTGATAATATCGCCGGACTGTTTCTTTGTTCCAACGAATACAAAAGTTTTACCAGTCGATGCTTCTCTTTCGATAAAATTCAAAGCTTCTTTCAATTTCTCAACTGTTTTCTCTAAATTGATAACATGAACTCCTGACTTTGAGATAAAGATATAGGGAGCCATTTTTGGGTGCCATCGGCTAGTTTTATGACCGAAGTGCACGCCAGCATCAAGCATCTCGCGAAGTGATGGTAATTCCATTACAAAATTCCTTTCTTGGAATAAATTTCTTTTAAAATAATTATCTTCTTTAAGTTTCTTTTTAATCCCATCCGCCCAACATGACTCCGGTAGCACCGGAGAGAAACTTTGAGGTGAGCGTGTAGATTTCCCCTTTACAAATCTTTACTGAGACTACCATAATATTGACTTGGAATCAAGAGTATGATAAAGTTGAGCTTGTAAAAAAATTAAAAACAACCCAATGAAAAAAGACATCCACCCAAAATACAATGAAATTGCTAATATCAAGTGCGCTTGTGGCGCTACTTTTGCTGCTGGTTCAACACAGGAAAGTATTTCAGTTGAAATCTGTTCTCAATGCCACCCATTCTTTACAGGAAAACAAAAACTTGTTGATACTGCAGGTAGGGTAGATAAGTTCAAAGCAAAAATGGAAGCTTCAAAGAAAATTCAAGCTGAGACAGCCAAGAAAGCAGCCGAAAAAGTAGTACCCGCTAAAAAAGAAGAGCAAAAAGAAGAGAAATAACTTGGTCTCATATATTAAAATCGACCGAAATCTTTTATAATTATAAGAGATAAGGTCGATTTTTTATACTAATAAAAACCTTATTCAAAGGAAAATGTGAACACAGAAAAGCTTAAAAAAATATTAGACCACTATGACAATCTTGTGCGTCAGCTTCAAAGTCCTGAGACGATATCAAATCAGTCAGAATTCACTAAACTAGCCCGTGAAAAATCAAGTTTGCAAGATTTAGCCGATTTGATCAGGCACTATTTTGATATAAAAAAGAATATAGAAGAAAGCAACGAGCTGTTAGAAACCGCTGACGAAGACCTCAGGGAAATGGCAAAAGAGGAAATAAATCACCTTGCAATAGAAGAGGAAAAAATTCAGAAAGAATTGCAAATTGCCCTGCTTCCTAAGGACCCGAATGATGACAAAAATGTAATTATTGAAATCCGGCCAGGCGCAGGTGGCGATGAATCAGAGCTCTTTGCGGGTGAGATGTTTCGCATGTATACTAGATATGCAGAACGACAGAATTGGAAGGCAAATATTTTAGAATCACAAGCTACCGCTATTGGCGGCATGAAATACGTTACCTTTGAAATAAGCGGGGACAAGGTTTATTCAAAAATGAAATATGAGTCTGGTGTCCACCGTGTCCAAAGGGTTCCAGAGACTGAGAAACAGGGCCGGGTCCATACATCTACAATCACAGTAGCGGTCATGCCAGAGGCAGAAGAAGCAGATGTTGAAATCAAAACAGAAGATCTAAGAATTGATACTTTTTGTTCCGGCGGAGCTGGCGGCCAATCAGTAAATACTACATATTCGGCTGTTCGTATTACCCATATACCAACAAACACCGTTGTTCAGTGCCAAGATGAAAGAAGTCAATTAAAGAATAAAGAAAAGGCTATGAGTATACTGCGCTCCAGAATATTAGCCAATCTCGAAGAAAAATTGCACAATGAGCGCAAAGACCTAAGAAGTTCTCAGGTCGGAACAGGTGACAGATCAGAAAAAATTAGAACATACAATTTTCCTCAAGACCGTTTGACAGATCATCGAATCAATCAATCATGGCATTCGCTGCCCAACATTATGGACGGAGATCTTGGCTCTATTTTCGAATCTCTCATGAATGAGGATCAGGCGCGCAAACTCGCTATGCAATCCTAAATTTTGATGAATATTTCTCATTTTTATAAAAAAATAGTCTCAGAATTTGCTAGCGCTGGCTCTCCATCGCCGGAACTTGATGCAAATGTCCTTATTGAAAATGTTATAGGAAAAGATAGAACGTTCCTATTCTCCCATCCGTTAGAGCCACTTACAAACGCGCAATATTACAAACTTAGACGGTTTGTAAACAGACGAAAAAAAGGCGAACCTATCGCCTACATTACGGGCCATAAAGAATTTTACGGACTCGATTTTGCTGTAAACAAAAATGTCCTTATCCCCCGCCCTGAAACTGAATTCCTAGTTGCTAAAGCATTGGAATTTCTCAAAAGAAAAAGTGATGAATTAAAAAATAGGAAAATTAATATTCTAGACATAGGCACCGGCTCCGGCTGTATAATTATTTCGATAATAAAATCATTTTCCGCGCTCGCATTTCCTCCTTATGCTAGATTCTTTGCTGCCGATATATCCAGAAAGGCACTTATAATCGCTAAAAAAAATACCAAGCGATTATTGTTCGATGTCGGAGACCAAAATCTAAGCTCTAGCTACCGTTCGAATAATAAAATAAAGTTCATTGACTCAGATCTATTTTCTAATCGCCTTCTTCGCAAAAAACCTGCCTCGCCGGCAGGCGGGTTTGATATAATAATTGCCAATCTCCCCTATGTACCAGACCAAACAGAAAATAGAAGATTGAAGTTTGAAAATATTTATTTTGAGCCACCATCTGCAATCTTTGCCCCTGACAACGGCGCTAGAACTATTAAAAGATTTATAGACCAATCCAAAAGTTACATAAACAAGAATAGTCTCATTTTAATTGAATTAGATCCAAGGAATGCAGTTGGGCTTGAAAAATACGCCCGAAAGACATACCGTGAGGCAAAAATAGAACTAAAAAAAGATTTAGCTGGCTTGGATCGTTATCTGATAATCGAGAATTAAATTCTTTTTTCGAGTTGTTCTCTAAGCTCTTCATACCCTGGCTTACCAAGAAGAGCGTACATATTATTTTTATAAGCTTCCACGCCTGGTTGATTGAAAGGATTTACACCTAAAATATAAGCGCTGATAGCACAAGATTTTTCAAAGAAATAAATCAATTTGCCCAGATAAAAAGGCGTTAATTCTGGGATACCGATCAAAATATTAGGAACTCCTCCATCAGAGTGTGCTGCTGCAGTGGCAGCCATCGCCTTTTTATTGACGAAATTGAGAGTCTTACCTGCAATAAATTCAAAACCATCAACGTTGTTGTCAGACTCTGGAATCGTTAAATCTTTACCTGCCTGGTCGACAAATAGAATTGTCTCAAAAATTGTTCTCTCCCCTTCTTGGATATATTGCCCAAGGGAATGAAGATCTGTCGAAAAATCAACTGCTGCCGGAAATATTCCCTTACGATCCTTACCTTCGCTTTCTCCAAATAGCTGTTTTAACCATTCAGAAAAGTAATGCATTTTGGGCTCATAATTTACAAAAAGTTCTATTTTTTTACCATTTTTATAAAGAATGTTTCTGGCGACAGCATACTTATTCGCAATATTATCTAGCCTATCTGTAGAATATTTTTCCTCACCATCTATTGCGCCATTTAACAGTTCTTTTACATTAATTCCGGCAACTGCAATTGGTAAAAGTCCAACCGCCGTCAATACCGAAAAACGGCCTCCGATATTATCAGGAACAACAAAAGTTTCATATCCCTCTTTTTCTGCAAGATCTTTTAACGCTCCTTTATCTGCATCTGTCGTAGCAAATATTCTTTCTCTAGCTCCTTCTTTACCATATTTTTCTTCTAAAATATTCTTGAAAATTCGGAATGCCAAAGCTGGTTCAGTAGTCGTTCCGGACTTAGATATCACATTGATAGAGATGTCTTTGTCTTTAACAAGATCCAGAAGGTCAGACAGATAAGAGCCACTCATATTTTGGCCCGCAAAGTATATCTCCGGGCAATGCCTCGTATCCTTATTTAGATTATTATAGAAGTTAGGTTGCAATGCCTCGATGACTGCCCTAGCCCCAAGATACGAACCACCTATGCCGATTACTACAAAAACATCTGAATTTTTACGAATTTTCTCTGCGGCTTTTTGTATTCTAGCAAATTCACTTTTATCATAATTTGATGGTAAATTAACAAAGCCAAGCATGCCATTACCTTCACCATTTTTCTCTACAATTTTCCGATTAGCCTCTGCAACATCACCCTCCATCAGATTCATTTCATCAACGCTCACAGACTGATCAATATTACCACAATCCAGTATAATATTATTCATTTTAGCCGATCAATTAATTATTTATTTATATGATACCAAAAATACACTACAAGAAAACCCACCTTTAAGGCGGGCTCTCTCATGTCTGTTTTCTATACGTAAATTGGAATGATCGTTATCTGTATATTCGTCTAATTCGTCATCTTTATTAGATATTATTTACCCTCTTCGAGTTTCACCTTTGTTTCTTTTTCCTGACCCTTAGACAAGAACTTTATTTTAATCTCTTCGCCCACCTGATACTTCTGCACCAAGTCAATCAAAGTATGCGTCTCATCTATTTTCTCACCATTAACCTCAGTGATGATGTCATTTTCTACCAAACCCGCCTTATCGGCTGGCGATCCAGGCACGACAGCAAAACTAGTCAATCCTTTTCCGCGTTGTATCAGAGCACCATATTCGACCGAAAGGTTATTTTCCTTAGCGATAGTAGGAGTAATTTCGAAATATCTTACACCCAGATATGGCCTGATGATACGGCCTGTTTTTTTAATACTATCTATAGCAGATTTAGCAGAGTTTACTGGTATGGCAAAACCTATTCCTTGTGCATTAGCAGCTACTGCAGTGTTTATGCCTATAACTTGTCCGGCTAGATTGACAAGCGGACCACCAGAATTTCCTTGGTTTATTGCTGTATCCGTCTGCAACAAGTTGCTAAGTGTCTCTTGACCCTGTCCACCTTGGTCAGATGCCTCGATTCTACGATCTTTTGCCGAAATAACACCAGCAGTCACTGTATTTTGGAATTGGCCAAGTGCATTGCCGATTGCTACAACCCACTGTCCTACTTGGAGTTGATCAGAATCGCCAAGCTCTACTACAGGCAAATTCCTAGCCTCAATTTTTATAACTGCTAGATCATTTATTGGATCGAGTGATTTCACTGCTGCATCATAAGTTTTCCCGTCTTTCATCACAACAGCATATTTGGCGGTCACATCACTAACAACATGTTTGTTTGTCAGAATTAAGCCATCACTTGTAATAACAAAGCCGGAGCCGGAACCTTCCGACTGATAAACTTGACCAAAAATATCAGTAACGGTCTTTTTCAGTGTTATAGATACAACCGCCTCTGACACTTTATTGGTAGCATCAATTATAGCATTAGACTCTTCTACAACAATTTTTTGGGTACTTGTCGTTGGGATAGTCAGATTCTTAAAATTAATCCCTAGCTTTTGTGCAAATTCACCATTATTTGCAGAAAAGAACAAAACGCCGCCAACGCCGCCAACGCCGCCAGCAATAAAAACTAATATAACTATCATGATCACAAATATTAGCTGGGCCGTTTTGTTTTTTACTGATGATTTGCTCGAAGCAACATATTTATTCATAGATAAATCTTGAAATTCAACTTTCGGCATATTTTTCCTTATTTATCCATTTTTTTAGATATCTCGTCTGCGGCTTCCTTGACTTTCTCTCGAGCAGTTTCCTTGCCTTTCTCTAGCATTTCCTTACCCTTTTCTGTATATTCTTTTGCCTTATCGCCAATGATCTTTCGAGTCTCTTTGCCACTCTTTGGAGCAAAAAGTACACCAGCAACTGCACCCGCCGCTGCTCCTATCAACGCACCAAGTAGAAACTTTTTGTTATCTTCAGCCATCATTCTCCTTTATTATCTATTGAATTTCTAATTTTTTTAATAAATTCTAAAGAATAAATAAAACTCTTGACGCCTTCCAGCAATCCCATAAATGTGTATTTTGCCTTTGTAATAGACTCATCAATCTCCTGTACTCTTTTCAATATTATAAATGTGGTTTCTTTGAAATTGCTGAGAATTTCAAAAGTTCTCCACAAAACCGCTATTAAAAAAATAGTAGCGATAATCAGAACTCCATATAAGATCTGAAGCAATAATTCTGTATCCATTGTCTCCCTTCTATAACTATAAAAATTAGATCAGATCTAATTATATGCCAAAACCAGAGCTATAACAACGGCATAAAGACCAAATTTAGCTTTTAGGATTACGATCTAGGACAGACCAACCATTTATATTATCTACCTTAGAATTTGGAATAATGTGGATCGAGCCCTTATCGTCCTTTATTCTTATTTTCCGGACATCTATTTTCTCAACAACCCCTTCAATGTCGCCAACTTTTATTTTATATCCACATTCAAAATCTTTATCCCTAGCAAGAGATAACCCAGCAATTATATCAGCGGCCATTGCTGAAGCACCATTTGCAATTGCAAAGCCAAGTGCAAAAACTGAGCTTGATATCGTGATTGCCAAATTAGCCAAACCTGCCTGACGAGCCATTTCAGCAATCAACATAACCCAAAAGACTATACTTGCAAGAGAAGAGACAAGATCGCGAAGAGATTTACTCAGACGGAAAATTCTCAATGTTCTTGATAGTAGAAATAAAGCAGCCTTGATGGCAAGGAAACCAATCGCTAGCGTCAATATTAGTCCTGGCAATTTTGGAACCAAGTTCTCAATCAGTCGCAAGATTTTTTCCGAAAAATCAACAATCATTATCCCTCCAATTTTTCTCTTAAGATTTTAGTTACTTCTTGTGGATTAACTTTACCACCTGTTGTTTTCATAATTTGTCCGACAAAGAAACCAAAAAGCTGCTTCTCTCCTGATTTATAGCGATTAACCTCGTTCGGCCACAATTTTATAGCATTACAAACGATCATTTCGACATCGGAACTTCCGTTATTAAAATCTTCTATGAAAGATTCGAAGTTACGTTCCTCCTTATGCATTCCCAAGGCTAATTCAGAAAATTGACTCTTAGACAACTTGCCATCCGATAATGCTGAGACCGCCTTTGCGTAATCACCGCTAATTGCAAAGTCGTTTTCGGTCAAATCAAAACTATAATATTTTTGCACGATTGTTTTAGCTAAAAGACTTAATTTTTCTTCTTCTAGATGCTCTCCTATTGATTCAAAGAATTTTGATTTAACCTTATCAGCAACCAGAACCTTTGCATCAGACTCGACTATTCCTAGTTTTGTTAAAGCTTTTATCTTTTCTTCTTCATCCTGGCTAATTTCAGCTCTCAATAGATCTAAATCAAATTCTGTTGTATCGAAAGGAGGTAAATCCGGTTCTGGAAAATACCGATAATCAGCAGCCTCTTCCTTCCGTCTCTGCAGATAGACCTTATTGTTTTCACTATCATAACCCCAAGTTTCTTTTGACCCTTTTATAGGCCACTGAGCATATTCATCATTTAATTTTATTTCGACTAAAGCCAAGGCCTTCTCAACAAACTTGAAAGAGTTAAGATTCTTTAGCTCTATTATCTGAGACATTTTATCGCCATCATTTACCGAAATATTAGCATCACAACGCATATGTCCCTTTTCCATACTGGCTTCTGATACTCCTACAACGTCACGTACAATTTTTTGCAGCTTACGCAAAAATTCTCCAGCTTCTTTAGGCGAAACGATATCTGGCTCAGTTACAATTTCCATCAACGGAGTCCCAGCACGATTTAAGTCTACATAACTTTTATTACCACGATGAATAAGTTTGCCGGCATCTTCTTCGAGATGTATTCTGTTTAATCTTATTTTGCGACCATCTACTTCTACATATCCACCAACACAGAAAGGCTCATCATATTGGCTAATTTGATAACCCTTTGGAAGATCAGGGTAAAAATAGTGTTTTCGATCAAACTTTGCAATCTTTGGTATATCGCAATTTAAGGCAAGCCCAGTCTTTATTGTCCATAAGATTGCCTGCTTATTTGCAACGGGCAAAGCCCCTGGCAAAGCCAAGCAGACAGGGCAAACTACGCTATTTGGCGCCTTTTTCTCTGCATTATTATCACAACCACAAAACATCTTGCTTTTCGTTTTGAGCTGAACATGAATTTCTAAACCAATTTTTGTTTGTAAATTTGCCATAATATTAATCTATTTTTTCCTCTGGAAATAATGTCCCTAGTGTTTGTTGATCCCAACGTATTTCCCCATCAACCCCATTTTTATAATGAAGCCTCTTGTATAACTCCTTAACTTTCGGAACAAACTCCCGTAAAAATATTATATCGGCCATAACTCTATCTGTTCTACTCCGTATATCCATATAGGCAATGCCGTCTTCCGCCCTTAAAGCAACTTTAGCCATCTCTTCACGAAGATCTAACGAAAAATCACTCAATTTTTTATGGATCTCTCTAAAGCTTTGGCTGGCTTTATCTTCTCCGTTTAAAAGGTCAGGATCAGATTCTATCATAGTCAATGTACAATGCCGTCCATATGCTATCATGGGCTTTAAATTATTATAAAGAGTGATCTCGTCTAGCAATCTTTTAACTTCGGCCGAAATCTCTTCTGGACTAAGATATTCTTCTCCATTCTCTATTTCTGACATCAGATTGCCTTTGTATATTCTAATAACTTGTTAGCTGCTGCTGACAATTCAATATTTGATATTTGATACTCATTTTCATGGGCTATTTGGTTCCTGACCTTGTGCCCCTGCCATATTTCATTATACAAATTTTGGTTGACCGATGACTGAGCCTCCCTCAACCTATCTGCAAAAGTTTCCCCACTATAGCCTTGTGCTTTTAGCACATAGTCGACCAATTTATCAGCTTCTATCACTAAATGTTTCAACTCTATTTCACTATTCGTATTTAGCATTGATTCAATCTGGTGTCTCTTCGTAACTACATAGTTTCGATCTTCCAGGCTCATACCGACCTTATTGACACCAAATTTAATGCCTTTAAAAGGTAAGGAAACGAGCCACCATAAAGCCTTGAATAGACCAATAACTATTATCTCCAGAATGGTCTGCTGATTCTGATTCCTCTTACCTTTATAATTTTGATTATAAGACATATTCTGACTTTTCTCGTTACTGTCATCTCGAGCTTGTGCGAGAGATCCCATGTGCTCCATGAAATTTCTCACCTTTGGTTCGAAATGACAATCAATTAATAACTAAATTATAATAAAATTATTTAATCTCAATTGAATTAATCAAAACTGGGTTAAGCGGTTTATCCTGATCATCTGCTGGAACCTCAGAAATCGCTTTCACGATATCAAGACCTTTGGTCACTTTCCCGAAAACCGTATGTTTGCCATCGAGATGAGGCTGTGCTTTCTCTGTCACAATGAAAAACTGGCTTCCATTAGTATCTGGTCCAGAATTAGCCATTGCTAGTGATCCTACTTCCATCTTGTGCGAGCTTAATTTCCTATCATAATTGTATCCAGTCTTCTCAAGATCCAGTACCTGACTTTCAGATAAACCTAAACTCTCAGGATTTATCTCATCCGCAAAATAACCACCAAAAGCACTCTCGCCTCCAGTACCATCTCCGCTAGGATCACCACCCTGAATCATAAAGCCTTTAATAACTCTGTGCCAAGTTAGTTTGTCGTAGTAGCCTCTTTGAGACAGTTTGCTAAAATTATCAACTGTTTGCGGTGCATCATTATTATATAATTCTACCTCTACATCCCCCATCGATGTATGTATGATTGCTTGATCTCCCATGACTATTTCATCCTTTCTTATAAATGGAAAAGCTATTATTAGCAAAAGACAGATTGTGTACACCCAGACATCAATTTTCTTCCAAAAATTTGCAAATGGATTTTTTTCTACCTCAATTCTTCTGACAAAATCCTTCCGCTCTTTTTCAACCATGTCTCTTTTTTCTCTTTTGACCTTTGCTCTTTTTCCCATATCTAACCTTATATTTATAAAATAATTAGTTTATCTTTGGTTTCTTTAGATGATGATTAGTTGACTTTTGAAATGCATAACCGATATTAAACAAAGTCTGCTCCCCCCACATTGGACCGATCAGCTGCATACCGACAGGCAAATCCTTTCCTTCTCTCTGTACGAAGCCCGCAGGGATACTCATCGCCGGTAATCCTGCTGGATTTGCAGGCACGGTCAATATATCTGATAAATACATGCTCAAAGGATCATTTGTCTTTTCGCCAACTTTGAAAGCTGGAACTGGCGATACAGGGGCGACCAATACATCTATTTCTTTAAAGACCTTGTCAAACTCTTCTTTTATCAGGGTTCTGACTTTCTGAGCCTTTTTGTAATATGCATCATAATAACCAGCCGAAAGAACATAACTCCCGAGCATTATCCGTCTTTTTGCTTCATCGCCAAAGCCAAGAGCCCGAGATTTTTCATAAACTTGCTCTAACCCTCCTTTAAAATGTTCATCTTCCAGAACAGAAAGGCCGTAATGAATTCCATCATATCGTGCAAGATTTGAACTTACTTCTGCTGGCATTAAAATATAATAAACAGCAAGTGCAAAATGAGCCATTGGCAGTGAAACGTCACGAATGATTGCTCCAAGTTCTTCTAACTCTTTGATCGCATTTCTTACCATCTTCTCGACCTCTGAATCTAAACCATCCCCAAAGAATTCTTTTGGTATACCTATCTTCAGGCCCTTAATGTCTGACTTTAAATTTTGAGAGTAGTCTGGTGTTTCCTTTATAGAACTCGTTGAATCATGGCTATCATAACCAGAGATATATTTAAGTAGTATTGCAGCATCTTCAACCGTCTTTGTCATGGGCCCTGCCTGATCAAGCGAAGAAGCCATCGCAATAGTGCCATATCGAGAAACACGACCATATGTAGGCTTAAAACCAGTAATCGAACAGTGGCTAGCTGGTTGTCTTATTGAACCACCAGTATCTGTTCCAATAGCAGCAATACAAAGATCAGCCGCAACTGCCGCTGCTGAACCGCCGGATGACCCCCCAGGTATTCTGTTTGTGTCCCAAGGATTTCGAGTAGTAGAATTAAATTCGGTAGCAGTATTGTAAGCTGAAGTTTCAGTAGATGATCCCATCGCAAACTGATCTAGATTTGTCTTGCCAATAAGTACAGCACCCGCTTCCCATAGTTTTCTTGTTACGCAAGACTCATAAATAGGAACATAGTTTTCTAATATTTTAGAAGCGGCAGTCGTCTTAACACCTTTTGTCAGAAATAAATCCTTGACCGCAATTGGAATACCATCAATTTCGCTTAGTGTTTTGCTATTTTTACGACGCTCATCGGAAGCTTTAGCCATCTCTAAGGCTTTTTCCTTGCAAAGTGTTATATATGAGCCAACCTTTGGCTCAACCTCTTCAATACGCTCAAAAATACTTGAGATCAGCTCAATAGCAGTAATCTCACCTTTAGCGAGTTTCTCAGAAGCTTCTTTTATTGTAAGTGAATATAATTCCATGACTTTGTCATCCTCGGAACAGGCGAAGCCATGACCCGGGGATCCAGTTTACTAAATTTTTTAAATAGACTCCTGATCTCAAGCTTTCAGGCTGCCCGCAATCCAGTAACTTATGCAGGCGGGCCTAGAATGACATCTTTTTTACTCAAATACCCCAGGCACCACAAAACTGCCGTCTTTAAATTCTGGTGCATTCTTGGCAATATCGTCATGCGATATACCAGATTCTATTACCTCGTCTTCTCTATAAATATTTTCAAGACCTGTAATATTTGCTGTTGGCAAAACACTGTCAGTATTAACCTGACTTAGCTGTTCAACATATGCCAAAACAGAGGAAAGCTGCTCGCTATAGAGCTCTTTCTCTTCTCCTGTCAATGATAGTTTAGAAAGTTTTGCAATATGCTCAACTTCATCAATACTTAGTTTGGCCATAAAAAAAGCGTTAATATTACATCCAAATCCTAACATTAACGCTCACAAAGTTCAACTGCAATATCCCTATGTGTCTTTCTCACTTTTAATATCATCCTTACCGCCCAGAAAAAGTCCTCTGTTTATCTCCGTATTTGGAATATTTACGATCTGCAATCTTTTTCCCGTTCGACCATGAATTAAAGTATAAACTGCCATTCTTATCCCACTAGGGATAAAGAAAAAGAGATATTTAAATAATGCAAGGAATGTCCACCTGTCATACATGGGCTGTGTCTGATGATGCCTTAGGGCAGCATGCAATTGTGCAGCTGTTTTGCCCTCAAAAAGCGTATAACCCTTGCCTATAGCCTCTACAATATGAGCATCACTCGATCCTGTTTCCCCCCGAAATAATAATGTTCTATTAACAAAACCAGCTCTAAGATTCTCCTCTTCTAATGTCGGAGTAGCATTCACAATTTCAATAGCATCAAGATTTTCCTTTTCTTTCATGAGAGTGACCAGCCCAATACCGTCAAGAGTAGCATAATGAGGATGACGAATTCTGACATGTTGGAAAGGATGGGCCGCAATCGAAATTCCTCCCTGTTCTTTGATTTTCTTTAAAGCCAAATGGGCACTAATATTTGCTGGGATTTTTTCTGTTAAGAAAAGGCCAACTATATGTCCCTCTTTGCAAGTCACCTCTTCGCCGACTATTAATTCGAATCGGTATTTTTTCCTTTTCATCACTTCAACGGCCTCTAAGGCGCCATCAATCTTATCGTGGTCCGTAATAGCAATAACATCCAGATCAGTTTTGTTCTCAACATAATCTAGTATCTCTTCTACCGTCGGCCTTCCATCAGAATGATTAGAATGAATATGCAAATCAGCCTTACCTAGATGAGCTAGTTCTTCAATTTTGTGTATTCCGTGCTTCATTATTGCCTACTCTTTTATTAACTCTATAAATTCCTCTTCGCTCAGCACTTTGACACCTAGCGACTTCGCCTTGTCTAATTTCGATCCGGCATTTTCACCTACAACAAGAAAATCAGTATTTTTAGAAACACTTGAGCCGATTTTCCCTCCAAGCTCGACAATTTTTTTATGAGCATCATCTCGTGTCATTGTTTCCAATGTCCCAGTGACAACGAATAGCTTCTCATCTAGTTTGTTGGCCAAGACAGGAGAATGATATGGTAATATCCTGACGCCAACATCTATAAATCTTCTTATATAATTTTGATTTTTACTGTCGGCCAAATAGTTCCAAAGCGAATCTGCAACTCTCTCTCCAATACCATATATAGAATTAAAATCTTCCTTTTTTGCTCCCAAGAAACCATCTAGTGTACCGAATTTTTTAGCAATGTCAGTTGCCGTTTCTATACCCACCATTGGGATACCAATAGCATAAATAAACCTTTCGATCGGTATTTCTTTGTGCGCTTCAATTGATTCAACCAAATTACTAGCTGATTTCTCTGCAAATCGCTCCAGTGGCTCGAGGTCCCCAACTTTAAGAGTAAACAAATCGGTTGGATCCTTGACCAAACCAACATTCATTAGCTGTTCGACTATTTTTTCACCCAACCCCTCAATATCAAAAGCAGCCTTAGAGACAAAATGCTCGATAGCTCTTTTTTCTATAGCAAAACACCTTTTATTCGCACACTTGTAGGCGACTTCACCTTCTTTTCTATAAACTCCGCCGCCACACATTGGACATTCATTAGGCATTTCAAATATTCTTTCCTTGCCAGTCCGTAATTCTTTGATGGACCTAATTACTTCAGGAATAATATCACCTGCCTTACGAATAATAACTGTGTCCCCTATTCTGATGTCCTTTTTATCTATTTCATCAGCATTATGAAGTGTTGCGCGCGAAACAGTCGAACCAGCAACAGAGACTGGTCTTAAATGTGCAGTAGGCGTCAAGACTCCTGTTCTGCCAACCCTAACCTCAATATCCTCGATAACAGTTGTTACCTCCTCTGCTGCCCATTTGAAGGCGATGGCTCCACGTGGCGACTTGCCAACTATGCCAAGACGGCCATAAAGATTCTCATTGTTTATATTCACTACCATCCCATCAATCTGATATGGAAGTTTGGGGCGTAATTTTTCCCACTCATACCAGGTCTTAAAAATAGCGTTTAAATCTTGGCAAAAAGTATTATATTTGTTTGTTGGCAAACCCAGTTCTTTAATAACGTCATGCTTTTCCGAGTGTGTTTCTACCGAATATCCGATTAGATCATAGCCCATAAAATCAAGGTTTCGACTTGCTGCAATCTTCGGATCGAGCTGTCTCACACTGCCTGCCGCTGCATTTCTAGGATTTGCAAATAAAACTTCACCTCTTTCGGCTCGTTCAAGATTCAATGCATCAAAGCTTGATATAGGCATAAATATCTCGCCCCTAATCTCAACTCTGTTATTCTTTGCAAAATCATAATATTTTGATTCTTCTCTAAGTTTCAAAGGTATACTTCGGATTGTCTTGATGTTTTCTGTGATATCTTCTCCTACCCTACCGTCACCACGTGTTACACCATAAATCAATTCTCCATTTTCGTACACCAGCGAGACAGCGAGGCCATCCATCTTGATTTCACAATAGAACCCAGATTCATCGATGGGCTTATTGCCGACAAGCCGAACCATTCTCTCGTACCAATCATTCATTTCCTTTTCATCAAAGGCATCAGAGAGTGATATCATTGGAGTTTGATGAGCAATGGTTTTGAACTTTAGAAGTGGTTTACCACCAACCTTTTGCGATGGTGAATTAGGACTATAAAATTCGGGAAATTTTCTTTCCAGAATAACAAGCTCTTCCATCAGAGAATCATAATCAGCGTCCGTGACAGTTGGGTCATCAAGCACATGATAACGGTAACGCATACTATCAATATACTTGCGCAATTTCTCTATCCTGATTTTTGCTTCTTCTTTATCCATAGCTTGATTCTACCTTCAAAGAGGAGTCAATTCAATAGAAAAAGAACTCTCATAAAGTCACGATTTGAACGGAATTAGAGCATTTAATTCTGTTCAGTATTTATCGTTTCTGTTATAAATAAGATATGAAAGAAAATTTGATTATTACAAGTTATGATGGACCTGATCTCGATGGTACTGCCTCTGCAATAGCCTATTCAGAATTACTATGTGAAAATGGACAGTTTGCAATGCCCATACTAACAGGTCAACCACATCCTGAAGTTAAATACATTCTTGAACGCCTCCACATAGACTATCCTACCGGAAATATTGATTCAGAATCAAAGATTATATTAGTTGATACAAGCGATCTACCTGGACTTTCCAGATCAATAAACCCCGAAAAGGTGGTAGAGATAATTGATCACCGCAAAGTATCAGATGAAAATGCTTTCAAGAATGCAAAAAAACAAATTGAATTAGTGGGGGCGGCAGCCACCCTCATTACTGAGAAGTTTTACGATCAGAAAATAAAACCGACAGAAATTTCGGCTATTTTGCTTTATAGAGGAATGATTTCAAATACCTTGAATTTCCAATCTGCAAGCACTACAAAAAGAGATCTAGACATGGCGAATTGGTTATCAAATATTGCGGAAATTCCAACCGATTTAGCTAAAGAAATGTTTGATGCCAAAACAAAAGCTATCCTTCAAAATCTCGAGAAAAATCTTGAAGATGATCTTAAAATACAAAATTGCGATAATACTTCAGTTGGAATAGCACAATTAGAACTAGCAAGTTCAGCCACAATTCTTAGTTGTCTGGCCCAAATAAATAGCGCTCTTTTGACAATCAAAAGAAAGTTATCTTTGGATGATATTTTCCTAACAGTTGTAGATATTAATGAAAAATTTAATTTAATTATCGCCCCAGAAGAAAAGATTCATTCTGTTCTCGAGAAATCTCTCCATATAACATTCAAAGACGGTTATGCTGTTCGACCAGGCCTTATCTTACAAAAAGAAATAATTCCACTAATAAAGGAACTTTATGACAGAAGTTAAGATATTGCTTGAAGGGTACACTAACGCCGACAAGAAAAATGCCGACGAAGAAGAGAGCACTAGATGTACTAGTACTCTAATTAGAAGCGATAATATGATTATTATTTCCGATCCTGGAGTCTTAACCAGTCAGCAGATAATGATTGATGCTTTGGCTAAAGAGAATTTAACCGTCAATGATATTACCCACGTTTTTATCACGCACTCCCACATGGATCACTACCGAAATATTGGCATGTTCCCAACAGCCAAAGCTATTGATTATTGGGGTATCTGGTATGAAGATAAAATCGATGATTTACCAGAGAAATTGAATAACGATATTTCTGTTGTTAATACCCCGGGCCATAATTACGATAACTTAACTATGATTGTCAAAACAGACAATGGTAAAATTGCCATTGTCGGAGACCTCTGGTGGAGCGAAAGAGGTCCAGAAATTGATCCCTATGCATCAGATATGATTGAACTAAAAAAGTCTCGTACAAAGATATTAGAACTCGCCGGCTATATAATTCCCGGACATGGCAAAATGTTTAAAATAGTTTTAAAATTCCCCAGAGGCCTAAAAGGCCCTGGGGAGGATGCCACCAAACAAACAGTACGAAAAAAAGTACCAGTACTACTATAAGAAATACGAGTACTGAAATAAAAATTCTCCACTGTAAATCTGGCGTGATCGGATTGCCGCGTTTTGTAGTAGCCTTAATCCCGAAGAAAAACACAAGCAGGGCAATCACGAGACCCGCTGCAAGCGGTATTGCTAACAAAACAAGAGTATTCATCTATCACTCTCCCCCTTCTGCAATGTGATAGTACTATAAATTAATTAGGTCATTATGTCAATAGAAAAATGGTCTAGAGACTCATGTCTCGCAAAACTTTAATCCGCTCCTTTATTGGCGGATGAGTTGCAAATATTTTAGTAAAAAAAGATTGGTCTTTTTCTCCACCCTCACTACCTAAAGGATTAGAAATATATAAATGAGCAGTAGCAGAACTCGCATGCTCGATTGGTTCTTTAGATCTGGAAATTTTTTCTAAGGCAGCAGCAAGCCCTTCTGGATATCTTGTTAACAAAGCTCCGTCAGCATCTGCGAGGAATTCTCTTTTTCGAGATATCGCCAGTTGAATCAACATGGCAACTATTGGCGCCAAAACTGCTGCTACTATCGCCAAGATAGCCATCAGCTGGCCACTATCATTTCGATCATCTCTGCTACGTCCGAATCCAAAAATACGAGACCTTAAGAATAGGTCTGAGACAACGGCGATAATACCAACAAGTATAGCCGTAATTGTCATCAAACGAATATCATAATTGCCAACATGAGACATTTCATGTGCTATAACACCCTGAAGCTCATTTTTGCTCAATTGCTGCAGTAAGCCAGATGTCACAGCGATTGAAGCATGTTTCGGGTCTCGCCCAGTGGCAAAAGCATTTGGAACTGGTTCGGAAATAACATAGATCTTTGGCATCGGCAGTCCAGAAGTTATCGCGATATTTTCGACAATATTCCAAAGCTCCTGATTATCTTTTTTTACAATCTCTTGCGCTCCTGATGTGGCCAAAATAATTTTGTCACCCGAATAATAACCCACCAAGGACTGAGTTATTGCAATTATAATTGCAATAATCAATATTAGAGGAGAATTATAATTATAAGAAAAGAACCATCCCAACCCAATAACAATAACCACGAATAAGAAAACCAGCAAAAAGCTCCTTCTTTTGTTTGAATCAGCTTGTACCCAAAGATTTTTCATATTACAAATCTAGACTATATAAATAGATTAAACAAGAACTATGCATATCAAAAAAACAAAAAAGAACTAAGAACTTATCGTGGAACAACTATTTAGCAAATTTGCCAATAAAAGGTAATGGTCTTTCATGACCAGTCGCTACATTTATTATGCCGACAACAAAACAAACAAGAATGAAGAGTGCAAACAGTATTGGCAGAATTGAGACATAAAATGTAAAGAAAAAAACAACCGTAACAATCAATAGTGCTATCCCCTGACGAACATGAAATTGCACAAAACTACTTTTCTTGCAGAAAAAAAGAGGTATGAGTAGCAGAACATTAAAATATGCTAATAACGCACAGATTGTCAGTCCGTTGAATTTTCTTAAATTAAATTTCGACCAATCAAGATTTCTAATCTTAATTTTTGGAACATTGATTGTCGATAAAGGTAATTTGCCCATTTGTTTCCTACTATTTAGTTATTTACTGAAGTCAACTTTGACTGGTTCTTTTGCAGCGACTTCTTCAAGCTCAAACAAATCACGTTTTTTAAAGCCAAACATATTTGCAAATATGTTAGTTGGAAAAGTTTGAACAGCAATATTCATTTCACGAACATTTGAGTTATAAAACCTTCTCGACGCTTGTATTTTATCTTCAGTATCAGTAAGATCAGCCTGTAATTGCGCAAAATTTTGATTTGCCTTAAGATCTGGATATGCCTCAGCAACAGCAAAGATCGATTTAAGTGCACCTTCTATCTGGTTCTCAGCCTTCGCCTTGTCGCCAACACTTTGAGCGCCTAGTGCCTCCGCTCTTGCTCTTGTCACATTCTCAAAAGCTTCTTTCTCATGCTTTGCATAACCTTTTACTGTTTCTACAAGATTAGGAATTAGATCATATCGACGCTTCAGTTGAACATCAATATCACTCCACGCCTCATCTGTCCTCACATTCAATTTAACAAGATTATTATAGATTGCGATGACTGCTATGGCCAAAACTGCTACTATAGCGATGACTATCCAAACTAACATAGTTTCTCCATTCTGTTTGTTTAATACAAATTTAAAAGTTCAATGAACTACTCGATCATACTAATTATTATATAGGAAGTAAAGACTGATATTATCAATCATCTTAAGAGCAGGATCAAGCGTATTTTCCAATTTGCTACTCAAATAATATGATTTGCCATCCATACTCTTATAGCCATAAAACCATCCTTCTGCAGTTTTGGGATCTTTTGGTAAAGCCAAAATATAATTTGGGATCAAAACACTCGAAACAGAGTTTGACTCAATGCCAAGATTTACAGGTGATTTCGATAAAGGATATTTGCCATATTTTGATTTATAAGATTCTAAAGCGTTCTTAATAGTTAAGAGATCATTTTTCCTCTGTTCATCATTTTTAGCAATTAGAGCATCGGCAGCAGCTTTCTCGGCAGCAGCTTTAGCTGCTTCTGACTCTGTCCCCTGACTGTTATTGACCTCACCATTCTCCTCAATAGTCTCCTCGTTGGAGCCAAAAGGAGCAGGGTCTGTAATAATTTCTAGAGAGTCTGGCTTTTCGAAATCCTCTATCTGTCCAAAACTGTCGAACTTCAAAGACAAATCCAATGATGTAATCGAACTAGAAGTGGCTGGAGTGATCTTCAATTCTATTTTTCTAATAAGTTTGTCCTTTATGCCAATCCAGACATGTCCGGTAATCGACGAGATAGCCTCTGATGTAATTCCAATACCAGATAAAGCATCTCCAATTTCGATATCATCAATCTGGTAATCATAGCATCTGGTTTTGCCGATCTTTTCGTTACCTACCTTTTTTCCCCTTATTGATGACTGGCTCCAATCGCCAGCCCAGAACTCTTCAAAAATATTTTTTTCTTCAAGTCCTGATAAATTATATTCAAGCCATTTTCCATCTTCGGCACTATCGCTGAACTTAATTTTGTCACTTTTAACCCAAAGCTTACCTAGACTATTTTTCAATGAAATCTCTGAAATTCCAGCTTTGTCGACTAGCAATCTGATGTCGCTGCCATCATCACCCACAGCCCCTTCAACAGCCACGGATAATTCCTTGCTAGTAGTCTGTACACCTTCATAGGAACTATCAAGCTGCTGATCGCTATCGATACTACTGTTGTTACTATCATCTGCGGTGTCCGAGGTGAGAGAGCTATCTAATGTAGAGTTATCCTCACCAGCATTTCCTTCCAGATCGGTTGAAGTAGAATCAGTCTGCGTATCGGAAGTAATTTGACTACTGTCAACCGTAGAATTCTCCTCAGTATCTGGGTCTACTACCACCCACTCTTCCTCCTCTACTGCAAATGTTGCTTTTTCTGGTTTAATATAAAAAGCCATTTTTGCATTATCAGCATAAGAAACCAAAGGAGTTGATACCGGCGACTGAATAGTTTTATCAATGTTGATCCTGATATCCCCAGTTACCTTGAAACCAGTCTTTTTTCCCATTACTGAAAGTGTCTGACCAAAGGCTTTCTCGGCATCCCTTGGTAAACCACCCCAGATTATTTCAATACCCAGGGGATTATATATCTTTTCAAAACCGATAGATACAATCCCTCTCTCTGTAAGCAAGGTCAATAAAAAGAAAAGTGATAAAACCCCTCCACTAATTAATAGCGGTAATGGCATACGCCTTTTCACAGGAGGCTGCCCTAGCATCTGTTCTGCAATATTATCATTTACACTCTGTGCGGGTACTGAATTTTGTACATTTGTCGTTTTATTTCCTTTATGACTGAACAAAGAAGCGAGTATATTCTTCTTCTCTGGCTTCGGCTGAACGGGATAAATTTGACCTACCGAAGAAGCTTCTGTTGGGCTACCAGCTACCTGCTGAGGTAATGCTGGTAAAGCTGGCGCAGATTGAGTTTGCATTTGTGAAGCCATAGTCTGTTGTGGCACAGCACTTATGCTTGCCATATTAGAAACTACTGAATTGTTTTGCATCGGCGCTGATGGTGTTGGCGTAGCCGCTATTGCAGGCCTAGTAGAAGCAACACTAGCTGGTTGAATGTCCGTAGAAATTGCTTTTTGACTGGAAAAACTATTGTCAAAAATATCGATATCATCATCAGCAGCAGACGCTATAGTATTTGCGGAAACTGCAGGGGTTGCCATAGGAATAGGCGTTGGAACATTAGTTGAAGGAACAGATGATAATGGGGAAGTTGTAGCGACATTAGCCTTAGGATTTTGGGTCTGAGAAACATTTTCCGGCTGCCCAGTAGCCACAGTCTGGGACAGAGATTCAGATTTGATATTGTTTGATTCAGGAACGACTGCTGGCACATCTTCTGCAATATCCAGATCCATTGAACCATTTCTTACGCCCTCATCATGATCAGTGGCGTCGATTGCATCTATAGCAAGGTCAGAATCATGAGTAATTAAATTATTATTGTCAACAATATTTAAAGCAGTTTGATTCTCAATGTTTTGGGGGACAACAAATTTAGGCTCTTCTTTGACTATTGGATTTTGAGTCATCGAGGAACCTGAAAAACCACCAATTTTCTGATCTTTTGGCGTTTCTTCCGGCAATTCCTCATCCCAGGGACTTAGAGATTTCTTTTTCTGCAATGTACTGTCCTGATTCCCTAAAGATGCCGTTGTCTGGTTTGATCCCATCACAACGGGATTATTTGGCTGATCCGAAGCCACTGTCCCCTCCTATTTTTCTATATTATATAGAAATTATTTAGCTTTTTAAAGCTCCTATTTGCCGCTTTTTAAAAACTCTATCGCTCTATTTAGCTGATTATCATCATTTTTATCTTCGCTTGCTTTCAAATCAATATCTGGAGCAATACCTTCACCATTTATAGCACGACCATTCGGTGTTAACCATTTTGCAACTGTAATTTTAACTGCCGAGCCGTCAGACAATTCGAGCAATTCCTGTACACTTCCCTTGCCAAAAGTCTTTTCGCCAATAACTTTAGCCACTTTTCGATCTTGAAGTGCTCCAGCAAATATTTCTGAGGCCGATGCTGACCCATTATTAACCAAGACCACTGTCTTAAAATTCTTAAGCCTGGACTTTCTTGTAACCTTATATTCCTTTTGCTGGCCGCTTCTGTCTTTTTCCGAAACAACTATTCCACCATCTAGAAAATAACTTGATAAGTTAACGGCCGATTCTAAATAGCCCCCAGGGTTATTTCTCAAATCGACAACTATACCCTCTGGTTTATCTTTAATCACTTCTGATATGTACTGTTCAAATAGGCTGTCTGTATCATCACCAAATTGGTTTATTTTGACGACAGAATACTTTCTACCATCAATGTTCTTGGTATCCCACTGAATACTTTTTACAACAATTTTGTCTCTCTCAACATCAAAAGTAAGCGGGTCATCTTTGCCCTGACGGAAGACTTTAATATTTACTTTTGTGCCTTTTTTACCACGGATTTTATTGATAATTTCATTGAAATTTATACCTTCGGTTTTAGTGCCGTCAACTTCTATTATTACGTCACCAGATTTCATCCCAGCCTTTTCAGCAGGAGAACCAGAGAGAGGTGCTACAACTGTCGGTAGATTATCCTTTGAAACCAATTCTACGCCAATACCATCAAACTCCCCCTGAATGTCTTCACGGAACCTTTTATTGTCTTCTGGGGAGAAGAAAACGGTATAAGGATCGTCAACAGACGATAGCATGCCGGCGATAGAGCCATAAATCATCTTCTTACTCTCAGGATCAGAGACAGATTTCTGTTTAAGTTTATTCCAGGCTTCCCAATAAAGAGAAAAATCAAGGTTATCGGGCTTTCCAACTTCAATATTTTTAACTTCTTTCGGACCAACTCCCAAGCCGACAGATTTGCCTTTTTGGCCAAGTGAATATCCAAAAGAAAAGACAAAATAGAAAGCAACAAGCGCCAAGAAGAGAAAAATCAATCTCCCAGCAGGAGATTTCTTTGATTTATTGTGTGAATAAAAACTCATAAGTTTATGTTAGCAGAAACACAATCAAACTTAAATGCATTTTTTACCGCATTATTAAGCATAGTCTGCTTAGAAAATATTAGATTGATATTTGCTATATTTATGGTCTAACAGTTTTAATAGAGATTATATCACTAAAACGATAGCCCCTGCCCTGAGCTGGGTCATGCATGTAATACGTATTACCAGACCTACTTTTTATAACTATAAAATGGTCAGATCCGTCAACGTTTGGATGAACTTTAAAATTATCTAGTCGAACGCTGGCAATCACCGGATAGCCATTGTCTAATTCACTGTTTAGAGTTCCCCTATCTACACGCTGCAAAGGACCAAGCTTTATTCCAAGTCCAGGGGAATTGAAACCCATTAGATATCCACCGCTATTAAAAATACCAACTCTCGTAGCAATATCAGTATTAGTTGTACGATGATTATAATAACTCGCCATCATAGCCAGAGAGGTAATATAGCAACCATAATTATGAATGTTTACATTCGAATAAGGGCTGCCCCCAAGTCTGGTATAATTCCCAAGCTGAGTCTGATACCAACTAGAATCAATAGAGGGAAGGACATCACCACCCTGAAATCTTACTCCGCCGGTATAAGCTGCCGATAATTGGGCAGCCATCTCGTCGATTTTCCTTTTCAATTCAGTTTCTTGGGTCTTCAAAGTACCCAAAGTATTTGTGGTGTCAGTTAGAAGCCTATTTTTAAAGGACTTTTTATCCTCAAGCTCGTTTTGTTGATCCTGCTGATCCTGTCTTAAGCCATTTAATATTTGTAGTTGGGTAGATTGCTCATCTTTTTGCTTGGAAAGGTCGTCTCTGATCCCTTGAATTCTCTCTGTATTTATTTGAATCTGCTGTCTTAGAGACTCATAGTACTGTTGTTTATCCATAACCTCCGAAAGACTATCTGCTCCGACAATGGCCTCCAGTAGTCCGCTTTCACCCTCCATATACCAAGAAGCCAATATCTGGCTCATCTTTTCCTGTTCGTGATCAAGATTACTTTGCTCATCCATAATCTTTTTCTCTAAAGCAGAAATACTCTTGTTAGTATCCGATATTTGACTTTGTGTCTGTCCGATCGCGTTTTCTGTTTGATCGATTTGATTATCGACAATAGCAACTTGAGTCTTCAGTTCTTCTGCTTGTTTTTGCTTTGTTGTCGCCTGTTGTTTTGTGGCATCCAACTTATTCTTCAAAGCATTGAGTTCGGCAGTACTAGCGGCATAAGAAAATGTTACTGGCATGCCAATAGTAGAAAACAATAGTCCCAGAATAATTGCAAACTTTATTATTTTGTATTTAGAAATATCCATCATAGTTTTATTATACCATGGCTATCAAGAGCTATTTCAAATGTCTTCTCACAGCGAATAAAGAACATCCTATACCTAGAATCAAACCGACAAAAAGCTGAACACCGATGATCATGCCGAAATTTAAACCGGCCGAAACAGAATTCACGCCTCCGACCCCCAGATACTGTTCTGTCACAGGCAACAACAAACGAAAGGCCGTAAACATGATTAACGAAGAAATAATTGAAGCCAAAATTCCATAACTTATGCCCTCAACTATAAATGGTCCTTGGACATGCCAATCAGAGGCACCAACAAGTTTCATTATCTCTATCTCGTCAGAACGAGCATAGATAGTCAGTCTTATTGTATTGTAAATAATCAATACAGCGATAAGAACAAAAATCGATGATAGTATCCACCCTGTATATTTAACAAACTGCGTAATTTTGACCAAACGATCAACCAAATCTTTGTTTTTGCGATAACTAATATCCCTAATCAAAGGTTTATAATCTGCAGCGCTCAAAAATTGATTAACACTCTCAAGGTTCTCCGGACTGTCGGTCTTTATTTCTAAGCTTCTCGGCAAAGGGTTAAATGTCTCAGAAATCGCGCCGCTAATCTTATCATCGCCACTACTCATCTTGCGCCATTTTTCAAGAGCCTTCTCCTTGGAAATATAATCGACTGTCTTTATATCAGACCTAGATAATAAGGTATTTTGGATAGAAAAAATCTGATCCTTGGAAGTTGTTTCGTTAAAATATACAGAAATATCAACCTTTTCCTTAAGCGATGTGCTTGTTCTATCTATGACTACCAACAGACTAACAAAAAAAGAAATAGTAAACAGGGTCAATACCATGATTAAAGTAGCTGCCAGAGAGAGCCAGCGGTTTCGCCACAATGATATGACCGAAGTCTTTAAAATTCTGTGAATTGATGTCAAAAACATAGTATATTTTATAAGATTAAAAGATGTAAAATGAGCGAACTAAAGTATATATTTCCCTTTTTCCTGATCCGAAACTATCTTGCCGTCCCTCAATGTCACTACCCTTCTTTGCAAAGTATCAACGACCTCTTTATCATGGGTCGCCAATAGAACTATCGTTCCCTGTTTATTAATTTTAAACAGTAATTCTATAATTTCCCAAGTAGATACTGGGTCGAGATTACCTGTTGGCTCATCAGCAATCAAAAGTTTAGGGTTATGAACCAAAGCTCTCGCGATAGAAACTCTCTGCTTTTCCCCGCCAGATAATTCCTCTGAGAAAGCAAATGCACGATTGGTTAAGCCGACTAAATCAATTATTTTTGGCACCTTGTCAGCAATTTCTTCATTTGTAGCATCAGAAACTTCTAAGGCAAAAGCAATATTTTCATAAACAGTCTTTTTTGGCAGAATCTTGAAATCTTGAAAAATAACCCCGACTTTTCGTCTATAAAATGGCAATTCTTTTTTCTTCAACTTGGATATATCTCTGCTCGCTACAGCAATTTTGCCGCTTGTCGGCGATTCTTCGCAAGTCAAAAGTTTTATGAGAGTCGATTTTCCTGCTCCTGAAGGCCCTACCAATGATATGAATTCCCCCATTTTTATACTCAAAGAAATATTCAAAACAGCGCCAACATTTCCAGGATAAATTTTGGAAACATCGCTAAACTCTATAATAACATCATCGCCCTTTGTGGAAGCACTCTGACTTTGAATCGAGTTTTTGATAGAGTCTTTGTTTTTTTCTTTTTGTTTTAAATCTATATCGCTCATATATTTTTATAACTTATTAGTTATATTCTATATCATAGCAACGCTTAAGTCCATTCCAGTCATTTCTTTCGGCTGCTTGAGATCCAAATTTGCAATAATCGACGGAGCAATGTCAGCTAGTACACCTATAGGAGTACCAACCGCGTATTGGATATAGTCATCTGTCGAATAAGCAATGTCAACAGGAGTAAAAGGATTCTTCGTAAAATCAAGAAAGACAAAGGGAACTGGATTAGTAGTATGCTCTTTGTTCGGTTGTTTAGTCAGTTCGTCAACCATTACATCACAATTGCCATGATCTGCAGTGATGAAAGCTTTATAACCTTTCTCAGAAGCGAGAGCCATAATCTCTCCAAGACAGCCATCGACGCTTTCGCAAGCTTTCACAGCTGCATCCATTATTCCGGTATGACCCACCATGTCACCATTTGCATAGTTAACTATGATGAATTCATGGTCTTCACTTATAGCTTTTCTAACAGCTTCCGTAACTTCTGGTGCAGACATTGCTGGAATTTTATCATAAGAAACCTTTTTCGAAGGAACTACTTTGTCTGTCTCCTGTTTAAGCAACTCTTCATTACCAGCCTTGATAAAATAAGTCACATGAGCATATTTTTCTGTTTCTGCTGTATGAAATTGCCTTAATCCAGCATCAGCGACTATATCAGAAAGAGTATTCTTCAAATCTACAGGCGGAAAAATAATACCAGCCTTCTGGCCCTTCTCATATTCAGTCATGGTTATTATTAATAAATTAGCAGGCAAGCCAACCGATTCTTTGCCATAAAACATATCAAGCATCTGTCGTGCACGATCGCTACGATGATTAAAAAATATTACCGAATCACCTGATTGTATTGGAGCTCCCCCGTCAATTACCGATGGCTCAAAATTTTCATCACTTTTACCTTTTTTGTAATTATCGTCAATTGCCTCTTTGAAGCTACCGTACTGATCACCTGTACCACTTATAAATAAACCGAAGGCCTTCTTCTGACGATCCCAATTGTTATCACGATCCATGGCATAATAACGGCCGACCAAATCAACAATTCTTCCGCAATATTTATTTGTAGCTTCTTCCAGCTGAGAGAGAAATGTCATGGCCTCATTTGACCCAGTATCGCGACCATCTAAAATGGCATGAATAAACACCTTCGAGAGATCATTTTGCTTTGCGTATTCCAAAAGCGATATAAGATGGCGAATATGAGAATGAACTCCACCATCTGATACCAAACCAATTAGATGCAAAGCCTTATCTTCTTTTTTAGTTTTAGAAACTATATCTTTTAAAATAGGGTTTTGGAAAAAATCACCATTTTCGATCGCCTGATCTATTCTAGGAAGATTTTCCCAAACCACCCTGCCCGAGCCGATATTAAGATGACCCACTTCTGAATTGCCTGGTTCGCCAGCATTCAACCCAACTTCCAATCCCGAAGCCATGAGAGAAGTTTTTGGATAAGAAGAATAGATATAATCCATTATTGGTGTTTTCGCCGTCAATGGAGCATTACCATGCTCATTCGGTGATAATCCCCAGCCGTCAAGGATAGTTAAAATTACTTTATTGTTTGCCGACACAAGAAACCTTTCGATTAATAATCGCTTTTTGTATTATACCATCAATGGGAACATTCGGACCAGAAGACTACTCTTTCGCTGGTTTTTCTTTTCGAACTGCTGAGAGTATAAAAAACATTCCTGCAACAATTAAAATTAGGGGCCACAAATTGAATGAGTAGTAATTTAATATGAGAAACAATATACCAACACCAGTTAAAATATTCGCCGGCATCAAAATTCCCCGATCTTTCTTATATCCCGCTAGATATTTGGCGTAAAAAGATAAGCCCACTATAAACGGATATATCGGCCAAAGTTTATCTGAGTCATCCCATCCAGAAAAAGCCTGAAAATAAAAAAAGGAAGAAAGAAGTACAAGAATAGTTCCAGGGATCATAATCCCGGAAGTTTTTTCTTTGTTTTGAGAAAAAATATAGTAAATTATAAATGATATTCCAGGAGCCAAGAGAAATGTCGGCCATAAATTTCCGAAATCAACACCTAAACGCGGCAGAAGAAATAATATTCCCAGAACTATCAAGATCACACCGGGGATAATACCCCCATATTCTTTTTTGGATGTATTGTTCTCCGATTTTTCTTCGGCTTCCTGTTCATTATTTTGCTTTTCTTTGATCATTCTTCTCCTTTAAAATATTTTCGATGATACCTTTTGATCTAATAATTTCTTCATCTCTATTTGACAGCTCAAATATTATTTTACCATTAAAATTTGGCAAAATCTCTGTGAAAATATTTTTGTAAAGTTTAAACCAAACTGGATAATATTTGCATACTCTAGAATTGTAGAACTTATTTTCCTTTTTCCCAAGTTACAGATGAGAGTAACGGCCCATAAAGATCATCGCTCATCGAGATTTTCAAATTTTTAATCTCCTGCTTAGTAGGACTATCTGAAGCAAATTTTACAAATGGTAAATCTTTTATCAAAACCATCGGCGTTATCTCATTGCCCTCCCCCATCACCAAGACCGCAGCGACAGCAAGAGCATCTGCATGATTTGCTTGCGTATATTTCAACTTCCGGCCGAAGATATCAGGCTGCTGCCGATAATCCTTTAGGGCAGCAAAACCTGCATGCGCTATCGCTATTCCAGTTACCCCATACCTCAACGGCGAAGTTTTACTATCAGTTATTATCACCCCAAAATTCTTTAAGGAGCATTTATTGGCAATATATTCACGGATTATTTTTGCACTAGTAAAAGGATCTTTCGGCCAGAGAATGAAATGTTCATCACTATTTGATTCATCAATTCCCGCCGAAGGAATCAATATATTATTTTTTATAGTCAGAACAAAAGGAGAATCAGAATCGATATATAGATCAGCTTCTTGTTTTATTAACTCATCTTTAGGCTCTTGGTTGCTACGAATATTACCCTCGAAGATGGACACTATCTTCGAAGTAATTGCCAAAATACTTCCTTCTTCTATATCAGCAAGATATTTGTCCAAGAAGGGCTCAAGAAGGGCATATTCCTTGACTACACTAGTTTTGATCTGTGTAACTATCATCTTTTTTCTTAAGCCAACTTACTCCAAGATATGTAAATGGTGTGCCGAAAACTGACATTGTACATTTTAGCAGCCAATATGGCAGCACTAAACTAGCGATAAAAGCATAGTTATTCGCGAACGATTTATCAAGAGCATAAAACGCTAGAGTAATAAAAATTGTTGTATCTAAAAACTGGGAAATGAAGTTAGACAGATTGTTACGAAGCCATAGTTTGCTTTTGCCAAGCTTTTCTCTGATTTTTGCAAAAATAAAGACATCAGTAAATTCCGCTATGATAAATGCCGTGAGACTAGCTAACGAAAATCTGATAGAAATTGCAAAGATAGTATCGTACGCCTTTTCATTCGGCAAAAATCTAGTGGACGGCGGCAGAATTGTGGCAAGAGTTGTAAATAAAATTAAAAGCACAATAATGACAAGACTAGATCTGATCACACCTTTTGCTCTCGCCTTGCCGAAAACCTCCACAATGATGTCATTTATTGTGAAAACCAAAGGCATAAGAAAAATAGCCACACTGGCATTTAGCCGGTATGATCCAATATTGAATAGATAGAACGTTTTGCCACCCATCAGCTCAGCAGCGACGATACAGAAGATATAGATTGCAATCAAAAGGTCAAACTTTTTTATTTTAAACATAAGTCTCCAAAAACTTTATTAGATTTATTATTCCTCCTAAAAGTTTTGAATGCTTATATCATAGTTTGTCCTTTTCTAATTTATTTGAGATTGATTACCACTATATCAGGCCTCGCGCCAAAACGAAAGGGGAAATAACTCCCTCCAATTCCCTTGGATACAATCATCTCTGTCCCCCTTTTTTCAAATTTTCCGAAACGATACTTTGCTCCATATTCAGACGGAATAATCGGATACCAGCCAAAAATACCAACTTGTCCCCCATGCAAATGTCCGGCAAACATAAGATCAATTCTATCTGAATCTAGATTCTCGAAGTAATCAGGGTTGTGCGAGACAAGCATAACAAAATCGCTTTTCTGCGTGTCACTAATTGTTGATTCTAGATTCTGATCCCGATAGTAGAGATCCCCCACTCCACCGATCTTGATCCTTGCGTCTCCATGGCTCAACCAAAAAGATTTATTCTCAACAGATCGCATCTTAAATTGGGAAATATCGGCATTATCGGAAAAAGAAATGATTTTTTCTTTCTCAAGCTCAGCAATAATTTTAGGTCTGGTAAAAACCCAACGGTCATGATTACCAAATGTCACATAAATTCCGTCTTTTGACCTGAGCTTTGCCAATTTTTGAAAACATTCGACGACTTTATTAGGATCACGATCTGCAAAATCGCCGCCGATAATGATGATGTCTGGATTTTCAGAATTTACCTTTTCAACTAATTTATCTAGACCAATATTTTTGACCCCGTAATGAATATCTGAGAAAAACACGATCCTTTTTCCTATAAATTCCTTGGGAATTTGCGTTGAATTGATTTGATAATCTTTTACCTCGACCTGCATGGGCTCGACAAAATACGAATACAAAAGGAAAATAACAGGTAAAGAAATTATAGCTCCCCACCAAATCCATTTTAAGTTTTGTTTCCGTTTTCTATTTACCACAGCATTTCTTATATTTTTTTCCACTTCCACATGGACATAGATCATTGCGACCAACTTTTGAACTATTTTTGACCTGCGACTTTGGTCCGCTCGAGGCAGATTCCTGCATCCGATCATAAACTGTTTTGCCTTTTTCAACAATTTTGGTAGTTACGCTATTTTCCTGCAGTTTGCGTTCTTGAGATACTGCCATCATTTTTTGAGCCACAGCTAGATCTTCTTTTTCATGCTCAAATCCGCCCAGTTCATCAACATCTGGCTGAGTATATTCAACATTTTTCGGCAAAACAGGCTTCGATTCTTTTTCCACCTTAACTTCCAGCTTAAAAATCATCTTGGCCACATTTGCTTCGATATTTTTCAAAAGCATCTGGAACAAACTATAGGCTTCCTGCTTATACTCCACCAAAGGATCACGCTGGCCATAACCACGCAAGCCGATACCAGTACGCAGTTCATCCATCGTTGTCAGGTGCTCAACCCAAAGCATGTCGATATTTCTTAAATAGACCGACTTCTCAATTTGTCTCATGACCTCGCTGCCAAACTTTTTTTCTCGCTGATCATAAAGTTTGCCCGCAAAATCAACCATCTCTTTCAATTCTGGCAAAACTACATCACCAAATATGGCTTTTAGCTCACCTTTTATCTTTTCGTCGTCGCCATAATGAAGTTGCGAGGTGTTATTTATCTCGTCTTCAATAATACTTAATATTTCTTCCTTAAGGCTAACCGACTCGTTTGGAACTTCTAATTCAGAATCTATTTGGTAATTATTGTCTGCTTCTTGATTCTCGGTCTCTAATATTCGTCGTCTTTTCTTGTAAATAACCTCTCTGTGCTTATTCATTACATCGTCATATTCGACCAAATGTTTTCGAATATCGAAATTATATCCCTCAACCCGCTTTTGAGCCGACTCAATTGAACGAGAAATCATTTTATTCTCAATCGGCATATCATCAGGGAGACCAAGAGAATCCATTAGATTTCTCAATCTTTCACCGCCAAAAATACGCATAAGATCGTCATCCATTGAAACAAAAAATTGCGATGATCCTGGATCCCCTTGGCGACCTGCACGACCACGAAGCTGATTATCAATTCTACGCGCCTCATGACGACCGGTACCCAAAACATGCAAACCGCCTAATTCCCTAACCCCTTCCCCTAATTTGATGTCAGTACCACGCCCAGCCATATTTGTTGCTACAGTCACAGCGTTCTTAAGACCTGCTCTTACAATTATCTTTGCCTCTTTCTCATGATGCTTCGCATTCAATACCTCATGTTTGACCCCAGCCTTTTTAAGCCTTTTTGAGAGAAGTTCATTTTTAGCCACTGAAACAGTACCTATGAGGATCGGCTGACCCGTTGCATTTCTGTCTTTAACTTCCTGAATAATTGCCTCAATTTTCGCGTCTTCACTCTTATAGATTCTATCCGCAAGATCCTTCCTACTTACAGATTTATTCGTTGGTATTTCCACTACGTCAAGCTTGTAGATTTTATAAAATTCCTCGGCCTCTGTTGCAGCCGTACCGGTCATACCAGCAAGCTTGTTATACATTCTAAATAAATTCTGAAATGAAATAGTTGCCAAAGTCTGAGATTCATTTTTAACCTCAACATCTTCTTTTGCTTCAATTGCTTGATGTAAACCCTCAGAATATCTCCTACCAACCATCAGACGACCAGTAAATTCATCAACAATAATAATCTCACCATCACGCACTACATAATCACGATCTTTCTTAAACAATGCATGAGCCTTCAACGCCTGCTCGAGATGATGAACTTTTACGAAGCCACCAGCCTCATAAATGTTCTCAATGTGCAGCATCTTTTCCATCTCTTTTATGCCTTTATCTGTCAGATTGACTGCTTTGTCCTTTTCGTCAACGATATAATCATCTCCCTGTTTCAAACGAGGCACAAGTACGGAGAATTGCTGGTACATACTTGCCGATTCCTCGGCTGGCGCTGAGATAATCAAAGGGGTCCTTGCTTCATCAATCAAAATCGAGTCAACCTCATCTACAATAGCAAAATTCAATTCTCGCTGAGAACAATGTTCCAGGCTCGGAGCCATATTGTCACGAAGATAATCAAAACCAAACTCATTGTTCGTACCATAAGTGACATCACAAGCATATGATTCTTTTCGAGTACAAGGCTCCAGATTCAAACCCTCACACTCTGAATAGTGTTTATAGCTATGTTTTTTAGCAAATCTATATGTTTCTTGGTTACTTTGGATTACTCCTGTAGAAAGACCAAGAAAATCAAATACTTCGCCCATACCCTCACCCTGATGCTTTGAGAGATAGTCGTTGACCGTCACTAAATGAACGCCCCTGCCACTAAGTGCATTTAAGTAGAGAGGCAAAGTAGCGACAATGGTTTTACCTTCACCGGTTTTCATCTCAGCAATTTTTCCCTCATGTAAAACCAAGCCACCGATCAGCTGAACATCAAAATGACGCTCACCCCATACTCGGCGCATAGCTTCTCTCATAACGGCAAAAGCCTCAGGCGTAATTTCTTCTATTATCGCTTGCTCTTTTACGGAATCACCTTTGGCTGTAATAAATTTTTCTTTAAGCTCTGAGGTCTTTGCTTTTAGCTGATCGTCAGAAAGTTTTTTTAAGACTTCCTCAAATTGATTTATTCTATCTACCTGTTTTTGCAGCTGTGAAATTACCTTTTTGCTTGGATTGTATAGGAGGTCAATAATTGACATGTTTATTCCATTATTAAATTAAAAAACATTAAATCCCCGTCGAATTAGGGAATTGCCAATTCCAATGTATCATTTAAGCAAGCCGAGTTCAATCAAGGAAACATAAAAATGCTTTACGCCTTGCATTTTCTACATGCTATTTTTTGATTCTTAAGGCCTTTAAAAAACGATTTACTGCTTTTTCTGAACCTTCATGAGCCTTATCGATTTGTTTCTTATGAAACCGCTGCATCTGTCGCTCAAAAGATTTATATGCAAAAGCAAACGCTCTCATCAATCTATCATCGACTTCACGAACGAATAATTTCTCATGGTTAAATGTTGCCGAAAGCTCAACAGCCTGGTCTACACCACCTTTTTCTGCACTTGTTTCGTCACGAAGATAAATATCGAGAGTCATCGGTTCATTCTTTAAATATCTCTTCAGTTTCATTAGCTTTTTCTCTATCAGAGACTTCTGACTCGCAGTAATCACGATGTCCTTGATATGAAATTCTACTTTCATATACTCTCCTTTATTAATTGCCTTAAGATTATTCTAACACTCATAGTAAATATTAAAAGAGAACAAATGAAAAACCGCCCGGCGTGTACGTAAACGTACTCGTCGAGCGGCGGAACCCCTCCGCGGGGTCAATCTAATCATGGTCGTCGGCCTTGGGGGGCATTGCGGAAATCACGTTCAATACGATAGTGATGGTGACACCAACTATCGCAGTGGCCAGAATCCACAGAGCACCCTTCCACTCCAGACCTGGAGTGGAACCAGACCTGTACCATGAGTCGATGAATAATTTGCCGACCTGTCCCCCAGAGAAGAGGGCCAGCAAAGTACCCACGAGGCGGAAAAAGTTGAACCGAGCCCAACCTCGGCGAACCTCCACCTGCATAGCGAAGATCAGGAAGATCAACGCCGCGACCAGCCACCACAACGGAGGCCAGGTCAGAACCTGTGAGAATATTACCATTACGATCACCTCATAGCATTTTTGCCAGCAAAGTATCCAGCTTTTGCCGGACATTGTTTAATATACAATCACTTTTTACTTGTTTTGTCAATACAATTATTAACCACAATGCATATCCGGACTCGTTTATATTAAAGAAAAAGACTGCTAGTTGGCAGTCTTTTTCTTTAATATAGAGTAGTTCAACGTTTTATTTCTTTAAACCCAGTATATTTATGTAAAACCTCAGGTATTTTGATCGATCCGTCTTTTTGCTGGCAATTCTCCAAGATAGCAATCAATGGTCTTTCGGAAAAAGCAGTGCCGTTAAGAGTATGAACGTACTCAATTTTTCCACTCTTATCCTTGAAACGGATATTTAGCCTTCTTGATTGGAAGTCAGTGCAGTTCGAACAAGAATGAGTCTCACGATATTTGTCCTCGCTAGGCATCCATACTTCGATATCAAACTTCTTAGATGCAGGAGCGCCTAAGTCACCCGCACAGATATTCACTACCTGATATGGCAAGCCAAGACCTTGCATCAATTTCTCTTCAAGAGAAACAAGGTATTCATGTTCTTTTTCTGAATCTTCCGGCTTGGTGAAGGAAAACATCTCAGCTTTATTGAACTGGTGAGCTCGTAAAATTCCTCTGACGTCCTTACCATGGCTGCCTGCCTCGCGTCTAAAACATGTTGAGATACCTACATAACGCAATGGCAAACTTTTTTCCGGCAATATCTCATCCATATGGTATCCGGCAAGAGGCTGTTCGGCAGTACCAGCTAGATATAAATCATCTTGATTCTTGTAAATTTCATCCTCGCCACCAGGAATATAGCCCGCACCTTCCATAACTTTTCGATTCAACATGACCGGTGGAATAATTGGAATAAATCCCTCAGCCACGAGAGTGTCTAATGCGTAACGAAATATAGACAACTCAAGCACAACCATTTCTCTTTTCAAGAAATAAAATCTTGAGGCTGCTATTTTTGTCGCTCTTTCTGTATCAAATAAATCAAGTTTTTCAGCTAGCTCAATATTATCAAGCGGCTTGAAATCAAATTTATTTGGCTCTCCCCATTTTCTATTAGTGGTATTATCCTTATCAGATTCACCGTCGATAACATCAGAAGCAGGTGGATTTGGAATAGCCAACATTACTTTTTTGTATTCTAGATTAGCTTTTTCTAGTTCTGGTTTGAGTTCCTTAACTTTCTCAGAAATAGTACTTGCTTCCTTGATAGAATCAATCTTCTGCTGACCATGAAACATTGCGATCTCTTTGGAAAGCTTATTCAGCTCACTCTGATTGTCCTCTAGCTTGGAAATAAGATCACGTCTTCGCTGATCAAGATTAATTGCATCATCAATCAGAGCAGGCTCAGCCCCTTTTCTGGCTATCCTTTTCTTAATATCATCGGCATTTTCTCTGATGTACTTTATGTCTAGCATGGCTTTACTTTATTAGTTTATATTTTCCAGTCAAATCGTCAACCTTTGTCTTTTCACCGTATAATAATACTCCCAGAAATTCAACATCCAAAAAATCTTTTTTAAGTGTTTTTTCTTCTACTATCTTGTCATTTGTTGTCTCTATCATCTCCCGTGTAAATTCAAACACCTCAATTCCATCTATTTTTGCCTTTTCGATCAAATCTCTCATATCATGGATGGATTTTGCCTCTCTAATCATAATTGCATGTTGGATATTGAGATTTATCTCTTTGCTATCCTTGGTCATAATCTTGTCTTGTTTAAAAAGCGAACAATCAACTCTTCCGGCAAATGAGGCATTTAGATGAGCAACTGTATTCATCTGCTGCCATCTATTTAATCTAGATGCTTTATTTAAAACCACTGTAGCAACTTTTGTCACCTTTTCTTTTCCGACTCTAGATCCTACATTTATTTCTGGTTTCATTAATGGGAATATCTGGGCTTCTCTTGTTGGTTTATCGGCTAGAAATGAAAATAATCTTTCAGAAAAGCCAAAGCCAGTTGTTGGTGGCATCCCGTATTCAAGCGCCTCCACAAATTCACGATCGTGCATTTGAGCTTCAGTATCTCCCGCCTCGCGCATTCGAGCCTGCTCTTGAAAACGCTCATTTTGGTCTATAGGATCATTGAGCTCCGAATAGCCATTGCCCATTTCCGAACCTGCTAGAATAACTTGATAGCGCTCTACTAGCCGAGGATCATCCTCTTTTCTTTTTGCTAATGGAGAGACTTCTACAGGATGGTTAATTAGGAAAGCCGGCCCTGCAATAGTTTTTCTAATTTGCTTCCACAAACTGTCAATTAAACGACCACGTTTATCGCTTTGATCAAATTTAACTTTTAACTCTGACAATTTGCCCTTGAGCTCTACTTCTGTAGCTTCCAAGACATTTATATTTAATTTTTCCTTTATCGTCTCCGTATAGTCTATTTTTGGCCACTTCCCAGCAAGATCAATTTCGAAATCATTGATTTTGAATTTCAAAGTACCAAAAGATTCCTTAGATATATGCTGATATAGTTCTTGGACTAATTGCATTGAATCCTCATAGTTCGCATAGGCCCAGTAAAATTCCATTTGTGAATAGTCTTGGAGGTGCTCTCGAGATATACCCTCATTTCGAAACTGACGGCCTATCTCAAAAGTTTTTTCATATCCGCCCACCATTAATCTCTTCTGCCAAAGCTCGCCCATTGATATCCTTAAATAAACATCTATATCGAGAGCATTATGGTGTGTAACAAACGGCTCAGCATCAGCACCTCCGGCTGTATTTTCAAGTGCAGGTGTTTCCACTTCTAGAAAACCTTTTCCAACCAAAAAGTTTCGCGTAGCTTGCCAAAATTTAGCTTTTTTGTAGAAAAGTTCTTTTACATCTTTGTTTAGCAACAGATCGAGATACCTCTTACGAAGCTTCATTTCCTCATCCTTCAAACCATACCACTGTTCTGGCATTGGACGGATAGCTTTTGTTAGAATTTTTGTTTCATGAGCTTCTACGGATAATTCACCTGCCTTAGTTATGAAAACCGGACCCTTTGCTTCAACGAAATCACCTACATCCATTAATGAAACCAATTCAAAATCTTCTGGCCTCACAAGATCAGCGCGAAAAACAAGCTGGACCTTACCTGATTCGTCCTCCAAGTCAGCGAATATTAATTTGCCATGGCCCCTCTTAGCCATCAAACGGCCAGCCGCAGTAACTTCATTCTTACTAGAGATCAATTTATCTTTTTCTTCGCGAAGATAAGCAATGGTAATATTGCGACCAGACTTTGATGGGAAGGGGTTGACTCCCAATACTCTGATTTCTTCAAGTTTCCGTAAACGGTTATCTATCAGATCTTTTTCAGTTGTTCCAAGTTCCTGCGTCATAATTGTGTTTGTTAGCCAATTTAATATTGTTTTTACTCGCTCTAATTACATCCTTTTTATATCATAAACCCCAACAATTTAAAACAAAAGCCCGGTTATCCAGGCTTTTGCATATGAGACAACGATATAGATATTATTAATTTACACCCAATATTGTACAAACAGATATGCCAGCCGGAGTTTTGACTTTGACTGACTCTCCCTTTTTGTGACCGATCAAAGCGGAACCTATTGGAGAATCAATAGAAATACGTCCTGAAATTGGATCAGCTTCATCAGTACCAACAATTTGATATTTCATCTTTTCCCCGTCATCTTCAATCTCGACAGTGCAACCAACTTGTATGACTTCGCTTTTGCAGTTAGCTTTGATAATCTGGGCATTTTTAATTTTTTGCTCAGTCTCTTGCTCCTTGCCCATCAAGAAAGCTTGCTCGTTTTTGGCCTCATGGTATTCTGCATTTTCAGAAAGATCACCCATTTCGCGTGCTTCTTTAATCTTAAGGCTTACTTCCTTAAGCTTTATTTTAATCTCAACTAATTGTTTTTTGAGTTTCTCGAGCCCATCGGCGGTAATGTAGTTGCTCATCTTTTACCTTCCTTAGAAAAAATTAAACACGGCTTATAGACGTGTGTTTCATTCCCTTAATTGCTTACTGTTTTCGCCCAAATCTTCTCAAATTTTGAGATATTTGTCAATAATTACTCAACCAAAAGCAGATTGAGCTTCTATTTTCGGGAAAAATAATAGCTCAATATATCCTTAGCTATAGGTGTAGCGATGGCAAAGCTTCCGCCGCCACCATCAACCAAGACTATTACAGCAATCTCTGGATTTTCATAAGGAGCATAGCATTCAAACCATGCATGAGTTTTTTTGTTATTTAAAAACTGCGCTGTACCGGTTTTACCAGCTAGAGTTACCGGTAAATCATTAAGATTATGAGCCGAACCAGACGGTTCTGTAATAGCCATTCTCATCCCCTTTGCAACTATTTCCAGAATATCCGGTCTAATAAAATTTTCACTCTCTACTCTAGGACCAAATTCCTTGATGACTTTGCCATCAGTCGCAACGATCTTTTTTACTAATTGCGGCTGTAACAGCTTACCTTTATTTGCTATCGCAGCAGTCACCCTCAACATTTGCAATGGAGTCACTAGAAGGTCACCTTGGCCTATAGAAACATGATAAGTATCACCAATGTACCAAGGCTCTTTCATAACTTTCTTCTTCCAAGGCGGATTGGGCAATAGGCCACTCGATTCTCCTGGTAGATCAATACCAGATGGCTGTCCAAGGCCAAATTTTTGCCAATATTCGTTAATTTTATCAATGCCTATACCTTTGACTCTGTCATAGCCACCGCCAATAGCATAAAAGAAAATATTATTAGATTCTGCAATTGCTCGCGTAACATCAGTTACTCCGTGATCCCTATTGTCAGGAAAGATATAATCGCCAATTCTGATATCCGGCGGAGTGTCAAAAGACGTATTTTTCGTGATTACTCCCTCTTGAAGACCAGCTGATGCAAGAATTATCTTAGAAATTGATCCTGGGGGGTACACGCCTTTAATAGCCCTATTAAACATTGGACGGTTTTTATCTTCAATTAATTTCTTGTAATCATCATTGGAAATTCCGGTGGCAAATAGATTATTATCATAGTCAGGAAATGAGACTAGTGATAAAACTCCACCGGTGTTAACGTCCATAACAATTGCCGTACCTCCACTCACCTCTGATCCAATCAAACGTGTAGCATTATCTATCCCTGCTCTGAGTATCTCCCCAACTTTTTGTTGCAAATCGAAATCAAGATTCAGCACTATATCGTTTCCAGGAACAGGCTCTTTGTTTTCCTCTTTAACTAAAACTTTGACCGTGTTACCCTTCGAGTCAACCTCTATCTGTTCAACCCCATTTATACCCTTAAGAAACTTCTCATACTCATATTCCAAACCCGTTTTCCCGGTCTTGTCAGAGGGGTAATAGCCTGGAGTTTTTTTCATATCTTCTTCGGAAACTATCCCCGTATAGCCAAGTATATGAGCAAGACCATTGCCAATCTGGTACTCGCGGATCGGGGTCTTGGCTACAAAAATGCCAGGTATACCAGCGATATTCTCCTCTAACAAAAGCGCATCTTCATGAGAAATATTATTTTTGATTTCTACTCTATCGAGAGATAATAAACGATTTCTCTGCTCCCCGATTGTACCATTGCCTTGAATTGTTATTCTTAATTCATCAACCGATATCCCAGAAATTTCTGAGACTTTCTTATATACATTTTCTCTATCATCTCTATTCTTCGGTAAATCTGATGGATAAACAGCTAGCGCAAATGATGGCCTATTCCTTGCCAGCCAATACCCATTTTTATCGCTGATTAGGCCCCTAGTAGATTCAAGAATCCTCGGCCTTATTCGATTACCCTCCGCAAGAATCTGATTAGCCTCACCTTCGAAAACTTGCAGAACAAATAATTTAAATATTAATACGCAAAAAATAAAAACTATTAAAACTTTTAAACTAAAATATGAGTGAGATGTAGTCTTGCTCTCAATCTTTCCGATAGGATCTATTGCTGTGTCTCCATAAGAATAGTTAAGATAGCCTTGCTTTTCAACACGGCGCTTTCGACGGTCTCCGGCCAATTTTGAAAAGTTACCAAAAATATCCATTATATTTTTATTTCGAAAGATTTAAATCTTTTCCTTATCTTGAGATAAAAGTAATATACGATAACTCCTACCATTGTATTAATAAAAACGAACCATGAAAAAGTTAGAAGTCCCTCATTATTCCAAGCTTTACTATAAATTAATAATACCCCTTCAAAAATAAAGGTCGCGACCAGAAAGTACAGAGGAGATACAATTAGACTAGGCTCTGGTAAGTAGTATTTTCTGATGTAGCTAATAGCAGCTGGGATAAGAAAAAAATTAACCATAATTGGAAATAGAGGCAATGAAGAAAAGATGGAGAAGAAAAGAACCAAAGAAAGAGAAACGATTATGTAATCCTTTTTTGTTTTATCCACAAGAGTGAATATTATCATAAAAATAAATGACGTCAGTATAGTCGCACCGTAAACACCTAAAAAACTAAAAAAAGAAATATCCATGAAGGACAGAACGAAAGATAAAACTATCAAAAATAAATATTTTATATAAATCATTTTTTCTCGATAAACACTAATTCCAAGATAGATAAATCTATAATAGGCTCAACCCCAACGCTTTTAAAGATCCCGGAGGAATTTGACTGTATAGCACCAGCTTTACCAATTAAAATGCCTGCCTTCATTTTGCCGCCCAACCCAGAAGTGACTATATATTCCCCTACTTTGTAATCAGTATCAGATACTATATTTTCCATAAATAATCCATTTATTCCACCTTTCAATATTCCCTTTGCCCGACAGTCCTGGAGAGCAACCTGAATAATTGAATCCTTACTTGTTATCAATACTACTTTCGAATGAGTGTCCGAAACCTCTCTTATCTGACCAACTAAAACACCATTGTAAATAACTGCAGCTCCCTCTACTATGTCGTCCGCCTTCCCCTTGTCAACAATAAAATAATCCAGGAAAGAAGTAGGCTCACGCTCAATAATTTTGGCCGGAATTAAAGTTCCTTTCTCATTCTGATCCATAAAACCTAGCTCTTTCTTCAGGAGACGGTTTTCTATCTCTAACTCATTGATCCGACTTTTATCTACCTGAAGACCAATTATTTTGTCGGTAAGGACATTATTTTGATTTTTTAAATCAGATATATGGAATACAAATGAGATTTTTCTTCTCAGAGATTTTCCGAGACTGGAAAAGACATCCAGTCCGCCATCGGTCACATCGTAAGCTTCTGATCTAACAGAACTTTTGAATGATGGAGAAAAGCCGATCATTATTATCAAAGCGGCTATTAGAAAAACAAAAAAGAAAAAGGCTCTTTTCATGATTATCTCTTAAATTCTTTTGGCAATAACACATTTGAAAGTAAATCAAGATCTTCCAATACCATTCCGGCTCCCCTTACAACTGCTGTTAACGGATCATCAGCGATATGCACTTGTGTTTGAGTTTCGATAGCAATACGACGGTCAAGTCCTCGAAGTAATGCTCCACCACCTGATAAAACTATACCCCTGTCCATAATATCAGCAAGCAATTCTGGCGGAGTCTCTTCCATTGTGACCCTTATACTCTCCAAAATCTGATTAAGAGATTTTCTGGTCGCTTCACGAATTTGAGTATCATTGACTATAATTTCCTTTGGCAATCCAGAAACAAGATCCCTGCCTCTCATGGGGGCTTCGAGTTTCTCTTTCATTTCGATAGCAGACCCTACTTTAATTTTAATCTCCTCTGCTGTTCTTTCACCTAAAAGGAGGTTGAATTTGTCTCTGGCATATTGGATTATATCTTCATTTAGCTCATCGCCAGCAATGCGTAGCGATCTAGAAGCCACTACTCCCCCAAGAGATATAACAGCTACCTCTGTAGTACCACCACCAATATCAACAATCATACTGCCAGAAGCGTCCTGTATGGGCAATCTTGCACCAATTGCCGCGGCAATTGGCTCCTCTATCAAAAAAACCTCACGCGCACCGGCATTGATTGCTCCCTCTTCGACAGCTCTTCTCTCTACTTCCGTCACGCTATGCGGAATTCCGATCACTACTCTGGGCCTAGGAATTAATGTAAATCTTTCTCTATGTATTCTATCAAAGAAATATTTAAGCATCTGTTCAGTAATCTCAAAGTCCGAAATTACACCGTCAACAAGCGGTCTTACGGCTACTATATGCGCAGGAGTTCTACCTACCATTCTTTTAGCCTCTTCACCAACAGCCAAAATCTCCTTTGTCCGTTTATTTATCGCCACGACAGAAGGCTCCTTAATCACAATACCCTGGCCCTTAAGGTATACGAGCGTATTTGCAGTTCCAAGATCGATACCAATATCTTGCGAAAAACGATTTAAAATTTTACTGAAAGGATTTATCACAATAAGAGATCCAAATTATATACTAACAAAAAACACCGATATTTTGGAAATGAACTACTGTTAGCTTCATCTCCAAATGTTCAGATTCATTTTTAGTCTAATTCAAATAAGCCTTATGGTCAAGCAGAGAACAACACCTCTTTTCAAAAATTACATATAATTGTAGACATTTCTCTGATGTTCTGCAGAGTTGACAGCCGGATGAATCTTGCCATCAGTCCCATATAAGAAGAAAAAGTATTCACTAGGAGTTGGTGACAATGTTGCTTTAATACTGGCAATACCGGGATTGCAGATAGGTCCAATTGGCAAACCCTTCACCTGATAGGTATTATAACCAGAAATTACACTGGTGAATTCTGATGTTTTTGCCGACTTCCAGAAAGAGTACTCTTTCTGATCATCGACACTAAGCTTGGCAAAATTATTTGTGTCTCGACCATATTCAACAGTTGGATCAGACTGTAATTTCATTCCTATTTTGATCCTGTTCTTATATATACCAGCGATTAGGGCGCGGTCGGTATCATTAGCTGCTTCACGCTCAACTATCGAAGCGATGATCAGGTCGTCATCAGATAGGTTTAATCCATTGGTACGTTTCGAAAAATCGTCAAACATCATTTTCACGATAGCCGATGCAGTCATCTTTGGTTCGAAATAGTAAGTGTCAGGAAAAAGCTTACCTTCGTAGGACTTTGCCGCGATTAGAAATTCGTTGTAATCAACAATTTTGTTCGCCTCAAGCTTGGCACCAATCTGTTCAGTCCTCCAGCCCTCTGGGATAGTAATTTTAACAACCTTAGTATTACCAGAATCGATTATATTGATGATGTCCGACATTGAAGCATTAGCCGGTATTTCATAAAAACCAACTTTTGTTCTTTTGTTAAATATTTTGATTGCATAGACATAAAGACTCTTATTTTTTATAAGGTTCTTTGTATACAGCAAGCTTGCCAAGTCTTTGCTAGTTTTGCCCTTTTCAATCTGAATAAGTGTATTTTCCCTAATGTCTCCGTTGGCTTTCGTATATTCTTTTTCAGCAAGAAATAACAATGACGCGATCGCCACAAAGACACAGAACAAAACAGCAAATATTATGTAAATTACTTTCATGAACTAATATCCGGTTTTATATATTGATCATTCTTCGAATGTTCAAGAAAACGTTCAAGGATGATTATTGCTGCCATCTCATCCACTTCGCCACTTTTTCTCTGCACTTTCTTATCATTAGAGATAAATAGGTTCTGTGCCTCTGATGAAGAAAAATTTTCTTCTTGAAAATAGATTGCTAGACTTGTGCTCCGTGAAAGTTCATCTGCAAATTTTCTGATCCTGCTATCCAATGTCCCGGCTTCTCCCTGAGATCTAGTTGGCAAACCAATTATTATGCCCGAATAATTTTCCTGTTCAACGATCTTTTTAATCTCTTCTAAAACAAAGGCATCTCCTTTGCTGGCGTCGATAACACCTAATCCCTTCGGGAAAATAGCACCCGAAGCTAAGCCAACTCTTTTCGTGCCGTAATCTATAGATAGATATTTATTGTATATTTTGTCTTCCATATATAACTATTATATCATTTTGAGGGTCATCAAAAAAGATCATCCTCCCTCTTGTCCTAAGAAATTGATGTTAGACCTTATTTATTATAATCAAACTCAACACTTATTTTATCCGCAATCATTGGGGTTCTTTGCCAGAAGTTCGGCAAGATATTTATAGAAGAAGAATCTACGCCGTCAACTGAACTTAGATATGATTTGGCTGCTTTTACATCTTTATTTTTAATATTGCTCTTAACCATATCAACGTCGATCTTCTTGCCAACCTTACCAGTGAAAACAGCCTCTAGCTCCATTTCCCCGTTATCGATATTACTTGTCTTAACCTTATAAACGATATTACTCTTTTCAGGATTGATAATCATTTCGTTAACATCTATCTTGCCTTCTATTCCCTTTGTGACTGTCTTCTTAATATCATCCTCCAGAAAACCCAGAACAAAGAATTTGATTTTCATTTTAAAATCAAAGCTATCTGATTCATCGTCAACCTTTTTAGAAGCATCTTGCGAAACAGTCTCCGAGCTTATTTGACCTTCTAGAATCTTCAAATTACTTTCTGTAGCCTTGGCGGCTAATTCTTTCTTAGCCAATTCAAGTAGCTCAGCCTTTATATCAGCTTCCGCTTTTGTTAAGTCTTCCTCTGTTACAATTTTAACTTCTTTGTTAGTGCCACCAGTAAAAGCAGCTTTGCTCTCTGCAAAAACCTTAGTACTAACAAAACCTGCAACATCAAACTTTCTGGCTGAAAGATTGAAAGTATCACCAGATTTGTCAGCCACAACCTCAACATCAATAGTGCCAGCAGTAGTTTTAAGAACTGGAATATTATTTTCTATCGCTGCAGTCGCCTTTGCAACTGGAACTATAACTTCGGCTTGTAAGATAAATTCTTTTGAATCACTAACTATTTTAGTGCCTTTTGCTAGTTTGATAGAACTTTGAAAATTATAAAGGTTAGATATCGTGACAGTGCCTTTTGCCTTTTCCCCTACATTTTTTTTACCAGTAGAAGCAACTGTCTTGGTAGATTCCTTTTCCAAGTCCACAATTTTTCCAGGAGCTGCCAATGTCTCATTGGCAGATTTTATATCCCGGCCTACAAGCACACTGACTTTTTCGTCTATGTCTCTGGTCTTTAAAATTACTGTTGCTTTTGCACTAGGCAAGAAATAAACTCCGGAACCGATGATCACTACAAACAAAGCTGCGACAATTATAGCAAATAAGATTCTCCTCGAACCCTCTGTCTTGATATGTTTCTTCTTTATTATTGGATCCTGGTTATCTTGCTTCATGTAGGCTTTATCATTATTTATATATTGATCTTTATCATCATAATTTTCCTCACTGTCTATTTCAACTTGTTGATCAATTTCGTCCTCGTAGTGCTCTATGCTTCTTTTCTTGAATTGAGGCTCTTCTTCATTATCATCTTCTACAGAATCATCAACATTTGTTTCCTCCACCCCTTCGTCAGAATCAACTTTGGCATTTAGATTAGCCAGAGAATAACGTTTGTAGGCATTGACCTTCAGGCCCATATCGCTATTAGAATTATCTTGACCTGATTTTAGTTCTTCGGCCACCGGCTTTATATGGGCCTTCTCTGCTTCAGCAACATTCGAAAAAACACTGATTTTCAATTGATTGGCTAAATTCGCAGTAATTTTATCAGCAGAGACCAATGCTGTCGCTTTGCCATGAGTCTTAGCACTACGCATAAGCAACTTAAGATTGATGATACTCTGACCGATAGTTCCGCCACGAGGAACAACCAAAATGACAACCTCATTCTGGCTTTTCCTTATCTTATCAATGACAGAGGTTATTTCCTCATCTGCTTCTAAATATATAATGTCGTTCATAGTATGGTTATAAAGTGACCAGTTATTTCTTCTATATTCCCCTATCTACCCTTAGCTTCTCAATCCTTCTGTAATTCTTTCAACCAGCCCATCTACCACACCCTCTTCTCCGGCGAGATCAATTGCTAAATTTGCAAGAGCCATTGGAGTAATATCTTGAGAACCAGTCAACTTGCCCGTCTCGTCCTTTATAGAGATAAGTTGCTTTGGTTTTATAAAGTCAACTTTCGGCTGTTTTGCAAAAGGCAATCTTTTCACCCAGCTCTTTTTCTCTAAATACTCCTGAATATCTGGCAATAATGAACCGCCCCCACAAAGCAAAATCTTTGATGGCAAAAGCTCGATATTTGCAAAGTCTTCTAAAGCTAATTCTACACCCGCTAGCCAAACTTCACAATCATTTTCTATTGCTTTCTTTATCTTCGCATATATTTCAGAATCAGTCGGTATTTTTCCTGCTGAATAGTCAATCTTCAGTTTCTCTGCCTCTGCAAATGTCTTATCAAAGGCATCAGCAATCGATTTAGTGAAAACACGTCCGCCGATAGCAAACATCTTAGTGCCCTCGACTCCGCCGCCTCGAACAACAGCAATATCAGTGGTACCTCCACCAATATCAATAAAGATTGAGGAAAATTCTGCTGAATCCTCAAGCCCGACACACCTAGCCACCGCATACGGTTCAGCGGCGATAGAGAGCAGATCTAGTCCGAGCTCTTCGGCTATCGTCTGTAGGGCACCAAGATGAACAATAGGAGCAAAGGCATTGAAAATACCTACCTGGATATCTCTTCCCTGAAAACCAACAGGATTGGTCACCTTGTAGCCATCTATTCGAACATCAACAACTGCAGAGTTAACGAGTTTAACATCAAGCTCAGCCTGACCAGTCTCCCAAGCGAGCTCGCTCCGAGTCTTCTCAAATGCCCTGCTTTGGACCTGTTCTATAATTTCTCTCAATTCTTTGACTGTAATTTTTTCTTTGGGTTTTTCTCGTGTGTAATGGACTGTTGTAGTGGCTCCCTTTACCAATTCTCCGGCAATTCCAATAACACATTGCTTTGGCGAAACCTGAGCTACCTCGAAGGCATCTTCAAGCGCCTCATTGCAATTTTTTATGACTCCATAAATGTCGGTAACCCTTCCTCCTTGCATATCAGAAAGCTGCTGTTTCTTCTTCGAAGTGCCAACAACGTAAGCTACGTCACTCTCTATACGAAAAATAAGTACTTTGACATACTCAGTACCTATATCGAGTGATATAGCATAATTTTTTCTACTTTTCTTCGCAAATAGTCCCACAAAAACCCCTCATTTTAAGGTATAGATATATTATAACAAAAATTTCGTTAAATAAAACAACTGAGTCGGTCCGCACAATGGCGAACCGACTCGAGTTTGTCCGTATAGGACTATCACCCCCCTTCGATATTTACGCAGCGTTCATGGCCGCTTCCAGAATATCCCATTCCAGTTTGGGATGGCGCACAACCTGACCGGCAGCAATCAGCGCTGCGACCGTCGGATCATCCTGATGATATTCTTCTGTCGGCCGGAAAATGTCGCATAGTATGGGAATCGGCGGTTTGCCGGGCCGACAAAATTCGTGTGTTTCCGGCCACGCCCGATCAACAGCGCAGATCACATATTGGACGATTCCGCCACCCTCTTCGATGAGATCTGCCATCTTACCGGTGCTTTTGCCATTATTGAAAACGTCTTCTCCGATGGCATAGCGTTTACCGGGGATAATTGGGTGACGACCTGCTTTGAACATCGAGGCTTTACGGGTGCTCTCCGTTTCCAGCGCAGTCACTATTTCATCCGGAAACCCGTATTCAATCTGGTCGTAGCCACGGTGCCAGCAGATATGCGCGATCGCCTCTGAGAGAGTGAGACCGCCCATTGGTGAACCGTAGATCACCTCAGGAAATCCGTTCGCGTGCAGCAGGCCGAACATCATCTCGGCAAACTGTACATTATCCGCCGTCCCTTCGACCATAGCGTAATTGTAGTACGCCGCGCCAACCCAGTGATGGATTTCATCATATTTGGCCGAATACTGTACCAACGGCCCAACGATTTTACCATCAGGGGTTGACTTCGATTGATAGGACCCGCGGCGTTGCCGCATAAGCAGCAGCAAGCGATCTTGCTCCTGCTGATTTGGTGAATATAACACGATATCGCCTCCTCTAGGCGGCTTCTCTGGCCGCCAGACCTTCTTCGATCTCACGCACAGCGCGCGCCACAACACCAGCGATGTCACCATCGGCCGGCTTGGTCAGCGGACGCCCCATTACCAGGAAGTCGGAGCCATCGGCGATTGCGATTGCAGGGGTGACGACCTGCTTCTGGTCCTGAACATCTCCATCGGCGAAGCGGATGCCCGGCGTCACGACCAGGAAATCCCGACCGCAAGCGGCCTTGATCGCCTTGACATGCTGAGCCGAGGCTACAACACCATCGAGACCCGCTTCCTTAGCGAGAAGCGCAAGCTGTACTACTACATACTGCACGGCTGCTTTCTCGTTTTCGAAATTGATCCCGTCGGGGCTCTTGTTCATAAGCCCGAGCTGAAAGAGGTTCGCGTAGTCGAGGCTCGTCAACACAGTGACGCCGATGACGAGTGGCCGCATTGAGAGGCCAAGCGCCACGGCTTCGGCTTCGGCGGCTTCACGTGCCGCTTTCATCGCCTCAAGCCCGGAAAGACAGTGCATGTTGATCATGTGCACGCCCAGACGGACAAGAGACTTGACCGCGCCCACCACCGTGTTCGGAATGTCGGAAAGCTTACCGTCAAGGAAGACGGCCCCACCGATCTCGATAATGTGGCGAATGACTGAGGAGAACTCGCCGGTCATAATGAGTTCCAGGCCAACCTTAAAGAACTTGACGCCCTTCGCGGCCATCTGGTCCACCATGGCGATTGCCTTTGCCGGCGAATCGAAGTCCAACGGGATGATGATCATCCCTGCTACGCTTGCGCATAGCTGAAGCAACCATTGACGTGTTGTCTTCACTTAGATTACCTTCTCCTTCTCCATATCATTAGATACGGAACACAGCCCCGATCGAGTCGGGGTCAAGTTGTCGTTCGGTTGTTAACCGATATGGTACAAAAAAAGCTCCGCTATCTTCGAATCATAGCCAAGCCCTCTTATGGTAGTAATATAGAGAAAAACTATATGGAAAGCAACAAATATGGTCCTATTAATGCGAAAGCGGTCCCCATACGGGGACCGCTCTGCTAATTAACCGACCAGGCTAAGGATGATATATGCAATTGGCGCTGCATATATCATACTATCGAGCCTGTCGAGTATCCCTCCATGACCGGGGAGAAGGTCACCGGAATCCTTTTTCTTGAAATTCCTTTTCAAAAAAGATTCAACCAGGTCTCCGACCTGACCGAGGAGTCCGATAACTGGCCCAAGAAGGACCAGAAACGGGTTATGGAGAGTCATAGCGAATGCAATTGCAAATGCCAGTGCTGCCACAAAGCCAGCAACCGAACCACCGATGGTCTTCCCCGCGCTGACATCTGGGCAGAGCTTGGCGCTCTTTATCCGGCTACCGATCAGGTAAGCCGTAATGTCTATTGCCCAAATCGTAACCAGGAATACTAACAGTAGCACAGGCCCCTTGGACAAACTCAATCCCCCGATTTCAACATGTCCTGGAATAGACCTGATAGCGACTAAGAAGCTTGGCAGCACACTGACATAGACCGCAAACCTGAGAAGGTTCGTAGGTTCTAGGTAGAACTTTCTATCGAGAAGTTCTGATCCTAGAAAAATGACAGTGAACACAGCAAGCATACAGAGTGGCGCAGACCACAGACTATCAGCCAAAGCAACAGTGCTTAGCATGAAAGTGGCGACAGCCATGAAAATCCATGGCAACTTTACAATTCCTTTTACTTCCATCAAGTCACAGTATTCGCTCGCCATGATGGCGATCAAAACAGCAACAATAATGGAGAATAACAGGTCGTTGCAAAAAAAGATGGCAACAACTGCTAGGGGTATCCCAATCACAGTTACTACCAATCTTTGCAGGAATTTTTTCATATCCCTACCCCCGAAACAGCGTGCCACCCTGGTCACGTCTTATGTTTGGTCGTCGTATTTAGCGACCCATAATAATACAAATAAATGGCACTATTGTCAAGACAATATGCCATTTATTACAGAACCATCTATAGTTAAAATATTATTTGAGAACAGCCTTTATTCGTCGAACACCAGAGGAAGAACTCTCTTCTTTTTGTATTTCAAAATGACCTAGCTCTCCAGTACGACTGGCATGAGGCCCACCACAAATTTCCTTTGAAAATTCACCAATAGTATATACTTTTACTTTTTCACCATATTTTGAATCAAATACGCCCATCGCTCCCTGCGCTTTAGCCTCGTCCACACTCATTTCTGTCATATCGATAGATAAATTTTTCTGGATTTGCTCATTGACCAAATCCTCCACTTGCTTGATCTGTTCAGGAGTCATCTTCTCCGGATGCGAAAAATCAAACCTCAATCGATCAGGTGTAATATTAGAACCTTTTTGATAAACATGATCTCCTAAAACTTTTCGAAGTGCTGCGAGCATCAGATGAGCTGCCGTATGGAGTCTCTTCGTCTCTTCACCAGCATCAGCAAGTCCACCTTTAAACATACCAGAAGAGGCGGTACGAGATTTTTCTTGATGATCCTTATAAAAAATATTGAATTTATCTATAGCATCATCAGCCAATAACACTTTCCTGACATTTAATTCTTCAACAGAAATTTCTAATGGGATACCTCTTGATTGATATAGATCAAAAAGTTCATGGCCGTCTACTTTAACACCATTTTTCTCAAAATGCTTTTGATAAGAGTTGATTTCGATCAGTCCGGCGATAAGAGTTTTTCTGAATTTGTTCTCCTCTTTTTCAATTTCAGAAAGAATAGTTTCCTTATTGAAGTTATACACCCCTTCATAAATCTCAAAGACCTTCTCAGCAATTTTGGTTGTGAAATTTTCACTAATTGCAAGCTGATGGCCTTTAACAATCGCCCGACGAATTAACCTTCTTAAGACATATCCCCTGTCTTTATTAGATGGTACCACTCCATCATTTATCATAAATGTAGCAGCCTTTAGATGGTCTGCAATAATACGAAAATCTTTCTCATTTTCAGAATATTTTTTGCCAGAAATTTGCTCAATTTCTTTTAAAATTAGTTCAAAAAGGTCAGTTTCAAAGACATTATCTCGTCCATCAAGGTATGACAATATTCTCTCTAATCCACCACCAAAATCAACATTCTTTTGAGTTAAAAGTTCGAATTTGCCATCCTCTGCTTTGTTGTACTCCATAAAAACATCGTTGCAAATTTCCACCCAATTTTTGTCTTTTGGATCATATTTTTGAGGTGCTACTCCCCCACCAGTCCAAACAAACATCTCAGTATCAGGGCCACATGGTCCGGTTACTCCCGCCGGCCCCCACCAGTTATCTTCATAGCCAAGAAAAGCGATTCTTTTCTCCGGGATTCCCAAAGCTTTCCAAATGGCAGCAGACTCATTATCTTTTGGGATGCCACTCGATGGATCACCCTCGAAACAGGTAACTGCCAAATTTTTAGGATCAATTTTCAATACCTTGGTTAGAAATTCAAATATGTATTCTATAGCGTCTTTTTTGAAGTAATCACCAAGCGACCAATATCCAAGCATCTCAAAGAAGGTGCAATGAGTCTTGTCGCCAACTTCATCAATATCGCCGGTCCTGATACATTTCTGAACATTAGTAAGCCTTTTACCGGCAGGGTGCTTTTCACCTATTAAATATGGCACCAGTGGGTGCATACCAGCAGTTGTAAATAAGACTGTGGGATCATTTTCTGGCACCAAAGAAGCAGAAGGAAGCACAAAGTGCCCCTTCTCTTTAAAAAACCCAATAAATTTATTTCTTAACTCTCTTGAATCCATAACCGTTCTAAAATTAATAAACCATTACTAGAAATTAAACACGTTGCCAAAGATTCTTGACCAAACAAAACCTCTGATTTTAGCCTCTTCTTCCTCTGGCGCAGCCTGTTTTAGCTCGACAGCTTCAAAAATACCAAGTTCTCGAGGATACATTGTTCTGTAAACATTTTGATAATTAATTACTTTCTTCACGTAGTTTACAGTTTCTCCTTTTGAATTACTATTAATAATCTTGTCAAAGATATTCCGTCTAATCCAACTATCAGCAGTCCCGGTTCCAGCATTATAGCCTACCAGTGCTTGCTCAACAGAACCATTGTATTTCCTCAAGAGGTCACGCAAATGAGCAGCACCAAATTCTACTGAAGTTTCTGCATCAAAAATATCATAATTTGGCCATCTGCCAGTCTCCTTTGCCATTGTTGCAGCAGTTCCTGGCATAAATTGCATCAATCCCCTTGCCCCCATCGGAGAAACAGCTTTGGGGTTGAATCGGCTTTCCTGAAAAATCACTGCCGCTACCAATGCTGGGTCAACATCATATTTGTCAGAATATGTACGGATATAATCTTCGTACTTCAAAGGATAAACCTCATCTGCAAACATCTTAGGTAAATAAAAATATAAGGCTAGTGCCCCCAAAACACAAAGAGAAATAGCCAAATATGCTTTAATTTTCTTCTTTTTCAACATAGGTATGGCCCTTTTTTATTTGTCTAATAATAACACAGGACAAATGATATGAGAAGTTATCGCCTAGCGACTTACATCCAGCTTCTCTTTCTAAAATAGAAAAGCATAGTAATACTGATAAAAACAAGGAAACCAAAAATTATTTCGGTTGAGAATCGGCTTTCAGCAAATGGCAATCCAGAAACATTCATTCCATAGAAACCAGTAATCACTGTCAAAGGAAGCATTATTACCGAAATAATCGTTAGAATCTTCATGACTTCATTCAAACGTTGAGTTAGGAGAGACTCGTTTGTACGCTGCAACACATCTACAACTTCCTTATTACTGTCTAGAAGTTCCCAAATTCTATCAATCTTATCGGCGATATCTTCATAATAAAATTCCAGGTCTTCGGCAATGAATTTTGTCTTAATCGCCTCTAAATCCTCAATAAAATATCGCTGTGGTCGAATAACTCTTCGAAAATTGATAATGTCCTGAGCAATAATCGAAAGTTCTTCCAACGTATTCCTGGATTGGTCGACATAAAGTTCATCTTCTACACGATCAAGGTTAAATCCTATTTTCTCTAGCATTGGAAAACAATAATTAAATGAGGTATTCAATATCTCATAAAGCAAATAGGCCGGTGACGAATATTTTAGTTGACCAGTATTTTTTGAAATTTCTGCAAAGTACCTATTAAGTGGTTTAAGATCACCATTGTGGAGAGTAATTACATAGTTCTTACCCAAAAAAACGTTTAGTTCTAGTGCGACAGTCCTCCTTGAAACCTTCAAATATCGCGGAAGATGGAAAACCATAAAAAGATAACTTTCATAATCATCAATCTTCGGCTGCTGTATACTTAAACGGCAATCTTCGATAGCTAAATGGTGAAATTTATATTTTTCTTCCAAAAAATCTAGATCTGTATTGGTAGGATCAACGATATTTATCCAAGAGAAATTTTTGAATTTTACTTCCTGACGCATAATTTCCCTATCTATATTAAATTGTTTACAGCTTCAATGAATATGCCATATAAATCATATAATGACAAACAAATACTGTCAAAGCAAGAGCCATTTTATGAATTATGGCAAAGAATTAATAGCTTTTTTACCATCAAATAAGCTAGATTTACAAGAGAAATATTATTGGGCTATAATATTGTTTGTTTAATAAAAGCTAAGGGAGCAAATATGGATATATTGAAAAATGTATTTAAGCGAAAAATGCGTGCCTTTTTGACAATTTTCGGTATTGTGATCGGCATCCTGGCTCTTGTCATGATGGGTTCTATTGCTGAAAAATTAACTCTATTAGTTGATGGTGGGACAAAATATTATTCAGATAAAGTCACTGTTTCGGAAGCCTCAAACGCTATAACAGGCTTTGGGACAAACCCTCTGTCTATCGACAAGATCGCTGACCTCGAAAAGGTTGATGGCGTTGCTAGGGCCAGTTCTGGTATAGCCATGATGCTCGACGAAGAGATGAGCTCGGTAAATATGGGCGTTCCTCCAAATATTCAAGGCACAGATTTTCGAGACGAAGGCTTTGAGAGTTTTAAGATTTTTTACTCATCCGGTAGAGCATTAGCACCCGATGATAACGGTAAAGTTGTTGTCGGCTCTGACCTAGTAAAGAAGTTAAGCGCAAAAGTTGGGAACAAGGTAAAAATTCGCGGAAAATATTTTGAGGTCGTAGGAATTATGGAAAAAACCCTGACTGCTCCTGATTCGGCAGTTATGATGACCCTTTTAGACTCGCAAGATCTTTATGCAAAAACCCTGCCAGAAGCTATCAGAACACAGGTAGATATAAAAAAACTTGTTACTTCTATAGTCGTATTTCCTAAAAAAGATGTGAACCCTGACGAACTTGCTAAAAAAATTAATGCTGAGGTAAAAGGAGTAAAAGCAACCGGGCCAGCAGATTTCCAAAGGGATATCGCCGAGCCGATGAAACCATTCAAGGCAATCATCTTTGGTGTTGCATTAATTTCCTTAATTGTTGGCGGACTCTCAATTATCAACACTATGACTATGTCTGTGTCTGAAAGAACTCGAGAAGTGGGAATCCGCAAAGCTATAGGTGCATCAGAAGGAAGCATCATCAAACAATTCCTCCTAGAGTCAGCATTTATTGGTTTTCTTGGAGGCATTATTGGCTTAGGATTAGGATATCTTCTGACTATTTTATTGAACAAAGCAGGTGCTGACAATAACATGGCCATATTTCTGCTTACACCAAGACTAGCTATCGGATCGATTTCCTTTTCTCTATTCTTGGGGATTTTTTCAGGTATTTATCCAGCATGGTATGCTTCTAGACTAGATCCGATTAAGGCATTAAGATACGAGTAGAGGAATAACAATGATAAAAGTAAAAAATATTTCAAAAAGATACCAACTCGGCAAAGATAATTTTGTCGACGCATTACGAGGTGCTTCACTCGAAATTAGTGAAGGGGAAATGGTTGCAATAATGGGCCCTTCCGGCTCAGGTAAGTCGACGATGATGCATCTCATCGGCTGTCTAGACCATCCAACCAGTGGAGAATTATACTTAAATGACAAAAGATTAGATAACCTCAATAGACATGAGCTCACAAAGGTTAGAAGCCAGGAAATAGGTTTCATCTTCCAGGGATTTAATTTAATTCCAACACTTACAGCTCTTGAAAATGTTTCTCTTGCAGCTGAGTATGCTGGAAACACCAAAGCTAAGGCCATTTCTCTAGCCGAAGAAGCGTTAGACAAGGTTGGTTTGAAGAATAGAGCAAAACATCTACCGAGTGAATTATCAGGTGGACAGCAACAAAGAGTTGCCATCGCTAGAGCCTTGGTCAACAAACCAAAAGTGATACTTGGAGACGAACCAACTGGTGATTTAGATACCGCCAGCTCTGAAGAAATTATAAATATGATGAGAAAAGTAAATAAAGAGACTAAAACAACTTTTATTTTGGTCACACACAATCCCGATGTTGCAAAATTTTGTGATCGCACAGTCAATATGAAAGATGGTAAAATAGTTTAGTTTACAAAAAATATATAGAACTGATACTAGAAGACGCACGCATATATTGTACATATGGGTATAAAAATGTTATAAAAAAGCAACTGCCCCAAGAGGAGATTAATCATGAACAGATTGGCCAGATTCTTTTTCCGCCTGTTCGTTCCGGAAAGCAAAGCTTTCAAGAGCTTTCTACAAACAGTGTCAAACCGTCGATGCCGTCGAGAGATGGCAAAACGCTATCGTCCCAAGCCAGTCACACCTGGAATTATTACCATCATCAGGGAGTCATGGCACCTTATGCTAGGGGCAAGTGATTGCCCCAAATGTGAAGGCGTTATGATCCCTCAAATCTTCTTTTCCAGCCCTGAAGACACGACGGGCACAAAAGGAGGTGAGGTATGCTCCAGATGTCAGCTAAAGCGCTGATGACGGCAGTAATGGCAAGTTCCGGTAGTGTATGTTGTTTCGACAATGTGCGCTACCACCCATTCACTTTTAAACATATACAAAATAAAAAAGCTCCATTTCTGGAGCTTTTTTATTTATCAGTGCAGAATAATTATCTGTTGAAAGATCGTCCGCCACCAAAACCGCCATTACCACCGCCACGGTTGAAACCGTCACGTTTTTCTTGTGGTCTAGCAAGGTTGACGAAGATTTGTCTGCCTTCGATTTCTTTACCGTTCATCTCTTTGATAGCAATCTCTGCCATCTCATCAGTTTCAAGGGTAACGAATCCAAAGCCTTTTGATCTACCATCATTGAATTTATCAGTGATGACTTTTGCTTCGACAACTACAACGCCTTCAATTTCGCTGAACATGCTAAGAAGCATTTCATCATCGACTTTGTAAGCTAAGTTGCTAACAAAAAGTTTGTTTTTTTCGTTTTGCATTTTGTCCTTTTGGGATCTATTTAAAAATCGACCTTTTAGTTTTTCCCCGGCCGATTCATTTAGTACATGATACTTAAATTCAGTTGGCGAGTAATTTAACTTGGGTTAACAATACCATATTGAATAACATAAGTCAATGTCAAAGCAAGAAACTACTGTTTAAAATAAATATTTACCGCAAGATCTGCTGGCTACAATTACTCTAGACCTATCTATCTGACATATTTAAGAGTAACGTTGATAATTGGGCACAAATTCTAGTCTAGTAATAGCCCCTCTAACCGAAAGCAGAACCTTAAAATGAATATATTATTTATTTCCCCTAGTTCTCCGCGAGAAAGCATTGGCGGAGTTGAGCGATATATCAATAATCTAATTGATTATTGCAAAAACCAACCAGAAATTAATACCAACATTCTCCTGCCGACATATGGTAAAGAATATGTTGAGGGAGATAATAATGTCACTCTGTACTTTAATAATGATATTGCACTCGCCCCTAACATATCATCAGTGGAGGTTTCTGGTAAAGCTCGCTCTTTTGCAAATGCCGTTGAGAAGATCATCTTAGATAAGAAAGTTGATATTATTTGCGCTGAGAATTTCCAAATCGGTCTTTCGCCAGCGTATAGCATCTTGCTCAATATGATCTCCGAGATTCATAAGATACCTTTAGTTCTAAGGCTTCACTCCTTTGCAACCACCGATTTACAAAGAGAGCTTATCAACCAATTAATGTGGCAAAGGATTAGTTGTGTCAGCATCAGCGTTGCCGGAGACTGTTTTACTAAAGGTGCCGATATTCATACCCTCTCCACCGAATATCTTGGCGTGAACACAAAAGATTTTAATGACAAAAAACAAGTCAGGAAAATTAAGGATGAATTATCGCTAAATAACAAAAACAAGATTATATTAACAGCATGCCGAATTATTGATGAAAAAAATAATATACTGGCAGAAAAAGGAGTCATAAATCTTATTGAATCATTTTCAAAGATTTTACCTCGATATCCCGATCTCAAATTGTTAATTGCCGTTGGTAAACCACCCGAAAGCCTGAAGAATGAATTCAACGTTGCTCTAGAAATGTTAGCGGGGTATATACAGATTCACAACGTATCAGAGCAAACCATCATTAAAATATTCAGTTTAGAAGAAATGCCCGATGTTTACCGCGGCTCAGATATATTTGTCTTGGCATCAGAAAACGAGACTTTCGGCCAAGTTTTTATAGAATCTATGGCGTGCGGCCTACCTGTCATCGGCACAAAAGTCGGTGGAATTCCAGAGATTATAAGCGATTCCTATAATGGTTATTTGGTTCCACCAGGAGATGCTAGCATATTGGCACAGAAGATAGAAGCAATGCTCAATAATCACTCAATAAGAGAAAGCTTTATAAAAGCTGGCAAGAAAACTATCCAAGAAAAATTTACCCTCGAAAAACAGTTTGGGAGTTTTATAGAAATGCTAAAGGGAATGATTCAAAAATAGTTAACAGAAAATTGTACTATATACATAAAAAAAGATCGATAATAATCGATCTTTTTTTATGGTACCCGAGGCCGGACTCGAACCGGCACGCTGTTTAGAGCAAAGGATTTTAAGTCCTTCGTGTCTACCATTCCACCACTCGGGCATATCAGTTACACAACTCGCCAACCGTTTCCATCAATCTCTAGCTTCCCTTCGATTGTAAAGCCAGAGGCTTTTTTATGACCACCACCACCTAGCAATTTTGCTAATTGAGCAAGATCAATATTATCACAATCAGTGCGTAAACTGCCTTTGATTTTAGCATCTTTGGTCTCATAAAGCAACAAAGCGGCCTTCGATTCTGGTGCAGAGTTTAGAAGGTTTACAAGCCCAGATACGTCATCATCGTTAGCACCACAATCCTGTAAATCACTTTGGGTAACTACTGAAATTGATATACCTAAATCCTTGTTTAATATCATCCTATTTAAAGCAATCCCCCAAAGTTTAAAAACGGAAACAGGTTTATGGATAGAGATATTTTCCGAAATTTTTTGTAGTTTGGCTCCTCTTTTGAGTAAGTCAGCCGCAATACCTAAGACAGTTTCCGTTGTATTTGAATGACGAAAACCACCAGTATCGTAAAAAATCCCTGTCAAAAGAGCCGTGGCCGCTGATGGAGTAATCTCGTGGTTTAGGCCAACTAGAATATTGTAGATTAACTCTGATGTGGAAGAGACATCCTCATTGGAATAATTTACATCTGCGATCTTCCAAAGATCATTTTTGGGATGATGGTCGATATTTATTACCGGGACGCCATTTCCCATAGCTAATGTTATCTCCTCGACAAAACCTGTCCTTCGGAAATCACCATTGTCCAGGAGAATAATCGCCTCAAATTCTTTTCGAGGAAAAGTATTTTCTATAAGAAGAGAATCGTTTAAATAATGTAGAATCGCTGGGGCTGCATCCCTGCAGACGAGATGAACATCCTTCTTTTTCGTCTTTAGTACCTCAGCAAGACTAAGCATAGAACCGATAGCATCGCCGTCTGGCTCAATATGGCAAACCAAAAGAAAGCTTGCTTTGTCCTCCAACAGTTTCTTTAGTTTATTGAAAGAGCCCATTTAAGAAAATCCCGGGTTTAGAAGATGAAAAAACCGAATAATTATATGTCTTTTCTGGTCACTATTGGTTTTTCAGAATGATGATCTGTCTTTCTTCTTCTGGTAGATCTGATTTCCTAATCTTTAAAATATCAATCTCATTATCTGTTATTCCCTCGCTCTTCTTAAACTCAGCGATATCACTATAAAGCATCGGGATAACGACTCGAGGATCTATTTTTGAAACCAATTTTAGAGCTACCTTCAAGTCGATAGTGTCCATTTCTCCAAGTGGAAGAAATAGAATATCAACATCCCCTATCTGTTTGATTTCTTCTTCTGAAAGTTCATGTTTAATGTGACCAAGATGACACAAATTCACCTCCTCAACTCTAGCCACATAGATGGTATTATCTTGATCAGCAATACCGTTTAAGATAACACCACCCTTCTCATATTCTCCAGGTCCTGGAAAAGTGAAATTATTTATGGTGACTTTATCAGCCAATATGACATCGAGATCTTTTGATTTTATCTCAAAATAATCTTTGCCCTTATATTTGATCTGCATATTTCCTCCGCACAATTTAATTTCTTTAGCCAGCTTGTTTTGCCCTGTACGCCCTTAGTTCAATGGAACAAAACAATATAGAATAATTATTCTGTGATCTCTTCAACCTTTTTTGTCTTTTTGACTTTTTTTCCGTCTAGGCTCGCCTTAGCCGAGACTGACGGTTTCTCTACGGCAATTGCTTCGGTTTTCTCTTCAACAACTTCAGCCTCTTCTTTTGCTTTTGTCTTGGTCTTTTCAGTTTTTCCATCAACTTTCATCGATAGACCAAGTCTATGATTTTCAGCCTCTATAGAAATAATTTGGAATTTATATTTCTTTCCGAGTTCAACAATTTGTCCTGGATCAACGATTCTGTCTGAGGACAATTCTGAGATATGGACCAAGCCATCGATATCCTCATCTAGGGATACAAAGGCGCCAAATGGTGTAATCTTAGTTACTTCACCTTCGACAACATCGCTAACTTTGTATTTAGAAGCTGCCTTGACCCAAGGATCTGGTAAAAGTCTTTTTACTGAAAGCGAAACACGACCATCATCAACTGAAATTATCATTGTTTCGACTTCATCACCAACTTTGAAAAGCTTGTGTAGATCATTTACTCTTGTCCATGAAATCTCAGAAATATGTGCTAAAGCTTCAATTTCTGGATCGATTGAGACAAATAGACCAAAATCTACTATGCCGGTAATCTTACCTTTGACCCTGTCGCCAACTTTGAATTTATCAATCTTTGTCTTGACTTCCTGAGCCTTAACAGCTTTTTCAGAGAAGATGAGTTTGTTAGTATCTTTTTCACAATTTATAACTTTTACTGCAATTTCCTGACCAATAAATCTTCGTAATCTGTTTAAAATTTCATCTTTATCACCGCCAGAAACACGTGGATAGTGAGCTGGAGCTAACTGCGAAACAGGCAAGAATCCGAGGATTCCTCCGACATCAGCAATCAAGCCGCCCTTATTTGCATCAGTAACTTTGATAGAAACAGGTTCGCCAGTTTTATAACCATTCTCCATTTCAAGCCAGAATTTTTCTCTGTCAGCACGTTTCATCGAGAGAACGACGTTACCGTCCTCGTCCTCCATAGCAACGACTGTTGCCATGATTTGGTCACCCTTCTTTAAGCCAGTTTTCGAAGTAATTTCTTTTTCTGGAATAAAACCAAGGGACTGTCCGGCTACATCAACCCAGATTCTGTTACCACTGACGGCTAGAATTGTTGCGTCAATCATTTCTCCTTCAGCAAAAGGCAACAGTCTATCACCTAATTCATCAATAAGCTGCTCCATGGATTCTGCTGCTGGGGCATTTTTCTTTTCTTCTACAATCTCTTTCTCTTCTGTCATTTTACATTTTCCTTTCTAATCCTCTGATCTCGTCTGAGATAGAGGGGGGTCATCCAGTTCTGCTGGATGTTTACCCTGTGAAATGTCGCCAATCGCCTTGGCCAATATTTCACAGGGCGAACTATTGTTAATTAATAAATATTATCTTTTCTTTTTTGCCTTTGATTTCGGTAAATATTTGTCAAATCTCGAGTTAGTCTCTTGCTCCTTCTGATAAACCGGTAAAAGCCTTGTTGTATTCATTGCAAGTGTAATAAGCCATGCAATAAATGTTGTTATAACCAAAATCAGAAAAAATCTTGATGCAAGCCATGGCAATTGTTCATATCTTGCCCCCAGATGCACCATTCCCAGAAACCCAGTTAATATAGAAGGCGTTATGTACCCCTTCCATATCTTTACATGATCTTTTCTGATGAATATCCAAAGTGTGATTCCTATCAAAATAAGCAAACAAAAGGAAATCATCAGAGGAATATAAAAATCAGATTGAACCGGTGGTACGGAGCTGAAGATAAATTCTTTTGTTAAAAACTGTGTTGTGTTCATAATTTACTTTCTTTGGTGGGCAGAACAGGACTTGAACCTGCACGGGATTGCTCCCACTACCACCTCAAGGTAGCGTGTATACCAATTTCACCACCTGCCCCTATTTTATGGTGCGCGCTGAGGGACTTGAACCCCCGACATCCTCGGTGTAAACGAGGCGCTCTAGCCAACTGAGCTAAGCGCGCATGATACAAAAAAACGGGCACCAACCCGAATAATACTCTTTAACAATATTCAAGATGGTTTAATAATTTAAGTAACTAATACAGACTATAACAAATATCTCTCAAAATGTCAAAACAGAAAAACGTTGGTGCCGAAGGCGGGATTTGAACCCGCAATCCGTGAGGAACACGGTTCTGAACCGTGCGCGTATGCCAATTCCGCCACTCCGGCATTTTCCGATTCCCTTCCCCTTTTCACTTTATCTTTTTACCCTTTTTTCCTTTATATACCATTTCGAGATATTGTCATACCTGGAATAAGGTTGTGCACCTAAAACAGTGCCAATGCCTTTGATATTATCCTTGGCCCCAAAATTATAACTTATTGGGTCATAAAGTTGTATCAAATATTCTTTAGTAACCAGATCAAAGAATTCATCATATTTTTTATTCCTAGCCGCAACATCAGTTACCATTCTTGCATCCTCTAATAGAATATCAGAATTCTTATCAGACCAGCCTGCAAAGTTTTGGTCATTTAGCTGACTAGAATGCCAAAAAGGATACGGATCACGATCATAAGCGAAATCAAATCCATAGAGCAGTAAATCATAGTTCTTGGCTGCTAAAATATCCTGAAGCTTAACAGCACTGAAATAGAAAACTTCTAGTTGAATATTTTGGCTCACAAAATTTTTCTTTATTTCCTCTGCTTTATCGCGCTGAAGCGGAGAGTCAAGAGTTGTGAGACCAATACTGATGGCTGTATCAAATTTTTGACCTTCAAGTATTTTCTGGCGTACAGCTTTATCTTTTAATTTATCGCTTCTTGAATTAAAAATTAAACCCAACCTACGCGACGATCTAAAATCATATTTATTTCCGATTGATGATGCCTCCCCGAAAAGACCATCTATCTTGTCATCATCTGTGAAGGCATTTTCAGCATTGCCCCTTTGGGGATAAATCTTTATACGTAAATCTTCGATAAATACCTTGCTACCAAAATAATTATTGTTGCGTTTCAATCTTATTTCTGTAATCTTGTCAGCTTTCTTCAATACTTTAACGAATTCAAAAGCCCCTGAACCAACTGGCTTTCTGGAAAAATCACTGCTCGATACAGCAGCTGGGAGTATGCCAAAGTTACAGTTATATATAAATGGTCCGTAAGCACTCGGTAACTCCATTAGAATAGTATACTGATCTATCACGCTGATCTGAGTATCCACCCATCTTTTATTCAATGGACTTTTCAATTCTGAGGCCTTAATAGAATCGATAGTATAAGCAACATCTTGAGCAGTGAATTGTAAATCATTAACAAATTTTACATCCTGCCTTAGATAAAAAGTATATTTTTTACCATCAGGAGAAATCTCATATCTTTCGGCAAGTTCCGGCATGATATTGCCATCAGCAGATATTCGTATAAGACTAGAAAACATTAGGCTAGAAAGACTTTTCTCAGCATCAGTTTGAGCCAATATCGGATTTAAATATTTTATTTCTCCCAATACTGCCTCAGTGTACTGCCCCCCAACCGCTGGCTCTATGACAGTCCAACCTAAATACGATCTGTAAAACTTGAACCCCAAGAGGGATATAGAAACAAAAAGGAGCGTAAACATTAAATATCGCTCCTTTTTTGCCATCAAACCATAGCTCGTACTAATATTTTTCAATATACTGAATAAAAGTGAAAAAGGTTTCTTTAGAAACCCAAAAAAATTACTATCCCTCCAAGAGGAAATTTTAAATTTATACTTCATAATTTAAGCAAAGAATACAGAGAAGAGGGCAATGGTACAGAACAAAACAGCAACTACTATAGTAGCGTAAAATAAGAACTTTTCGACCCCGCGACGTGAACGGTAGACATTTCCCTCTCCTCCAAAAGCCATACCTAAACCCGAACCGCGTTGTTGCAGCAATACTAAAACGATTAGCAATACTGCAAAAATAATTTGTAAAATTTTAAATGTGTCAATCATAATTTTTTGGAGCGGGTAACGGGAGTCGAACCCGTATTTCGTCCTTGGCAAGGACGCATAATAGCCGCTATACGATACCCGCAAATATTTAACTTTACAATGACCAATTCTAAAACAATTTCTCAAGAAATTCAATCCTTGAAGAAAAATGAACCTAACAATAACCAATTTCTTGGAGGCCTGGTCGGGAATCGGACCCGACTACGCGGTTTTGCAGACCGCTGCCTAACCTCTCGGCCACCAGGCCAAAAACTTCAAGCTTCGTTTAAGTTCAAGGCAAACCTTTAATAGAAATGGCCTGCCATGAATCCAGCTTCGCTGTGGTTCATGGTGCCGATGGTCAGAATCGGACTGACGACACAAGGATTTTCAGTCCTCTGCTCTACCACTGAGCTACATCGGCGTAAACACAACATATTTAATATAAAACTTCAAATATAGTAGCATAGATTCACTATCCAGTAAAGACTGTTACGAATAGCATTGCGAAATTACTAATAATAAAGTAATTTATAAATTACTAAGAGAATAAGGAGATTTATGTCGAAGAAAAAGAACAAAAAGTTTAAGAAATCATCTACAGCCAGTCAGCCAAGCATATCGATGCCAAGAGAAAGCACTCCCGAAAAACAACCTTCCACTTTGCAAGCGCATACCCAGATCTCCAATACTACCCTAAAAAACAATGATCCTTATGCAATTAGCATATTAAATGAGAAATATTTGCACGTCCGCAAAGATGTTAATAAACTTCTGATTGTTCTATTGATATTGGCTATCGTTCTGATGGGAATCTACTTTATTGGTTTAAAAACAAATATTCTCACAGTTGTTGGTGATTGGCTCTACAAGATCGGCAACTTCGCAATCTAGACCCTATTAATAAGTTTTTTCCTTTGGCCTATATTGCAATGCCTCTGCAATATGGCTAGTTTTAATCGTATCCGCACCCTCTAGGTCAGCTATAGTTCGAGCTAATTTTAACAGCCTGTGATAAACTCTGGCCGATAATTTCATCGATTCAACTGCTTGAGCGATTAATTTTTTAGCATCTTCCTCGAGTCGACAAAATCCTTTTATTTCCTTTGAGCTCATCTCTGAATTTGATTTCATTTTAAGACAGCTGAATCTAGCAATCTGTCTTTTTCTAGCTTCTTCGACTCTTGCTTTTACTTTGTCCGATTCCTCAGCAAAACAATCCTCCGACAGCTTCTCATATTTAACTCTAGGAACTTCAATATGAATATCTATTCTGTCTAGTATGGGCCCTGATATTTTTTTCTGATAACGGATAATTTGAGTGGGCGTGCAAATACACCGTTTTTCTGGATCGGACATATAGCCACAGGGACAAGGATTCTGAGCAGCTACCAAAAGAAACTCAGCTGGAAAAGTAACACTGCCGGTCGCCCTAGATACCGTGACAATACCATCTTCCAAAGGCTGGCGAAGTGCTTCCAGAACATCCCTTTGAAACTCCGGAAATTCATCTAGAAACAGTATACCTCGATGGGAGAGTGATATCTCGCCAGGCCTAGGCCAAGACCCTCCTCCTACTATTGCAACACTCGAAGTTGTATGATGCGGAGAACGAAAAGGTCTGACCAGCGACGGCGCTTTACCGCGATTTAAAAGGCCAGCAACCGAGTATATCTTCATAACATCAAGAATTTCTTCTTCATCCATTGATGGTAAAATTGAAGGCATACTTCTAGCCAGGAGAGTCTTGCCCGACCCTGGGGGACCTGAAAGCAGAATATTGTGACCTCCAGCTGCCGCAATTTCTAACGCTCTTTTTGCCTGTTCTTGTCCGGCGATATATTTAAAATCAAATTCGCTGTTTCTCCCCCCTTGCACTTTCCCCTCTCTACTTTCTGCCTTATAAGCCATAATAATCTCTTCGCCCCTCAAATGCCTAACCAACTGTTTAAGGGATTTAACTGGTATTATCTCTATCCCTCTTACCAGCGCCGCCTCAGCTACATTCACTTCAGGCAAGAAAATACGTTTTAGACCCTTTTCGGCTGCAAACATCGCTACCGGCAACACCCCATTTACGTGACGAAGCTTTCCATCTAGAGAAAGTTCCCCCAAAAATACTGATTCTTTATACTCGGTGATCATTTCTATCTGTTCATCTGCCAATAAAATTCCTACTGCCATCGGCAAATCAAATGAAGGTCCCTCTTTTTTGACATCAGCTGGGGCCAAATTTATAGTCAGACGATGTTGAGGAAAAAATATCCCCGAATTCTTAATAGCAGCTCTGGTTCTCTCCTTGCTTTCATCAATTGATTTATCGGGCAATCCGACTATGGTAAAAGATGGCAACCCTGCCCCTATATCTACTTCTACCTCAACCAAATAAGAGTCCAGCCCCACAGTGGCAGCACTAAAAATTTTGGCGATTTTGTCCAAGAAACCCCCTCCGCTTATTTAGACTTCTTTTATCCTATCCCAATCGGCATAGAACTTTTTGATCTCCAGATCAGGAAAATGATTCTCAACTATCTTTGCTGCCTGAATCAATTTATCAATATGAAATTCTTTCTCATCGTTATTGTGAAATCGCTCACTACCACCATAAGCACCACAATCAACATGGTCGATAAGCCACACTTCTTTGATTCCATGAAGCCTGACCGAAGTTTCGACTACCTTGAAAAATGAATCCCGATCCTCCTCATTGGCGAGAATCGCTTTGCTTGATCCTACACCAGTTCTAAAATCGAATACTCCACCGGTTTGCCTAGTCAACCAGTCAACTGTTTTTTTGATAAATCTACCATCAATACACGCACAGGCCAGGACATCCCACTTCTCGATTCTTTGTATATGCATAGTTTTTTAGAATAAATTATCAATTGATAATAATTCTACCACAAAGCCCATTTTGTTCAACAATAATATAGACTAAGCCAACATTTTTAGTAAACCAGAAAAATTAATATTTGATTAGATTTCTCTGGTTTCCTGCCGAACACATCCTGTGTCGGCCGGAGATTTTCCCCAGACTCGTTGTCCGAAAGTCTGGTTTGGTTTTCTTGTCCATTGTCGTCGGATAGACCGTATATATCCAATAATAGGTTTTTCCGACTTTTCGAATTTCACTACCAGTAACTCGGCAGGCATTCGCTCCCCAGTAGTCGACAAGGAGTTGCGAATACTCCACGATCAACTGAGCTTGAGTATGATCATCGTTATCAGGGATAAGGACATCCGCTCCATACTGGAGAGCGATAATCTTAGCCTTAGGCAAACGAATGATGCCACCGGCCAAGCGACTGACCGCCTCCTCACGAGACATAACTGCCAGGCTGACCTGACGGTCTGCTTTCTTGTGGAGGGAAACACGATGCCAGATAAACAAGCTGGCAAGCAATGTGAACCACACAAGACAGAGGATGAGAGACCATTTGAAACTCAATTTCACGGTGAGTACCCCTTTCAAAGTGCATTCCTCGGAGGAACGTTATTGTTTTTTACCAGAAAAATGACTGATTTTCAATCAGATCAACACAAAGTAAGACAAAAATAGAAATTTGAAATTAAACAAAATATTATTTATAATCTTTAGCAAGCTGAGCAGTCCGCCAATAAACCATGACTAGAAAAGCACTCCTATATCTTGCGAAAGCAAGTGCGGACTGAGGTTCATTTAAATGTGGTTTTTAAGCCGATGCTTGCGTACCGTGCGGTATCCTCTTCTGGATTGCCGCACCGTTTTTGTTATATGGCAAAAATGTGAATCCGCTATTACCATATTTATATTTTACCGTCAATGATATATATACTTGACGCTCCAATTTGTGTAATGTTAATTTATTGTCAAGGTAATAAAGCCCTACTTATTTTTATGAAAAAAACCTTACTCTTTTCCTTTTCGCTGATTGGTCAGATCGGCTTCTCAGTAGCAATCCCCTTACTAGTATTGGGACTTTTGGGTCGCTATCTGGATAAGATAGCTAGCACATCTCCCTATCTCTTTCTGCTAGGGCTAGCCTTGGCTACTGTATTTATTTATTTTTATTTAAGACAGCTAGTCAAAAAATCGATAAAAGAGTTCGATAAATTAAACAAAGAGTAGATGGAAATTTCCCTTGCCGCAGAAAAAATAGCTCACATAGGAGAAATGCCAATCACCAATTCAATGGTGACTAGTTGGATTGGCTCAATTATTTTAATTGTTTTCGCGCTCGTAGCTACCAGAAAGATGAAAATGGTTCCAACTGGTGTACAAAATGTTTTCGAGTTTGCTATTGAATCACTCTACAATATGGCAAACAGCGTTATCGATAATGAAAAAGCCACCAGAAAATACTTTCCCCTGGTAGCAACAATATTTCTTTTTATCATTTGTAATAATTGGCTTGGCCTGCTTCCTGGCGTCGGCACTATAGGAATACATGAAGTGATACATGGCAAAGAAGTCCTAGTGCCGCTTTTCCGCTCAGGCAACGCTGATCTAAATATGACGCTGGCTTTGGCTATCATTACCGTACTGGCTATTCAAATTTTCGGCATTGCAGCTATTGGTGTATTCAAATACGGCAAAAAATTCATTAATTTCTCAAATCCAATTAACTTTGTTGTCGGTATTCTAGAATTAATTGGTGAAGTTTCTAGAATTATCTCTTTCTCCTTTCGTCTTTTCGGCAACGTATTCGCTGGTGAGGTTTTATTAACTGTTATCGCATTCATCGTACCTTTTATTGCCCCACTACCTTTTTACGGCCTAGAGATTTTTGTCGGCTTCATCCAGGCTCTTGTTTTCACAATGCTTACTTTAGTATTCATCAAATCAGCTATTACTGATCATGAAGCAGAACATGCACATTAGAAATTAATAATATAAATTAAGGAATGGAGTAATCTTATGGAAGCAGAATCAATGTCCAGCATCGCAGCCGCAGCCGCTATTGCTATTGGTGCAATCGGTCCAGCTATTGCTATTGGTATGATCGGCGGAAAAGGCCTCGAAGCAATCGGACGAAATCCAGAAGCAGCTGGAAAAGTAAGTGGCCCTATGATTTTAGCTATCGCCTTTGCAGAAGCTATTTCAATTTATGCGTTGGTTATTGCTCTGATCATCAAATTTGTAAAATAGTAGAACGTAGATTGGTAGAATGTAGACTGGTTTTAGCCTTTCTACCTTCTACTTTCCACTTTCTACATTAAGGAGAAACAATGGAATCACTTGGAATAGATTTAAAACTTTTAATCGCACAGGCTATAAACTTTATTATCGTCATGCTTTTACTTTGGAAATTTGCTTACACACCTATTCTAAAAATGTTAAATGATCGCAAAGACAAGATTGCCAAAGGATTGGATGATGCTTCTGCCGCAGCTAAGAGTCTTCAGAAGGCAAAAGGCGAAAGTGATAAGATCCAAGAGAAAGCTTTCTCTGATGCAAATGAAATAATAAAAAACGCCAAAGAGGCAGCAAATGCCGAGGCCCTGCTTATATTGGACAAAGCGAATAGCCAGGCAGATAGAATTATAAAATCAGCAAAAGAAGAAGCTTCTTCACTGAAAGACAAGACAATGGCTAGCGCCAAGAAGGAAATTTCCGACGTTGTTATCATGGCTTTAGACAAAATTGTAAATGATGAATTAACAAAAGAGCAAAAGGTAAAATTAACCAGCAAAGCAATTGCCGAATTATAATGATCATTAATTGTTTATTTGTATATTAGTCTAATTAGTAATCTGTTATTCCCATGAAGATAAAGCCTCAACAATATGCTCAAATGCTCATTGAGAGCGTCACTGAAAAGTCCGATCTAAAAAAGATTGCTGCTTCCCTGTGGCATTCCCTCCAGAAAAACAAGCAATACCGAGACCTACCAAAAATATTGGAGTTAATCGATGAGGAATTCGCTAAGAAAAATAAGCTTACTCTAGCAAAAGTTTATTCTGAGGATAGATTGAGTGAAACCGAAATCGAAAATATCCGAAAAAAACTAGAGTTAGAAAATTCCAATATTCAATATTCAATATTCAATATTCAAAAAAAGAATCTGGTTGGCGGGATCACAGTCAAAATTGAAGATAAAATCATAGACTTGAGTGTTACAGATAGAATTAACAAATTAAAACAACAATTGAACAACTAATAATATCTTTGGAATAACATGAGTACAAACATCATCGAGGAATTGAAAAAAGAAATTTTGGATTTTGATGCCAAAGCGAAAAGTGATACTTTTGGGGAAATAGCCGAGATTGGCGACGGTATTGCTAAAATTTATGGACTCAAGGAGGCAAAATCAGGAGAACTTCTCAATATCGAAACAAAAGATGGCATAGTCACCGCTATGGCCTTGAATCTTGAGGAAGCATCTATCGGTGCTATCGTCTTGGGTAATTATAAAAATATAATGGCCGGAGACAAAGTAAAGTGCACAGGTGAAATTGCTAAAGTTGATGTTTCAGAGGACATCATCGGACGAGTTGTAAATCCTTTAGGATTTCCTATCGATGACAAGGGTAAAATCAAAGCAGATAAATCAATGCCTATCGAAAAAGTTGCTCCTGGCGTTATTACCAGACAATCAGTTTCCGTGCCTCTTCAAACTGGCTTAAAGGCTATTGATGCCTTGATCCCTATTGGCCGAGGGCAGCGCGAGCTTATTATTGGTGATCGTGGGACCGGCAAAACAGCTATCGCGATTGACACTATCATCAATCAAAAAGACCTGCCAAAAGAAAAACGACCTATTTGTATTTATGTTGCTATTGGACAGAAGAAATCTAAAGTTGCCCGCATCATGGCAAAATTAGAAGAGGTCGGGGCGATGGAATATACAATCATCGTCTTGGCCGGCGCCTCTGACCCTGCCTCACTTTCATATATTGCACCGTATACTGGCTGCGCTATTGGCGAATATTTTATGGAAAAAGGCATGGATGTTCTCATCGTTTTTGATGACCTAACCAAACAAGCTTGGGCCTATAGACAGGTATCCCTCCTTCTTCGCCGACCCCCTGGACGCGAAGCTTATCCTGGCGACGTCTTTTATCTCCATTCTAGATTACTAGAAAGATCAGCCAGATTAAATAAAGACTTTGGTGGCGGTTCGATGACCGCTCTTCCAATTATCGAAACTCAAGCTGGTGATGTCTCTGCCTATATTCCAACAAATGTAATTTCTATCACTGACGGTCAAATCTTCCTAGAATCAGATCTCTTCTACCAGGGCATCAGGCCAGCTCTAAACATCGGCATCTCCGTTTCTCGTGTTGGTGGCGCTGCCCAGATCAAAGCAATGAAAAAAGTAGCGGGTAAACTAAAGCTTATGATGGCTCAATATCGTGAGCTTGCCGCTTTTGCCCAATTTGCCTCCGATCTTGATGCCGAAACAAAGAAAACTATCGAACGCGGCAAGAGAATCACAGAGGTTATGAAACAACCACAATACATGCCGATGCCCGTGGAGGAGCAGGTAGTAATATTATACGCCGTCAACAATGGTTACCTTGACAACTATGAGGTTTCAAAAATTGTTGATATTGAGAAAGAGATCCTAACTAAGGCGAAGACAGGTATTAAAGATATCCTCACAAATATCCGAGAGACAGGCGAACTTTCCGACAAAGACGAGAGAAAACTTCAGGAGTTTCTTGAGAAAAATACAAAAACGGTAGAGGCAGAGATAAAGGTTCAAGAAGAAATAAAATAAACATCGAATAAAGAAAATGGCTTCAACACAAGAATTCAGACGCCGAATCAAATCGGTCAATAATACAAAACAAATTACCAAAGCAATGGAAATGATCGCCTCTATTAAGATGCAAAAGGCAACTCGTTTTGCTGCAATGGCTAGAAGCTACACCCAAAACGCTTGGAATATGCTTTTAAAGCTTGCAACAATTGTACTGCCAGAGGCACATCCCCTATTGAATCCAAGAGAAGTAAGGAGAACAGCGGTAGTCTTATTGACTTCAGATCGTGGACTTTGTGGTTCATATAATTCGGAAGTACTGAAAAAATTTGTTGCATTCGAAAAGGAACAATGCGCCTGCAATCAAAAAAGTTGCGGTGAATTTGTAGGAAATTGTGATGTAATTACTATCGGTAAAAAGGGCGCGGAATTCACCAAAAGATATAAAACAGGCAAACTAATCGCTGAATTCCCCGGCTTCGAAAATAATATTCAGGCAGAAGATGTTATGCCTATCTCCAAAATGACAAGCGATGAATACCTAGCCGGCAAATATGACCGAGTAGTAGTTATTTACTCTCATTTTGAATCATCACTAAAACAAATACCGGTCGTCAAACAGATTTTACCTATATCAAACGACCATATTGATAAACCAGAAATATGGACACAAACCGATGAGGCTGAGACCGAATACAAATTTGAGCCAAGCCCAGATGACGTTCTAGAAGGAATACTTAAGCAATTTCTGAGAGTTCAAATATACGGCGCAATCCTAGAGGCCAATGCCTCAGAACATTCTGCCCGTATGGTAGCAATGAAAAATGCTACTGACAGCGCTGGTGATCTGATAGATGAGCTCAAACTGGTATACAACGCTGTCCGCCAAGGCTCAATCACTCGTGAAATTGCTGAGATATCTGGCGCAGCGGAAGCAATGAAGTAGCACATTTAAAAAAACCAGGCCGCCACTTACTTGATTTCGGCGGCAGCCTGGAGATGGGAAGGCGGGACCATTCCTCGTCTTCATCGGAGACGAACTCGTGTTCGTCGCTACGGCCGAGGGGCCGTGTCTGTTGCCCTTGCTTCGGGCAATCGGCGGTATCCATGCAGGAGCACGGACACAGATCATCATCGCGGCCACAGTCGGCCATAGTGGTGTCCCCCTTTTCGAAACGTTGTCCGGAAACCGGATGGGAGATACAATAAAATAAATTAGTTAATATGTCAATAAGGAGATAGATGCAAACAGGAAAAATCACACAGGTTATCGGCGCAGTTATTGATGCCAAATTTGAGGATAAACTTCCAAAAATTTATGATGCGTTGGAATGTAAATTAAACGATAAGCGTCTCGTCTTTGAAGTTCAGCAACACTTAGATGACAAAACCGTCCGAGCTGTAGCAATGAGCTCGACAGACGGCTTACAACGAGGAACAGAACTAGTCAACACGGAAAAGCCGATCTCTGTTCCTGTGGGGGCAGAATCACTAGGCCGAATGTTTAATGTTATCGGCGAACCGATTGATGGCAAAGAAGCACCAAAAAATAAGACTTTTTATCCTATTCATAGACCATCTCCTGAATTCTCGGAGCAAAACACCAAGACCGAGATTTTCGAAACAGGAATTAAAGTTATCGATCTGATCGCTCCAATCACAAAAGGTGGTAAAGTAGGCCTCTTTGGCGGTGCTGGTGTTGGCAAAACCGTTTTAATCACTGAACTAATTCGCAATATTGCCTCCGAACATTCAGGCACATCAGTTTTCGCCGGCGTAGGAGAAAGAACTCGTGAAGGTAATGATCTCTATAACGAGATGAAAGAGTCAGGTGTTTTAGATAAGACTGCTCTCGTTTTTGGTCAGATGAATGAACCCCCTGGAGCTCGTATGCGTGTTGCTCTGTCAGGACTTGCCCAAGCTGAATATTTCCGAGACGAGGGCAAAGACGTGCTTTTATTTATTGACAATATCTTTCGTTTTACCCAAGCTGGTTCAGAAGTATCTACTCTCCTCGGCCGTATGCCTTCAGCAGTAGGTTATCAGCCTACCCTTGCTGAGGAAATGGGCAACCTTCAGGAAAGAATTACCTCTACAAAGAAGGGTTCTATCACCTCCGTTCAAGCTGTCTATGTACCTGCTGATGATCTAACTGATCCAGCACCAGCCACTACCTTTGCCCACTTGGATTCAACTATCGTGCTAGAGAGAAGTCTGGCTGAACTAGGTATTTATCCTGCTGTTGATCCCCTTTCTTCTACGTCAGCTATTCTTGACCCTAACGTTGTTGGTATCGAGCACTATACGGTCGCTCGTGAAGTTCAGAGGTTACTACAAAGATATAAAGATCTTCAAGACATCATCGCAATTCTTGGCATGGAAGAGCTCTCCGATGATGATAAACTTACAGTCTCACGAGCACGAAAAATTCAACGTTTCTTATCACAGCCTTTCCATGTTGCCGAAGTATTCTCCGGCATCCCTGGTGTCTACGTGACGTTAAAAGACACGATTGCCGGCTTTAAAGAAATCATCGACGGTAAGCATGATAACAAAGCAGAAACAGAGTTTTATATGAAAGGAAATATCTCAGAAGTAGGAAAATAGGAATCCCATCCAAAGTGTATCGGCCGAAACCGATCGACCCTAAGGATGGGCGGAATTGTATGGCTGTTCCCCTTCATTACTTCTTCTTTGGCCCTTTTGGCGGAACCGAAGGAAGATGTATCTTCGAGAAGCATCCAAGCCGTGCCATGATGATGATAACCATCACTATTACGGCTACTGCCGGAGTAATTGCGCAGGCAAGTCCCATCTTTAGATAGATCAAGATAGCCTCCGCTATCGCGGCCATGCCAAGCGTAATCAGCAAGTCTCTGAGAATCGGATCCATGGTTTCACCCCCCATTCGTTTCCAGTAAAGTAGTGTCAACCTTGCTTGTTTTATATCATTAATAAATTAGCATTTCAAATGAAAACAAATTTCAACTTAAAAATCATCGCCCCTGATGGCGTCAAATATGAGGAAGAGGCCACCGAAATTAGCCTTCCGACTCCAGATGGCTATATTACCATCCTGCCAAATCATATGCCTCTAATAGCACTATTAAAGCCAGGCGAGATTATCATCAAGAACGGTTCGAAAATCCATGAGCTAGCAACCGAGGGCGGTATTGTAGAAATCTCGAATAACCTAGTTAAAATCTTGGCTGATACAGCTGAAGAGGTCAATAATCTTAACGAACTAAGAATTATTGAGGCCAAAAAAGCCGCCGAAGAGAGATTAAAAAATGCCAAGGATGATGTTGAGTTTGCCGATGCAGCCGCTCATTTAGAAAAACAATTAGCAAAGCTAAGTATCCTTAACAAACGCAGAAAAAAATACCGCTAACTAATCTCTTCTGTCTTTGCCTTTGTTCGGGATTAAAAACCGAATTATTGCAGCAATTATATACGCAATAACCGCGTAAATGACTATGGCAATTAATGTTGTGATCTCGAAAACAAAACCGCCTTCTACCACAGGAGAAGGAAAAATGCCTATGAATGGATAAAGTAGAGGCGAAGTCACATCATAAATCCAGTCAGCAAAAGGTGCGGCTAGATTAGCGCCAAACAATCTTAATAGAAACCTAACCAACAACAATAAGATCGCTATTCCGAAAACAAGATTAACAATAAAAATTAAAATTCTTGATATTGTATTCATAAGATAATCTTATGAGTGATCAAACAAGAAATATATATAATAATTTCTAGCTATTTAGAAATGATTAAAAATGTCTTATGATTGTCTCGCCCGAAGTCTTTCTTGGGCAGCTAAAAGATGGTTTTTTTTCGCCTCTAAATAGGCAACCATGCCTTTTCTTCGTGATTCATGAATTGAATCTGGATGACTCAAAGTGAATTCAATAGATTCAAGATTTTTTTTGATATAGTCGTTAACTGGACCAGGAGGAATAGACTCCTCAAATTTATCAAGAAACGCGCCGTAAGAACGTTCAATTTTTTTAAACGCTTGTGGTTGTGCTTCTGGAATACCAATATTACGTTGTTCAGCTTCTAAAGCCTCACTAAAATCTTTGCTAGCGGCACCAACTCCTTCAATCAGATCTTTTACTCGAGGATCATTTACTTTATCTGGTTCACCAAAAAACTCAGTGACCATTCTGCTTGGACTTACTCCAACATCCCACATACTAGTTCTTTCACCCGAGGCCTCACGGGGATAACTCAGCATCCTTCTTGCCTCTGTCCAGTCCTCACCATTTACGGCCTCCTGAAACTCCGAGAACGTGCCTCTCTCAACAACCTGGGCCAGAAAAGGATTATCAACTCCTTTTGGCCGTTCTTCAATCCCATTTTCTTCTTCTATCATTGAATCCTCCCATTTTAATGTAGTTTTATTCTACTTTACTGTCACACTCTTTGCCAGATTTCTTGGTTTATCAGGATCAAGATTCTTCTCAAGTGCAATATAGTATGCAAGGATCTGACCGTATAAGATTGCGGAGATTCCAGTGTAAATTCCGCTATCAGCCGCAGGAAGGTAGGTATCGAAAACAGTATTATTCTCAAAAGAAATTCCAATAACATCGGCTCCACGAGCCTTTACCTCCATCGCATTGGAGATAATCTCTTTCTCCGACCCATCCTTCGCCACGAAGACCAAAACAGGTACTCCTGTCTCTATGAGAGCAATTGGACCATGTTTTAAATCTCCTCCGGCATAACCCTCTGCATGGATGTAAGAAACTTCTTTTATCTTAAGACAGGCTTCCAATGAAGTTGGGTAATTTATTCCCCTACCAATAGCATAAATATTTGGCACGCTTGATAATTTTTTAGCAACATTTTTTATTTTCAAAAGGCTCTTTTTGTCTAGAATATTCTCAATGTCACTTTTTAACTCGCGAAGCACTTTTTTGCCGTCTCCGATGTTATCGCTGAGCGCAAAAGAGAGCATTGTAAACATCCCAAGCTGAGAAACATAGGCTTTTGTAGATAGAACACAGATCTCCGGTCCTGCTTTGGTGATTATCGAATAGTCAGCTACCCTCATCAGAGTCGATCCCATCACATTTACTAGTGCTAATATCTTAGCTCCACCTGCTTTGGCAATTTTTACTGCCTCCAAAACATCAGCCGTTTCACCACTTTGAGAAACAGTGATTATCAAATCATTTTTATTAACAAACTGAGCAAAATATGGGAACTCTGCTGCTGATATAGGCCTCAAATTTATTCCATTATTTTTTGCAAAAATATAACTACCATACATAGCTGCATGAAGAGCCGTACCGCAAGCTACAACGTAGATAGTCCTTGCTTTTCTTATCATCGCAATTGCCTGGTCAAGATCAGCCGAAGCTGTTGCAATCGTTTTTTCGAGAACCATTGGCTGCTCGCTCATTTCCTTGATCATAAAATTCGGAAATCCGCCCTTCTCTGCTTCGTCGAACGTCCATTCTATCTTCGTGACTTTCTTTACTACTTTTTTCCCAGTTTGAACATCAAAAATCTCGTAACCACTAGAATCAGCCGCTACCATTTCCATATCATCAAGGAATATAACCTTGTCCGTATATTTTAAGAAAGCAGGTACATCTGAGGCTAAAAAGTTCTCCTTTTCGCCGATACCAAATACCAAAGGACTACCCTTTCGAGCGCCAATCATTACATTACTATCCTGATCTATAATTGCTAATGCATAATTTCCTTCAAGATAGCCTAGAACACTTTTTACTGCATCACTCAGGGTTTTGCCCTTATCCAACTCAAGTTCTATGGCATGTGGCACTACCTCTGTATCGGTTTGAGACAGGAATTGAATGCCTTTTGCCTCAAGATCACGACGCAACTCCTGATAATTCTCGATAATTCCATTATGAACGACTGCTATCCTCTTGCTCTTAGAAAAATGTGGATGGGAATTTATCTCTGTGACTCCCCCATGAGTTGCCCAACGGGTATGGCCGATGGCAATGCCACTAGAAAAATTGGGTAATTCCTTTTTGAGATCAAAGGAACCGATCTTGCCTACCTGTTTATGAATGTCGAGCTTATCTCCTTTTTTTATTGCAATCCCCCAGGAGTCATAACCACGATACTCGAGTTTTTTGAGCCCTTCAAAAACTATATTTGCACCATCTTGCTTACCAATGTAACCAACAATTCCACACATAGTTACCTCCGGTTAATATGCATTATTCTATCAATATAGTCTTTAATAGAAAAGCGGATAATACAAAATACTAGAGATATGAAAATCTCCGTGTTTTGATCCGTGCAAAAATTGTTGCGCCTAATGAGTATTGCTGTCTATTTCGCTCTGAGGTGGTATTTTGGAGATTATCTGCTGTTGGCTCTTATCAATATTTGTCCTTGTAAAAGGAAAAGTTATCGTGAATTGGCTGCCAGAATTTTCCATACTATCGACAAAAATCTCCCCCCTCATCTTTTCGACCATTTCTTTAGTTATCCAAAGCCCTAGTCCAGTACCAGGGATATCTCTGGTGGCATCTGTTTTGATCCTGTAGAATTTTGTAAATAAATTTTTCCGCGATTCTGGAGACATTCCGACACCAGTATCTTTTATAATTGTTTTTATCCTGTCTTTATCAATGACATGGTAAATATTCACGCTACCAGAAAGCGTATACTTTATTGCGTTACCTATTATATTTGTCAATACTTCTCGCAATCGGTTTTGGTCTGCAGAAATCTCGATATCATTCATCGGCTCATACTTCAACTCTAGGTTCTTTTCTTGGGCCTGAATGGAAAGATTATCGACTACCTCGCCAACAAATTTACTCATATTTAGAGGTTCAAACTCAAATTGCAAACGACCTTGTTCTAGCCGCGAAACATTAAGTAGATCATTTACAAGATCATTTAGACGTGAAGCCTGTTTGTCAACAATACCAATATTCGCCCTTGCTTTCTCGTCAATTGAACCGCCGACACCATCTACAATATTTGAAAGATACCCCCTGATTGCGGCTATTGGAGTCTTCAGTTCATGTGAAGCGATTGAAATAAAATCATCCTTCATTTGGTCTACTTCCTGAAGCTTTCTGACAAGCATTGCCCTTTCGAAGAAACGAAAATGATTTATCAACAAAAGCAAAATAATTATTATTGTAGCGATTAATACAATAAACGAACGTTCAAATGACTCCTGAACCAATTCGTCGATACTCTTCAATGACACTTTTGTGTCAATCAAACCCAACTTATTTTCCCCATTTGCTACTAAGTTAGTCACAGACCACACTCGCATAGAAGAATTTGAACTATCGGCATAGCTACCTAGGATAGCTACAGGCTTATTTTCTTTCCAAGCAATATCCGACTGATAACCTTCTGCGACCGTGTCTATCTTTTCCTTACTTGTGCTAGCCAAAACAACAAAGTTTTCTCCGTCTCTTGTTAGGATAGAGACCTCCATAACATCTTTAGCATTGACCTTAATCTTCTCCAGCTTAGTCTGTGCTAATGTTTTATTAGAAAAAATTTCCGAATCAGCAACACTGGCGAATATTTCGTTCGCCAATACTGCTTTCTCGTGCAGCTCATTATCCATATTTTGCTTAGCAGATTGCCAAATCCAAAAAATATTTCCAACTAACAACGTCGGAATTAGGACAACGAGAAGGATAGAATACACGAGCTCAAACTTACTATTCGCCTTTTGACTCAGAATCGGTTTCATCCGCCTCCACATATCTAAATTTACGCAAACCGAAAAACAAAATTGCCAGAACTGCCAAACCAACAACGATAGTAACATAAACTATATAGTTTTTTATCATTCCGTAGAATGGATCATCTAAAACTATACCTTTGTTACCAGGGATATCCAACATTGACGAAGCAGCTCGAGCCTTTGAAATAAAGAAGCTTTTTGCTTCAGTGCGTAGAATCTCTTTAGTTTGAGGGTCCTCAATCAACACGTAGCTCTCATGTTTCCCAGTATCAAGTGGTCTATCGAGTATGTATTGCCAATTGCCATTTTCGTCTGCCTTGACCGACACGACTATCGGATCGCTAAAAATATATAGATATATTATAGAATTTGGCTTAGCTTTACCAGAAAAAGAAATTGCATCTTTTTTATTCGTACTATTAGCTGTATCAGCCGAGGACAACTCAATATTTTTGACACTTTCTATGGTAACCATCGCTTGGTTATCAGACCTCATAACATTCGTGGACTTAATCTGCTCAATACTTTTGACGAACTTTTCGGGTAAGATCGTTGAATCAACAGCAACTTGACTGGAAGCTATTTGATCAGCATTAGGGCTTGAACTACTAGCTTGGTCACCAGATGTAGTTATGGGCGCCTCTGATTGTTGTATTGAGGGCTGCTTATAACCAGTCGGCTTTGGGTCTATAATATTGGATCCTGTTTTCGAAGCTATCGATGTATCAGTGGATAATCCAGTTGAGGTCTGTGAAACCGGAGTCTTTATAACATAGCTAACCATGTTGGATTGGCCAAAAACACTAGTTCCAGCATCAGCTACGGCGTAAGAGGTGTAATTACCCGGTGTGAAATTAGTGGTTGGCAACACAAGAAACCATGTTCCATCCGACATTCTAATGGGAATATTAATTCTTGTCTCACCATTATCACTCCTGCTATAAATAGTAACTGCCGTTAAGCCTAGAGGTGTTACTTTCATACTAATTCTACTGTCTTCAACCGAAATAGCCAGAATTGGTTTTGGCAAATTGGCATTCGCTAATGGAATAATTGCTGGATTATTGCTTCCGACTGTTTGATCAATTAGGGCATTGGCCAAAGTACGATTAGCAACAAAAAAACCAGCTACCATCAAAAATAATATCGATAGCAAACCGAGCGCAAAATAGACCTTTTTCATCCCCTCCTGTTCTTTTTCTTTTAGTGTTCAAGATACATTTTAACAAATCTTTTTACTTCTGGGAAATCACCTAGCCAATTTATCTCCGGAAAACGTTTAAACCATGTGATTTGACGACGAGCGAATTGATGAATTTTGTATTTAAGTTGCTGCTTCATTGCTTCTTGCGATTTATCAGTACTATCATCAGCCAAATACTGTGTTATTTCTCGATATTCCAATCCTAAGTTTATCAACCATTCCTTACTCACACCTCGCTCCAAAAGTCCTGTAACCTCTTCTAGCATTCCAGCTTCAAACCTTTCATCAACCCGACGATCAATTCTTTCGTGAAGTTCTTTTCTATAAACCTCTATACCAATTTGAAGAACTTCAAAGTCAGGTTTTTTCTTGATTGGTTCTAGCCCTTCTTGAGCTAATTCAATAGCACGTATCAAGCGGTGATTATTTTTTTTATCAACCATTTCAAGCTTATCAGGATCAATTTCATACAAAATTTTGCACAATTCGTCAGCAGATTTATTTTCAAGATCTTTTCTTAAGAAATTTATTTTTTGTTTCTTGTCTTTTGTTTTTTGTAAATAAAATCCTTCTACTAATCCCTGAATATACAACCCTGTTCCTCCCACAATTATTGGTAGCTTTCCTCGATCACAAATATCATCTATTTTAGCTCTAGCCAAAGGCAAATAATCAAACAATGTCATCTTTTCTTCTGGTTCAACAATGTCAATCATATGGTATTTGACACCATCATATTCCGATAGATCTTTCCCTGTGCCTAAATCAAGCCCACAATAAACTTGGCGAGAGTCCGCAGAAATTATTTCTCCATCAAATTCCTTTGCTAATCTAACGCCAACAGTAGTTTTTCCGGATGCTGTTGGCCCGACAATGGCTACTACCTTCTTTCGATTGGTCATCTCTTAATGTTCCTGCTTGATTTATTTGATCATTTGCTTATATAATTTATCTATAATAGTTACTCGCTTGGAGGGATTTTACCAAATTTTGGATAAAAAATCTATTTTGCTTATGATCAGCATTGATAAACTTACAAAAAAATACGAAGGACAGACCATTGTCGATAATATTAGCCTAAAGATTAACAAAGGCTCTATCTTCGGTTTTTTGGGCCCAAATGGCGCCGGCAAAACCACTACAGTCAAAATGATCGTAGGTCTTTCTTGCCCGTCCAGTGGGAAAATTGAATTGGATAGCAAAAAAATAAATCTTGGGCAAATTGGCTATATGCCGGAAGATCCTTATTTTTATGATCGCTTAACAGCTGCAGAGTTTCTCAATTTTGTTAAAAGTCTTTTTCCTAATCAAAAAACAACATTAAAAACAAAGGAATGTCTAGAAATGGTTGGGCTAGAAAAATCAGGAAACAAACAAATATATAATTTTTCAAAAGGCATGAAACAGCGCCTAGGACTCGCCCAAGCAATTATTAATGACCCGGAATATCTTTTCCTAGATGAGCCTCTCGATGGACTTGACCCGATCGGAAGATTGGAGTTCAAAAAAATAATCTTGAGTTTAAAGAAACAGGGCAAAACAATATTTTTTAATTCTCATGTTCTTTCCGACGTCGAAGAAATCTGTGATGCAATAGGAATACTAAACCATGGCAAATTAATCTACTCAGGATCTATCAAAGATTTTTCCGGCAAAGAATCGCTAGAAAAAAAGTTCGTTGAGATAATAACCAAACAGACAATTTCGCAGAACAATGAATAAAAAAATAAAATTAAAAATTGGTGTCATTATAGAAGATGACAATGGCAGGATTTTCCTTCAAAAAGAAAAGTTCTCTAGGAATCTAGTTCATAAATGGAATATTATTACCGGCAGTTTCGAAGAAAAAGACAATTGCATGCCAGATACAGCGATTAGAGAATGCAAGGAAGAGGCCAATCTTGATATCAAATTGACAGGAATATTTCAGGTATTAACTATCAACAAATCTGGTGGCTATAAGATATATGTAATTTTTACAGCTAAACCCTTAAGTGGCCACGCGTTGTCACACCAGTCACTCCAAGAAAAGTTTGGAGAGAGCATAATCGAACAAAAGTGGTTTACAAAAGAAGAGATCGCAAACATAAATAAGAGCGATTTTGTGACAAGTTCTTTAGCCGCAACAATCAGCCAATATGCTTCGAGCGACCATGCCACGATAATGCCTCTCCTCAACTTACAACATTTTGAGGGGGAGTGTTACAATTAGAATCGTAATATTTATCAGTTTATACACCAATTTATGAATAACATCATTTCTATCGCTAAAAATACCTTTAAAGAAACTGTCCGAGATAGGATTCTTTATGGCATAGTGGCATTTGCTCTGCTTTTTCTGGTTTCGACGATATTTATCAGCTCGCTTTCCCTTGGGGAAGATATCAAGGTAACAAAAGACCTTGGTCTAGCAGGGATCTACATATTTAGTATTATAATTACTATTTTCTTAGGATCTTCTCTCATTCATAAAGAACTAGAGAAGAGAACTATCTATATTGTCCTTTCTAAACCTGTCTCTTCTCTAGAATTTATTCTAGGTAAATTTCTAGGCTTATTCACTAGTATAAACCTTAACCTTTTGCTAATGACAATTGCATACCTTGCATTAGTAGCTTACAAAGGCGGAGGTTTCGATTATATGTCCCTTTTCTCTATACTTCTTCTGATGTTTGAACTTGCGATTTTTGTAGCCCTAACTCTCCTCTTCTCTGTATTTACAACTCCACTTGCAAGCATGATATATTCGATGATAATTCTCTATGCTGGACACTCACTATCAATGCTGACAAAAACAGCTGAAAAATCTGGAAATTTATTTGCAAAAACTTTATCTTACGCGGCATATTACGGATTTCCCAATCTTGAGAAATTCAACATTCGCAATTCTGTTGTGTACGGCATGACTCCAGATGCGAGTCAGATCATATTTCCTATTTTATATTCAACTATCCTTATCACAATTTTGCTATGGCTAGCTACCATAGCAATTAAGAAACAAGATCTATAAAATGGCCAAAAGAATATATTTAACAGCTGTTTTTTCATTACTCGCCGCAGGATTATTCACAACCCAATACTTTTTTGATCAGAATAAAAAAAGGCAAATTCCGATAGAACCAATCGTTTTGAGCTCAGAAATCATTAAGATTGTAGATCTGGGTTTACACAATGCAGCAGCCGATTTTGCCTGGTTGTCAGCAATTCAGTATTTTGGTGGACCATCAAAAAGTAATTACGAAAAAATAGATGATTATTTATATCTCGCTTCAGATTTAGATCCCAAATTTGCATATCCCTATGCATTTAGTTCGATAGTGCTACCATCAGTCAACCAGACAGACAAAGCTATTGAATTGGCAAAGAAGGGCATTGCCGAGGCTACACCAGATTGGCGCATCCCCTATTTTTTAGCAACCACCTATCATATAGATAAAGAAGATAGCAAAAATGCATCCTATTATTTTGATCTTGCCGCTCATACAAAAGGGGCGCCAGAGGGAGCAAGGAAAGTTGCTGCAACATATGGATCACGTCCAGACATTAGAGACCAAACAAAACAAATTTGGCTTGGTATATATGAAAGTTCAAATGATGAGATAGTAAAAGAAAGAGCCAAGAATTATATTATCCATTTCGAAATACTTTCTTTTCTAGAAGAAGCAGCCAGACAATACAAAAAGCAATTCCAGAAATTCCCAGTAACACCCGAGGAAATGATCCCGTCAATTCTTAAAAATGTTCCTAACGATCCTTTAGGTCTGCAGATCAAATTCGACGAAAACGGTCGGGCAGTGATAAAATAAGAGAATAAAAATTATACTAGAAAGTAGAGGTTCAAAGAATGCATAAAGGAGAATCTATATCAAAAATTATTTTCTCGGTTATTGCTACATTATTTTTTATTTATCCAACATCTATACAAGCGCGTGATACTTCTAAAATTACCGATTGGTATATAAAGGATTTCAAAAGTAAAATTATCGTCAACAGAGATTCCAGCCTCGATATTACGGAAGAAATTACCGCTGATTGTGGAAATTTGCCTGATAAACACGGAATCTTTAGAAGCCTCCCGGCCTATTACCAGAGAACAATGAATGAAGAGGTGAAAACACCTATTAAACTTTTAGGTATAACTGGATCTGAAGGACAGTCAATTGAATATTCGACAATAAAAAATAACAATTCTATCACCTGGAAAATCGGTGACACAAATAAAACAGTTACCGGTGAAAATACCTATATCATCAGATATAAAGTAAAAAATACTATTCGTTTTGCAGACAGCGGGGACTTCGATGAACTTTATTGGAACTTAAATGGCAATTTCTGGCAGATTGAGACCGATAAGTTCATCGGCACTATAAAATTTCCCCAAGAAATAACAAAAGACAATACAACTATTTCCTCTTATTCTGGTAAAACGGGTATAAACAGCAATAATCTTGCATCTTATTCATGGATCGATAAAAATACTCTACAAGTTACCTCCAAGACAATTCTAAAAGCAGGAGAAGGCATAACCGCTTCAATCACATTCCCCAAAAATATTATCTCGCCCTACACACCTCCGTTTATGGAAAAATACGGCTTCTTCATCTTTTTACTTTTTCCACTTTTGGTTTTCGTCTTCGCATTTCGATATTGGTCAAAATATGGCAAAGATCCTAGGCTAGACAATCCAGAAATGGCTCAATACGATCCACCTGAGAAGATGACACCTCTTGAAATCGGTATGATAATCTCAAACGGCAGATTTGACGCCAAATTCGTCTCTGCTTGCATCGTCGACTTAGCCGTCAGGAAATTTATCGTCATCGAAGAAGTAACCAAGAAAGGGATGTTTGGCAAAAAAGATTTCCTCCTTCGCCGGCTCAATGACCAAGAAACCAATTTAACAGAGGCAGAGAAAGAATTAATGACAGATTTATTCGTCGGCGAAAAAGCAGTCAGAATATCTGATCTGCAGAACAAATTCTACTTGAGTCTGCCTAAAATCTCTAAAAAGGTTATGGATAAATTTTACTCAGAAGCCATCTTTGATCAAAAAGCCCAATCAAAGATGACAACTTTACTTGTGATTGGATTTATTCTCCTGGCAATTGGTGGATATATCGCCTCCTTCAATCTGATACTTGGAATAAATATAATGCTAGGCGCTATTATAACGATCATTTTCGGTATCCTCATGCCCAGACGTACCGAAAAGGGCGCCGATCTCCTCTGGAAAGCCCAGGGCTTTCGACTATTTATCAAGATGACTGAGAAATATCGCCAAGAGTTCAATGAGAAGGAAAACATTTTCGAAAAATTCCTGCCCTACGCCATGGTCTTCGGACTTGTCTCGGTCTGGGTCAACAATATGAAAAAGATTTATGGCGAACAATACTTCGCGACCTACCACCCCTACTGGTACACCGGCCATACCTTTGCCAATTTCGACGCCAACAAATTCAATTCAATGATCTCAGATCTCTCAAACAACATGGCAACAACAATGGCATCAAATCCCTCATCCTCAGGCAGTGGTGGTGGTGGCTTCTCCGGTGGCGGAGGGGGCGGAGGGGGCGGTGGCGGTTGGTAAAATATTTATAACGAAAAAAGGCAGACGGAAAGACCATCTGCCTTTTTTTAATAGAAAATCTTATGCTTGAGAAACGACAGACTCAGAATATTTTGAATCATCGAAAGCAATTATTGGATAGCCAATAAAACTAAACAATCCGAGAAAAAAGAAACCGAAGGCAGCGCTCTTGCCGAACCGCTTTGCCAGCTCAATTGCGATGATAAATGCTATCACGATATTGACAATTGGCACTAACAATAGGATGAACCACCAGACAGGTTTGTTAACAATCTGCAATTGAACGATAATATTGTAGATTGGTATAATACTTGCCCAACCAGCCTTCCCTGCTTTTAAAAACATTTTCCACAGTGACACAATCATTAACACACCCACTAATATCCCTACCCACATCGAACCGTCCATAATCCTCCATTTTACTAATTATATATAAAATTATTCTTTATTTGGAAAACTGAAACGAGCTATTTTTTCTGCAAATATAATTAGTAATGCACCTAAAATTAAAGCAACTACTCCATATAGAGGCTTCGCCCAGATATAGAGCACCCAAGAAAGTCCGACTAGCAATACACCACCTATGTAATTTCGTATTTTATCAATTTTGTAGGCAATGTTATCAGACTTTTTACTTTTCATTTTTCCTTTACTGAATTAAATATTAATAATAAACGAATAATAATAGATCTATCCCCTTGTCCGCTCAAACAAAGCGATTACCACTCCAGAAAAAGCAATCAGGGTCTTTTCTTCTTCTGACAAATCCCTCAGATTATCTATTCCAAAATTGCTTTCAAAAAATGATCTCTTCTTAGTTACCCTAGCTACATCCTGTCCATCATTATCAATTATCTTAAATTTAGGGTTAAGGAAAAGCCCACAAAATATGCCAACAAGTGGTATTTCGCCTACTAATGCATCAACAAACTTTATTATTGGATTCTCTTCAATAATTTTATATTTAACATTACCATCAATAATAATCTCCCATTGACCCTTAATCAGAGATTTCCATCCTGAGCGCTTCAAAGATACAATTGCCCTACCATTGCTGTCAGATATATCTAGCCGTGGTGAAAAATCGATTATCCTATCTGCATTGATCTGATAGAGCTCTTTTCCCTTTTGACGATTATTATAAATAATAATTTTTTCCTTAAGCTTCCAATATTGCTTATAGATATAAAACAACTCTTTACCATCTTTGTCAGAAAGATAAACTTGGGGAACAAAAGCCAATATTTTAAATTTTAGATTCAATGGGAATTCCATAAACACCTTTTTTTATTTATTAAATTATTATAGCAATTTACCATTATAGCTTACAAATAAAAAATACTATCTTGCGATAGCATCCTTTATTTGGTGCCCGGGAGAGGACTCGAACCTCCACGGCTTGCGCCACCAGTTCCTAAGACTGGCGTGTATACCATTTCACCACCCGGGCAATGACAGGATTATATTATAAATTCCCTGTTTTTTCAAGACGAAACCACTCGCCTATCTTAACCATTGCCTAAATAATCTATTTTCGGTATCATGATGCAGATCATTAATAAAACAAAAAACAACTATGGATTTTGGATCAATAATAATTGTAGTACTAGGCTTGTGTCTCTTCGAGGTTGTCTCGAGCATAGATAACGCAATAATAAATGCCGAAGTACTATCAACGATGCAAGAAAAATATCGGAAATGGTTCCTTCTTTGGGGTATTATTTTTGCCGTCTTTCTTATCAGAGGCTTGCTCCCATGGATGATAGTTTGGTTTGCAACCCCTAGTCTTGGTTTCATTGGTTCCCTCACTGCAACATTTAGCAGCGACCCGAAAGTATTACATTCTATAGAAATGTCAGCTCCTATTTTGCTTGCCGGAGGTGGAACATTCCTAGTATTCTTATTTTTCCATTGGCTTTTTCTTGAGAGCAAAAACTTTGGTATTATTGGCGAAAAATTTTTCTATTCAAACGGCGTCTGGTTTTATGCCGTAGTTTCAATAATTTTAAGTGCTATAGTCTGCCTTGCGCTGCAGATGAATCCCCTGATGGCGTTTGGTGCGGTTATAGGGTCGACTGCCTTCTTCATCACTCACGGTTTCAAGCAAAATGCTGAGCAAAGTGAGCAAAAAATAATGAAAAGCGGCATGTCAGATATTAGCAAAATTCTGTACTTAGAGGTTATAGATGCAACATTTTCAATTGACGGCGTTTTGGGCGCTTTTGCTTTCACCCTCTCTGTGCCTCTAATTCTAATTGGTAATGGAATCGGTGCTATAGTCGTAAGACAGCTGACCATGGGCAACATTCATAGAATAAAGAAATACGTTTTCCTAAAAAATGGTGCAATGTACTCAATATTATTCCTCGGAAGCATCATGCTTCTCGATAGTTTTGGTGTACACATAGCCAGCTGGGTATCGCCAGTCATCACATTTGGAGTAGTTGGATTCTTTTTCTTAAAATCCAAAAGACACTTGGATAAAAATGGCTGTTTGGCCGTCTAGCTTACTTTTTGGATTTTACGGCCGGATAAGATAATTATTGCAATATCAAAACAAAGCAGTTAAAATATACTTAACTAAAATATAAATATCTCAAAAGGAGGGATATATGGACTTTGGATGGAATAAACCTGCCAGTCAGGATCAAAATAATAGTACTCAAGTTACAACAGATGATGCAAAAACTCCAGTAGTTGATGATACACCAGCTGCTACTCCTGCAGCAACGCCAGCTTCTTCGTGGGATTTACCTGGAGATAATAATAAACAAGACACTCAAGGCGGGATGACTTCCTCGGAGGAAGACTTAGACTTTTCGGCTAGTAAATCAGATGATTCTTTTGGCAACGATTTCACGGTCAACCCATCTACTAATACGAAGCAGGTGGAGGATAATATACCAGAGGAAAAAGACGAAAAAGAAGCCTCCCCAGAAGATGATCAAGCAGAGACACCTTCTATAGAAAAGACTGAAGAGGACCAAATAGAAGCGGTAAAAACAGAGATAGAGGAAAAATCAGAACCGACAGAAGATGATATTCAAAATGCGGCCCCAACAAATGGCGGCAAATCTCTGACAGAGTTGGAGAATGATATATTGGGTCAAAAAAACAAAGTTGATAAAGATTTGGCTGATCTGCAAACAAAAGCTACCAAGCTCGAGGAGCTTCTCTCAAAGATTAGAAAAATGCAAGATGAGGAAAAGAATCTTATACAAGAAATATCAAGCGCCCTATAGTAAGTTGTTTCTATAAAAAAGAGCTGATCATCAGCTCTTTTTTATATCGTTATTAGGTCCTTGATTTTATTGAAAATTAAATTACCTATCCCTTTTACCTCCTTGACCTGATCTATGGTTTTAAACCCGCTATGACTTTGACGATATTCAACGATCTTTTTAGCATATGCCGGACCGATACCGGGCAGCGTATCAAGTTCCCCTTCAGACGCAGTATTGATATTTATTTTACCAGGGATTTGTTTTACCACAGCTTTATGGGATTCTGGAGTAAAGTTGGTTATGCCCGCTACTTTTCCGCCATCATCACTAGATGATGATACCTCCTTACTTTCAGAAATAAGCTTCTCAACTTCAACCGGCAAAGCAGACAAGTCTTCCTTTCTATCTTGCTCTAGAACAAAGAGCCTATTCTCGGCCAGACTCACTCTTTTTTTGATTTCAGGCATTAAGTAGTTTTCTCGCCAAAGTAAGAAAATCGAACTAGCTATAATTATGCAAAGTAATAATGAGCCAATCAAATACTTATAATGTTCCACTATTGCACTAAAGTTATTAATTTTGGAATTTTCCATTTAAATAAAGTTTTATCTAGCTCTTATTCTAAGTGTTTATTTATCAAATATTGCTGGATTTTTTCTAAAAGTATAGGATAATTACTTATTCTTGGCGCAATTTCCTTAGCTGCCTCCGAAGCTTCTAGAACCAATATTCTATCAGAGATAGAAGCCATTTTAAGGTCAAGCATACCGGACTGCTCTAGGCCAAAGATTGCCCCTGGACCACGCATCTCCAAATCAACTTCAGCCAGTTGAAATCCATCTGATATTTCTTCAAGACTTTTTAGACGCTCTAACGCCTTTTCACTCTTTGTATTAGAGAAAAGAAAACAAAATGATTGATAACTGCTTCTGCCTACTCTGCCACGAAACTGATGTATCTGAGCCAAGCCAAATCTTTCAGCATCTTCTACTATCATAACTGAAGCATTTGGGATATCCACGCCGACCTCAATGACCGACGTGCTGACCAAAATGTCGGTCTTGCAATCAGAAAAATCCTCCATAACACTCTCCTTTTCCTTGGATTTCATCTTGCCATGTAACATGCTAATTTTGAATTCTGGAAAAATGTTCTTTAATTTTTCGAACTCTACCTTAACAGATTTCTGCTCCTCTTCCCATAACTCGCTCTTGACAATTACCAATTCTGACTTGTCTTCTATCAGCGGACAAACAACAAACACCTGCCTTCCAGTTTTTATCTGTTTACCAATAAAGTCATATGCCTTTTCGCGGTTCCATGATTCAACAAAACGAGTCTTTATCTCTCTTCTATCCGTTGGCTTATCCCGAATAATAGAGACATCAAGATCTCCAAATAGTGCCAAATGGAGAGTTCGCGGAATAGGCGTCGCGGTCATGCTAAGAAAATGAGGTCTCATTTCAACTGATTGTTCATTGGATATCGAAAGTTGCTGCAAAGACTGCCTTTGTCTGACTCCAAAACGATGTTGTTCATCAACTATTACTAATCCTAGGTTATCAATTTTGTCTAAATTTAATAATGCGTGAGTTCCTATAAGAATCGGCGCGCTATGATTTTCCTTCTTCGAAGACGTAACAACCCCGATATTTTCATCACTAAATAATTTTTTAAAAACTTCATAATGTTGATTTGCTAGAATTTCAGTCGGAGCCATTAATATTGTTTTATAACCAGCTTTCTTCACGACAGATGCTGCGATCGCTGCCACTATCGTTTTACCACTGCCGACATCGCCGTTTAACAAACGGTTCATCGGCATTGCCATCTCTAAATCTTGCACGATTTGCCAAAGTGCCTTCTTTTGATCTCCTGTCAGTTGAAATGGCAGATTGCCAATAAAATCTTTTAAATCATCAAGACTAACTAAAACTGGCGGCGCCTTCTTTTCCGCAATCTCCAGTTTGGCAATATTAGCCTTTAATGAAATGGCAAATAGCTCATCAAAGGCTAAACGTCTCCGTGCCTCCTGAAGTCTCGAAGCGCTGTTTGGTTCGTGAATGTTGGAAATTGCTTCTTGAATTGAGATTAATTTATGCTTATCTAGCACTTCTTTCGGCAACCATTCAGAGATTTCTTCTGTGTATTGTTTTACTTTTGAATAAACCTTCGCAATGAAAAAGCTGGTCATCCCGGCTGTTTCGGAATAAACTGGAACAATTTTAGCTGAGTTTGATCTTGTTGGTGACTCCATCGTGTACAATTTAGAGAAGCTATCAAATTTTACCGGCCCGTTCAGAGTCAGTTTACTACCGTTTCCTAGCATCTTGGCCAAATATGGCTGGTTAAACCATATTACTTTTAGCGATCCGGTATCATCAGCAACAACCGCTTCTGTGACTGTAAAACCTCTTCTGCGCGTCTTTTTATTAGCGATACCCAAAAGAGTCCCTTTTATCGTAAATACTTCCTTATTTTGGTTCTGACCAACTTTGTTACCTAGATCATTAATCTGAGTTACTGTTGTATAATCCTCATACTTTCTTGGAAAATAAAAAAACAGGTCATGAGGACATTCAAGACCTAATTTCTTCAATTTCAAAAAACTCTTCTCACCGATACCAAGCGCTTCTATATCTATAAATTTTTTATACAAATTCATTAGCCAGAAAATTGATAGTTATCTTTTCATCGTTATTGATGCAGATGCTACCATTATAACTCCCAAAACAAGAAAAGCACCACCAATCCATAACAGAATACGGAATATGTCTGCACTTGGATCGACGTAAGTACTGTCAGCACCAACGCTACCAACACCCAACGATGTTGCGACAGCAATAATACCGAACAGAAAAGCGAAGAAACCAAACGTAAATACTTTTTTCATAATTTTCTCCTATTCATATCTTAAGGCTTCTAACGGCGATAATTTGGCTGCTCTTCTTGCGGGGTATAAGCCAGCCAAAAGCGAAACTAATACAGTTAAGACTACCATCTCGATGGCGAAAAAGGTAGGGGTTATAAATATTTGCATTGATCCCGGAATGTCGCTCATTTTCATCAATAGATTTACTATGAAATTTACAAATTCTCCAAAGAAATAAGTAGAAAGAACTCCGGCAAGTGAACCATAAAGCCCAAACATAATCACTTCATATTCAAAAATACGTTTTATATCGATATTTGTTGCTCCGATAGCCTTCATTATTCCAACTTCGTGTGTTCTCTCCAGCAGAGATATAGTCATGATGTTTACTATACCAATAAGTGCAACTATCAAGGCGACACCACCAATTACTCCAAGAACAATTTGCATGATAAGAAATACTTTGTCAACTTGCTTTATAAGATCAATAACTGAAGATGTTGTAAAACCAGCTCTTTCGATATTATCCCTGACTGATTCAACCTTAGATCGATCTGACGCTTTAACCTTGACGCTATTATATTTGCCTACTCCTGTTATTTTTTTCGCCGATTCCAGAGATATGATAGCCGTACTTAGTAATTCATCACCATAAACACCAACAATTTTTTCATCCAATTCAACACTTTTTAGATCAGATATTTTACCAGATTCCTCCGAGACAACAAGCATTGTTAATTTGATGTTCTTACCTACTGCAGTTGAAGGATCTTTTATATCAAAATTCTTTAAAAGACCTTTAGATACTACCACTCCTGACTTGTCAGTAAATTTACTACCAGAGATTAAAATAACTCCTTCAAACTCTAGCGCATTAGGAGCAATCCCCTGCACAATTATCTGAGAGTTAGAGCTGTCTATGTTCGCCTTAGAGGCAACAGTTACAGATGGACTTACAATAGCAACATTTGATATTTTTTTAAGTTTATCTACTGCTTTATCATCAAGGTTTTCTATCGAATTCTTGCTCAAAGATACATTAATAGTCACCAATGCATCGAGAGAAGCCAGCTGGCTTGAAGTTATTTTCTGAAGACCAACCCCAAGAGAAACCAACGTAACTATTGATCCGACGCCCATTGCAACACCAAGAGTTGTTAAAAAACTCCTCAGTTTATTGCTAAAAAAATGAATTCTAGAAAAACGAAGGGTTTCTAGAATCTTCATTGATCCTTTTTTATTGGAAACATAGTATTTAGGAGTCTTGCTGTCTTCAGAATAGGAGGTGCTTTTATTATTACTATCAACCCTTACCATCTCGCCATCACGCATATATAATATTCTGTCGCCAAATTTAAGAAAATCAGGATTATGAGTGACTAGAACAATCGTCCTACCCCACTTCTTATTGATCTTGCATATTAGATCCATTATCTCATTCCCTGTCGGTATATCTAGATTTCCAGTAGGTTCGTCAATCAGGAGAATCCCTGGATTTGCCGACAATGATCTAGCAATTGCAATTCGTTGTTGTTGCCCTCCGGACATCTCCGAGGGCCTATGGTCTGCTCTATCACCAAGTCCAACAACAGCAAGAAGCTCTTCTGCTCTGGCATGAGCCTCTTTTCTATTAACTCCAGACAAGATCAAAGGCATTGCTACATTGTCTCGCGCAGAAAGTGTCGGAACAAGATTAAATTGCTGAAATACCATACCGACCCTAGTTCGGCGATATTCAGATAACTTGTTCTCTTTTAGATCAAATATATTAGTCCCCTTATAGAGAACTTTACCCAATGAAGGATAATCCAAACCGCCCAGAAGACTTAAAAGTGTGCTCTTGCCACAACCAGATGGCCCAAAAACAACCACAAATTCACCAGCATTTATGTCAAAAGTAGCACCTTTAAGTGCCTGTACCTCGTTTTCTCCAACGAAAAACGACTTCTGTAGATTATCAACTCTGATTACAGGCTCTTTCATCTTTTCTCTATCTCTTCCTCTAATTCCTCTACCTCGCGCTCCACCTCCAACAACTTAGTCATTGACTCAAACGCAGTGATAGTTAGCAACACGGTGATCACAGAAATTGTAATGAATACTCCTGCTACGATTGCCTTCTTTTGAAATGAAGATTCTGGATAATAGAAGAATAGTACGATGCCCAATACTAGTAAAAAGATAGCGACGATTATCCCAACCAACAAGAGTAGATAAGAACCCATTTTGATCAATTTTTTGTTGTTTGCCATTTTAAAAATTTAGATTAGATAATAGCCAAAAAGGTGCCAACGACAAATCATTGCACACATAAGAATATAAAGCCTAGTACAGTCATACCCCTCGCTTTCCACAGTATTTATAGCTTGATCCAAGCTACCGTTTATCTATAAATAAATTATAACAATTGGAAAGCAATTATACAAACTAATCAACTCTGTCGATTATGCCGCCGCCGACAACTTCATCGCCATGATAGAAGACAGCACTTTGCCCGGGAGTGACGGCTCTTTGTGATACATCCAGAATGACCTTGAACTTTCCTTCCTGAATCTCATTGATTTGGCAGGTGACCTCTCTGGCCTTATACCGAATTCTAACCTTTAAATCTCCATAGTCTGATCTGGGACCAGTCCAATATGTATTTACAATTTCAAACTCTTTTTTATATAGATCTTCATCAGCGCCGACAATTAGCTCATTTTTGCGTAAATCAAATCCAATAGCATAAAGAGGCTTCTTATTTTCACCTTTATTCATAATTTTTAATTCTTGATTGACATCCTTACGTTGGCCGATTGTGTAGTTAACCAACCCGTTATGAATACCTACTGTAAAACCACTCTTGTCAACAATTTTACCGGATTTAAAATATGACTCGTCTAGATGTCTTTTTAGAAATTCACGATAATCATTCCCTGCTACAAAACAAATTTCTTGGCTATCTTTTTTCTTATAAGTAAGCAGACCTTCTTTCTCTGCAATTGCCCTAGTGTCTTCCTTGCTCATTTCTGAAAGTGGAAATACAACTTTAGAGAGTTTATCCTGACCAAGCTGATACAGAAAATAAGATTGATCCTTAGCTTTATCAAAGCCCTTAGAGAGATGATAAAATTCTTCATCATCTTGGGTTATTTTTGCATAATGTCCAGTCGCAAGCTTATCGCATCCAACTTTTTCCGCAAAATCTAAAAGCCATCCAAACTTTATTTTTTGATTGCATAGAATGCATGGATTTGGGGTTCTTAGGTTTTTATATTCATCAATAAAATAATCAACGATCTCTTTTTTAAACACCTTCCGAGCGTCTACTACATAAAACGTTATTCCTAATTGAGTAGCAACTTTGCGTGCATCCATCAAGGCTCGTTCATCGCAGCAAGCATTCTCCGATGTACCGCAAGGATCGTGCCAAAGCTTCATAAAAAAGCCGACAACATCATATCCTTGTTGTTTTAGAAGCAACGCTGAAACAGAGGAATCAACTCCTCCGGACATGCCCACCGCAACTTTTATTTTCGATTTGTCCAATATAATTCCATTCTGATATAGAACTTGATGATACCCTTGATCTGTTACCAAATAAATGGTATAAATATGCTTATCATTTTCGATATCCTAACGGATATCGTTTTTGGTAAAACCCCTATTGGAGGATGTTCGATGATTAACCCCTGCCTGCGCGCCCAATTGCGGCGCGACGTCGCCCGTCGCTGGAAGGCGACCACGGAAGCACTCCGTAACTCTGAATGCCAGAACTGCGTTCTCGCAGACAGCGGATCGTGCGCTCCGGCCAACTGTCCGGGCCATCAGGCCCAATCGCGGCACTAGCCGCACTGCGTCCCGCCACTCCCCTCAAAGGAGTGGCGGTTCTTTTTATCCAACAACATTTTTAAACAACATTGCAATAGTTACTGGTCCTATCCCACCAGGGACAGGAGTATAATAACGTGACTTTTCGTAAGCTTCTGGATCAATATCGCCAATAAAATCACCATTTTCCTCTGCCGTTCCAGCGTCGATTAGAACAACGCCGTCTTTGACCATATTTTCTTTTATTAATTTTGGGCTACCCGTAGCAGAAATTATAATGTCAGCATCCTTGATTGTTTCTACAAGATCATTCTTGCCTTTGTTGACCACCCTTAGATCAGCTTCTTTAAAATCCTCAATCAGACATTTCTGAAGTGGTGAGCCGACAAGAAAACCAAGACCTACTTGAGCAATCTTAGTTTTTTCATTTATTCTGGCTCCAGAACGTTTTATAGCTTCAAGAATTGCTAAAACGACCGGCGGTTTAAATTTAGAGTCCAACCCTGCACAGAAGCGAAGACCGTCAATGTCCTTGTCAGGACTGATTTTTGCAATCAGCTTTTCTCGGCTGAAAACTTTAGGAAGAGGAATTTGGATCATAATACCATCAGTCTCTGGATCATTATTCAAATAGTTTATAGCTTCAATAATTTCTTCCTCTGAATCCTTCTCACCAAATGTATATAGGCAAAACTGGATACCAGTTTTCTCAGCCATTTTCTTTTTTAGCTCAACATACTGACGACAAATAGGATTATCTCCAATCAAAAAAACAGCCATTGTTGGCTTTCTCTTCATCGTTACTATTTTATTTGCAAGATCACTCAAGATTTCGTCTCGGATCTTTTTACCATCAAAATAATTTTCCATACGAACTATATTAGCAGAAAACACTCGACTTGTCATCAGTATTAGCAGCTATTTATTTTTCTTGCCTTCATAATCAGCGATAGCCTTTTGCAGAGCTTCAGCCGAAAGAATCGAACAGTGATATTTTTGTTTCGGCAAAATACCAAGAGCTTTATTGATGTCATCTCTAGTCATTTTCTTGACTTCCTTAATAGTCGCTCCTTTAGCAAGCTCTGTCATCATACTCGAAGCAGCAATAGCTGCTGCACAACCAAGCGTCTTGAACTTAACATCCTCGATATAATCAATGCCGGCCTCATTCTTGGCTACCTTAATATAAACATGCATAATATCACCACACTTCATATTTCCAACTTGACCGACACCATCAGCATTCTCAATCTCCCCCACATTGCGTGGATTATAGAAATGATCTAATGCTTCTTTTGTATACTCTTCCATATATATCCTTGAATTATAGCCTCTACTTAAATGGGCTCATCTTTCTTAATTTATCAATAATTCCTGGCAAAACTTCAATAACTTTATCAACTTCCTCATCGGTTGTATAACGACTTAGAGAAAATCTGATTGAACCATGTGCCTTCTCTGGCACAATACCCATAGCCGATAAGACATGACTAGGATCTAATGATCTTGAAGTACAGGCAGACCCTGATGAAACAGCAATCCCTAAGAAATCCAGATTCAACACGATGGCCTCTCCCTCAGCATTTATAAAACTGAAATTTACAATATGAGGTGCATGCCTCTCTTTGCTACCGTTGAATATTATATCGGGTATAGATTTTTCCAGAGAAGTAACTAATTTATCTCTAAGCTTTATAAGCCTTTTTGCTTCATGGCTAAACTTTAGCTCTGGCAGACCATTATTGATCAAATTATCAGACTCAGATCTCTCTTTAAGGATAAGATCAAGCGCTTTTGAAAAACCTGCTATTCCAGAAATGTTCTCCGTTCCTGCTCTTTTGCGTAGTTCCTGACTGCCACCAGTGATTTGAGATTTTATTTTAATATTATTTCGAAGATACAAAGCACCGATCCCCTTCGGTCCATGAAGTTTGTGAGCCGTGAATGTTAGCAAATCGACTTTCAAATACTCAGGTGAAATCTCAAAAAATTCTGCAGCTTGGACAGCATCAGTATGAAAATAGATCCGACTCTCTTCGTCACGATTTATATTTTCTTTTTCAAGCATGAGACCAATCTCCCTGATAGGAGAAATTACGCCGGTCTCATTATTAACATAGATTATTGAAACTAACGTTGTATTGTCTTTTATAGCTTCTCGGACTGAATCAGCTGAAATAATCCCATTATTATCAGGTTTGATATAAGTAGCTTCGACTTTACCCTCTTTTTCAAGATCTTGTATTGTATGAAGCACAGCATGATGCTCGACCGCACTTGTAATGATATGGGCTTTCTTTCCACTTTCCACTATTCCCCTGATCGCTAGATTATCTGATTCGGATCCACCAGAAGTAAAAATTATCTCCTCAGGCTCACAGCCGGCAAAGAAGCTAACGAATCGGCGCCCATCATCTATTATTTTCCTCGCCTCCTGACCGACAGAATGAATTGATGAAGGATTGCCAAAATATTTCGAATTTACATCGTTTATTGTCTGAACCACCTCTTTTGCGACTTGAGTCGTCGCAGCGTTGTCTAAATATATTCTATCCATAAAAACTCTATGATTTAATCAACCTACTCATTAATCTTTTTAGCTATTTTTCTTAAATCCTGCAAACAGGCTTTGCAGCCAGAACCAGAGATTAAATTTTCAAATTCCTCTTTTGAAACGAGATAAGCAACCGACTTTGAATACCTATTAACTTCATAAATTTCCCCTGCTTCAACTTCCTTAATAATTTTCGAAAGGTGATTTTGTAATTCGTTTGTAGTAATTTTTTTCATATATGTTTATGGTTATGTAATATAACAAGTAATATAACAAGTAATATAACAAGTAATATAACATTTAAGGAATTGCCTGTCAATTAGTAAACATAAAACGAAAACGAGCCCTGGTACATCATGTACACAGGGCCCGCTCGGATTTTTGACCTGAGCGCGAACGCCCGGGTCATCTCCCACTTCCTTTGTTCAGCTCCACCAGCGGTCCGATGACCACCTTCTGGAGCATGATCCTACGATTCTCGGGGTTCCGCAGCCTCCAGCTGTCTCCTCCCAGGAATCGGCGCTGCTCAGCAGCAGACAGCCCCTTCCAGCGTGGATCCTTCGCCTGAGCGGCGATCTCAGCATCGCTGTTTGGGACGCCGCACTCGAGTAGCACCTTGTTCTCGATCGTGTTATAACCACCGAGAACATCGAAGGTCTTTGCTAAAGTGCAGTTGACTGGCTTGCCGAACCGTTTCCGGCCATAGCCCTGATCAAGCAGAACATTCTCGATCAGTCCGGCCAGTTGTCCAGTGTTACCTCGTCGGTGACACTCACGCAGCCCTGACCAACCATTGCTACCCAACGAGTCCACATGGAGCTCGACGAATGCACTAGTGGTACAGTTCTGGTGATCAGACTGGGCTTGGGCAGCAGCTTTCGCTCGGTCGACTGTGTCAGAGGAGTTCTGCATGGGGTTTCCCCCATATAAGACAGCCTCTTTTGGCAACGGCAGAGGATCTTTTGGCCCAGTCACCTGGTCCATTGATTCAGCCTCGGCCGCATATACCACAGTCGCACCGAGAGCTTCAGCCATCAGGCCAAGCTCACGCGCCATCCGATAGGTATAGGCGGCTTCCCAGTAGGCTTCTCCGTCGAATACCCAAGAGCATCCGACGTCGAGACCATAACTGGTTACAGCATCACGGCCACCATGACCGGGGCTAACGACCAGCAACTGACCCAATAGGGCGTTCTGGCCATATTGCGCTACGATTGCCCTACGCTCTGCTTCGGAGAAGCTGAGTTTGGGGCCTCGGGGCAGAAGTTTGCCAAGGCCTTGCGGCTCCTGGGGCTCCTGCACAGTCGTGCCGGGCTTTACAGCCGGCTTGTGCTGGTTCCACGGGTGCCACAAGAGCACGCCGAGAACCAACAACAGGAAAAGACTTGCCATGATAACGCCGAAGCGGTTCTTAGCATAGTTTTCTGCATAGGAACTACCGAACCCTGCAAAGAACGCAATGACTGCCGCCATCAGGGCTTCGAGGACCATCCACAGGCCCTGCAAAAATGCGAGGGCTTTGGGGTGGCGGCGCCCGAAGGTCGCCCAACGCTGTTGAATCCGCATGATTTTTCTCCTTTTCAGAGCTGCCACGTGCGGTTGGACAGCTCAAGTGTTCTTCTCGCCGGATGTGTAGAATTTCCAGCGTAGACTAGGTATATTATAGCATTTTTATATATAAAAGTCAATGGTAAAACATTGACAAATAGCTAATATAGTGATAAAGTAGCGAGTCGATCAATCCTGATCCGACAACTCTGACACACAGAAGGAGGGCAACATGCCCCGAAACTCTCGCAGAACACGTCGTCGTCGTTTACTCATCGCCAATTTGGTGATGTTGGGCCTGATTGTCCTTGCTTTTACTGCCATACTCATTTGGCGGCATTGCAATGACAAAAAGGTTACGACCCCGACACCTAAACCCCCCAAGACCGCCGAGGTTTTCCTTTGGATCTGGCAGATAGAGGAAGCCAAGGAAGTCTGCGGTGGAAGTCTGCAAGGGATTGTAGACAAATGTAAGGAGAATGGAATCTCCGGCCTGATCGTTTGTTCCAATCGCGGAGGCGAATGGTTCAACGATCGAGATGAGTTCGGCAAACTCCGCGAAATTGCGGACGAAAATGAGCTCATTTTCATGGGTTATGGACGTTTCCTCGCCAAAGATCCCCCGGCAGAGATGCTGAGAACGATCGAGGCGATCCAGGACGGAGCCGATGGTTTCATCTTCGACATGGAAGCCGAATATGAAACCCCTGAGGGAGCCGAAAAAGCAAGTGCCGTCGTCGCAAACGTCAAGCGTTGGTGTGAAACCAACGCGCCTGACGTAGTCGATATGCTCGGCTACAGCTCCTTCGGTCTGCCAAGCAGGCACCCCAACTTCCCAACAGAAGAATTGGATGAGCTCTGCGGTTTCTCCGCACCCCAGTGGTACACCACCAGCTGGGCAAAGACTCAGGGCTGGTCCCTCAAAGAGAGCCAAGAGAAAATCCGCAAAGAGTTCTCTGAGCCAGGAAATGCATACGCGCCTGTCCTCCAGGCCTATGGCAAAAATAGTGGCTACGAGTACGTCACCCCCGACGAACTCAAAGCCATGCTCAAATTCTCCGGTGAGATGGAGTTCACAACCTTCGTCTCAATCTTCCGCCTGGAGCTCATGGATGACGAGCACTGGCAGACGATTAGGGAGTACACTGGCGCGAATAAACGCCAGAACAAAGCACGAGACCGGCTGGATAGCCGGTCTCGTTTCTATTATGTATCAATTTTGTCATTGCGTCTGTCGCGGTTGTCATTCCAGCTTGTAAGCTTGAGAGCTGGAATCCAGGAGTTTGTTTACTTATAAATAGCCTGGATACCCGGGTCATGGCGTTGCCTGTCCAAGTATGACAAAAAAGTGTTTTCTACGTTCTGCTTACTAGTTTGCTTATTTTATCCCAAAGAATTTCATCGCCTTTTTAGTCGTCTCCTGCTCCACCTCAGCCAGAGAAATACCCTTTATCTCAGCAATTTTTTTTGCGGTCTCTGTCACGTAAGATGGCTCATTTCTCTTGCCGCGATATGGCTCTGGAGCAATATATGGACAATCGGTCTCAATCATCATAGAACCTAGAGGGATTTTCTTTACTGCCTTGAGTGTATCAGGAGTTGCATTTTTAAATGTAATCGTACCGGTAAATGAAATTGCAAAACCAAGATCGAGAATTTTTTCTGCAAAATCCCAATCTCCCGAGAAACAATGCATCACTGCCCTGAGCTGACCATGATAAGATTTCAATATTCCAAGTATGTCGGCATCTGCTTCTCTGCTATGAATAATAGCTGGCAATCCCGTCTCCAGCGCCAAATCAAGCATCTGTTCAAAACAAAAAATCTGTTCATCACGAGTAGGATAGTCTGCATATTTGCTTGACCTCTTCAAAAAATAATAATCAAGTCCTATCTCTCCTACTGCTACCACCTTTTCGTGATTAGAAAAAGTAATCATTTTCCCCTTTGATTCAATATCGAGATCTTTTGCACAGTGAGGATGAAAACCAACTGTCGCATAAACTTCAGGATATTTTCTCGCCAGGTCCAGAGACTGCTTCGAGCTATCTAGATCAACCCCCACATTAATGATTCTTTCTACTCTTGCTTCTTTGGCACGACCAAGAACCGCAGGCACTTCTGTCTTGAATTCTGGGAAGTTTAAATGAGCATGGGTATCTATAAACATAAATAAATCCTTATTTCATCAGGGTAGAATAGATTATACACAAAACAACGACTGCAGCACAAACAATATCTCTTTTAAAATTCCTGTGCTCGTTGAAATAAAAATATGAGGCCAAATAAGTAATGATCGGGGTTAACAATAATATCATAGTTGTCAGAACAACGCCGATCTGCTGAAAAGCATAGTATTTTAGAATCATTACTCCAGTTCCAAACATAGCAGATATTACGAGACTACGAACTATCGGCTTTATTAATAATAGTTTCATATCTGGTTTATAAATAGTAAAAAAGACAATCGCCAAAATCAAAACCCTTATAAAATAAAGAAGTGGGGGCGAATAAAAATTTAATAGTTGTCGAAGTGCAACCGACTCAATGGCAATTAATACAACAGCCAATAATGTTCTTTTGGCACTTTTACTGACCTGAAAATGGTGTTTCTTAATTCGAGAGAGGAACAACGCCAAACTGGAAGCTATTCCTGCTATAAAAATATGAAAATTACGCTCTACTGGCAAAAACACAGCCGCTAACAACACAGTGGCAAGTGGTACCATTAATATAATTGTCTCATATTCATGCAATGGCTCAGTCTGCAAACTCTTGGCAAGTAGAATATTCCAAAGAGCAGCACATGCAACCATTATCAGGAATAAAATAATATATTTGAAAGAAAAAGCCTGATGATCCAGATGATAATTGACTGGAATCAAAAAAAGCGAAAGAATCGTCAATATAGAGAAAATAAAGGGAAGGTAGTCCTTCACCGGTAATTTCAATCTAGCCAAAAGGTATTTATTTGAAATATCCCCACCAGAACCGCTGATAGCTGCTAATATAGCCTGTAGCACTGTCCCTCCCGAACTTTATTGAGTAATATAAATCTTAAATTTCTAAGTTGACAATAATTCTTTCCTGTTGTGATTCGTATTATTTGTCTAATTCGTCATCCGTTGTTATTTGTCTAATCTTGGAAAAAGAGGCTCTGGTTCTAAAGTCTCAAGTTGCTTTTTCATCTTTTGCGCGGTCTCAGGCATAAACGGATCAATCATATCCGAAATAATCGCCAACTTTAAATAAGCATTCGTGAGGACTTCTGCTAGCTCTTCCGCTTTGTTCTCTTTCGCCAAAATCCAAGGCTGTTTATCTGCAATATATTTATTTGTCGAGATCGCTAAATCGTCAATCTTTTTAATTGCTCCCATAAAATCCAGCGATCCGATTTCTTTATCTAGGTTCATCGTCTCGTCTTTTATGGCCGAATTTTGGCTTTTAACCTCTACTTCATACTTATTGATCATAGAGATGGTTCTTTGAACAAGATTGCCGACGTTATTGGCTAGATTAGAATACTGACTAGCAATTTTCTCCTCGGAGATGTCGCCATCTTCGCCAAATGGGAATTCTCGAAGCAATGCGTACCGCACTGCATCAACACCAAATTTATCCACTAAATCATTAGGGTTTAAAACGTTACCAATAGTTTTGCTCATCTTTTGATTACCAACCGTGAAGAAGCCATGGGCAAATACATTCTTTGGCAGTGCTAAACCAAGAGCCATAAGCATAGCCGGCCAAATCACTGCATGAAACCACAAGATATCCTTAGCCATGAGGTGCAAATTTGCTGGCCAGAATTCATCTTTCTTATACAACTTCGTTGCAGTATAGTAGTTCAACAATGCATCAATCCAGACATAGATAGTTTGGCTATCGTCTTCTGGGAACTTAACTCCCCACTCTACTGCTGCTCTAGAAATAGAAATGTCCTCGAGTCCAAGCTTTATTTTACCGACTATCTCATTCTTTCTTGACTCGGGACCAATCTCAAATTCGCCAGACTCAATCTTCTCCAAAATCTTCTCACCAAATTGCGACAGTTTAAAAAAGTAGTTCTCCTCCGTCTGTCGCACTGGTTCTTTTAGGTGGTCTGGACATTTGCCGTCTACTAATTCGGACTCTTTCAAAAACTTTTCACAGCCAACACAATAAAGGCCTTCATAGCTTCTTTTCTCTACAAAACCCTTGTCTTTTAGATTTTGGACAAATTCCTGTACCTGTTTCTCATGATCAGGGTTAGTCGTTCTAAAGAACTCATCGTAAGATATATTGAGATTTTTCCAGGCTTCTTTGAACTTAGGCTCAAGCTCATCTACGAAATCTTGCGGTGATTTTCCGGCCTTCGTCGCAGCTTCAGCAATCTTTGCTCCATGCTCGTCTGTACCGGTTAGAAAAAAAACCTCATCACCTTTCTTGCGATGATAACGTGCGAGAACATCTGCTGCCACCGTCGTATAAGCGTGCCCAATATGCGGAACATCATTTATATAATAGATCGGGGTTGTAATATAATATTTACTCATAGATTGATCTTACCAGATTATATATAAGCTTCCAAGATGATAAAAGTAGAAGACAGAATAAGATTGATTTAATTGAGAGAAAAGCTGCAATTTATTTGACTTTTATAACATTTTATTGTATATTATACATATCATCTCCCACATGGGAGTGCAAGGAGGTAGCTCCCATGAGAGCTACGACAATACTACTGGCCGCTTTAATCGCCCTTGTCACAATCTCCGGCTGCGGGATGGTAGAAGATCGCGTCAGGATCAACCCGACAGTCAAATCAGTGTCCATGGACTTCGGGAAGGAGGTGTTGCATATTAAGGTAGCTCCCTATGATTCCAACATCTACATACTGGGTACCGCCGTGGACTTACCGGACGGAACAACTAGCGCCGTCTCGCTCAACGTCAGCTATTGGAGCGGCTCCGCCCACCAATACAACTATGGCGATGCAGCATTCACCTTCTCGCCAGTGGATTTTAAAGCGGTATACCGCTTTAAAATCCGAGTCGAGGGGCCCTCAATCGTCGCTGACGCTATTGAGGAAACATGGGAATATCAAGGGGGGCAGTGTATCAAGCTCTGAACGCCTTCGAGGCGGCCAACCGGCCGCCTCGATTGCATTTTATTGGCTTTGTATCTTCTCTACCAAGACCAAGAGAATATAGTTATACTCCAACTCGTACCTAATCGTAGATTACCCTTTTGCGTATTAAAATAATCCGTTACCACACCAGTCAGAATATTGTCCCTGAAAAAACCCCAGACACCGTCAAGAATTGGCGAAAGAATATGATTGAGAAAATACTGGGTTCGATCACCTTTGCCCATCACCATAATATTCCAGAAATCATTAATAGTACTAATTTGGTTTTTGACCCAAGCCATTGCATCATCTCCAACAGCGTTAACAAAGGCACCGAAACTAACAATTAGCTTAAAATTAACTTTAATCTCTTTATCACTAGTCAAATTTCTACATATCATTTTACCTTCTTTTGTCGATTTTATATCTGTCGTTGGCCGCCCGCTGTCATCAAAATAACGTGGGGCTTCACAATCTGGCGCTGCCATGCTTTGAATTAGGAAGTTTCTGGATGCTTTTGCCACTATTTCCTTATTACTACCATAATCTAGCGTTACTACCCCGTTAGGATCAGTCGTTCCAAAAGGATTTCTCTTCGCAAGAGCTAATTGATTATTCTTATAGGTTTCGAGTCTGTCCGGTATAAAAGTTACCATTAGATTATTATAAAAATTATCGAGAGAACCAATCGCAGCCGCCGTATCAATCTGAGCTGACGACAAAGTCAAACCGCGCGAGACAAGAGTCTGATTAAATTTTGGTATTATATCAAAATTAAATAACGAAGTAAGTTTATCTGTAATACTTGTGACTTTCCTCACAGTGCATTGAGGTGATCTTGGATTCTCTTGGCAAGCAATATTTACACACTGAGCCACCCCAACCTTGTCACCCAAAACTGCCTTATTTATAATATCCGTATTTGAACATGGAGAAATACCAATAATTTGTCTGCTGACCAGCCCCCCTCTTCTGTCATTAATCGTAACTTCACGACTACCATTAGGCAAAACAGTCACAGTTGTGGTAGTACCATCTGAATTTGCGATAATTCTCATAGCTCCTGGTCGGTCCGGTACTGTATTGCCAAATAACCCAGCGCCAAGTCTTGTTAGGATGCTAGTCGCATTGCTCTCGAGTTCAGTAATCCCTTCAATTGTTTGCCTACCAAGCTTATAGGCGTTAGTAAGATTGACCTGGTCACGCCATAGCGACTTCACGTCGTTGATTTTAGAATCAACCCAGCCAAGAACACCCCCTCGTGTTTTTGCTTTGATTTGCTCAATTTGCGAAGCAGTATCGGCATCCGTAATTACAGAATTAAGATCTTTCTGTACATTTAACCTGATTTGTTTGGGTCTGAAAGTCGCAGTAACTGTTTTATCAGAAGTGACGTTACTAACAGTACATTGATAACCATCTGTCGATATATCCGTGCAACCGTTCCAAACAACTATGGAATTGTTTTCTGGCATAGTTGAAATGATTGCAGAATCGCCGTAATTCACCACCTGAGTCAGCGGATTTACGCCATTTATAGAACCCAGATCAGTTCTTGAGACAGGATCATTCACTGAGCTCACAATCACCGTGAAGATCCTTTTGCGGACTTTGACTACGACATCATGATTTGCATCGATATTTGTAATACTGCAGGTTGATGCAGTAGGAGTGGTCGGCATACAGCCGGTCCAGCTAACGATTTCACTACCTGCATCGATCAGTATCACCATAAAATTGACGTTACCGCCAGGGGCGATTTGCTGATTGGACGGGTTGATAGAAGCGCGGGCATTTGAAGCAGGATCGATCATACCAGTGACTGTGTGCATCGTTGCAAAGGCAGCGTCAATTGTATGATCAGCAATAATAGATGTGAAAGCATAAGAGCCGGAACTGACAGCGGCATTATTAGTAGCACCGTCGATGCGAACATCCCTGATATTATATCCGAGAGCAGCAGTTACCAAATAAGATTGAGAATCACCATAATTTACCGTCTTTACACCAGCGGGTGTGATCAAGCCGTTTACTCCTGCTGTTGATTTGATAGTAAAAGTCTTGAGTTTAAAGGTGGCGATGACTGTCCTATTGGAGATGATATTGTCAAGTTTACAAAGGTCAGACTCAATACTATCGCAACCGGACCAATCAGTATTGGGATTAAATTCAACGGATGAAATAGCCGCAGTAGCTTTTATTAGTAAAATATCACCCATATTAACTACTGTGTAGGGAATTGTTTTGTCAAAAGTTCCGTCACCATTGCCTGCCTTATTGATACTAATAGTATATGTGTTAATAGCAAAACTAACATAAATACTATGATCGCCCGATATATTAGAGAATGTATAACTTGAAACTAAATCCACGGGATTTGCATCAACAACTAATGTTTCTATATGATAATTAACTGCCGGAGTGAAGGTATAAGTTTTAGATTGTCCGTAGCTCACATAAGTTATGCCTGGTGATGAAATCGCCCCGTTAGAACCGAGAACTGCATTAATCGAATATGTCCTAATAATAAAAGTAACTGCAATTGTGTGATTAGAATCAACATTGTCAAACCAGTAGGAGCTATCAGCAACAGCCGTAGGGTTGTTCACTCCGTCAACCAACACCTGATATATAAGATAACCATTATTAGGGGTAAATGTGTATAATTTAGAATAATCATATCCTACCATCGTAACACCTGGAGTCAAAATTGAACCGTTTTGACCTGCTGTAGCTGTAATAGCATAAGTATCGCGAGTATAGACTACCGAGACCGTGTGATTAGCGGAAATATCAGAGAAAGTATAAAAGCCTGCAGCTATCGCTCCGCTATTTGATACTCCGTCCACTAAGACTTCACCTATATGATAGTGATTCTCCGACGTGAAAGTATAAGTCTTAGAGGAATCCCAATTTACAACAGTAGCTCCTGGTGAAGTGATTGAGCCGTTCGAACCTGTTGTGGCAGTAATGGTGTAGGTATTAATGTCAAAAGTAGCCGAGATAGTGTGATTAGCAGTTACATTGGTAAAGTTATATGAACTTACAGCACCGACAGATGAACCGTTTACTCGAACATCAGAGATATGATAGCCGTCATTCGATGTGACGGTGTAAGATTGAGAACCATTTGTAGCTACACTGGTCGTTCCAGGAGGCGAGATTGTACCATTAGCGCCAGAAGAAGCTGTGATAGAATAATCACCCGCAGTAGTTACCACAAAGGGATAATTTGTCGTGCCTCCATTTGTAGTTATAATACAGGATCCAGCACCTATTGCTGCGCCAACTGGCACAGTAAGTATAATAGACGTATTTGTCCATGTAGTAGGAGAACCTGCTACGGCTCCTATGGATATGGTTGAATTTCCTTGATTCAAGCCAAAATCAGTACCAGTAATCACGACAATGTCACCAACATCTCCATTCGACGGATCTATTGATGTAATCGCGGGGACATTAGGCGTATTATAATGAACCGTCATAGCATCAAATATGGGAGTGACTGTGGTATCTTCTGTAATAAGAATTATCTTTATCTGAGCATAACGTCCAGTTGGGACAATATGGTTTATGCCAATTACAAAAGTACTGGCTTGGTGGTTGGCATCTTCGCTCCACTCAGCAGCAGATAAACCGGCTTCAGTATCAGCTGCCCTTAGCCGGACTTCGAAATCAGTATTGGTGGGGACTGTCACAGTCCAGTCAGCATAATTCCAGTATGTACCGCTAAGACCTGAATCATAAGTAGTAATGGCAGTACCTACAGAAGAGAAAGCCGGGAAGGTGCCAGCTGTATTAACCCCACTTAAGATATCATTATAAAGAGCAGAATTACCCGATACATCACTTGGATAGAAGCCCATGCCCCCCTGCATTACAGCAGCATTGATGGTGTGGTCAGATATAGAAGAAGCTGCTAATTGCAAAACAGCCGAAGTAATTGGCCCCGAAAGAATAGATGGATCTATAATGATAAAAGCTCTCTCGCCTTTTCCACCATAGTTTCCAATGTATCCAACCGTAGTCATCCCTCCTCGTGTCCCATCAGAGTAAACGTTGAATAAGTCAGACGTCACGCTTGGCAATGTAATTGTACCATTATCAGTAATAATCCTAATCGAACTATCGCGAGCCCCGTCAGTGCCAATCCAACTCTCCTCATCAGCATTTTCAGCCGAATCTTTAAAACCAATAATGACCAACTCTTCATTTTCTTTAGCATAATTCATCCGCTGAATAAAGGCACAACTTAGAGTAATATCTTTAGAACCACCATCAGCGGTGAAATCAGCTGCTGCTAGTGAAGGCTCAGTAATATTTCCTACAGCGGTTGGACAACCACCATCAAGCTGAAAAAATCCCTGGGTTAATGGAGTGCCATTATCGACACCGCTTAGATCAAAATTCGATAAATCAATAGTATCGTCCCAAGTTTTAGTCAGGGAGGCAGCCTTTAAATGCTGTTGCGGATTTGATATCAAGACAGCGGTAAATAATGAAAAAACGACTAAACTGAAAAATAAAAACACCCAATGACTAGTCCTAGCAATTGGATTGATATGCCATCTATAATACCAGCGGAAATGCATCCTCAAAAAATTATGCAGCTTTGATGCCCAAGGCATCAAAGCTTTAGTACTTCGCTGAATACGAATTAACTTTTTATCTAACTCTTGGATATTAATTTGAGATGATGTCATATTTTTCCAAACTAAATTGGATTAATAATAAAACTCCAAAAACCCCTTCCTTTGGTTTCTTGTTCTATTTTGGTCTGACCCCGTAAAGAATCATAGATATAAGATATGAATATTAATAACATCGGGAAGATAACAACCATAAACATTCCCATAAATAATTTACCAAATATCATTGAGACAATAGAGACAATCAGAAGAGAAAGAAACACCGTCCAAAATGCTCCCTTACCAATCTTGCGACTGTTTTTTATCGCCTCAATCGCTTTATCACCATCTGCCACTGCGAAGATATAAAATGCATAATGTATTCCCCAGACGATTCCAATTAGGTCAAAAATAACAGTCGCAAAAGGAATAATGAATTTCAGAAGATTACCGACAATCGGTCCCGCTGCCAGAAGTGCGGAGACCGCTAATGAAGCCATTATGAGGTTCCACATGTTTTTCTTCAATGAATATATTTCTTTCAGACTTGTTTTCTTACTCCTGACAACATCCAATGATATCCTGAGACAAACGAGCAGTGCAATAGAATTAATAATTGCAACAGAGATATATATAATAAATTGATATAAAAGACCAACATAGGTTGCACTGGCAATAATTTCGTAAATCATAATGTTGAAGATAGCGGCCAAAGACACAACCATCAAAAATATCGGCCATATCTTCCACACAAACCGTAATGAAAAGATAAAGGCATTTTTTATAGAAACCTTCTTCTCGGACATTTCCCCTCCAAAAGAACTAAAAAAATACTAATGCTAATATAGCCTATTTATGTAGTTATAGTCAATTCAAGAAATAACCCTTTTTACTATCAATACCAATTCACCTTTTAATTGATGACTTTTCAGGCCAGAAATGACATCGATAACACTTCCACCCCAATACTCCTCAAACATCTTTGTGATTTCACGAGCAATAAATACCTTGGTATCGTCACCTAGATAGGCCTTAATATCACCCAGAGTCCTCTCTATACGCATTGCAGATTCGTAGATGACAATTGGACAGTCCAAAGATTTCAATTGTTTAAATTTAGTTTGACGGCCCTTCTTCTTTGGTAAAAATCCGGCAAAAAAGAATTCCTTCTCTATTAGCCCCGACACACTTGCGGCTGCTGCCAAGGCAGAGGGACCAGGAACAGGAATCACCAATATATCACTTTCAACGTTCTTTATTCTAGCTATTAGTTCCTGCCCAGGATCAGAGATTCCCGGCGTACCTGCATCAGTCACTAAAGCAATATTCTTGCCACTTTTCAATTCATCTATAATATATTCAATTTTCGATAATTTTGAGTGCTGGAAATAAGATACAAGTGGCTTCTTAATCTCAAAATGCTTCAACATTTGCCCTGTCACACGTGTATCTTCGCAAGCAATTAAATCTGCCTCTTTCAAAACACGAATAGCTCGAAGAGTGATATCTTCGAGATTGCCAATCGGGGTTGCGACAATATACAAAATTCCTTTATTTGTCTTATTCATAGCCTATTATTAATTACTATCGATCACCACTTTATTCTTTATATACGATACTCTACCATATTTTGCCTCATATTGGTATAACATCAGTATCTGGCATGGAGGTACATCCATGAGTACGTCAATCATTGTCGCTTGCGCCATTGGAAATCAAAGTTTCGAGCTAAAAGCGGAGAGCTTATCAGTATGGCTTGAAGCAAAGGCTCTTTCTGAGAGAATTGAGGTAACAATTTTAGCAGCGCCAGAAGAATATCAAAGTCTTATTAACACTAAGATCTTTGCATATTTAAACGGCGAAACAATAACCGTCGACATACCAAAAAGCGGAAAATTTCACCTGCGCCAGACAGGATTCTTCTTTCCGCACCGTCCGTAGAACCCACCCTTGCACAAGATGCCACGGTGGGTTCTTGCCTTATTAGGGCTATTTTATAAAGTTTAATGCGATTACTGCCATAACTGCTATTGCAGCAAAGGCAAAGGCTGCCCAGCCAAACACTTTTACCCAAGTTGGGTGAGTTTCCCTGCCCATAATACGCTTGTCATTACCGACAACCATTATTACAAAGAGAAGCGGAACAGCGATCACACCGTTTAGAAACGCTGAATAATAAAGCGCCTTCATCGGATTAATGCCTATAAAGTTTATAGCAAGACCAATAAGGATAGACAGAGTAATAACACAATAGAATGCCTTCGCACGGGAAAATTTATTTTCAAGCCCCTCTCTCCAATTCATTAACTCTGCTAACGCATACGCTCCCGATCCTGCGAGGACCGGGATTGCCAGTAAACCCGTGCCGACAATTCCTAAGGCAAACAGCAGAAAGGCTTGATCGCCAGCAAATGGCTTTAGTGCCATTGCCGCTTGCTCGGCAGATTCAATATTGAATATACCATTAGCATTTAACACCTTGGCCGTCGTCAATACTATGAAGAAAAAAGTAAGATTAGCAAAAATCATGCCAGTGCGAACATCTGTCCTCATCCGACCGATTCTATCATTTAGTTTATGAGAAATAGGCTCCCCATCTTCGTCCACCTTTGCTTTACCAACTAATTTATTTTCTTCCACTTCCTCCGATGCTTGCCAAAAGAAAAGATATGGGCTGATAGTAGTACCAAAAACCGCAATTATCGCAAATACATAAGTCTTGTTAAAAGACATCTGTGGAATCAAAGCCTCTTTAAAAACCATGGCCCAATCAGGGTGTATTATAAATCCAGTGATGATATAGGCGAAAAGAGAAAGAGTCAGCCATTTCAAAATTTTTGAATAATGCCTATAAGGGATTAGTATTTCGATAGCGATAATCAATACCGTTAAAGCAATAGCTACGACAGCGAAATTAATTGGTATTAGAAGTCTTATTGCAGCTGCCATTGCTGAAATATCAGCACCAATATTGGCGACATTAGCGACAATAAGTAAGGCAACTATGACAAAAACAATCCATTTTTTGTAATGTCGAAGCAAGACACCAGCTAAACCCTTGTTTGTAACAATCCCGATACGAGCACAAGCCTCCTGGACAGCAGTCATAAGTGGCAGCAACCATGGAGCAAGCCAAATAAGGCCAAAACCAAACTGCGCACCGACAGAGGAGTATGTACCTATACCAGAAGGATCATCATCGGCAGCTCCGGTTATAATACCAGGACCGAGTGCCTTGAAAAAAAGCTTTGTTCTATGCCATGGATTTTTGAGGAATACCTTGGTTTCTTCCAACTCACCTTCAGTAATCCGAATAGTACCATCTGCTGCCTTGACTACCTCAACATAACCCCAAACTATTAGTTTTCTGGCTAGAATTAGTGGGATGCCTAGTTCGTGTCTGAATTCCGACAGAGTGAAAAGTTTAGTCTGAGAAGCTTTATCATTAAATTTGCTATTTTTATCTTGCAACATGTCCCCTCACTATAATTAGTGTTCGAATGAAGTAAGAGATATCCAGCTCAAGCTCTAATTTGCAACCAAACAATAATCTATTTATCATTTATAGCTTTAGTTAAAGAAACCCACTCTTCGAGCGATAGTTCCTGTGCTCGGACATTCTCAGATAATCCGATTGACTTAATTATATCGGCTGCATTTTTCTTGTCTATATGATAACCAGACGACAAATTATTAACCAAAGTCTTCCTACGTGAGGAGAAGCCAACTTTGATAGCTCGAAAAAGAACATCTTCTGACGTCTCTGACAATACATAATTTATATCCGATATTTTTAAAATTGCCGAGTCAACATCAGGAGATGGAAAAAATGACTCTCGTGGTACGATGCCAATTATTTCCGGTTTCCCATATGCCTGGACAGACAAGGCCAACACGGACATATCTCCTGGCTTAGCACATATACGCTCAGCTACCTCTTTTTGTACCAGCAAAACAATGCTTTTGGGTTTATTGGGGGTAGTTAGAAAAAGTTTTATTATTTTTGAAGTAATATAGTATGGAATATTGGCGATGACTTTATATTTCCTGTCTCCAACCAATTCAGGAATATTTATTTTAAGAATGTCTGAATTGAGCACTAGTAATTTACTATCATGATTCAATAAAGTCGGTTGAGAAACAGCAATCCTATATTTGGATGCTAATAACTCTGCTAGTTTATCATCAATCTCTACTGCGGCCACCTTTCCTGCCTTCTCTATTAATTCTTCAGTCAACGTACCTAATCCCGGCCCCACTTCGATTACTAAATCGTCTTGTCCGAGATCAGCTGCGTGTATAATTTTATTGAGAGCATCTCGATCAACTAAAAAATTTTGTCCAAGGCCATGCTTGGCCCAAAGACTATTTGATTTTAGATACTCGAGTAATTCCGTTTTATTTGTGAGATCAATAGACATTTTTAATTTTATGGAATTAATTAGGAATTATTTGAATGTTCCAGGCCACCTGCCAGCATATCCATGAGTCAGAGCCCAGGCGGTCGTATAAATCTGTGCTTTGGGATCTTTCCAGCTAGCACCTGCATATCCCGCTTTTTTACTAGCATCAGCCCAAAATCCTTCTGTATACTGAAATAATCCTAAATGTCCTCCGCCAGAAACAGACTCAACATTACCACGACTTTCAACTCGCATAAGATTACAAAGTCTATCAGGATCAAGCCCATTATTGATTGAGGCATCCAGAACAAGATCATTATATTTACACCACACGGTAATTACCGGTTTCGTACCAATTATTTGTATTTCATCAACTGGAGCTGTAGTAACTTCACTACCTATGAGTTTCCGAGAAATTTCTATTCCATCCTCTCTTACTAGGCGATAGGTCAAAGTCCTAATCCCAGACTGTCCCTTCTGCTCGATTTTACTCTTGCCTTTATCTAGTGTCTTATCTTCTTTTTTTATCGTTTTAAAGGCAACCGGCTCTGTCTTATTTATATTTGTTATAGCTACACGGATAATATTTATTTCCATGCCCAGCTCTAACTCGGTACTTTCTGCAAAATTGATTTTGTCGTCATTACCAAGAGCAATATCTGCTTCCCGGAGAAGATTACCAACAGTAGTAACCCAGCTTCTTTTTTGAAGATGCTTTTTTCCGTCAACAATGATATATTCTGGAGCCTTATAAATAGTGATCTTACTACCAATACCCATTTTTATATCAGGGAAAGCGGTAAATTTATCCTCTTTATGCGGATCTGCACCAAGCTCAGCAGCAATAGCAAATGAATTTTGGGACTTACTAGCGCCAGAATATCTAGAATAATCACCGTTGGGCATATAGGTTTCGACAATATAAGGTCTTGGAAATTGCTGATTAGCAATCACCTTACTCTCAACCAAAGGACTTGAGGAAAAAGTTATATAACCAGCAGGAACAATCAAGCCTGCAAGCAAAAATTTGAAATTAAATTTCATGTCTATGAGTATTTTACCAAACGATATGACTTTAAACAATATTGGCCGCCTTAATAAGGCGGCCACACAGGATTACCTGGTCAATAATTATAATCGTTTGCCCTTCTTACTGTTTCAGGGTCATAGGAGAATAAATCATCCAGGCATTTTGGTGTACTGCAAAGCAAACACCATAGTTTTTCCAACGCCATGAAAGTGATAGCCAATGACATGATGGCGTGAATAATGAATATGATCGAGATATTACCCCTCATAATCCCCTCCTCAGAAGCAGTCATTCTACATCTGATAATATTTTTAACACGAAATTTAAAGAAGCACAATAAAATACACGCTTTTTAATAAATTAATCAACTATAAAATAGATAATCTGCAAATGAGCAAGTATTTTAAAATAAGATTCCTGCAATAAATGTCTTACTTAAAATAAGTATTACAGCTCTGTGACAAGACGCTATCTCAAACCGCTCATGATTCCAGGCTTAATCAGAAATCTTTGGCGAGTTGCGATCACCTGCCAGTAGCAGAAAACCCCTAGTAATAGAAACTATAAATCCCCTCCGATCCCCGTAATCACTCAGGGTATCGAGGCATATTTATTATCTGTCTAATAAATATTTTTGTCAATTAGTTGATAGGTCCGCATATATAATGTCAAGGTCCCGGCAGATAAATCTACCGGGACCGTGATCTCCCACTCCTTCCTAAACTGTAGTTTGCACTCTCCTATCTGGAGAGCTCATGATCGATTTCCGATAACCGTGCTTTCATATCAGTTTCGTCCTGATCGACAAAGGCAACCTTCTGTTTTGCCGCTTCCCACTCAACTTTCTTGCGATCAGTCTCTGCTTGAGCAGTACTTCGACGCTTCGGCACTTCGCCCAACCGACGATTGAGATCTTCCCGCTCCTTTTTGAGACGGACAAGCATGTCAGCAGCGGCAAGTTCCCAGAAATGCAACGATGGCATAAAGCCGTCTTCGTTCTCGGGGTACAAGACTCCGTTGCGAATGAGAATATGCAGGAGATACTTGAAGTCGGGAACCGTCAATTCCTGATGAAGCGCCGACTTAAGCGCAGCCTTGATCGACTCCAACCGGTATGGACCCTCTCCGCTATCCGATAGGTAACTGCACACTTGGCTCATCACGGCGAATTTGGTGATTTGCTCCCCGAGACGCTCCCTAACAAGCTGACGCTGTTCGAACCGTTGAACATCGCGGTGCTTACGCTTCCTACTGAGTGCAGCGATTTCTTCCTCGAGCTGACGATCAGACTCTTTTACATACCTCTCACAAGTTGCCACATAGTTTGGCTTCACGATCGCCAGGAATCCACACGCTCCGGCATAAGAATCAAAGACCATGCAGACTGACCATTGCTGGTCAGACCCTTGTGGACGAACCCGCAGCTCGACGTAATCACTTCCATCGAACTTGAACCCGAAGAGCGCACTCACACCATGCATTTCGCCTATTGTCCTGATGGGCTTTACGTAGAGGATCGCCTTTTTACAAGCAATCTCGTTGTAACCCAGGACATCAGCGAGCCAACGATCGATCTCATCAACTAGACCTTGGATGTCGATCTGATGGTCCCACTTGTCGTCGAGGATCAATTCGATCTGTCGTGACCGATTCTCTTGCTGTGATAACCCCAGCCATTTTGCAATGTTCATTGCTACTTCCCCTTGTGTAACAAAAATCACTGCTTGCACTATTGCAAAGCAGTTGCATAATACTATACTATTTTTAGATCAATTTGTAAATGACTTAGATGATGTCCAACAGACACTCCGGTATGTTTTCAATAAATCGTGATTTTGGATTACACTGAAACCGACCGTAGATATTTCTCTCTGTCGCATAAATCATATATAAACGCTCTTTTGCCCTAGTAATACCGACATAACAAAGTCTTCGCTCTTCTTCCATCTCAGAGACGTCCATTAAAGCTCGTGAGTGAGGAAATATTCCTTCCTCAACACCGACAATAAATACGGTCTGAAATTCCAAGCCTTTGGCCGAATGCATGGTCATCAATGTAACGACACCGTCCTCATGATTTATCTGATCAGTATCAGAAACCAAAGCTACCTGCTCGAGAAATATATCCAAAACTGTCCTATCTTCTAGATCATCACTTGGAGCTGCTTCATAGTTTGCCTGTATCTGCTCTGCCACAGTAATTAGCTCAAGGACATTCTCCCACCTTCCTTCCCCTTCAGGTGTGCCGTCAAGAAGAGATTCTTTAAAACCAGTTTTTACCGCTATTTTTGAGATTAATTGATCTAAGGAAGTAACAAGTGACAGATTATAAAGCTCAGAAATAATTTTGAAGAACTCAACAATCTTAGCAGGAAATTCTTTAGACATTTTATCCATTATTTTGTTATCTAAGGGACTTGTATCCTCAGTGTTTTGAGAAAAAAATTCCCTTATCTTTTCGACTGTTTTGTCTCCAATACCGCGCGATGGAGCAGCAACCAATCTGGCAAAAGCCTCCATGTCCTTCGGATTGGCTAGAAAACGTAGATAAGCGATCATATCCTTGATCTCTTTGCGCTCATAGAAACGGACGCCGCCGACAACCTTATATGGGATCTTAAATCTTAGGAATGCTTCTTCTATAGCTCGAGATTGCGCGTTCGTCCTATACAAAACAGCGAAACTATTATAATCAGCGCCTCTATTATGCAGCGACCTTACCTCCATAGCCACAAATTCGGCCTCATCTTTTTCATTTAAGGCCTCATAAATTGTAATCGGCGTCCCTTCGGAGTTTTCTGTCCAAAGCTTTTTATCTGTTTTATTTTCGTTAAACTTAATAACATCATTTGCAGCAGCAAGAATTGTTTTTGTTGACCGATAATTTTGTTCAAGCTTTATTACTTTTGAGTCTTTATAATCCTTCTCGAAATTTAAGATGTTACGAAAATTTGCACCTCTCCACGAGTAAATTGATTGATAATCATCGCCGACCACCATAATGTTTCGATGCTTTGAAGCCAGCAATTTAGTCCAGAGATACTGAGCTTGATTTGTATCCTGATACTCATCAATTAAAATGTATTTAAATAAATTCTGATATTTCTCTAAAACTGATGGATTGTTTTGGAATAAAAATACACACTGCATTATCAAATCATCAAAGTCCATTGCATTAGCCTCTTTGAGATACCGCTCATACCGCTCAAAAACTTGTGAGGTCACTTTTTCGAAAGGAGAATTTATATATTTCTTATATCCTGTGGCATCAATCAACTCATTCTTCGCCCCCGAAATAAAATAAGAGATCGATTTTGGATTGAAATTCTTTGGATCAATATTTAGTTCTTTCATTATCCTTTTAATAATAGAAAGCTGATCGTTGTCATCATAAATAGTAAAGCTCTTTGAATAACCCACATAGTCGGCCTCACGACGCAAAATCCTGACACAAATTGAATGAAATGTCCCAAGCCAAGGCAAGCGATAATTTAGTTCATCCCCGGCCCTCTCACCGACAATAAGCTTAGCGACTCTCTTCTCCATTTCTTTGGCAGCCTTGTTCGTAAAAGTCACTGCCAAAATATGATAAGGCGAAACCTTTTTTTCTTTAATAAGATAGGCAATCCTATGAGTCAAAGCCTTTGTCTTGCCGCTACCAGCTCCGGCCAAAACAAGCAGGGGGCCCTCAGTCGTCATTACAGCATCAAGCTGTGGCTCATTTAGATTTTGTAATAATTCATTCACCTGCTTAACCCTTACTGCTTAATTCTTAATTCTGTTCGATTATATCGAATATACGAACAAATTCCAAACAAAACATTGTTTCATATTCAACTAAATTATTATTTGCGTTATATTAATTTAATGAGCAAAGTTTTAGTCAGTGTTACAACTTTAGAAAATCCCAAATGGGCAAAACAAGTAGAGGATCTGGCAAGATTCAATATAGATGAATTTGCAATTTTTATTTCTTGTTTAAATCCAACCGAACGTCAAGACCTTTATACTAAGCTTGAGAAGCTTAAATCCATCAAAGTTCCTTTCGCACATATTAGAACAGACGTAAATGATTCAGAACTGGAATATCTGGTTAAACGATTTGGCCTAGAACTTTGTAATATACATCCGAGTTCGGAGTTTGCCCTGCAATATGAGTGGAAAAAATATCGGAAAATTATACTGATAGAAAATGTTATACATTCAATAATTGATGAAGAAGAATTAAAAACCTTCGGTGGAATATGCTTGGATACTGCTCATTTAGAAAACCATCGATTATCAGATATGCCCAAGTACGAATATACTGTAAAACTAATTCAAAAATATTCAGTCAAGGCTAACCATATTAGTGGAATTTTGCATATTCCGGCTCACATAGACACCGGACATCCCGAAAGACTTTGTTATGACAATCACGATGTACACTCAATTACTGAATTTAACTATCTAAAAAATTTTCCGAAAGATTACTTTGGCAAATATTTATCAATTGAAGTTGGAAATGATATTGAGGCTCAATTAAAGATAAAAGAATATATCAAGAAAGTTCTAAATATTAAGTAAAAGATCCAGTAAAAACAAAAAGAGCAAACCGCTCAAGCATCACCTCCTTACAGAGGTTCACTCTCTTCGCGATCCGCTCTCGGATCTATTTTGTCATTGGCTGCTGCATAATGCTGGCATAGGGCAGGAAATCACCAACCCACCGCTCAATCGGTGTCGCGTCGAAGATGGTCCTCCCGAGAAGGGCGTTGCCAACGCTGGCAATCGCTTCCTCCATCATCCGAATGGAATGAACAGCGGCTTCGCCGATCTGTTTTTTGGTGCGGTAATGCGGAACGAGGTGTGCCTGCCAGGCATCATCATGATCGGCTTTTGCCTGCTCGATTGCATCGTAGATACCATAAACACGGAAGATCGCACGTTGGATCTCCTTGTTTGCCGGAATCATGTATACACGCCCATCGGGAGCTGTGTAGGCGAGCATGATCCTATTCTCATCGGGATTACAGGCGAAGTCGGTGAAGATCGGGAAACCGTTAACGACCATACCCTCAGTTTTCCCGTCGATGCTCATGAGGCCCAGCGCCTTGCAGTAATCGCGCTGGTGACGAGCATTCTCTGCCACCGTTTTCCGCCAAGCCATAAAAGCCAGCGGATCAAGGTGCATCATCAGCCGCGCCTCATCTTCTGTCATAGTAGCATCACCTGCCGGCCGAAACTTCGTGTCGAAATTGATAGCCGGTTCGGCAATCATGTGGCCCGGATTGGGGATACAATCAAGACCGGCCGCCGCGAGTACCCGCACCATCGCCGGATCTTGCATGATCCCGGGGATAGCCCGAATCTCATCAAGCCCGACAATCGTATCGGCATAAGTAGCGATCTTCTCATACCGTTCTACCATGTTGGCCGCGCCAAAGATCTTCTTGAAGGTTGAGCTCCCGAGCGGGAACCCCCAACGATGAATACATTCTGCGTCAGCGACGAACACGTTGATATCGCCCGAGTTGATCAGTCGGTGATAAATCGCTCGCGTTTCGTCCGTTATCTTATCGCCGAAGACATGGGGGGTTACCCCCAGCTTCATAACAATGATATCGGAGAGTTCTCCGCGGTCCATCAACGTCTCCACATCCGTGATCTTACCATCCTTGTCGAGCATACCGGCATAGGTATGTTGGAAACCGGCTGCAGAGGCCTGCTCCCAATACCGTGCCGACGTCATCGCCAAAATATAGTTCTTGTCACGGATCTCGATTGGGGGTATTAGCTCCTTGAGATCGCCGACCGAAAAGCGGCCGGATACCTGCCAGGCGCCAAGCCCCAACGAATTGAACCCCGGCTTTCGAAATAACCGGCCTCCAGGGCTGTCACCCTGAATTTGATCTTTCACTGAACCCATAATCACTTCCTCTCTCTTTTTCAAGAGATAGTCCATGCATCCATGCAAAAATATCTGACAGAGATCCTACTCGGCCACCAGTTGGAAAAGTACCTCCTCTAGATTGTATTAGATAACCAAACAAGGCACACACTATGTGCCCTGTTTCCAACTAATGTATACCAAATCAGACAATAAATTTCAATTTTGACAACTAAAAAATCCCATCTGATTTCTCATTTGGGATTTTTTAGTTCGGGCAGAAGTGATTTACGGACTAATTGGAAATTAGTTTTTTAATAATATTCCAGCCGCGTCAACTTATGCCCTCCATAAGAGGCTTTGATATTGTGTCTCCGCCAAAAGATTTGTGATCCCTTGATAGAAACTATCTTGTCCTCTTAAATTTCTTGTTTGTGTCATGAACTTGGCGGGTCAAATTTCAATTCAAACCCGGTCAGACACTTTTTTATTTTCGAGTAATCCCTTTGAAGGATATATATCTTCCAAAAGAATATTACTTCATCTTGCTAATTTCTTAGCAAGAATGAGCTGGGGAGGAGTTCTTTCACCGATTCACTTTTGAAGTGACTTTGTAAAAGATTCGATAACCATTAATTTTCTAGATTATTTCCTCCTCTCAAGAGTAAGGTAGGGGTGGACCTTTCTCTTGTCCCATCTCATTCTAGCTAAAGAAAAAGACATTCCGGAAGGAATGCCAATTTTGCGATTCCCTCCAAGCACTTATTTGATTGTTAATGTACTACTAAATTAAACCATTGTATCAATTAGAACACATCTTGTCAATAGTATGCTTGCAAATTTACACACCTATAAATAAATATTTAATATAGGACTTAGTAATTTTTAAAAATTATTCCCCTGCCCCTGGAGAATATTGGCCAAAACCATTTCTGTTTTCAAAGTTTGATTTTTTTGGCAGCAGCTTTGCGCTGACAACAAATTTCCTATTAGCAATTTCGTCAGTCTGGCTCTCCTGATAAAACTGCATTAGCTCTGCTGATAAAATTTCTTTCAGCGTCGACATTTCTTCCATATTATTCTTTATATTAGCTAGTACTTCTTGATTTGGACCCTTGCCCAAAATCTCATCCTTAATCTGCTTCTTTTTCTGGCCTGCAGCTTTAGTTTCCTCGGCAGCTTCTAAATATGCCAAATCATTCTCCAATTCACCCTTCAGCATTTCCTTTGAGATTTTCACCTCTTCCTGTAATTTTTCTAGTTGATCGATCCTTTTTTGAATAGTCGTCAAATCCATGACAAAAATCTCCGATTAAATATTATCGCTCCTGCATTACATAATTATTCTTTATTATGTAAAAAAAGAGTATTTTTTAAAACTTCTACAATTTCTTTCTCAACAAATTCTTGGGTAATCTGGTCTGGAGTATATTCGCCATGCGACCCGACTACGCCTCCCTCAGACGGCATCATTGTTGATACCATAATGCCAATCTTTTTAGCATAACGATTTGCTATAAAAGAAATATAGGGCGTACACTCCGGCTTATATAGGGATTTATCAAGAGAAGCAGGATAAATATTCAGAGTAATACTGGCGGGCAGGAAATTAGCAGTGGCGTCAACATATTCTTCCTCTTCAGAAACATGAAAATCATGCTTATACTGATTCATTTGGTTGCCAACATCGACGATAACTGGCCATATAACTTCTTGTTTTAAGCGCTCAAATTCTGTCATAAATTTGTCTTGCTCAGCCTTCTCTTGAGCCTTCTCTGCTTGCAAACCATCAATGTCGTTATCAAAACGACTCATTATATTGTCAAGCTCCTTCTTGTTTTCAAAAAGCATAGCGCTCCCTTATTATTTTGTTGACTTCATTATAACAACATCAATAGTTTTGGCAAATTAATCTTCCCCTGCCAATTGACCACAAGCTGCACTTATTTCATCTCCTAGGCTTGCTCTTATTGTTGTCGGTACTCCATTTCTTTCCAATATACCCCTAAACCGTTCAACTTTTTGACGACTACTTGATTGAAAATCAGTATCACCGATTGCATTAAAGTTTATTAGGTTCACAAAGGCCAATCTGTTCTTGAGCACATCAGCAAGCGCCTGCGCATCTTTCTCGCTGTCGTTAAAATTTTCCAGCATTACATATTCGTAACTTACTCTTTTGTTGGTTCTCTCAACATACCGATCCAAAACAGCAAAAAGTTTTTCTAGTGGATTAGTTTTAGCAATTGGCATCAACTTTTCTCTAAGTTTTTGATTTGGCGCATGGAGGCTAATAGCTAAGGTGACACCCAGATCAGCATCGGTAAATTTAGAGAGCTGAGCAACTATTCCACACGTTGAGACCGTTATATGTCGTCGTCCAAGATTAAAATAACTCGGATCGTTTAGTTCTTTAATCGCCCCAATTAAATTATCAAAGTTTAATAGTGGTTCGCCCATTCCCATAAATACAACGTTAGTCAACTTTTTATCTCTCGATTTTAATTGTCGGGCAGCGAATAAAACCTGTGAAATAATTTCCCAAAGGCTTAGATTGCGCTTGAAGCCAAGCTGGCCAGTAGCGCAAAAAAGACAGCCAGAAGGACAACCAACTTGTGAAGAAACGCAGACCGTGCTGCGCCCGTCTCGAAATTCCATCAACACCGTCTCAATTTTGGCACCATCCTCCAGCTGGAAAAGCCACTTCGTTGATCCATCCTTTGACTTTTGTTCAGCAATTAATTGAAATGGCACTATGCTTGTCGCTGCGGCCATCTTCTCACGCTCTTCTTTGCCAATCGTTGTGATATCAGATGGACTATCAACCAAATTTACCCAGACAGCATGACGAATCTGTTTTTGTCTTAACGAGGTCTGATTTTTTAGATAATCATAAAATTCCATATTATTCCTACTCCTGAGATCCACCTGGTGCCTCGCGCCTCTTCTCTATATCCCCGAATCTCATTTGAGCCGGATTGAAGAACAATTCGAGATTACCGATTGGACCATTTCTATGTTTTCTTATTAAAACTTCTGTTATCCCTTTTCTTTCTGATTCAGGGTGATAATATTCGTCGCGATATAGAAACATTACGATATCAGCATCCTGTTCTATGGAGCCAGACTCACGCAGATCGGACAATTGTGGACGCTTGTCGTCACGATGTTCAACAGCACGAGAGAGCTGTGACAATGCGATAATTGGCACATTCAATTCTCTTGCGAGACCCTTTAGGCCTCTTGAGATTTCTGAAATTTCTTGAACCCTATTGCCTTCCGAGCTCCGACTATGACCAGACATAAGCTGCAAATAGTCAATAATGATAAGGCCAAGTCCATGTTCCATTTGCAACCTTCTTGCCTTTGCCCTTATCTCCATAATATTGCCGCCGGCTGAATCATCAATAAACAATGGTGCCTCAGAAAGAACACCCATGGCATAGCCAATTTTTGGGAAGTCGTCATCAGAAAGATTACCCGTTCTCAATTTCCACGAGTCAACACCGGCCTGCGAAGATAATAGACGATCTACGAGCTGATCTTTACTCATTTCTAATGAAAATATAGCAACAGGCAATTTCTCATCTATAGCAGCGTTTTCAGCCAAGTTTAGAGCGAAAGAAGTTTTACCCATCGATGGCCTAGCAGCCAGAATAATCAAATCCGACTGTTGAAAACCAGCAGTTACATTATCTAGTGCTTTAAAACCACTGGGAACGCCTCTAATCGCGCCCTTATCTTTGTCCTTGTGGATTTTATCTATTCTATCAAAGGCATCTGTGAGAACATCCTTGATGGCAATAAATTTATTCTTCATCGACTTTTGTGAAATGGAGAAAAGTGATTGTTCTGCCGAATCTAAAACCTCGGAAATTTCGCCGTCTTCTTCATAACCAAGCTCCGTAATATTTGCTCCAGCACTAATCAGACGCCGCAAAATAGCCTTGTCGCGGACAATCTGAGCATAATAAGCAATGTTTGCAGCAGAAGGAGTGTTATTAACAATTTCCGCCAAATAACTAGATCCGCCAACTTGTTTTATTTTACCTGCGTTCTCCAGTATTTCGGAGAGCGTAACGATATCTATCGGCATTCTTTTTTCAAACAAATTTGCCATTGCCTCATAGACAATACCATGACGACTATCATAAAAATCCTCGTGGGTGATGACGTCTGCTACCTTGATAATTGCATCTTTATCTAACAAAATGGCGCCGAGAATACTTCTCTCCGCTTCTACGTTTTGAGGAGGCATACGCAAACCAGATGGCTTGTTGGCTGGCTCCTGATTACGACTAGATTTTTGCTCTTTTACAGGCATTTGTTTATCCCTTACTACGTTTCAAAGATTTCAGTAACAGCCTTTTCCTGATCAATATTTTCTTCTTTATTTATGGATTTTGAACTACTATCAGCTATTTTGCAACATACTTTGTATTTAGATCCTGTAACTTGAGAGATAATACTTTCCAATACATCACGATTCTTCTTCTCAGAAATTCTGTCTTTGTGAAACTTAAATTTTACTCCGAGGGTAAGAGTATCGTTTGTCATTTGCTCTGGCTTTGCATCTCGCAGCAACGCAGCAAGAGTTGAATTCTCCTTTTTAGTTGACTCGATAACTTGGCACCAAATATCCTGCGTCATTTCCAGAACTGGTACAGGTACAGTTGCTGATGTGCACTGGCTATCTTTTTCGACAGAATTAGGCCGTGGCTCAAAAACAGCTTTTTCTTCAATTGGTGGAGTTTTAACCACCTTTTTGTCCTGCGACACAATAGCTTGAGATTTTGTCGCTGGTATATCAATAATTTTAAATTCACTGTTTACGGATTTAACTACTGCTATTTCCAAGGGCAGCATCGGATACTGTACATCCTTCAGCAAAGAGCTAGCTTCTATAAAAGAATCAATTACTTTCATTATTTTAACAAGATCAGTTTTTGAGGATAGTTCCCTGATTTTTGCAATGTTTTCCAATGTATCTTCGAAAACAGTCTCTGCATTAATGCTACAGAGCATGACCCTTCTTAAGGTTTCTATAACCTTGCGATTAAATTCCAAAAGGTCATGCCCCGAATCAAAAAGTCTCCTGGCGATTTTTAATCCCTCCTCCGGGTTTTTATTAAAAATTGCACCAACAAAGAGTAAAACTTCGTTATCCTCTGCAACACCAAGAATTTTTCTAGTTATCTCTATGTTAATTTTACTATTTGCAGATGAAACTTGTTCAAGCAGGCCCAATGCATCCCTGTGGCCACCAGCAGCAACTACAGCAATCAAATCTAGTGAGGCATCATCAATAGTTATATCCTCTGCTTTGCAAACATTTTTCAAGTTTGTGATGATCTCTTCTTTTGCTGCTCTTTTGAAATCAAACCTTTGGGTTCTAGAAATAATAGTCGCCGGTATCTTATGAGTCTCAGTTGTGGCTAAAATAAAAACAGCATGGCTTGGCGGCTCCTCAAGGGTCTTTAAAAGCGCATTGAAGGCGCTTTTAGACAACATATGAACCTCATCTATGATATAAACCTTTTTGGGAGATTTAGTTGGTGACAAACGAGCTTTCTCGATCAAATCGCGAACATCATCTACTCCTGTATGCGAAGCGGCATCTATTTCAATAACATCAAGAGATTTGCCAGCAGCTATTTCTAAGCATGAATTACACTCGTTGCATGGCTCTCCAGAAAATTCCTCTTTTTTGTTTTTCGAATCATTTATCTTTTGACAATTAATTGCTTTAGCAAGTAATCTAGCAGTCGAAGTTTTGCCAATACCTCTTGGACCAGTCAAAAGATAGGTATGGACAAGTTTGTCACTCCTGATACTCTCGAGTAATGTTTTTGCCACATGCTCTTGACCAACAAGTTCGCCAAATGTTTTCGAACGATATTTCTGATAAAAAGCCATAAAAGTCAGAATTAAGAATTAAGAATTAAGAATTAAGCTAGTTTATGCTTACTTCCTACTTCTTATTGCTTACCGCTGACTACTTTCTCATTATAGAGTTAAGTTGTGTGTTTAAAAAATACTGCTTGCCTCACCTCAAAAATACTAAGTCCTGCCAAAGGAAAATGGAAAATGGAAAATGGAAAATATATATTTGTCCCCAGATAATCCACAGACATATACACAAATAGCTTATTTGAAGTCTTGTTTTTTAGTCTCCAACTTTATAAACCTTTGTTTAGCGAACTTGTAATGGTTATATTTCCGCTTTTTTCGCAGTTAATTACTTGTTTTTAATATAATAAAAAAGTAAAATGTACTAAAGGAGCGGAAACAAAATGAACAAGACAGAACTAGCTAAAATTTTAGCTAGCAAAATCAAAAAAGACCCGAAAGTTGCCGAAAAAATGATCAATTCTTTTGGCGATACTGTTACTGAAGTATTATCAAAAGGCGGCAAAATCGTCTATTCTAACTTCGGTACTTTTTATACTGTTCATTATCCATCTAAGGTTATTTACCATCCAACGCTTGGCACTAAGAAAAAAATGATCATGTTACCTACAAATGCAGTCAAATGGATGCCATCAGGTAATATTAAAGATATGGTAAATTCCGGCAAAGAAATCGAGGGAGCGACAACTTTTGGCGCCAGCAAAAAAATTAAGGATCTGCATCTCAACCCCGCAGTAGAAGAAACTATAATTGATAATACAAAAGATATGGATAAAAGCCAGGAAATTGGTGGTTCATTGACATATTCTAGCTCAGAGCATGAAGATCAAGAGGAAGTTGAAATCCCTATCCGTAATATTTCAAAGAATAAAATCGAGGATAATACGACTATTGATGATAAGAAAGCTACTCCGGCAGTAGAAGACAAAGATGGTTTCTGGGATCAACTATTTAAAAAAGCAAACGACGATTCCAAAAATATCGACCAAAGCAAAAAAATAGAGACAGATAGTATAGATAGCAAAAATGATAAATCACCCTCAGTCGGATTGGGCTTGTTTGGTGCCAATACGTCGTCGAAACAAGAAATCAAAGCCCCTACTCCTAATGTCATAGATGGTCAAAATATCGAGCCAGAAGAAGAAAGCCTATCTCCTTACATAAACAGAAAAACTTCCATCTCATATATCGACTTATCCAAGACGACAGTACCCAAAGAAATCTTACAAATGATTTCAGAAAAAATTGCCAGAGAATATAAAATTGTTCCAGTCGAAGATAGTAATGATGGACTAGTGGTTGGCATGGTCGACCCAGAAGATATTGAAGCAATAGAGATTGTGAAAAAGATTATCGGCAAAAAGGTTTTGCCAAAGCTGACAACTGAAACTGACCTAAACCACGTTTTGGACCAATACCAAGGTTTCGAAAGTGAGGTGAAGGAAGCGATTGAAGATGTTGAAGATAAAGATCATAAAAAAGAAGAAGATCAAAAATCTGCGTCGATAATATCAAGCTCCGCGCCAGCATCTAGGATTGTTAGTTCGCTATTAAAACGAGCCATTAGAGATAAGGCATCAGACATACATATAGAACCATATGAGGATGAAGTGACTGTACGTTTTCGTATTGATGGCGTCCTACATAAGAAAGTATCTCTGCCAAAAGATATTCAGCAAGCAGTAGTTTCACGCATCAAAATTTTATCAAACCTAAAAATAGACGAGCAACGTCTACCACAAGATGGACGCTTTAGTATTATGGCAGACAACCGTAAAGTTGATTTTCGTGTCTCAACCATGCCAATTGCAAATGGCGAAAAAGTAGTTATGAGAATCTTGGATAAGCTCTCAGGGATAATTTCAATTGATGACCTAGGCTTTCGAGAAAGAGATTTTTCTCTTATCAATAATAGCTGCCAAAAATCTCATGGAATGATCTTAGTAACTGGCCCTACTGGATCGGGCAAGACAACAACTCTTTACGCCCTGATACAGAAAATATACAGCGAAGGTATTAATATCATTACTTTAGAGGACCCTATCGAATACCAAATCCCCGGCATTAATCAGAGCCAGGTGAATGCGGAAATAGATTACACTTTTGCCTCCGGCCTGCGCTCCATTTTACGTCAAGACCCGGATGTCGTTATGATTGGAGAGATAAGAGATAGAGAAACAGCTGAGATGGCCGTACACGCAGCCTTGACTGGTCATGTTGTTCTTTCCACACTTCATACCAATGATTCTGCAGGCGCAATTCCTAGATTAGTAGATATGAATATAGAACCATTTCTATTAAATTCATCTCTAAATCTGATTCTAGCCCAAAGATTAGCGAGAAGAATTTGTGATTCCTGCAAAGAAGAAATAAATCCATCCCAAGACCAATTAAAACTAATTAAGAATGAATTAGACAAAATGCCCCGTGAAGAAAAGGCAAAAATCGGTAATAAAATTAAATTTTACAAGGGCAAGGGCTGTAAAGATTGTTCCAATACTGGATATAAAGGCAGAATAGGAATTTATGAAGTGCTTGAAGTTGATAAGAAGATAAAAGATTTAGTCGCCAATAAAGCGTCGTCGAATGGGATTGAGGAGAGTGCTATTCAAAATGGCATGACGACAATGATACAAGATGGAATTTTAAAAGCAATCAGCGGTCTTACTACAATTGAAGAAGTATGGAGGGTCACCAAGGAATAAAATGCTTTTTTACTACCAAGCAAAAAACAGCAAAGGGGAAACAAAAAGCGATTACTTAGAGACAAACGACAAGGCGTCTGCTTTGGCATCCCTAAAACAAAATGGGCTTTATGTAGTAAAAATTATTGAAAAGGATAAGGAAGATAGAATATCTAAGATGTTTTCGAGAAATAAGATTCCCTTAAAAGATAAAATTATATTCACAAAGCAGCTTGGGATAATGATAAGGTCAGGTCTATCAATTTTAGATGCTCTGAAATCTCTCCAAGAGGAGTCTTCTAACAAGAAAATGGAGACGATAATACTCAATTTGATCTCCGAAATTGAAGGGGGATCCCCGCTTTCAAAGGCACTTGCAAACCACAGAGAGGTATTTGGTGACATTTATATCAGCATGGTCCAATCTGGCGAAAAATCAGGAAAAGTTGATACTGTTCTAGAACGCTTGAACACTCAATTAGAGAATGATTATGATCTTCAAAGAAAAATTAAAGGAGCCCTTTCCTATCCAATCTTTATACTTGTGACTATGATTGCGGTCGTATCTTTAGTAATCGTCTTAATCATTCCACAATTGAAAGTAATCTTCGATGATGCAGGGATCAGTTTGCCGCTACTTACCAGAATGATGATAGGTCTCAGTATGCTTTTGAAACAATATGGTATCTTCGCAGTCGCTATAATAGGCCTTCTTGTTTTTCTGGCAGCAAGATGGCGCAAAACCAATACAGGCAAATATTTCTTTGATAAAATTATACTGTCTATTCCAATTTTTGGTTCGTTGATCAAAAAGGCTTATATGGCACGCTTTACCAGGACTTTTGCTGCCCTCACATCCTCAGGTCTACCATTATTAGAAGTTTTTAAATCATCAGGCCAAGTTATCGGCAACGTTTTGTATGAAGATGAAATAAAGAAGATGTCGCGAAAAGTAGAGGATGGCGAGCAATTATCTTCAGTGTTTAAAAAAAGCAAAATGTTCCCAAGTATAATTGGTCAACTTTCAGCAGTAGGCGAAAAGTCTGGAAATATAGACGAGGTTTTCGATAGTATCGCCGACTTCTTTGATAGAGAAGTCGATGGAATTACAGGCAACCTATCTAGCCTTCTAGAGCCAATTCTAATGGTCGTTATAGGAGCAGGCATAGGCCTAGTAGTAATATCTGTTTTACAACCAATTTATAGTTTAGTTAACGCAATTTAAATGATAAACTTTTCAATCAAAAATTCGAATCCGATACTTGGCCTAGACATCGGCTATCAGACCTTGAAACTTGTTCAGATTAAACAGACCAAGCATGGGTCATCTTTAATTGGCGCTATAGAGATACCATTGGAACAAAAAATTTTAGACAAAGACAAATTTCGCAATAAAGCAGACACTGCTAATCTGATAAAAGAAGCAATAAAAGAGGCTAAGCCAAATTCAATAACAGCAAGAAGAATCGTGTCAGCACTTCCAGAAACTTTTGTTTTCAGCAAAACTGTACAAATGCCCAAGATGACACAACAGGAATATTTGGCGGCAATACCAAATGAAATTGCAGGTTTTCTTCCTATCCCAATCAATGATGTTTATTTTGACTATCAAGTCCTTGTCGCTCATCCTGATGAGCCCTTAAATGATATATTGGTTGTCGCAACGCCAAAGAGATTAGTCGATGATTACGTCGAGATGGCACAGCTCGCTGGCCTAGAACTTGTAGCTTTGGAAACCAAACCATTGGCGGTTGGCAGAGCAATAATTGGAGATGATGACAAGAGTGGATCACTTGTCATCCATATAGGGACTGAATACTCTAGAATCGCTATTTGGGATGACGGCAATTTGAAACTAACAACCACCGTTAACACTGGACAGAATCAACTTCTAGAAAGCCTGGGATATACAGGAAAGCTGGATAAAAAAGAGATTAAACTAAGCGAAGCAAGTGAAAAAGATATTGCTATACCTTTAAATAATATTATTGAAGAAGCAATAAATGCCATTAAATATCATCTCAACAGAGGATATAAACCAAAACCAATTAGCAAAATTATGCTTTGTGGATCTGGTATATTAATAAGCGGTCTTGATAATTTAGTAGAAAAAGAAATCAAGATTAAAACTGAGATCGAGAAAATAAAATTGACAGGCAAGGAATCATTGCAGCCACAATATATTGCAGCTTATGGTTTGGCTCTAAGAAAAGAGGAGGAATAATATGACAATCAACCTAATCCCTCCAGCATTAAAAAAACAAAAAGAATTAGCTGCCATTTCTAATCAAATAATCTTTGGTTTGTGCGTCATTTTAATTATGCTGGGAATAATGTCTGGGGCTATATTTGTTTATAATTCGACTTTGACAAAAGACATCTCCAAGACCGATCAAGATATCTTAGAGCAAAGCAAAAGGCTAAAAAGCTTTAAGGATTTAGAAGCATTAATCAAGACGGCCAATCAAAAGCTCGATAAAATCGATGATATCTCAAAAGGGAGAATGATTTGGAGCAAAATCATTGTAGAAATTTCAAATTTTACTCCGAAAGGAGTACAAATTAAAACTATGGATTTAAATCAGGACACAAATAACGGTGTGCTTTCAGGAGTCGCCACAACGCGCAAAGATATTGCATTGTTTAAGGAAAAATTAGAGAAAGGTGGCTTTAAGAACGTCACATTTACATCTTCATCGTATAATCAAAATACAAACGATTATACTTTTTCTCTTTCGGTTGGATTGGAGGGAAAACAATGAACTCAATCAAAACGACAATATTTTATCTCCTTTTAATTTGTTCACTGGTTACGATACTCATCGTATTTATATTGCTACCTACCGTTACAAATATAAACGAGAATAAAAAGATTCTTTCAAGCAAACAAACAGAGTTTATGGATAATGAAGAGAAAATATCTATTTTAAGAGGCCTACAGAAGAATCCTAGCGACCTTAAAATAAGGATTGATAAGATCAACAATCTTTGGCCTACAAACAGCGAGATAAGCGGTTTCATTGTAAACTTGGAGAATATCGCTGTTGCGCAAGATATAAACTTAAAAAATATTTCCATGTCTGAACCAAAAGCTGTTTCTGATAGCAAAAAAGACTCAAAAAACAAGAAAAAGATGTCCATTCAATTCTCCTTTGACACTCAAGCTGCTTTCAATCAAAGCCTGACAATAGTTAAAGACATGGAGACACTTAGCCGTTTTAATTCTATTAAACAGATCAATTTGACCAGAGGTGATGAAGGGTTGGTTTTCATGAAAGTAACAGGGAATGTCTACTATGGCGAATAAAACGAAAAACGATATCACCGCATTGATTATAGTTACAATGGTTATAATAATCGGATTTTTTCTAATTTTTTGGTTTTATTCGATAGTATCAACACTAGGAGTACAATCGGAAGACATAAGCAAAACTTTAGAGATAAAGGATGCTATTGTAGAGCAAATAACTAGTCAAAATGCCCAAAACACTCCGCTATTGCTCGAAGGAAATGACTTTGGCAGAGAAAATCCTTTTGGCAAAATAAATTAAATATAAATAAAAAATACCCATATTTTCAGGGTATTTTTTATTTATATAAAGAAGAGCTAAATGTTCACCTCAAAGATAAAGACTTCTCAATAGCATCTATAACTTGAGCCGGCATTATTTCACTTTTGATAAGATATTGATCATACGGCTTCATCATATTTTTGATCTTATTTATTTCTTGTACAAGTGCTGTCAACAATATTACTGGGATATTAGCTGTTTTTTCATCCTCCCGAATCTTCTTCATGACATCAATACCATTAATCTTTGGCATCATAATGTCTAACAAAATGACATCAGGCATATCTTTGTATACCTTCTCAATAGCCTCTTCGCCATCATAAGCAGAAACAATGCTATATCCCTCTGCTCTTAGCCTTTCAGCATACATCTCGTGCAAAGTCATATCGTCATCTACTAATAGAATTTTAGCGCTGGTTGCCATTTTGCCTCCTAATCAGGTTTTTGATAAATTACGTAGTCAAATAAATCATACAACGTACCGGATTGGCGGTCAATATTAGCACTGATAGTTCTCGTAGCACCGCTATAATAACCCGTTGAGATAATATTTGTAACTGGACCAGGAATTACGTTGGTTTTTGTTTGGTTCAAGCAGGTTAAACTAGTAGCACACTGCATCGTAGATAACCCGATATAAGCGTCGTAAAATAAAGGTTTCATGGAGAGAGTTACTTTTGCAGGAGCAACTATGGGTTTTGTGCCAAATTGGGATTCAAATACAGAAATTAAATTATCCTTATGCCAAACAATATCACCATTAGAAATACTGTTTGCTATTATTAGTTCATTTGGACAGCTAAGATCAGCTCCCCTGCCAAGGACTACGCAAGTGCTAGCTGCAGTCGCTGATGTTATAATTGTTTTATATTCCCTGATATCCGTTCCTGTCCCAGTATAGTCAACTGTCAATTTTGCATACATTATAGCTTTCTTCTGGAAGTCAGGATCAGGAGATGCAGGGCTCAAATATTTTGTCATTATTCTTATATCATTGTTTATGCCAGAATCAGCAAAATTGAGTTTACTTAAATCTATTTTGTAAGTTTCATCCCTCATCATTTTAAGAAATCCGTACTTGCCGCTACCATAGTTAGGGTCGAGAAGATCGATGGTGTTAAATGCTTCATCACCGTTAATATTATGACCATAAAGTGGAATAGATATGGTTCCGGCGAATCCCATCCTTAAATCATAAACCTGTTGATTTATATAAGTAGATGAGATTGTAGTGGTCTTGGCTATTCCACCATAACCTGTGCCACGTGTAGTAATTGGTGATGGCACGTTAAGATATGATCTAAAAACCATATTTTCACCGACTTTCCAATCATAAGTAGCTGTGCCATCGCCATAAGGAATCTCTGCATTTCTATCATATCTGTATCTCAGGAAACCTTCCTCTATGCCGGACTCAGCTGCATAATAAGCACTAATACCATTTTCTGTAATACTGGCATTTCTGGATTCAATCAGAAATATACGGCCAAAAGAAAAAGCCAAACCGCCAATAGCTGCGACTAAGAATACTGCGATTACGATAGCTGAACCCCTCTGTTTCATCTCGGCCTCTTTATTTAAGTAAATTATAATCGAAATAAGAAAAGTTTGCAAAAGGTTATCAATCCAAAAGAATTTGGGTATAATGTTGATACCATGAGAAAAAATCAAAGCCACCTTACCTGGGAAGCTATCACTTGGATATTGATTATCGCTCTCACTCTAACCACAGTGATATTTTTTCCGTGGTATATAGCCGGCAATGTATTGAGTATTATTCTTGGGATAGCAGTTGCCGCTACAGTTTTTTGGTATTTCAAAAGCAGACAGCTGTATTTGGAAAGTCAAGATAAGAGTAAAAAAATCTTGGCAGATCAAAAAGAAATTAAAAACCACCAAAAGACAATTGATCTGATTTATGAAAACTCCGCCGATGGTATTCTGATATTGGACAATGAACAAAGGATAGAAAGCTTTTCCCCAGGCATGGAAAATATTACGGGATATGAGTCTCGTGAAGTTATTGGACTATTAGCAAAACAGGTTCTAAAATTTCGTGCGGAAAAAGGAGAAAGTCTTTTGCCGGATCTAATGTTTTTGCCAAAAGACATCAGAAAAAGACCTTATTCAAAAAGCTATATCACAACAAAAGAAGGGCGAGAAATAACTGTTGAGGCAAGTTACACCTCTATAAAAACAAAGGACGAACACAAAGCGATGGCTATTATCCGTGATGTTACTTATGCTGAAGATTTAGTGACGCGCGACAAGGAATTTATTGCCATTACATCTCATCAAATGAACACCCCTCTTTCAATAATGCGTGGCTATCTTTCTATGCTAATTAATGGCAAGGCCGGTAAAATTTCTGAAAATCAAAAAAAATATTTACAGGAGGTATATGATTCTACCAAGAAGCTTATATCCCTCACTAATAATCTACTATCGATATCAAGAATTGAGCAGGAAAAAGTTGTAATCGAAAAATCAGAATTATCAACTAAAGATCTAGCTGCGCAACTCCGGAAGAATGCGAATACAGAGGCTATAAGCAAAGAAGTTTCTCTGGAAATAGAAATGCCCGAGCCAGACTTTATTTTCTATGCAGATGAAGCAAAACTAGTCCAAGCATTATCAAACCTCATCGATAACGCTATAAAATATACAAAAAAAGGCAAAATAAAAGTTTCCTTCAGCAAGAAAAGTGATTCTGTCACTATTTGTATCAGTGACACTGGTATCGGTATCCCTGACGCCGACACCGAAAAGATTGGGGAGAAATTTTACAGATCTCAAAATGCTATTGATACTGACAATAAGGGTACTGGTTTAGGATTATTCATTGCAAGAACTATAATTGAAAAACACAATGGACAAATACAACTCAGTAGCAAAATAAATTCAGGAACAAAAATAACAATAAACTTACCAGTGAGGTGAATATGAACATGAGAGACAAAAATATTTTAATAATTGACGATGAAGAACCAATACTTAGAATGTATTCTGCTTCGTTAAGTGAATACAATATTTTGACTGCTTCAAACGGAGAAGAGGGATTGGCAGTCGCAAAATCCGAGAAACCAGATCTGATTTATCTTGATATTATCATGCCTAAGATAAACGGCTTGGATGTACTCAAAAAACTGAAAGATGATGATCAGACAAAGGAAATCCCTGTCATTCTCCTAACAAACTTGCCAGAGGAAGCGTCAAAAGACAAAGCCGAGGCGCTCGGCGCATATGATTACTTCGTAAAGGTTAATTATGAACCAGAAGACCTCCTCGAAGCGACAAAGAAGATATTGAAATAAACTTCTTATTATTTATAAAAACAATCAAAAAATGTTCTGAATTTTTATTCAGAACATTTTTTGGTAGCGTCATGGGGAATCGAACCCCAATTACCGCCGTGAGAGGGCGGCGTACTAACCGTTATACGATGACGCCATAAATCTTACTGATTCTAACACTTTTGAGTATTTTTTTCAAGAAGCAACACTCTTCAAATGGAACAAAGAGCGTTTACCTCTACAATGTTTTTTCCGGCATATTTCGTTGACGAATAAGGATTTGTTAATACATCAGTAGAAAAGGCCGCTTAGAGCTTCTTAAGATTTTACAACGGTATAATATCCCCATAATATTAATGGTAATTTCACATAGAACAAGCATTGAGAACAGCCTGATAATATGGTATAAATTTAAGGACAATTATTCTCCGAGATCGTCTAGTGGCAGGACAGCAGATTCTGGATCTGCTTACCTAGGTTCGAATCCTAGTCTCGGAACCATAATAAAAACACCAATTTCTTGGTGTTTTTATTTATATATCTAGGTCTTTGTTATCTTGCTTCGACGAATGTCAGAGCTTTACCCTTTTTATCTCCGCGACCAGTTCGGCCAATACGGTGGATATAGTCGTCATATGTCTGAGGAACAGTGTAGTTGATGACATGTGAAATATCTTTGATATCAAGTCCTCTAGCTGCAACGTCAGTCGCAACAAGTATATTGATCGAATTATTTCTAAATTGAGTCAAAGCTTTTAGCCTTTGGTTTTGCTTCTTATCACCATGTATAGACTCTGCTCGGAAACCTTCTCCGATCAAATTCTGAGTCAATCTCTCCACTTCCATTTTGGTTTCGATAAAGATAAGAACTTTTTTTAGCTCATCTTGTTTCAAAATTTCCTGGAGTTGGGTAAATTTAACTGCCCTATCTCGTACTCGAACAATATCCTGCTCAACATTTTGGGCCGTTTCGCCAGTTTTGATCTCCACAGTGACAGGATTGTTTAGGAATTTAGATACTAAATCTCTAATTTTTATAGGCATTGTCGCTGAAAAGAATAAAGACTGTCTATTTTCTGGTAAGACATTCAATATCTCTCTGATTTCATCAACGAAACCCATATCTAACATACGATCTACTTCGTCGAGAACAATATTGGTAAAGGATTCAAATTTTATTAGATTTCGTTCACTCAAATCTTTAAGTCTGCCGGGAGTACCAATAACAAAGTTTGGATTTCTTCGTAAGTTATTAATTTGCTTGAATATTGGTGATCCACCAACACAAATTGCTGAGAAAAGCTTCATTCCCCATGAGAATTCTCTGAATTCATTCTCTATCTGAATAGCCAATTCTCTAGTTGGAGCAATGATCAAAACTTTTTCAGATTTATCTTTGAAAACTTTATTAATCAAAGGCAGTAAAAAAGCACCAGTCTTGCCTGTACCTGTATTCGCTAATCCAACCATGTCTCTGCCTTCCATAATCGGCAAAATAGCCTGATCCTGAATAGGAGTAGGGGTTGTAAACATTTTTTTACGAAGGTTATTCTGTATCTCTTCACAAAGTTGAAAATCAGCAAAAGAGTTTTTTATCTCTACTGGCTTATTTTGGACATTCTCAGTAGCGTTCTGAACAAATCGTGAAATATCAATCTTCTCTCCCCGTCTTTTTCCTGTTGGCCTTGAACTAAATCTTCTTGGCCCACTAGAAAAACTAGAACGAGATCTTTGACCATCTCTACTGCCAAAAGAACTTCTCTGACCAAAAGGCCTTGAAGAACTCTGGCTATCTCTATTAAATCCCCCTTGAGAGCCGAAAGAGCTACCACCGTCTCTATTGCCAGAAGCATTTCGCGCACCAAATGTTCTAGTTGCGCCCTGTCCTTCTCTGCTTCCAGAGGAACTACGTGAATTAAATGGTCTGGAGCTACTTTGACCTGTTCTGCTTCCAAAAGTGCTTCGTGCAGCAAAAGAGGCTCGCCCCGATGTGTTTCCTTGCATAAAAATGCTTTCCAATGCACCAAAAAAATATGTTTGGTACAAATAATTATAAATTTCGAATTGCTGTATAGAACTTCGAAATCTTAATTATTTCTTGGAAAATCTATAGAACAAATTCATATTTTTTATACTATAACACGTAAATTTAATTAATGCAAGTGTTATTTAAATTTTATGGTAAAGATCCTCTAGTTTTTCGATAACAGATGGCCAGCAAAATTTAGGTAAATCTTTCAGAGCATTTTTGGCCAAATTTGCTGCCAAGGTAGGTTTACTCAGGAGTTCAACAATCGCTTTTGCTAGCAACTCTGGATTCTTCCTCTCAACCAGCAATCCATTCATTTTGTCTCTGACAATATCAGTAACTCCGCCAGATTTAGTGACAACAACGGGGATATGATTGTTCATCGCTTCCAATATTGAGATACCAAAAGTTTCAGAAATTGATGACGATACAAAAACATCCCAATTTGATAAATATTTTGGCAAACCAATCTTGTGCCCAAGCAACGACACATTTTTTTGCAGATTTAGACGCCTTATCTCTGCTAGTATATTATCTCTTTCACTTCCTTCTCCAATAATCTCAAGTTTTACTGTGGGATATTTTTTAATAATATAAGGCAATGCTCTAATTAAATATATGTGCCCTTTTTGCGGATTCAAGTTCCCTATCGTCCCTATGATCAAATCTCTACTTGTATTTTTAATAGCCAGTTTTTCGTTTAGGTCAATGCCATTATTAATCACTGATACCTTATCAGCAGGAACCTTGATGCCTGATAGATATTCCTTCACGGAAGAAGAAACAGCAATTATATGATCGCTCCTCCTATACACAAAATTCATCATCTGGGCCTGGATAAAACCATCTAGTAAGCCAGGCAAACGATAGAATTTAGTATAATTATGCTCAGTAAAAATTATTGCTGCACTTTTGGGGGCTGCTATATTAGAAAAAAAGCCTGCTCTCGGCCCGTGAGAGTGAATAATCAATTTTGTGAATGGGTTATCCGAGGATTGGATCTTGCACAGCTCTTTTTTTAGATCCAAGATCGTTTTAAAATCAAATTTGCTTCTAAAAGGTAGATTCGCGACTTTCACCTCTTTAATACCCCTGGCATTTTTAGATAAGAAACCGGCAGGGCAGATAAGATAACAATCGAATTTGTTTTTATCGATATTCTGAAGTATGCCCAAAACATGGGTAGAGCCACCGCCTATCTCAGAATCACTAATGATTTGAATTAGTTTTATCTTTTGCATTATAAATATTGTACCAAAAAAAGACTAAATCTCAATCTAGTCTTTTTATTTCTCTACTAAACCAACTTTTTTATTGCGTTTGAGATTCTTTTCAGAGTCTCTTCTTGCCCCAGCGCCACCATCAATTCAACTGGTGAAGGCGACTTTTCACTGCCAGAGAGAGCAACCCGAACCGGCCAAAAAACATCACCGTTGGTCATACCGTTTTCAGTAACTGTATATTCGAGAGCTTTTTGAACATTATTTGCACTCCATTCATCCTCAACAGTCAACTTTTCATTTACAATTTGCAATGCGATTGTCGTATTCTTCTTATCAGACTTTTTAAATATTAGTATTTCGGCTTTATAATCTGGCTCTGCGCGCAAAACCATAATATACTCTGCCATTTCTTTTAGTGTCGCATAACCACCTCGAAGCAAAAGTGCTATCTCGCCATCAGTCATATCGTTAACATCAAAATTTTTAAGTTCAGCCTTCAGTCTTTTCGGCTCAAGTTTCATCAGATAATAAGAATTGATGCTATTTAGTTTCTCGAGATTAAATATTGCAGGCGCCTTATTTACCTCTTCAATCTTGAATTCATTTTTAAGTTCAGCGAGAGTAAAAAACTCCCGATCATCACCTGGATTCCAGCCCATCAAAACTAAGAAATTAATAACTGCCTCCGGTAAATAACCCAATTTCTTGTATTCACTAATGCCTGTTGCCCCATGTCGCTTCGATAATTTTGTTTTATCAGATGCCAATATCATCGATAAATGAGCAAACTCTGGCGCTTGCCAACCGAACATCCGATAAAGAGTTAAATGTTTTGGCGTCGAAGACAACCACTCTTCGCCACGAATGACGTGTGTGATTTCCATTTCATGATCATCTACAATAGCCGCTAAGTGATATGTTGGGAAACCATCAGATTTTATAATTACCTGATCATCAGAAAGCGACAAATCGAATTCAATATTCCCTCTTATCAGATCGTGAACAATTACTTTGCCACTCTTTGGCATCTTCATTCGAATGACATATTCTCCCTCTTTAACATCCTCAATTTTTATTCCAGCTTCTCGACAATGCCCCTCATAGCCAGTTGGTCTTTTTTCTGACTCCTGTCGTTTCCGATCCTCATCTAGTCTTTCGCGTGTACAAGTACATATGTAAGCTTTACCTTCTTTTAGAAGTTGCAGGGCATAAGATTTATATATACCAATTCTTTTTGTCTGGTAAACGATGTCATCAAGATTGTCAGGAACTAAATTCATCCACTTCAAAGCATCGATAATTTTTTCAATCGATCCTTCAACATAACGACCACGATCAGTATCTTCAATTCTTAAATAAAACTTGCCACCGGTACTTTTGGCTGCCAAATACTCAAAAAGAGCTGTCCTAAAGTTACCAATGTGTGGCTCTCCTGTCGGACTCGGCGCAAAACGTGTAATGATTTTTTCTTTATTCATAGGATTAAATTAACACAAAATTAATAGTTATTGAATAGGAGAAAACCAAATTACTCTTTCTACATTCCACATTCTACTTTCTATCCTTCCACTGCGCTCTCGATATGTTCGATCTTTGGTCCGCCCATACTTATATCGACGCCGATAACGTCAATTCTTATTGTCCGATCTGGATATTTCTGAGAGATAGCCCGAGCTAACAAACGAAGCTTGTTCTGCTTGGCAAATCTAACCAAGTCTTGCGCCAATCCGAAGCCACTGCCCCTTACAGTTTTAACCTCGGCTATTACAATAGTTCTTTTGTATTCTGCCAATATGTCAATCTCACCAAAAGAAAAATTAATATTACGGTCTATAATTTTATAGCCTTTATATTCAAGGTATTCAACGGCTAAATCCTCACCGAAGTTACCAACATTTCGGTTTTCTTGTTTATTAGACATTAAGTGATATTATAACAGAAAAATGCCCCGATTGGGGGCATTTTTCATCAGAGCCATATATATAACTTGGTAGTTATTATTTTGTTTCTTCTTCCTTTTTGTCTTCAACGATTCTGTCTCCAGCAAGTGCTTCTGCTTTTGCAGATAGTTCTGCTTCTTCGGCAGCTTTCTTAGCTGCGTCTGCTTCAGCCGCAGCAGCTGTTTCGGCTGCAATTTTCTCGAGCTCTTCTTCAGCGCCCTTCTCTTCCCAAACTTTATGATCACGATTTAAGTCTTTGAGTCTAGCATTTTTGCCGGAAAGATTTCTCATATAATAAAGCTTACTTCGTCTAACTTTAGATTGTTTTACTCTTTCGACTTTGACAACTCTAGGGCTATGTAATGGAAATACTCTCTCAACACCGACGCCAAAGGATTCTTTGCGTACGGTAAAGGTACCGTCTAGACCAGCGCCGTGCTTAACAGCGATGACTAATCCTTCGAAGATCTGAACTCTTTCTTTAGCCCCTTCTTTGACCTTAAGATGAACTTTGACAGTGTCGCCGCTCTTAAGCTCAGGAGCATTTTTCTTCAAATATTTTTGTAAAACTTTTTCCATTATTTACCTACCTTTGCGATTTCATCGACGTGAACAAATGTTCTTTTATCTTTATTGCCAGTAAAAGCAACTACCTTTTTCTCTTGGAAACGTACTGTTCCATCGATCTGAGAATAAAGAGTATAGTCATCACCCATCCCAACATTTTTGCCAGGATGAAACTTTGTACCGTGCTGACGAATGATAATTCCACCGGCGGTGATTACTTGACCACCAAAAACTTTGACGCCCAATCTTTTACTTTGCGAATCTCTTCCTAGCCTGGTACTACCTGCGGCCTTCTTATGTGCCATTGTAACTCCCTATTAATTAAACAAAACCCTACATTTTTCTTTATAGGGTTAGCAGCAAGATTTCTCTCTTGACTACTTGATAGTCTCTGCCATAAATTAGCGGCGACTGTTGCTCAGTATACCCAATTTTTTTGATTTCGTCAACACAATCACGATAAAGACTAAATCTCTTACCCTCTGTCGTTTCAACAAGTGGAAATACAACGCAGAATACTGGTTTATAGGGCTTGAGGTCGGCCATATTGGCAAAAAATGAGATATAGAGATCTTTTACTTTGGCATATTCTCCTCTTGCCGCACTTAGAGTGGGCATGAATTTTTTTGGTTCACCTAAATATGGCTCTGTCACAACTGCAAGATTAGCAGCAGATAAGGAACTGATAGCAGATAGGTATTGCCCAAAGTCAAACTTTGTCGCATCAGCCTGAATAATATTTAGTTTCTCTTCTCCTCTTTCCCCTCTCCTTTCCAAAAGCCAACTAGTATTATCCTGACTATCTCCTACTGCTTTTTCTGAAACATCAGCGCCAAAAGTATTATAACCAAGCATCAAAGATTCCATTAAAATATTTCCTGATCCACAAAAAGGATCAATGACAAGTATTTCATGCCGTGAATTTTTTTCAAGGGCGAGATTTATCATTATTCTTGCTAATTTAGGTGGTAGCATACCAGAATATTTGTCGCCAGCAGGCTTCTCATAATCACGCACGCTCCATTCGACGGGATTAGTCGTCGCTACAAGAACTCCGATTGACTCATTAAATAGGCCAAATTCAAAACCTTCTTCAACTAGCTTGCTCTTTAAAGACAAAATTGTTGAAACCTCTTTGCCTTCTCTGTTTTCCACAAAACGAGAAGAGATTTTGCCCTTAAAATTCTTCTTCATTTCGAGTCCAAGGCTATTTAGGCGTCTTTGATCAAATTTAATAGAATATGAAGACAATGCAAAATTGAATTTGCCATCTTTTTTTAAATTAGTTTGAATATATGTTTCTAAAACTGACTTAAATTTTTCATCCATCGGAGCGATGATCTTAAAAATTTTTATTGTTCCGCCTAGAACTGCCAAAAGATCCACCATATTTATTGGCGCCTTAGTAATATTGATGAAAGCAACATTGTCGGCTACACTAAAGTCACCAAAACAAAAACCAAATCTTAAAAATACCGCTTTCAGTTCGGCCAAACAAAGTTCTCTCTCTCGTCCGAGGACAAAAGCATATGTGTTTATTGTTGACAAATTATCCATATTATTTTTAAGTATAACATATATTAGGCTACAAATCAAAAATGACTGAAAAAGAATTTCCACAATTTGTTCATCTCCATGTTCATAGCCACTATTCAATGTTGGATGGTATGGGCAAAATTTCTGATTTAGTTAAAAAAGCAAAACAAGATGGTCAGCCTGCCTTGGCTCTCACTGATCATGGAGTGATGCATGGGGTAATTGAATTATATGAAGAATGTATCAAAGAAGGAATTAAACCAATAATTGGAGTAGAGGCCTATGTTGCTCCCCGAACCCTGCACGACAAGCAACCCAGAATAGACTCTAGCTCCTACCATTTGATTCTGTTGGCCAAAAATGATGTTGGATATAAGAACCTTTTAAAACTCACTACGATAGCCCATCTGGAGGGTTATTACTACAAACCAAGAGTAGACAAGGAGACATTAAGAAAATATTCTGATGGATTAATAGCCTGTACCGCCTGTGTTCAAGGAGAAGTTCCACGAAAATCACTCGAAAGCATTGATCTAGGACGCGATACCGTCAAGGAATATATAGATATATTTGGCAAAGATAATTTATATCTAGAAGTTCAAAAACACAGCAAAGTAGAACAACAAGAAGCCGCAAATGAATTAATCTTCCAATTATCAAAGGAATTTGACCTAAAAGTAATTGCTACCAATGATCCTCATTATGTTAATTCTGATGACGACATTGCCCAAGACGCACTACTTTGCCTCCAGACAGGGCGAGTGGTAAGCGACGAAAAGAGGATGTCTATGGCTGGGGATGATTATTCCCTCCTGACCAGAGAACAGATGGCAAAAAACTTTCCCGATCGCCCTGAAGTTATGACAAACACTCTAGAAATAGTTGAGAAGTGCAATTTGAAGCTTGATCTGGGCGGAATTATTATCCCTGACTTTCCTGTACCAGAAGGCCACACCTTGGAAAGCTATTTTATGGAAAAAAGTTATCTCGGTTTAAACTGGAGATACGGCTCAGAAAGGATAACCAAAGCCGATCTTCCGAAAGACCGCGAACCAACACCAGAAGAATTAAAGATCACTCCAGAAATTTGGGAACGTTATAAATATGAGTACAGCGTTATAGATCACATGGGATATCAAGGGTATCTGTTGATTGTCGCTGATTATGTTCAATGGGCCAAAGATCAGGGCATCGCTGTCGGCCCTGGCCGTGGCTCTGGCGCCGGATCTATCATTTGCTATTCATTCAATATTACCAATTTGAACCCCTTAGACTACGGATTGCTTTTCGAGCGCTTCTTAAATCCTGATAGAATTTCAATGCCTGATATAGATATGGACTTTGCCGACTCCCGTCGAAGTGAAGTTATCGAATATGTGAGCCATAAATATGGAAAAGACCATGTTGCTCAGATTATTACTTTCGGAACCATGGCAGCCCGCATGGCAGTACGCGATGTTGGAAGAGTTCTCTCCATGACCTATTCAGAAGTCGACACTATCGCAAAATTGATTCCTGCTGGTATGGATTTAAAAGAAGCCCTAGAATCTATCTCTGAGCTACGAAGTCTTTACAATAGCGATGCCAAAGTTAAGCAATGTATTGATATAGCAAAAAGGTTAGAGGGTGTCGTCCGCCATGCATCCATGCATGCCGCTGGAGTAGTGATCTCTAAAGAGCCATTAACGGAATATTGCCCATTGCAAGAAGCTCAAAAAGGTGACATATCTACCGTCACTCAGTACTCAATGGGACCGATTGAACACTTAGGTCTCTTAAAGATGGACTTTTTAGGTTTATCAAACTTATCAATCATTCAAGATGCACTTAAAATTATAAAGAAAACTAGAGATACCGTAATAGATATTGATAATTTGGTTCTTGACGACAAGGATACATATAGACTGCTATCGCACGGCGAAACAATCGGAGTGTTTCAGCTGGAAAGTGACGGCATGAAACGATACCTAAAGGAACTAAAACCTTCAGTATTTGAAGACATAATCGCGATGGTTGCCCTTTACCGTCCAGGACCAATGCAATGGATTGATAGCTTCATCGCCAGAAAACATGGTCGGGAACCAATTGTTTATTTTCATGAAAAGTCTAAGGCGTCTCTGGAAAATACTTATGGCATTATTGTCTACCAGGAACAGGTTATGCAAATGGCGAAAGACATGGCAAACTTTACCGGCGGTCAAGCAGATACCCTAAGAAAAGCGATGGGTAAGAAAATCAAAGAACTTATGGAAAAAATCGGCAAAGAATTTATCGAAGGCTGTACCAAAAATAATGTAGAAAAAGAAATAGCCGAAAATCTTTATCAGGCGATGCAAGACTTCGCCCAGTATGCCTTCAATAAGTCTCACGCTGCTTGCTATGCCCTGATTGCCTACCAGACAGCTTATCTAAAGGCTCATTATCCTTCTGAGTTCATGGCCGCATTGATGACCTCTAATAAAGATGATCTCGACAAACTAGCAATCGAGATTGATGAATGTAAACGCATGAATATAGAGGTTTTACCTCCATCAGTAAATGAATCATTTGTAGATTTCGGTGTGGTCAAAGAAACAGGCAACGTCCGCTTCGGTTTATCAGCCATAAAAAATGTTGGCACAGCAGTTGCCGAGGAAATTATTGAGGAAAGAAAGAATAATGGTAAATTCAATAATTTCACTGATTTTTTAACAAGATTAAGCGGTAAAGTAGCAAACAAAAAGTCACTTGAAGCCCTTGCAATGGCCGGAGCTTTTTCAGAAATGGCCGAAAGAAATGAGATTCTTTTTAACATGGAAAAAATACTGGCCTTTTCTACTAATTTGCAGAAAATAAAGAATGATTCACAAGATTCCTTATTCGGCGATAATAGTGAGATTGAGGCTGCAAGATTGGATCTAGAAAAAGCCAAACCAGCTGATAAAAAGCAGATTCTATCATGGGAAAGAGAACTATTGGGGATGTATATATCAGAACATCCGCTTTCAGATATTGGACATATTATAGAAGCGAACCGAACTATTAAAATAAATGAAATTAGACATGACAAAGAAAACCACTTTGTCAGAATTGCTGGGGTTATCACCTCCTTGCAAAAAATCCTCACTCGCAACAATCAGAATATGGTTTTTGCCAAGATTGAAGATCTACAAGCAAACGCCGAGGTTTTGGTTTTTCCAAAATTATTGGAGAATGTTAGCGATCTGCTTGTAAATGATAAGATAGTCGCTATCGACGGATTTGTGAGCTTTAAAGATGGTGCCTTAAAAATTTTGGCTGAGAACATCTATGAATTAAAAGATGATGTCCAAATACCGCGATTCGCCGTTCGTGATAGAAAAAGAGGATCGGGGCGCTTCAATAACAACAAGAAAGATACTTTGATAGAAGTGAAAAGAAATAATACTTATGAGACAAAAACAGCCGATATTTATATGCCAAACAATTTAAGAATTTCCATACCTCCTTACTTTACAAAGGAAGATCTTCTTGAGATTAAGGATGTTTTGTCCAATCACCCTGGAGATTGCTCAGTATCTTTAAAAATACTAGACCCCCATACTCAAGAATATAAGGAAATTAAAATAAAGAATCAGATCAAGTCAGACCCTATATTGCTAAGAAAGATTAAGGATTTTGTTGGTAAGGATAATTGTGAGATTTTTTAGTACTATTTAGGACACTAGCTATTTTTTGTTGCACTGAATAAGGATTTGAGATATTCTCCACTACTATATCCCCACCTTCTCGCGCACCTGCAGTCCTTATTATCAAATCACCATATTTTAACATTGTTTTAGTCATACCTTGCATATTGCTAGACATATCGACAATATTTACTAGTTCCGCTTCAGTAATTCTTCTTTTGAAAAAACCTTTTTGGTCGATCGAAAATACCCTCATATTTGTAACAATTAGCAGGGTCTCTTTGTAGCTATAAAAAGCATTGAAAAAATATAACAAGATTAATAGAGATAGAATCGATCCGACCAGCCACATCTTAGGAAGAAAAAGGAATATCCCTATTGCTACCGACAATACCAATATCGTCCTAAAACCTGGCGAATAGAGAGTGTAAGGATGAGTAGGAATAACTTCCATCACCTTCTCTCCCTGTTTCTGACCGCTGAATGTATATTCCTCTTCCATAATTAATTCCATTAAGATTTCAAACTATTTCTTCTTTTGATTATAGATAATATTATTATAAGCGCAATTACTAAAATAAATAAAGCCAGCCCTGCGACTATCTTCGACAATGTCGTTGAACGTAGCGCCACCCAGGCGAAAGCAATCGCTATAATATAAATAAAAATTACCGCCTGTCTTTGTGAAAATCCTGCCGCCAAGAAACGGTGGTGAAGATGAGTCTTATCCGGAGATGTCATTGGATTCTTGCCTTTTAAGATACGACCGGTTGCAACCATTATTCCATCTACTATAGGAAAACCAAGAGCTAAGAAAACTGTTGCGAGCTTACCACCAGAAATTAGAGGCAAAACTCCCAGCATAAAGCCCAAAAACATACTTCCCGAATCCCCCATAAATATTTTAGCAGGAGGGAAATTTAATATAAGAAAGCCTGCCGAAGCACCAGCCATTGCTATTGCAATTGAAGCTGTTGCCGGTTGGCTCACTGCCAAAGAAATTGATAGAAGGAAAATTGTAATAAATGCTATTGTCGCAAGTCCGCCAGCAAGTCCATCAACGCCATCGACAAAATTAATCGCATTCATCATTCCCACTATCCAAATTAAAGTTAATAAATCTGACAATAAGGAAAAATGGTATACAACCCCTTGATAGGAAAACAATGGTATGTAAATTGTATTTAGATCCAGACGCTCACCAAATGGATTTGATAAATAATCAATACCAATTCCTGATGCTATAACTACTAACGCAACAACTGTTTGCAATAATAGTTTCTTCCAAGCCTTAAGGCCCCTAATGTCATCGTAGAGCATAAAAGCCGTTATCATAAGACCACCGACCAATATTCCCAAAAATTTTTTATCTATAGACCAAATATGCCCAAAACCAAAACTGAGTTGCTGACGATCTAATAAAAAAATGGCTATTGAGATAACGAAAAATGACAAAAATATTGCAATGCCGCCAATCCTCGGTACTGGTTTTTTGTGTATATCTCTAGCTCGAGGTTTAGAAAGTAAATTCCATCTATAGCCTAATTTTCTCGCAACAAAACTAAAAGTTAGAGAGAGAGCGAGGCCCAATAAAAAAATGGAAAGATAATTCATATTATGATTATAACCAAACGTTACACAAAGTAGAAATTTTAAAACATTGCCGCATGGTCAACACGATCGTAGTCGTCATGAATTTCGCTCTCTGAAAACCAATGAGCAATTTCATGTTCTGCCTCTTCCTTATTCTCAGATATATGAATAACGTTCTTAATAGCGCGCTTACCCACATTGGCTGCAGCAGGAGAATCGGTGGAATAGTCACCCCTGATAGTTCCGATATCTGCCTTAGATGGTAATGTAACCCCAGCAATCTTTCTAGCCATATCTATAGCGTGAACTCCTTCTATTACCATCGCAATCATTGGAGCTTCAGTAAGGTACTTTACAAGCCATTCTCTGACCTGTTTACCCGCCTCCAACTTATCTCGAGTACCCATAACATCTTGAGGATCAAGTCCAAGCTCATCAAAAACGGTAAACCCTTTTTGACCCAACCTGGCCACCCAAACATCATCCTTAGGATAATGCTCATTGGCTTGATCAATATTTGGTTTAACCATTTTTAAGGCAACAATCTTCAGTCCCCTTTTTTCGAATCTGGTAATTATCTCTCCTATGATTCCACGCTGAGTACCGTCAGGTTTCACCATCGCAAATGTTCTCTCAATAGCTGGTCCTAGCTGTTTGTTAGCCATACAACTCCTTAAAAATTAAATATTTTTTCTAGATCTCCTTCAATAATATCAGGTCCAACTAAACTTATAGCCATGCTCTCTTGCTTAAAATATTTATTGCCAACTGCTGTTAAGTCAGACGGCGTGATCTCTCTATATTTATCAATAATCTGAAGCGGACTTTTTATTTGTGATGAAAGTAATTCATTAGCACCGTATAAATTTGCTAATTCATTTGTATCCTCGAGACTTATTAGCATGCGACCAGATATTATTTCTTTTGCACGGGCAAATTCTGCGTCTGTAAAACCATTCAGCATCTTCTTATATTCTCTCAAAATAGCAACCGCTGCTTCCTGCCATCGGTCATTATGAACTCCAGCGTAAGTGTCGATTGCTCCAGTATCCAGATAACTATCTGATGTTGTGCGGACAGCATAGGCTAAGCCAAGCTTCTCGCGAATTTCAGTAAACATCCTCGAGCTCATTGATCCGCCTAATATTATACCCAGAAGTTTTAATGCATATTTGTCATCATTGTCGCGCGCAGCCCCTCTAAAACCAATGCTAAGATGGGTTTGTTCTGTTTTTCTCTTGACAATGATGCTATTTTTCCTAGTCGGGAGAACAATTGCAGGATAATGATGTTTTTCGCCGCTATCAAAAGTGAATTTCTCCTCTATAAGGCTCAACAAATCATTTTCCGCCATAGAAGAAATGTTGCCGACAACTACAACGACAATATTTTGACTTTGGTAATAACCCTTCTTATATTTGAGTATAGCTTCCCTGCTGGTTTTACTTATGCTATCACGATAGCCGATGACATCACGTCCAAGAGAATTCTTACCAAATAATGCCTCTTCAAATTTACTTGAGCATACCTCCATCGGTAGATCCGCATACATGTCATATTCCTGCAGAATAACCAGCTTTTCCTTGACCAAATCTTCTTTTTTGAATAGAGGATTGACTAATAAGTCAGAGAGAAAGTCAATTGACTTTGCCAAATGTTTAGTGGCAGTTTTAGTATAATAGCCGGTATACTCTTTGCCAGTAAATGCGTTGTGTTCCCCTCCAATATCTTCAATAAACTCTGCAACTTTTAAAGGTGTTGATCTCTTTTCTGAGCCCTTATAGAACATGTGTTCTAGCACATGGGAGATACCTGCTATATTCTCATCCTCATAGCGACTACCAGCTCCGGCCATTACCATAGTAGTAACAACATCTTTAGAATTATCAGGAACCAAAATTACACGCAGCCCATCCTTTTGTATATGTTTTTTGTATATTGAATTCATTTAAAATGTACAAATAATAAGATTGTAAAATAAGTAAACGATAAAATGTATTCAAATGGTACCCGCGGAAGGAATCGGACCTTCGGCCTCACGGACCGCAACCGTGCGCTCTATCCACTGAGCTACGCGGGCAAAAATTCTGGATTTGCGATTAAAGCTTCAAAAAACGATTAACAATATCTGAAAAGTCCTCTCCCTTATCCTCATCTTCAGGCAAATATCTCGACAGATAGAGTCTTATTTGTTCAGGATCAGTTTCAGCAAGAGGCATAGTCAAAACTCCTGCTGCTATTCCATTCATTTGAAATCTTGCCTTGGGGATATCGGACAATGTCAACCAGAATGATTTGAAATCAGTATAACGATATACCTTATCATCAACCACAACACCCTGATTATAAACTGCGCATTTTACAATCCTTGGCTTGCTCTGAGATAAAAGTATAAACATGGTCGCAGCAATAAGAACAAGGATCATTCCACTCCACAGCTGCTGATAGTAAAGAATTGCTGCGAGAGATAATGTTACACCCGCTACGGCAATATACCAAGATATATTTTTACCATAGACTATACGATCTGGTGACTCCCAAATAAATACAGGTTTATCTATTTTTTGGTCAATTTTATCAGCTCTGTCCTCGATATTTTTCGCCATAAACCCCACTCGTTTATTTATGTCATCATTCTACAAAACTAACAATGTGACCTGCCATGTACCAGGTCTTAATCGTAGATTAAGCCGCGGTACATGGCGGAGAGGGCGGGATTCGAACCCGCGAGAGGATTACTCCTCTACCTCGTTAGCAGTGAGGCGCTTTCGGCCACTCAGCCACCTCTCCAAAATATTTAATATATTGTTACAAAGCTTGAATCAATTGCAACAATAAACCTATTCTTTGCAAATCTTATCATACCGCACTAAAAAAATCCATGCTTATAGCTGTTGAAATAATCTTTTAAAAAAGCGATAATACAACTGTATTCTGTAAACATAAATTAGACAAAGAAGTAGGAGATATTTATGTGTGGAGTCTGTACTGCTGCAGCCTTAGCTGGCGTTGGTCTTTCAAGATGGCTAAAAATAGATGATACGATATCTGGCCTTTGGATTGGCGGAATGTTAATATCTATCAGCATCTGGACAGCTAAATGGCTTAGAGATAAATTTCCCAAAATAAGCTTTCCCGGTCTAACACCATTGGTCGGTCTTGCATACTATGCTTTAGTTATTATACCTTTTTATCAAAAAGGCATTATTGGGCACCCTAAGAATGTCTTATTTGAGATCGACAAACTTCTTCTGGGCCTAATCGCTGGCAGCATCTTTTTTTATCTTGGCGGCGAGCTTTATAAAATTATAAAAGCCAAAAATGGCGGGCACGCTCAATTTCCTTTTCAAAAAGTTGTAATTCCAGTAGCAGTGTTAGCAATCTTAAGTGGAATATTTTATTTAATAACAAAGTAAGGATAATTTATGATCACTAAAAGCGTCGACGATTTTATTCAAAAAATAAACAATTCAAAAAAAGATAATAAGTTTGACCTTTCCACAGAGGAAGATTTATCTATTGCAATTATGAATTTAATATCAGTAGAGGAACATTTTTTCTTCAGCGCGAAGAAGACAGGTGATAATAAATATTTTGATCTACTTAAAGAAGTTCGAGAGATGCGCAAAGACCTGATGAAGAAAATGATAAAAGAATACGAAGGAGAAGTTTGGTGTATTTCTAAACATCTATTAGCGTCGTCAATGAGATTAATGGAGGTGGGGACAAAACTATTAGGAAAAGGCCAGACCAAAGATTCCGAAGAAATGTTTGAAAAATCTTACAATCTTTATTCTCTTTTTTGGGGCCTCAACCTTAACGTAATAAAAACAGATGAGATAAAAAAGATCGACGACGGCAAGCTTGATAAAACCGATAAAAAACAGAATACTGTTTTTAATAAGCTCGGAGTACTAGTTCAAAAGGCAATCGATTGCTGTAGAGAATAGCGACCATAGAGTGACAAGTTGACGTTGACTCGACGACTATTTCTGTGATTAAATTAACTCATTAGTATTAGATTTTAAAGAGGGAACATGACTGAGTGGATAACAACCAAGGAAGCTGGAGAGATCTTAGGCGTCAGCATTAGGACTATTCAAAGATATGTGGAAAAAGGTAAATTAAAGACCAAAGTTATATCTGGCAAAAATTCAGTAAAAAAAGATGCTATTGTTAAACTCAAGCCTGAAAGCCAAACCCCTGGTACAACAAATCAAGAGACTAATAATGGACAGAAGGTTCAGTCAAATCATAGCTGGCAGATACCAGATGGATACTTATTAATTGATAAATCGACCCTTGAGAGCTTAAGAGAACAGATAAAAAAACTGACAGACAGCGTCGGAGAAATGCAACTAACGCAAAAACTTCTAATTGAAAAGGGGTTAAACTTAAAAGAAAACAATAGCGAAGAGCTATCTCTAGGAGAGTCAACACCGCTATCCTCAATACAGCCCGAATCTTCATTAATTGACACACCCATTGAGAGTGTAGCAAAAGCCCACGAGGACTTTTTTGGCAAAAAGAAAAACAACGGGTTAAATTTACTTTGGATTATTCCCTCTGTAATAGTGGGCTTAATAATAGTAATATTGATTATCAATTCATTTGCCGGCATATCACTTTAGCCAACAGTTCTAGAGCTAATACTGCTCCAAACGCTCGTTAACCTTTGGCCAATTTACCACTTGCCAGAAATTATTAGCGTATGACTTTTTATCATTCTTGTAGTCTATATAATAAGCGTGTTCCCACATATCTAAAACTAATAGTATTTTTTGTTCAGGGGATAAATTTAAGTTATGATTACCTATCTGAAAAATTAGTAGGCGACGCGTCAGGACATCGTACGTCAATATTGCCCAACCCGAACCCTCGATTGTCGTGGCGCATTCAGTAAATTCTGAAATGAATCTCTCCAGATCACCAAATTCAGAGTCAAGCATATCTATGATCTTATTCTTTGGCTTTTCAAATTGAGAAATTGGTATTAAATTTTCCCAGAATAGATTATGCAGGACACTACCACCTATATTAAAAGATAGTTTCTTAGCGACAACACCAACATCTATCTCATCACCATCGGCTCTAGAGTCGTCAACTTTTTTTAATAATTCGTTACTTTTTTCTATGTATACTCTATGATGCTTGTTATAGTGAACGTCTGTTTGTTGCCTAGACAAGACAGGCTCCAAGGCATCTAAATCATAGTGTAACACTGGTAAATTATAAAATTTATTATTCATAAATATCCTCATATTATCCATAAAAGAAGATACAATCTTACAATAATAATTTATATGGTCAATATAACAACAGAGGGGAACTAGCGACGATTACGTATTTTAAAATTTGAAAAGCGCTGGCAAATTTTAGATATACAAACATCCAGCGAAAGTTGAATTTATCAATAAAAAATGTTATTATCTTTAAAGATTAAGCACGGATAATTAATTGCCAAGATATCGCAATCTATTATCTACACGATTCAGCTACCTGGAGAGGTCGCATAGTGGTCTAGTGCGGCGGTCTTGAAAACCGCTGAGCCGCAAGGTTCCGTGGGTTCGAATCCCACCCTCTCCGCCAAAAACAAGTTACTCGTTTCGAGTGACTTGTTTTTGTGGTTAGAATTTGGACAGAAAAATGACAGTCTTTTAACGTCATTTTTTAGTTAAGGCTATATACAAAACACTTTGTTGTTTTGATACCTTACTACAGAATGGGGGAGAAAGCTAATTTTGAAAGCGAAACTTCTAGCATAGAAGTTGAAGGTGAAAACCCTTCCTCCTCCGCCATCCTAAAATACTGTTTCAAAATAAGCACTAAATATTTCTCGTCACCACAGCTCCATATATCCTCTTAGCCCCTGCTTGTTTTAAAATCCTGGCACATTCGCTAAGAGTAGCTCCTGTTGTAAAAACATCATCAATCAACAATATATTCTTACCAAAAACAAATTCATTATCATCACATTTGAAGGCGTCTATCATATTATTATATCTACCACTTCTTTGTAATTTTACTTGATTCTTAGTATTTTTAATTCTTATTAACGCATCAGCACCAGATATGCATAGCCTTTTAGATAAATACCTTGCAATTAATTCAGATTGGTTGAACCCACGTATGTTATATTTTAGGCGATGCAAAGGAACGGGAACTATCACTATATCGGTTGGAATATCCATATTTTTAATACGCTGATAGATTAGTTCTCCACATATGTCAGATAGACCGGTAAGCCCATGATATTTAAAGCTTTTTATCAGCTGCTTAACTATGAGCGAATGATAGCTAGTCGCAACATATACCGAGAAAAGATGACTGTTATTTTTATTCCTGCAACGAGGACAAAACCTTGAATTTACCGATATTCTTCCACACCCAGGACAGGTTGAAGTGGCTGTTTTTTCTACGTTAGAAAGGCAATTGCAACATAAGAGATACCCATATTCTCCACAAAATATACACTTGTTTGGAAAGAATAAATTTATAATATTTTCGTAGGTTTTATTTAGCCAAAGGTGCATTTGAGGTCATTTTACCGTTAAAAAATTTTATGCGCAATTATCCACTACTTTTATGTAGTTGACTATTTTCTCCATTAATTTATAATTAGAATATGTTATTGTGATATTTGCTTATTTTTCCTAGTTCCTAAAGGAGGGAATGATGAAAGATGGGGGCCAAGATTGGCTTTCAGATGAAACCGAGGGACAGCTTTCTGTAGATGTTTACCATGATGAGCATAGCATCTATATCTTAGCCCCTATTGCTGGCGTCAAAGCATCTGACGTCGATATTTCTATTACTGACGAAGTTGTTACAGTAAAAGGCAATAGGACCCCTGGCCATGAGTTCGATGATGATAAACATTTCACACAAGAATGTTATTGGGGCCCATTTTCCCGCTCTTATGTATTACCTATCGCTGTAAACTCCGAAAGCGCTAAGGCAACACTAAAAGATGGTTTGCTTCGGATTGAAATACCAAAAGACGAAAAAGTTAAAACTAAAGTTATAAAGATTAATGAGTCGAAATAATTATCCGTTGATTTTTTAAGGGCTATTACTTTAAACTAGCTCTTTTTTTATGTTATAATTATTTCACATAAGCAATGATTACTATTTTGCTTAGAAAATCTAGACAAAGTTAAGAGAGGTACCATGAGAAAAATTAGAAAAGCAGTAATTCCAGCTGCCGGCTACGGCACACGTTTTTTGCCAGTTACCAAGGCAATGCCAAAAGAAATGTTGCCCATCGTAGATAAGCCCGTTATTCAATATGTTGTCGAGGAACTAGTGGAAGCGGGGATTGAACAAATTATAATTGTAACCGGCTGGCACAAGAGAGCTATCGAGGATCATTTTGACAGGCACCTTGAACTCGAATATAAGCTCAAAGAGAGTGGTAAACTAGAACAATTAGAAGAAATAAAAAAGCTATCTGAGATGGCCGAATTTGTATATGTAAGACAAAGACAACAAAGGGGGAATGGCGATGCAATCCTAACAGCAAAGAATATAGTAGGGGACGAACCATTTATTGTTTTTTGGGGAGACGATTTTATTTCAGCAGAACCAAGTAGGGCTAGACAACTTATTAGCGCTTACGATAAATATCAAACCACAATACTAGGAGGAGTCAGGACCAATGACCCTGCAGACGCTAAAAAATATGGTTTTGCTAAAGGGATAGAAATGGCTGATGGAGCTATAAAAATAGAAGAACTTATTGAAAAGCCCGGTATGGATAAAATGCCTTCAAACCTTGCCATAGTTTCTGGACAAGTTTATTCTCCGGACATTTTTAGCGCACTAGAGAGTATTAATGTCAGAGAAGGGGAAGAATTAGTCTACATCGACGGGGTCAATAAATTAAGAGAAGAAGGAAAAGATGCTTACGCCGTTGAAATAAAGAACGGTAAATATTATGATTGTGGTAATGTTGATCAATATTTAAAGACCAATATAGAAATTGCCCTTAAAAGACGGGGTAAAGACAGTGATCTTGCAGATTTTATAAGAAAAATTGCACAAGAAATTGAATGATAATATAATGCGTCTCAGAAATGAGGCTGGAGGGTAGATGAAACACTTTTTCAAAATTTCTAGCTATATCCTAATAGCAATATTTTTTTCTATTGCGCTTTCCGGCTGTACAAAGAAGGACAAAGAAGATCCAAAAGCTAAAGAGATTATCGTTTGGAGTTTTGAAGACGAAGATATTTGGAAGCCTGTAGCCAAGACATTTGCTACAAAGTACAAAGGCTATAAACTGATCTATCAGAAACAAACATTTGACTCTGATTATGAGAATCGTGTATTAAATTCTATTTTATCTAATCAAGGTCCAGACGTCTGGAATATGCCCAGTGACTGGGTTTACAGACACAAAGACAAGTTAGCTTCTATCTCTAAGAAGGGGATTGGCATAGATAAATATATCCAATCTATCAATCAATCGGTGACATTTGATGAAAAAGTTTACGCTCTTTCTCCATATGCAGAACCATTGATGGTATATTACAACCCAAAAATATTTGAGAATGCCCTCCGTGAATATAACGATGCAAATACAGGATCTGAGAACATCGAAAACCGCAAAGAAGCAAGCAGACTCCTGAGAGAGGTTCCTCAAACATGGACCGATTTTATAAAAACAGTCAATTTAATAACAAAGATAGATCAAGACAACCAATTTGAAATTTCTGGGGTAGCAATGGGAACAGATAAAATATCAAATTCTGCTGACATCCTTTACCTTTTAATGCTAGAAAATGAGACCAAAATATTGTCAGATAATTTAAAACAAGCAAATTTTAATCTGCCGGTAGACACCGCACAAGAAACAAAAGATATACCAGGACTTAGAGCATTAGAGTTTTATACCTCATTTTCTGATCCATCCAGTGAGAATTATTCTTGGGATGACTCCTTGGGAAATGATATTGAGGCTTTTGTAGAAGGCAAAACGGCAATGATTTTTGGCTATAGTTCACTTCAGAATCACCTCTCGCAGAAATACCCAAATTTTAGATATAAAAGAGCTTTTACTCCGCAGCTAACTGCAGAATCATCCAAGGTAGTAGACTATGCTAAAAGTAATGTCTTCGCTGTAACTGCCTTAACCTCTAAATATGCCGAGAAGCCAAAGGCATGTTGGAATCTTCTTAATATATTATCTAGTGAATCCCCCGCAGATAGCTTTAATTCTGCGCTCAAAGTTCATACATCAATAAAAGCTTCTGGTGATGTAGATTTTGGAGACAGAAATACCAATAGCCCTGAAAAAGTTTCTCTTGCCACTGCAAAATCTCTGGTTAAAGGAAGGGACCCGGTAGAATTTGATAGGATCATAAGACAGAGCATAGCCGCAGTCAATCAAGGGGATCAAGATCTACAATCAGCGCTAGACACAGCAGCAAGAGACATTACAGATATTCTTCGTAAAGAAAATTGGTAAAAACTGATGGGTAAAGAAATGTCAAAAAATAAAAAGACGAATCATCGCCTTAAAATTATAACCATGTTTATAATTGCGGCTTTCTTAATTTCGATAGCTCTTGTCTTTTTATTTCCTGAGTTTGAAGCGAGTAGCAGTGATGTTTTACCTTCTGGGATTGATCTGGGTGCTCCTATTCCAGGCTCTGGAGCAACTAGCAATTTCTTTGAATATGTTACTGCTATAGTTGCATTCTGTACTAATATTCTTGGGCCAGTACTCGCGATAGCAATGATTATTTATGGAGGATATCGATACATCTTCTCCCAAGGAGATAGCACCGCCTTGACAGAAGGAAAAGACATTATCTTCGGCGCTATTATTGGCTATGCGATTCTTTTTCTGACAAAACTCATAATAAATATTATTGGGGTTTAACTATATTAATGAAAAAAGTTATTATTGAAAAAATATACTATGCCTCGTTACTAACAATAGTAATACTAGCGTCTTTTTCAACTGCAAAGGCTGCCACAGGCATCGAGATTAATAGTGGATCGAGCATGGATAGCCTGCCCGCTATATTAGAATGGCTTATAAATGTATTTTTAGTTGGAATTTTAGGAATAATTGCCTTTGTTGCATTCCTTGTTGGAGGATTTATGTATCTTCTAGCTGGTTCAGACGCTGCTAAAGCCGAAAAAGGGAAGAAGACTTTAGCTTATGCTGTCACAGGCATGATTTTAGCAATTTTCTCTTATTCTTTCACTTCCATAATAGTAGATATTTTGAATAATATTTTCCAATGATCAAATTAATAGAAAAAGTAAGTGCAGAAGTAAAAGTTAATTCCGATCCCATGCCAGATGGGATACTTGGTTTTGTCCGTCAATTTGGTGGTACAGAGGCAAGCTTGGGTTCCGTAGTAGCAATGATAGAGAAAGCGATTGAAGTAGGGCTCACTTTTGCCGGTGTCTTTGCTTTAATAATGTTTTTGTGGGGAGCATTCGACTATATGTTTTCTTTAGGTGATGACGAAAAAGTTAAAAAATCTAGCCAAACCATGCTTTGGTCATTCATAGGTCTTGTAATTATTGCTGCTGCGCGTACAATATTAAATAGAGTAATTGATTTATTAAAATGAGGAGGTGTTAATGAGTTTTATTATCAAAGCATTGGCAGCCAATGATGATGTGAATACTGACAATCTTGGCCTTCAGCTCGTTGGTGGTGCTAGTGATATCCAGGGGTTGATAACGGCAGTTTTGCCATGGGTAAGTTTAGCAGCAGGTGTAATTGCATTTGCTTATCTAATTTATTCAGGCTTCCTTTATCTTTCAGCCGGTGGTAATGCCGAGTCTGCAAAGAAGGGCCAACAAGGAATTCTAAATGCAATTATTGGTTTGATTATTATTGCATTGGCCTACACTATCACCACTGCTCTGGTTGGAACATTCAATAATACCACCAGTTAATTCTAGCCATAAAGTCTTACAAAAAGCCCTTAAGTAGTGATGCTAAGGGGCTTTTTTAGTAGAAGTTGGCAATATAGCTAATGAATAAATAGTCAGGAGTTTTAAAATAAAAACAAACATATGATCACTGCCGAAAATATAAAAAATTTGTTTGTCCCAATAATAAATCAGACTGTGACCGCGGAACAGCTTGTAGCTTCAATAGCCAATATTGCTGCTTCTGTTGCTGGTATAATAGCCTTCTTTTATCTTTTATATGCCGGACTATTATATATAACTTCTGGTAATAATCCAGATCAAGCAAAAAGAGCCCAGGCAGCTATTGCAAATGTTATTATAGGAATTATTGTTATTGCGCTATCTTATCTTGTGATTAGAGTTATAGGTAATTTTGCAATAACGATAATTCAACCTAAATAGAATTATGATTTGGTTACTCTCCAAACTTCTTCAATAGTAGTAGAGCCGGAAAGAGCTTTTATTAGACCATCTTGCTCCATTGTTATAATCCCTGTTTTGGCTGCACATTTTTCAAACTCTGATATAGAAGCGCTTGCAGCTATCAACTTTTCTATCTCTTCATTTGGTACTAAAATTTCCACCATGACTTGGCGGCCAGAGAACCCGGTTGTATTACACCTTTCGCATCCCTTGCCTCTGATCAATTTGACGTATTTATGGCTAATAAGTTCTAAAATATTTTTAGGAAGTCTATCAGAGATTCTGCTTAATGTTTCGACAACCGCTTGCCATGTCTGAGGCGCTGGAGAATATTCTTCCTTGCAATAAGGACAAATTTTTCTAATTAAACGCTGTGCCATAATAAGATTGATTGATCCTGATAATAAGAATGGTTTTACTCCTATTTCAAGTAATCTTGCAAAAACTGAAGGCGCTGAATTCGCATGAATTGTAGATAAAAGCAAATGACCAGTTAAGGCAGCTTGTACAGCAATTTCTGCCGTTTCTTGGTCGCGTATCTCTCCGACCATTAAAATGTCAGGATCTTGGCGCAAGGAGGCTCGTAGACCATCTGCAAATTCATATCCTTGATTTGGACGGACCTGACTTTGCTCTATTCCCTCAATTTTGTATTCTACGGGATCTTCTAAAGTAATGATTTTAACCCCTGGCTTCTTTACCTCCATTAAAAAAGCATACAAAGTTGATGATTTACCGCTACCAGTCGGTCCAGAAGTCATAATCATGCCATGAGGCTTAGATATGGCCTCCTTTATTGCTGCTAATGCGTCAGGTCTGAATCCAAGATTATCTAGCCTGAGAATAGATTTCTCTTGACCCAAAAGACGTAATACTATAGATTCGCCATAAGCAGACGGCATGATAGAAACTCTAAAATCTATTTTTTCACTAGGAGAAGAAAAAGAGAATCTACCATCCTGAGGTTCATTAGATATATCCATTCGCAAGCTAGACAAGAATTTAATCCTTGAGACCAATTGCTTATGATATTGTAATGGCAAAACGACAACATCCTGTAGGACGCCATCGATTCTAAATCTTACCAAGAACTCTGTTTCTGATGGTTCCAGATGTATATCAGAAGCGTTCAATTTCATAGCGCCAAGTAGGACAACATCTAAAAGTTTTGTCGTGTTGGCTTTCTTGGCAGCATCGGCAGCAGATTTAATATCTGTTACTTTAATATCGTCATATTCTTTTACTTTTTGTTGCTCTTTTTTCTCGACTTCAGCAATTTTACTTTTATCTGACTCGTAACATGAAATACCATAATAAAGACTGGTTTGAGACATTAATACCATTGTAATAGTTATCCCTGTTTTCTGTCCCAAAGCTTTCAGATATTGAGTCATTTCAGAATCGTCTGGATTCATCACTCCAATCTTTACCTCATTACCGGTTTTTAGATAGGGGACTACATGGTACCTTATAGCCATTTCTTCTGGAACAAGATCAAGGACATCTTTTACTATCGGATAGTTTGCTAAAGAGACATAAGACAAATTATGCTTTTTGGCACGCTCGATTGTGTGCTGTTCTTCTTGTTCTCTATTAAGATAATAAAGTGTGTCATTTATATCAGTCATATTCTCCTATTTGATAATTATTTGTATTTTAAGTATAGCAAAATTCAAGTTTTACATAAAAGATGGATTTTGGAGTTCAATTTTGCTATATTCTACGAGTGGAAGGTTGGCAGAGTGGTTTATAGCGCTGGTCTCGAACACCAGTTGGGTAGCAATACCCTCAGAGGTTCAAATCCTCTACCTTCCGCCAAAAAAGACTTGAATTACTTCAAGTCTTTTTTAAATAATACAGAAATTTCCAATGTCTTATTTTTTCTTTGTTCTCACAGTGACATTTACACCTAGCTTCTTTTCCTGTTTATCAAGCCTCTTATTCATCATATTTGTCATAAAATCCTTTTTATTAGGACTTTCAACCGCTTTTTTTACAACATCATTCTGGGCAGCAGCTAATTTTGGTTGTTCTGGTTTTGATGTTGCCCGCTGGACCATTATCTGTTTATTTACATACCATTGTTGACCTATACCAAAAACAGTAGTTGCAATCCAATAAATCACAAGAGCAGCTGGCATTGTACGACCAAAAAATACAGTGATCAAGGGGGCAATAAACAACATTTGTTTTGTCATCATCGCTGTCGGATCGTTAGCTTCGGGCTTAACTATATTCTTTTGAGGCAACATTGTAAGGTATGACAAACCAAATTGTAAAAGACCCGCAACAATCGGCAGAATCCAAGGATCAGGCTTAGTGATATCCATTCCAAAAAAGAATGTGTTTAACGTCTCTGGCCTTGGCAGAAATGAATAAAGATCTTTATAGCTACTTATATCTAAACCACTTTTAAAAACAGCAAAAAGAACCCAGATAATAGGAATTTGGATTAAAAGAGGTAGACAAGATCCAAAAGGGGAAAAACCCTCTTCTTTATACAAGGCCATTAAAGCCTTCGATTGCTCTTGCTGATCCTTTATTTCACTTCTAATTTTGTTAATCTTCGGCTGCATCTCCAAGCTTCTTACTTGATGGTGAGCGGCCTTTATGGATGAAGGCAATAATATCAATCTAACTATAATAGTCAAAACTATAATAGCTAAAGCAATAGAATGGCCAGGAATAAGCCATGCTATAAAAATTAACAAATTAAAAAACGGCTGATATAAGACTGTGTGTATAAAAGCTTTCATACTTTTTTAAAAATTAAGAATTAAGCATTAAAAACTGCTTATCAGCACTTAATGCTTAATTCTTGATTTGTTTATGCTGGGTCATGACCTCCCTTACTCCACGGATTACATCTTAGCAATCTATAAGCTCCTTTGACAAGACCCTTGAGCACACCATATTTTATAATTGAATGTTTGCAATATTCAGAGCAGGTAGGATTATATTTACAATAACCTCCAGGGTAATTACCCCTAAACCAACCATAGTCGGGAGAAAGGGTCCTTTGATATACCTCAATAATTTTAATTATTATCTTATTAATCATTTATACACCTTCAACGATTCTATACCCGTCTGAAAATCCTTATTCATCAGGCTAATATCACAAGGGGAAGGATATCTCTCTCTAACAATTATAATTATATCGTGACCAGGCAAAATTTTATCCAAATGCTGTCGTGATATTGCTCGGAGACGTCTTTTGATTGCATTTCGCCTAGTAGAGCGTTTATCAATCTTATTACTAATCACAAAACCAAAGCGCACAAAAGGAGCTTTACCTTTGAGTACACGAAAAAATAATCTTCCAGCCACGACATTTCGCGATAAAGAAAAAATCTTTTTAAAATCCTTGTCTTTTTTTAATCTGTTTCTGTTATCAAGCATTGAACTTGATTATAACACAAAATAACTGTTTTTAACAAGTTCCTCTATTCTAGCCATATAAATTTAAAAAAAGAGCCCGTAAGCTCTTCTATATAGAAGCTGTTAGATATAAAGAATTAGACAGCTAGTATTTTTCTACCCTTGGTTCTGCGTCTTTTCAAAACAGTCCTACCGTTTAGGGTGGACATTCTCTCTAAGAATCCATGGACTCTTTGTCTTCTTCTTTTGTTTGGTTGATAAGTTCTCTTCATAACTATAGTAGACTTTAACACAAAAAAGCTCCAAAATCAAGGGTCATAGATTAGACAAATAAATAAAAAAACAAATGCTGTATTTTTCCCAATTTATATAGATTTAAAAACAAGAAACCATGCTTCGAAATACGTTGTATTGCATAGCTTGTGGATAACTTGTTATATTGTGCGATAGATAGAATTAAATATTATTACCACAATGGATCTAACAGAAGTCTGGCGTAATGCGCTTGGTGAGTTACAAGTAACCTTATCAAAAGCAAACTTTGAAACATGGTTTAAAAATACTTTTATTTTTGAATATAAAAAAGACATTTTCACTATTGGAGTACCAACTTTCTTCGTTGAAGATTGGCTTAAGAAAAAATATTTTAAAGATATTCATAAGGCACTTCAAAACCAAGTAGGGGAACCAATACAGCTAATAAAATTTAAAATAGCCACACCCAAAGACGACCAACTAGTGAGCTTCGATAAGGATAAGGTTATCCACAAGCCTGTGGATAAGCCGACAGTCATCGCAACGGAAATATTCCGACGTGTTTCCCAGAATCCAACCCTGAACGATAACTATATCTTTGATAATTTCATTGTCGGACCCTCAAATCAATTGGCATTCGCTGCAGCACAAGCAGTAGTGGATAAACCAGGAACTCAATACAATCCTCTTTTTATATATGGCGATTCTGGTCTTGGTAAAACTCACCTGATGCAAGCTATTGGTCATGCCTATCTAAATAGATATCCAGACAAACGTGTACTGTATGTTTCCACCGAAACTTTTGTCAATGATTTTATTCAAGCTGTTGGTTCTGGGTTTGGAAAAGCCAAGGACTTTAAGAATCTTTATCGCAATGTAGATCTACTTCTTATCGACGACATCCAGTTTTTATCAACAAAAGAACAAACACAAGATGAGTTTTTTCATACTTTCAATCATCTGCACCAGAACAAAAAACAAGTCATCCTAACATCTGATAGAACACCTAAGGAAATTAAAGGACTGGAAGTAAGATTAAAAACCAGATTTGAAGGTGGTATGGTCACTGATATTGGACATCCAGATCTAGAAACAAGAGAGGCTATACTCAGACAAAAAGCATTAAAAATGAATAAAAGTATCGAGGGAGATGTCCTAACATTTATTGCAGAACGGGTAAAATCTTCCATCCGAGAATTAGAGGGCTCGTTGAACAAAATTATTGCCACTTGTGAACTCACAGGAGCCACACTAAGCAAAGAGAAGGCTGCGGAGATACTATCAAGTATTATCGAAGAAAAACAACAGTTTATAACCCCAGAATTAGTCATAAGAGAAGTACATAAATATTATAGAATACCGATAGAAGAATTATTAGGTAAAAAGAGAACCAAGGATTTAGTCATGCCAAGACAAATTACCATGTATCTATTGAGACATGAATGTAGTTTGTCATACCCTGAGATAGGAAGGAAAATGGGGGGCAAAGATCATTCAACTATTATGCATGGATGCGAAAAGATAGAAAAAACCCTTTTTACAGATAATAAAATGAAAGAAAGTTTAGTGATTATTAAAGATCATATTTTCTCTGTATACAATTAAATATTTGCTATATAAATAAATAGTTAATATAGATATTAGTAGTAATAAGGGCTGTGGATAGTGTTGATAAGTAAAAAAAAGATTGCCAGGAGACAATAATTAGTAAAAAGTTATGTGGAAAAACCTGTACACTTGATTGCCTATAACTTGTTGATAACAAAATATAATTACTAAATACTGGAAAATCTTAAAAATTATAAACAGTTTTATGCAACTTATAAACAAAGAAAAACTTAAAATTACCATTAATCCACAGATAAAAATTGTGTAATAAAAAAGATAGTCTGGCAAATGATTAATTAAAAGGTAAATATTATAATAATCCACAACTTGTAAGAATCCTGTGGAAAAGATCATTAAATTAGAAAGGATAATAATGAAGATTACAATCTTACAATCAAATTTCTCAAAAGCGCTGTCACAGATTTCCAGGGTAGTGGGGAATAGAACTACTCTACCTGTTTTGAGTAATGCTCTTATCGTGGCAGAAAAAGGAGGAATCAAGATTTCCGCGACCGATCTAGAGGTTGGAATTACTACACATACAACGGGCAAAATTGAAGCAGAAGGAAAAATCACTCTTCCTGCAAGAATATTGTCTGACTTTATTAATAATAATAAAGATCAATCCATTTCAATCACTACTAGCGGAAACATAGCTACTTTAAAGTCAGAAAGGTTTGAAGCAGTAATACATGGAATTTCGGCCGAGGAATTTCCTACTGTTCCTGAGTCACAGGATGCCCCCTTCATCTCTATCGAGAAAGAAATATTTTTAAGCGCCTTAAAAAAAGTTATAATAGCTCCCGCTCTTGATGAAACTAGACCTGTTCTAGCTGGCTTGTTCTTCTCTTTTAGTAATAAGGAATTGATTTTAGCAGCAACTGATTCTTATCGGCTTGCTGAGAGCAAAATAAAACTTCAGAAACCAATTGAGGTCAAAAAAGTTATTGTTCCAACCAGAACCATGAATGAGGTAGCTAGAATATTAGGCAATAGCGATACTGCTAAAGAGGTATTGTTATATTTAACAGAGAACCAAATATCATTTAAGATAGGTGATACACAGATAGTCTCTAGATTAATAGAGGGAGCATTCCCAAATTATACCCAAATTATTCCATCGTCTTCTAAAATAAAAGCTAAAACAGATTTGAGCGAAATGGTCTCGGCAGTAAAAATGTCAGCTCTTTTTGCTAAAGATTCCGCAAATAATAATATTCGTTTTACTATTAAAGATAAGATTTTTACTGTTTCCTCCACTGCAACACAGGCCGGTAGCGCAAAATCGACTATCAAGGCTGATATTGTCGGAGACGATCTCGAAATTGCTTTTAACGCTAAATATGTATTGGATGTTCTTGGTATTTTCCCTCAAGGTTCTATAACAATAGAATTCAATAATAATGCCTCTCCGTGCTTGGTTAAGACCGAAAAAGATGCAAACTTTATATATATCATTATGCCGTTAAAACTTGAGTCATAACTCTAAATGTTAAAAAATGTTATTTTAGAAAATTTCCGCAATCATTCTAAATATGAAATTGATTTAGGAAACACAACTATTTTGATAGGTCCAAATGGCATTGGTAAAAGTAATATATTAGAAGCCATTTCGGTTTTATCTTCTTGCCGTTCTTTTCGAGAGGAAGATAAAAAAAATCTAGTATCAAACGAAGAGGATTTCTGCCGTATAAGAGGTGATAATCTTGAAGTCTTTATACAAAAGAATCCCACGCTTTTGCTCAGAGCTAAAGAGAACGGAATATTTAAAAAAAAGTCATTATTCATAGGACTATTAAGAAGTGTTGTCTTTTCTCCCGAGACAATGTTATTGGCGACCGGTAGCCCAAGAACGAGAAGGCGATTTTTAGATTTGATGATATCTCAAAGAAATCAGGAATATCTTCGTGCCCTGATTTCTTACGAGAAAATTAGAGCACAACGCAACTCTCTTCTTCAGAGAATTAAAGAGAGGCAGGCTAGTGATAAAGAATTATCATTTTGGGATGATGGTTTAATTGCAGAAGGGACCACCATTATTAGGGAGAGAGAAGGGGCTGTTTCTCTTTTGAACAGCCTTATCAGTGATATCTATGGTAATATTTCTGGTGTAAAAGACGACTCCTTATCAATTATATATCAGAAAAGTGAAGGATTTGAATATAACATTAGGGAATGTCATCAAAAAGAGATTTGGCAAGGCTGCACGCTTTTTGGTCCTCATCGTGATGATTTTATTATTAGTTTAAACGGATTGAACATAGCAAACTTTGCTTCGAGAGGTGAAATAAGAAGTGCAGTTCTAGCAATCAAAATTGCTGAGTTGGAATTTCTGAAGATAGGAAATAATAGCTCCCCAATTTTGCTTCTAGATGATGTATATTCGGAATTTGATGAAGAACGAAGAGAACATCTTAACCAGATAGTAAAAAACTACCAAAGTGTTGTTACTACAACTGATATGAGTCATTTATCTAAACAATTATTAGACAATGCTAAGATAGTAGAAATGAGTAAAAGTGGAAAAAATTGATAAAATACTAAGCAGTGTCTTAGCTAAAAAAGGGCTTGCTAAGGCCGCACAGGGCGCAATGGTGTGTTTTTATGCTAAGGAATGGGGAAAGGGACTATTTGAGCCTATTTCATTCCAAAATGGTACTTTGAAGATCTCCGTCTGTTCATCTCCTGCTGCTTCAGAAATTCACATAAAAGAAGCTGAGTTAATAGATTTCTTGAATAACAAACTATCAAAAAGATCAGTACGTTTCCTGAGAATCGTAGTTAAGAATAGTTAAGAGCTATCTGAGCTAGAATCCGATATGGGTCCAGGCAACTGTTTGAGGATTTTGCCATATGCCCATGCGGGTATCACTTTCACATCCGTTACCTTTTTTTGATCCACAAATACCACCGCATGAGATTGAGTCGTTTCCTAATCTGGGCTGGCACATATTCACCGTTATCATCCCTGCTTGATCAAAATAATCTACATCTTCTTTTCGGCCTGTCATAATCTGGATTGGATATATCGGCTCATTGTCAGTTGTATTATATTTCTCGTAATTTTGGATCCTCATCATATTTTCTATCAATTTTCTTGCCTTATTCTGAGAAGCCTCAACCATTTTCTTTTTGAGTAGTTCGTTTATGTTGTTATTTTGCTTGATTTGTCCGCCCCATACTCCCATACCAGTTGTATCATTTATCTTTGGCTGAGGAGCTTCAATCTTTGGATAATATCCATCAGCAGTACAGTAATAGTAAATTTTTTGACCCAAAAGATATCCTGCCAAAGCTATAACTACTGCTGCTGTCCACCCCACCGGACCAAGACCAAGCAAAGGCGCGACCACGAGATTATAAACAGCCACAGTTATCAAAGGAGTCAGGGTGCCAGGGATCATTCCCAAGCTATCTTCTACTCCCGCGATTTGCTTGTCTAAAAGCTTTTCTACTGCAATTGATACAATTTTGTATACCACTAATGTTTCCGCAGCAGTAAAAGCTTGTTTTGCTGCATCTTTGGCTTCTGCTAAGTCAGAGATCTTATTTAATTCCATAAACTCTTTAGCGTTGCTCGACAGTTGAGCAATATCTTTCACTCTTGAAATCTCTTCATATATCTTCCAAGACTTATAAAGATCATAACCAAGTTTAAATATTTCAAGAGACTGTCCAGCTTTAAGGCCCAGTGTTTTATCTGCCCAAGTAAAAAGCTTTGTCGTAATAACAGTAGTTAATACCCCCCCCACAGTTGGCAGAGACATAGTTGAACCATCAGCTACAATTGTATTATGTGTTGTGCTATCACCTTTAACAATGTTATCTAGAGTTATTGATTTCAAGCCCCAGTCGCCGGTACCGACACCGACAAGAAGTCCTTTGGCCAAATCTCCACTTATTGGGAAGCCAAACCATTCCTCGGAATTATCTGAGAGGAAGTTGCTGAAGAAATCAAATCCATTACCACTTGCAAACGTTGTAAAGGCATCTTTATCTCCGGCCACAAAATCCTTAGCAAATTTTGCTACCTGGATCCATTCGTCGACATTTTTAATTGCCTCAAAATTTTTGCCTAGTAAATGGCCATTTGTAAGGCCTGTTTTAATATATCTGGCAAGGGCAGCTGCCTTTATCTCAGCATTACCCTGAAGCAGGTCTCTGGCCATGCCTGGGTAAGAGTTCTCGTCTAATTTCCAAAGAGCAATATCGAGCATCTTGAATTGGAGATTATCCAAAGAAGCTTTTCTTATTGATTTCTGTACCGTTGTTAGTAATTCTCCATTTTTGGGAGTAAAGTTTGCACCGCTTGGTTGATAATAAGATTCTGGATTAGAAAGTCTGTCCAATCTGCCTTCTGGGTCTCCATTGTTTTTATTATATTCAGAAACACATTTATTATATTGGTCTCCACTCGCTTGGTTGGTCGATTTCTGGCAGGCCGCTGGAGCGGCTGCATTATTGCTCACAATGCTTGTATTTAACTCGTCGATCTTACTTTGCAAATTCTCCGGCGAATAATTATATTGTTCATCAACTTGATTAGTTACTGATGTTGAAGTCGATGTTTCAGTATAATTTTTCCCCAGAGAATCGATCAAGGCATCACCGAAATTGCCGCTACCTGTTTTTGGGCAATTATCACCATTACATACCTTTCTTGTTTCCGGATTACTGTAAATACCATTAACATCAACCCAAGCCGCCCTCTGATATGCTTCGACATCAGGCGCCCCTATTATAGAAGTTTTTATGTCATCATAGGCTATGCGCATCTCTTGTGGAATTGCAGTCTTACACTCGTCGTCTCCATTTGCTGAGCAGTGACTTTTCCTTATATTGTCTATAGGAGCCATAACATAATTAACTCCTAGAGAAATCGCTGCAATTTGGAAATACTTCATATCCCCACTAACTAGATTAGCGATATCTTCCAAAGGCATATCAACGCCGACTCTTATCTCTTTATTATTGTAATTTGCCTTAACGTTATATATAAAATCGTGAATTTTATCACTCAATACTTCTTTACCCCATGCGACGATGTCCTCTTTAAACGATCCGTCAACATTTCCCGAAGGATTTTGGGAGATTGCGGCCTTGCAGATATTATATCGATCGTTGATCTCCTTGCTGAGGGTGGTTCTGGCCTGTTGGACTTCAGTGAGCGCAACCTTTAAATCTTCCTGCCATTTTTTATATTCGCTAGAGTTAATATAATCATCCGTTTTTTGCCCATTCTTTGAAACAGGCTTCTGTTTTTCAAGTTCGGCAAGCTTGGCTTCTGCATTATGCAGACTAGTATCAAGCGGCGATACGGTAGGGTCCGAACTTGCTTCATTTAAACAGTCTTTTGTCTGTCCTGTCGGGCCAAAAGAAACATGAACAACGCGACTATACAATCCCGTAAAAGAAGCAGCTTTTGAAGAATCAAGCCCAAATTGGTAGTCTATTTTCTGCGCACCAATTTCCATCAAAATAGTTCCTGAGTTCATTGGATCAGCAATAATTCTTTGGAAGGTTCCCTCAGGCAAGTTTGCTCTTTCATCAAGCTGAAAAGTGAATATCTGATTTAAATGATCATATAACTTATCCCACTTCCCATACCATTCGTCTGTTGCCGAACCAGTTCGACAAACTTTTTGTCCGTCGGTTTCGATTATTTTCCCCTGGCACTTGAAAATATTATTTAAGTTCTTAACAAGAGTAAGAGCTGTCTCTGACTGATTTTGGTCTAAACCAAGGCTTTCTCCTATTTTGCTACCAACAAGTTTCAATCCTGTTTGTTCGCCAACTAGTTGATTGTATTTATCTGGAGTCATACTATTCAAGCCAGCCAAGAGGTCATAAGTAGAGTTTGAGCTTATACCAAACTGTTTATCTAAATAATTCAACTGCTGATAAAACTCTATATTCCCAGAATTATTTTGTTGACTCTTGCCTGCAACAGCCAGTGCAGATTTCAGTCGATCTTTGATTTTTTGATCGATATTGTTAATTGCAGTAAGGGCCGGGCCATTTATAACCAACGATCCCCTTAAATGATTTTGAATTTGCCGTGCTTTGTATTCGGCGCCAGTATTTTTAATTTTCTTGGCATAGCTATCGCCAAAGATATCTACCAGGGATTTCTCATCAAAAATTTCTTCACCATTATCATCAGAGAGGGGAATGTTGAAAGATAGAGCGATATTGATAGCGCGGGACCTATCAAAGGCTTCACCGAATGTTGCCCCAAAGAATGTTCCTCTTGGAAGATTCAATGATTGCTCAACTTTTGATTGTCCGAAGTTCGATACAAAATCACTAATTTTTTCGCCTTTTAGCGGGAAATAATCTAGGCCGATTAAGCTTCCAAGTATAGATCCGCCAACTTGATTTAGAGTACAGTTTCTTGATATTTGGTCTTTTGCATTAAATACCGATAGGACGGTCCCGGGCTTTAAATTTAGCTCCTGATCGATATAGTTAGTACTTATTCTGTATAACGATGTAAAATCACCGCCAAGGACATTGTAGAGGTCGTCGGGCCCAAATAATGATGGGTCAATGTTTAGGCCTGAAGCATCAAAAATTTTATAGTTAATTACTTTTTCTGCAACTGCTCTACCAACTAATAGTTTGTAATTGGGAACTGGTAAATTTGTGCTGTCTTTGATAAACAATTTACTTAGAATCTTTTTATCAATATTATTTTTATTGCCTATAGCATCGATAAGTTGTTGGGTTTTTTCTTTATTATTTCCAAATGCATATTGTACATTTTTATCAGTGATAAAAGACAACAGGTTATTTCTAATATCAGAGATTTGTGACTTATCACTCGCACTGTCTGCTAATCTTTGGGCTAATTCCTCCAATATATTGCCATATCTTTGGTCTTTGTTAATCAGTGAATATCGCTGGGCTTCTTCGGGGCTTTTGAAACAATGACGACCCTTCTTGTCGTAATAACAGAAGGAGTTATTCTCTAGGCTGGTTTCATTTATCGAGAATCCATCCTGTTTAGTATAAGAAACAGGGCATTGATTGCTATCAGATGCGGTATCAGCATAAGGGTTTACAAATACATAGTCTGGGTTTAATACATCGTCGTTATATTGATCAAGCTCGCTAGGTAAGATCTTGCCGCTTACTAATTTTGTATAAATATCAAGAACATTCTTGCTTATCTTTAGATTGTTCTCGAGCAAATTTTGTTCATCGCTAGACAGATTTACAGAGTAAAGATTCTTGTCCTTAGTAAATAGTGACTTCGTATCACCGTCTTCTAGGCCAAGAAGATTATCAATAGACAGGGCCTCTGAAAGTGCTTTTTGCCATGCCAAAACACCTCCAGATTTTAGTGCTTCGTAGTTTCCGCTACCAAGCCCTAATCGCATCATCAAGTCGCTTTCAGCAGATTTTAATGCATCGTTAAATCCTCTATCCTTAATATTTTGAACGATACTATCAGTATTAAAACTGTTTGCATTTGTCTTGCTGCCAAATTGTTCAATTATTTTGTCTTGTTTTTGCTTCCAATTGTCTCTTGCTGAGGCAACCAATAAATCGTAATCAGGCCAGTTTTCAGCCTGCATCTGGCTCAAAACGTTTAATAATTTATTGCTACTATTAATACCCGTTATATCGGTAGGTAATTCCCCCAGCGGCGATTTGGCTTTATTCAATTTACTTGCCAGGTAACTGTTTACTGCTTCATCAATCTTAGTTTTGTCTGCATACTTTAATAATTCTGAGGCATTTGTAGCAAAATCAGCCATTGTAGAGACCGAATTCTTTTCCTGAAAATAGAATGGTGGCATCGAAAAGACTTCCTCAATCTTAGCTTGGCCGATAGACTTGAAGAACGCGTCACTTCCCCCCATTCCTTTTTTCTCGAAATTCTCAACTAAATATAAGAGAGAGTTACTTGGTAAACCAAGCTTTGATTCTGCCATATTGGCACCAAATGAGATAAAAAGATCAGTCGGCGATACATTACCTGCCAAGAACCCAAATATTAGAGAGGAGGCCTTAAACGGCGAGATATTATTATTTCCTCCTCCGCTATCATTGCTAGTCAGATCCATACTATTTATTTGAGAAAGTTTAAGGGAGTCCGAAGTTGGTATCTCTCGGCCGGATATGATTTCAGAAGATATCCTAAGGAGTTCGTTGGCATTAAAGATAATAGAATTCAGTTCATCAATCTTGTTATTTGCCTCTGCCTTGGCGGTGGTGAAGTTCTTAATTGAATCTAGCTGGGTGACTATAGAGTCAATCTGGCTTGTTGCAGAACTCATTTTCTCCCACGTATTTTGTATTTTTATTGTATTTGCATCACTAGATTCAAAAACATTTTTGAGATTACTAATTAAATCATTAATTTCAGTATATGTATTCTCGAAACCTGAATCCTTGCTTGCAAAGATTTTCCAATCACCCTTAATATCAGCCAATAATTTTTGTGCCTGATTCAATCTTGATGTATAAAATGCGATAGTACTGTTGCTAATTCTTAATTCTGGATTCGTGTTTAATAAATCTATTTTGGTTTTGTCTTCTTTGTTGATTAATTTGTTTGCAACACCTGTATATAAAATTTGTGAACCGATCCTCTTGAAGACGGGGCTATTATTAGCTGTAGAACAACCAAAGATCCTTTGCAGGTCAAGTTTCTCGAGCCCAGCTAGCATGGACTTTTCTTCTGTCACAATAAAATCATCAGTTCGTGTTTCCACATTTTGGTCAGAGTATACTAGTGAATACTCAACTTTTTGTGTTATTGGAATAGCTGGTAGAGCGTTAGAAATCTTAGAACTGCCTTGAAAAATAATTTGTCCCTCTGGTGTAATTTCATAGTCTAGAGTTTTGTTTAGCTTTGGGGCACTACATTCGTTGCTTGATTTTTGAATGTTTCCACGAAGCCACTGTCGGAAAATAAATCTGCCAAATTCATCTGGATTAATATCTTGTGTTACGCCCCCTTCGATAACTCGGATTTTTTTATAACTCTGGTCTGAGCTTCCCTTTGGTGCTACGCTATCATCTGCTAGGAGCCGTGCCAGAGTGTAGATGCCGATAGTTGATAGGCTCTCATGATCACCACTTAGCGCTCCCTCCCAAGTGTCTCTAATATCCGGTTGTTTCTCTGTTGGGCCTGGTAATTGATAAGCACCATTATTCATTGAAAAATATTTTAAACCATAGAGTGTGTCATCAAGTCTCTTCTTGCCTACCATCGCAGCAAAATCTGCAGAATTGATTCTTTCTAGAATAAAATTATTTGCCGTGCCTGCACCAAGATTTAGGTCATTATCAATCAATCCAGGATTGTTTTTAATCAAAGTCGACCTCAATGAGCCGATTTTATCCGAGAGGTTGCCGAAGGTTACTGCTTCTTTCGGCCAAGAGTTGCCTGCTAGATTCAAATCTTTTTCGATAACTTTTGCGCCTACATAGTTAGCGAAAACATCATTTTTTGAAGTAACAAAGGCATCTAAATCACCAGCGTTCAGATTCATCTCATGTTCTAACTTTCTCTGGCCAATCTTGATGAGAGTTGATGGCAGGTCACTACCTGATAGCGAGCCAAAAGGTATTCCTAGCTTCTTCTCAATTGCTGATCGGCCGATAGTGTATTTTATTTTCTCAATGTCTGAAAGATTCTGACCAATAAATATTTCTCTTGGCAACCCTAAATAATCAGCAACATAAGTACTTCCTAGCTTCTTGAGGGTATCTTCTACATTAAATCCGGCAAAGTTCAGACTCTTCGATTCTAAGACATTACCTAACAGGGATTTTCCTAATATCTGAATTATATCTTCAAAATTAGCCTTGCTGAGATCTCCTTCATAAGAAGAGATGTCGCTATTCAAGTTGCCCAGCAAACCATTGACTGATTCGGAGGCAGCCGATTTTAGAAGACTCATCATATCAAATGGATCTCTCTCTCCGGATGCATTCCAGCCGTCGGTAGTTTGCCAAGCTAATTTAATTGGTTGTATCGGTTGTTTATATTTCTTTGTGCCTCCAGTGTTCTTTTTAACAACCTTCGTACACCTGATATCATCGATCTCTGATATATCTATAGCTTGCCCTTCAGCATGAGAGGACAGATTGCGTTCCTCTACAAAAGAGTCCTCCTTTTCGGTAAGGCTAGTTAGGTAGGCCTCATATTGAGCACCATTCTTATCTTCAATTTCAAGATCTGGGGTCGTTCCTTTTTGTTTGCCACAGTCAGCGGCAGTCATTTCATCGCTACAACCTTTAGACACAGACTTTTGGCTATTAGCCAGAGTTTGTACCACAGAATCAGATTCTGTTGATTTATCCTGCCTTTGCAGAATGCGATTAACTCTTATTCTCCAGTGGCCAGCCCCACCCTGATTTTTTGGAGTAATTAGGTAGACCAAGGTTTTAAGAACCCTTACATCAATATTCAGCGAGTCTATAGATTCTTTTAGTTTTTCTGCTAAATATGGCTTATCGTGGTTAACATAATTAATAATTCTTTCGCGCCCGATTCCTGTCACACAAACCAAAGTGTCTAAATCAACAGAAGGAACTTTTCCTTTTTTTAAATTATCTTCTTCATCTGCCCAAATATCTCTTATTTTATTTTCGCCAACATTCTTTCTTGCAGCTTCGGCAAGACGATTAAAAAGTTGCAGATTGTCGAATCTCTCAGTAGAGGTTAGGTTATCTCTTCCGATCTTCAAATATTTTAAATATTCAATTGGCGTCTTGAAATCTTTGTTAGATTGCAAATTTTTATCTACGATCTCTGTTTGATCCTTAGGCAAGTTTTTATATAGGGCATCAAAATCTTCATCAAAATTTGGGAGTATATTGGAAAGACAGGAAAGTGATTTCAAGGCCGCTAAATCACTTTGTTTCATAATTATTTTCTGTTCTGATGAATTTGTTAACAGATCATCAAAAGTAATAAGGCTATCTTGATCGGAGAACTGAGCCATTGTTTCTAATAATTTCTTATATGCCAAAGAGTCGCTCAGTGTTTTTTTTACCTTACACTGCTGGTTATCTTTAGTTGGTATATAAGAATACTTTTTCTGATCAGCAACTTTTATTAGCAAAGGAATCTCTGGATCATAATCAATCTCTCCATCGTTGTCATCGGCTGCTTTTGCATTCAAGGCAAAAGCATATCCTGTGGATCCAAATGCGATTGATATTATCAATAAGTAAATAACAGTCTGTTTTAAAATATATTTCAACATTATTGTCCAAGAACTTTCTTCATATTGTTCCACAAATATTCGCCCCAGGATTTTCCTTCAGTCTGCTCATATTCAATCTTATCGAGAAGTGTTGTGGTGACGGGGACACCACAATAACTAAGCTCGAGATGCAATTGAGAATAGTCTGATATTGTAGCCACCTTACCTATAGTCTTGTCCCGAGTGACGCCGGTGCCTTCTCCGACATTCTTATCCAAGTCAACATGGGCGTATAGAATTTCATAATCACCATTTTTAATAACAATCTTCTTATGACCTGTTCCATCGTCTGAAATATTAGTGACCTGGCCGTCGAACATTGGGTAGACCAAAGTATCCTTATTAGTATAGAGGTCAACTGCATCAGCTTTACCCTGACCATAGTACATGTATGTACTATGTCCGCTTTCATTGCTAGGCATTTCTTTTCGTAAGGGAGTGCCATAATGGAGCTCCCAATTAAACCCAGATATATTTTCTAATGGAAGTCTGGTCTTTGCTTGCATAATAGGAGATTGCTGGTCAGCTGATTCCAAAATAGATTTTACTGAAGTTATAATCTCTCGTCCAAGAACAGGGTCGTTATTTACTAAATACTGGTCGATTTTGGATGAAGTATCAGCTATTTTGTTTTTAGTTTCTTGATTTGATGATGATACATCTGTTCCGGTGGATGCTTCCAATTGCGATAGTTGCTTTTGAATATCGGAAAATGTTTGGTTATTTAATTTAGCTTTTGCCTCTTTATCACCTGATGCCATAATTGTTTTCTGAATCGCAGCGGAATCTGTAACAGGATCCGCAGGCTTATTAAATGTTGATCCTGCTTTTCCAGTCCCAGCATCTCCTATAATGGCAGACATAATTGCAATGCCCGCTACAATGATGACAATTGCCAAAATAATCCACGGTAAATATGGCAAGATTGCTTTCCATAGGGCAGCTAGGGCTTCTTTGGAAAACTTTTTCTTTAATTTATCAATTATCTTTTTACGTGCTTCCTTATTTAACCAATCCAGCCAAGAAGACTTCTGCTGGTTTTGTGCTTGATCATCTTGGGATTTTTTTTGCTCAGCTGCGTCAGAATCAGCTTTCTCTTGGTCTAATCTTTCTTGATCAGGATTATTTCCATCGTTTTCCTCATTACCATCACTCTCTTCCGATTGTCGTGCTCCCATAACCTGGATCGTCATGGAGCCAGGAGTACCGCTCTTGCTACCAATGGCAGTAATATATAAAACTCCATTCTCACACTCGGGGCTAGTTTTGATAATAAATGACTTACTTGAACCATCCTCAGTCTGGTCACTCACTCCATGGAATACCCCGCTCACCCCACCTTCGGCTTCCCAGAAATATCCTTCATCCTCGGTAAAATCTATAGTTCCGCCTGACAAAGTAACACTCTGATTCGGGCCGACCGACGATGGACCGTCAATAATAACTACTGGTTGGATAGGAGATACAAGGGCTCCTCTCGTTACTGCAGGCGATCCGCTTACGGCTTTTTGGCGCGCCTCACGAAGTTTTGAATTGAAGAGGTTTAGCAATTCTTGTGCCTTCTTCTTGTTTTTTATTTTTTTTAGCTGCTCACTAAAATAGCGGCTGGCTTGTGCACTATTCCATGCGCCGCTTTTTACTTTATTTATATAAGAAGGTATTGATCTTTCTACAAACCTAATGAATTTTGCTTCTTTGTCGTCCACAAACCCCTCCATTATCACACCTAAACTTTGTCTATACCGCCAAAAGACCGGTCATCATATGTCTAACTGGGATTCAAGCACTTTCTAAATTATAATAACAGTATTATGCTGCTATTCGACATTTAATGCTCTGATCGCCTCATTATCTTGGTAAATAATGATGTTGTTATCATCGGTCAGCACTAGATTGTGAATAAAAGTATCCCCAAGATTCTTGATAACAAAACCATTCTGCTGTCTTTTTTTTGTGTCATATTTGAATATTGATTCCTCTTTTGTATCGGGGTCATAAGTAGCCACAATAATATTTTCAGAATCCTTGCTCCAAGTAGTCTTTTTCAGTTCGGCTCTGATGTCCAGCGATTTTTTATTAGTGCCATCTTTATCCATAATAGAAAGGATTGATTCTACTGGCCCTTCTTGGCTTTTAGAATATGTTGAATAGAGTATTTTATTGCCATCAGGGGAGAAATTAGCATCAAGCTGGTTTCCTATGTCGGCAATCTCTGATATTTTTCGTGAATAGGAATTAAATAAATAAATCTTATTCTTTTCGGTATCCTCATTGCGGGGAATTATTAAAAGCCATTCGGAGTCAGGAGACCAACGTAAAAGGGGATTATCAATTCCATAATCATTAAAATTGAGCACTCGCGTAATTTCTTTATTTGCTGCGCCAGTAAAGATTAATGACTTCTCGCCATCTTCCGGTGCATAGTAGTATGCGATCTTAGAATTGTCTGGAGCCCAAGCGATGCTACCAATATTATTACCCCACGAATCTTCATTTTGATTGATAAAGTCATATTTTTTCAAATCAAAAAAGGAAATGATTTCAGGCTTACGTAGCAAAGCTAGATCTTTTGTTGGAGACCAGATAATTTCATCTATGTCTGATATTACAGGATTTGTAACGGCTCTTTCTTCGGCCAACTTTACTCTTTGTCCGACATCTGTTTTTGTGCGTACCCTATATATTGTTGTCCCATTTTGGTAATAAATATCATTAAAATCATTACCCTTATTTAAAAACTTTCCGCCGATAGAAATAGTCAGAGGATCGGGGGTTCTATCTAGGCTGATAGTAATTTTCTTAGGCATACCCCTTTTAAAATTCATTTCCTGATTTATGCCGATATATCCTCTTGCTTCAATTCTGATCATATGTAGGCCTGGAGAGATAAAACGACGTATTAGACCAGAGTCGGGAACAGCAAAAGGCTTGCCGTCGATTGAAAATGAAGAATTAGTGGGCTCTAGCTGAATATTCATAAATGAATGAGTAATAAACCATAGGAGCACAATCAAAGCCAGAGTAATTGCTGATATTACTAGAAATATTGAACGTGTTAATTTTTTAATTTCTTTATGCATTTTTATCTATTTTTATTTTATAATAAATTGAATATTTTTGTTAGTATTGCTCAATTCTTAAGTGAAAGTGGGCCTTGTGCTTATCCCATGCTACCATGCGCCCTGGCTTTTTATTTTCTATAGCATAGCTATTTACTGCCGCTATAACCTCTGAGTCTTCGTAACCAATCCTTGTGGCGCCACAATTGATCAGAAGTTTACCCAGGTCTATCATCATTTGTCTATTTGCAGCATCATAATTATTATTAGCTATAGCTGGTCTCTCCCTAACATTCATCATGTGGCCAGGTAGTAATATATCAGCGTCGATTCCTTTGGCGTGGGAGGCATGACCGTCAGCCTTTTTGCATTGCCCGCTCAATTCACCGATAACAAGTTTTGGTCTGCCGGCTTCAGCCCACTGTTTGCTAACAGATACAAGAATATTAATTAATGACGGCTTGCCCCAATGTTCTTCTTTATCGCCGCTCTTTGTGTAATACTTTTCAAGTGCTGGAACTTCTACCCAACCGCAGGATGAGCCCTTATAACCAAGGTTAAGGTTTGTTTTGCAAAGAAGAGAATTTGGAATGAGTTTAGTAGTTACCGATGCAAGTGAGAGACAGCCATTATTAAGTCCTTGAAAATTTTTCCATGTGCGCAATGCATATCCTGGTCCATTTGGGTTTGGGTAAGGTGCTCCCCAATTCCACCCAGGGTTTTTCGTATTCTCTGGTGCCCTATCTAGAGGAAAACCCATTTTTTTCCACTCCCTTAATCTGGCGGGGCCTCTGTTATAAAGCATTCCCGCAGCCTTCACAGTTTTTTCGTCAGCCCCGTCTGCTTTCAAACCATTATCTTCGAGATGGTATTTTATATATGCAGCTGCGGCTAATGCAGAATCAGCGAAATCGTCTGGATTACCTGTGGGCTTATCTGAATATTTTTTATAAATATTACCGGCCCACTTACCGTCAAAATCCTCAATCTGAAAAGGTCCCTTTGCATTTCCGCCTCGTGCCCAAATTCCATTAGCACCAGCAGAAGCCTTAATAGAATCACCGTGCTCTGCCATGAATATAGCTCCAAGCAAGGCAGGTTGTATCCCAACCTTGTTAGCAGCTTCCTCAATGGCCGATTGATACCCGCTAGGAGCTGCATCCCAGGACGTACAGCGTATATTGCCAAATAAATTAACAGGGTTTACGGTTTCCTTTATTCTTCCGCTCCACAGAGATGTTCCAGCTGCAGTAAAAGCGAGTGAAAGTACTGCGGCCAAACCTAAAACAGCCAGTATTATACCGGCCTGAGTAAAACCCTTGCTGTTTCTGTGAAACATCACATTATTGTCCTAATAATTGCTTTGGATCAGTGGTAATTATCTGATCTTCTGTATATGAAGCAACAGCCTTGAATGCAACATGATTTAATCCCGCAAAGAACAGTCCTTCCCCGACGTCGGACTCAAGAAGAAGGTATTTCTCTCCTTCGGTTAAATTAAAAGTTTCAGCTACGATATCTATTGATGCCGTTGATTGTTTCATAAGTATTTGCATTGATGAGTTGGCCACTACTGCTTTACCAAACCTACTGCCCAAGAAATCCTCAACATCTTGGCTTATTATTGTAAGGCCAAGATAATATTTTCTGGCTCTTTTTGCCAATCCATGAAGAAATTTTGCAGAATCCTCATATTGCATCATCCACCATGCTTCATCTACTATCATCAAGCGCTGCTTCATATTCATGCGGACTTTGGTCCAAATATAATCAAGAACGGTGTAGATTGCTATTGGTCTCAGCTGTTCTTCGAGATCCCTAACGGAGAAGACCACAAAGCCGGGGTTTAATTCGAAATTCGTTGGCTGATTGTATAGATTTGCAAATGAACCCTCTACATATTTTGATAATCTTGCTCGAAGTGACCCAGTTCCTTCTAGATTAGATAAAATATTATAGAAATCTTGAAGGAGGGGAGGTTCATTTTTCTGACTTGCTGGATCGACAGTGATGTCTTTTATTGCGTATGTTTCATAAAGAGCTTTGTCTATAATAGAATCTTCTTCAGGGCTGAGTCCGCCCGCCATCAAATTAATAAGTCCATGTAGGGAAGAAATATTTGAACGGAGAACATCTTCTCCTGCCTCATTTGGATTGAGGGGTAGATCGAAAGGGTTGATTCTTTTGTCGGAGTTTAATGATATTTCCAGATAGCTGCCACCCACTGAATCGCAAAGAGTCTTATATTCATTCTCCGGGTCTATTACAATGACATCTGTCCCCAGCATCAAATATCGGAGCGCTTCTAGTTTCACAAAGTAAGATTTACCAGAACCAGATTTTGCCAATACTATAGAATTAGCATTTTCCAATGAAAATCGGTCAAATATAATTAATGAGTTATTGTGTCGATTTATTCCGTACAATATCCCATCATCCTGAGTCAATTCACTTGATGTAAAAGGAAATGTTGAAGATAGAGAAGCGGTATCGAGATTTCTAAGAACACTAATCCTATCAGACATGATCGGCAGCGTGGCAGTAAAGCCTTGCTCCATTTGGAATATTGATTGTTTTGTATAGATTAGCATTCCGCCAAGGGTTGATTCTACTTGGTCAGTTATCGTTTTTAGTTCCTCCTCTGATTTTGCGTACAGTGTGAAGTAGAGTCCAAACTGAAAAAGTCGAACCTCTCCTCTTTGAAGGACATCTCTTAATGATTCGACGTCGCCTAGCGCAGTTTCAAGCTCTGGATCCCTAGGTGAGCCTTTTTCTGCTTGAATTTGCATTGTGGATTCAAGTTTTCCTACCTGAGTTTTGAGCTCAGTCATCACATCTTTAGATTCTAATGGGTGGATGTATAGCCCTATGTCCATTGTGATGTCATAGTTTATGATTGGAGATAGCCAGTTTGTTTCTAAAAATCGGGGGTAAGTAAAGACGAATAATGTTTTAGTAAATTGAGTGCCAACTTGGAGACTGTTTGGGCTCACAATAAATGAGGCTGGTGCAATAATATCTCCAATAGCCACAGTCCCTTTTCGGAACTGTTCTTGGAGTTTTTTGCTCTGATCCCAAAAACCGTTTTCCTTAAGCTTTTTTGATTCGACTTCCCGTTGCTGTAGGTTGGCCTGAGCCATTGATCTTGGGTCTGGTGTTTGATTTTGTCCTGCTAAAACAGGGTTATTATTGTCCATTATTTTGTATGGTTGTATTAATTGGTTGAGCAGGGGCTGATTGTATAGGCATATTATTTGTATCAACAGCCGATGGTATCTGTTGGATTTGCTGTATCAATTGGTCAGTTGTATTTGATTGTATAGTATTGTTGCCAACGACTGGTTGTGTTCCTTGCGGGGTTTGTGCTGTCTTATCGGCTTCTTGGCGTCGTCGTGAGGCGATTTGCCTTTGTTGTTCCTCTACCATGTCAGCGTTATCAATTGATTCTTGAGAATCAACTTGTTCTACCGGTTGTTGTGTATTCTCAGAAATCTCATTCCTCGCAATTATTACTGGCGCTGACAATGTCTCCGCATCGCTAACCCTTTCCTTCGCCGACTCATCAGGATTATATATCTGGTAGAAGAGCTCTATTATTTGTTCAGTAGAAAGCTGGAAGCAATGTAAGCCCATGCTAGCCAAGCCCGAGGCAACAATACTCGCTCTTTGCCCTAGTTGGTCAGTAGATGATTTGAACTCCGTATCAGTAACTTTGATATGGTCAAACGTTTGTGTCTTGGCAAACAGACTATCAAAGACATTTAATTTTTTTATATTAATTGGATCGTAGGGGACGACTAGATAAAAGGTCTTTTTCATAATATTGGCTATTGAGATCAGTTTTGACACAAAATCAACATAATCACCAATTTGCATTTTTATAAGTTCATTGATGCTTTTTTCAGAGGCCCTTTTTATTTTTTCAAGATAGGGATTCAAGTCTAATCGTCTCGATCTAATAACAATTTCAACAGGGAAGTGTAGAGAATTAAGAAAACTCTGATATTGAAATATAAGTGAGTTTTGTTCTTGTTCACTTTTCAATGCAAAATTTACGGCAGATACTTCTAAAATCATGCGGTAACTACCATCTTTCAATATCATTATACCGTCTTTGATACCGGCTATAGGAACAGATTGTTGGGTCGATAATGCCATATATTAACTTTAAATAATTATTTTCTAATTAGCGGGCTGTTGTCACCCGAGTCGGATTTTTTAGCCAGGATGTCTATTTGTGATTGACTAATGTTCTTATGTTGGATTTTTTGTTCGTTACTTTTTTCAACATGATAAATTTCTATATTTAAATTACTACCTAGGCTTTGATGCCAGAACCTTCTCTTTGGTGTAGCGGCATATTCTATGGCAGAAATAAAGAAATCTAAAAATGGTCTCTCATTTACTTTGACGAAATCAAGACAAACAACAAAAAGTGCTATAGGGGCAATTAAAAAGTATGACGCCGGACGAGGCAAGCTCATATAGATGGCATAGCATGTGCCAAATCCAACTACCGCATAAACAAACTGGATCATTGTTAATGGTCCTAAAATGCGATCCTGCATATCTATATTTTGTGGAACTTTAAATTGCAATTAACCCCTCCAAAGATATTCTTCAATTCAATTTTACCATTAAGATGAAAGACAATCAATCAAAGGTTATTCGGGCAATGGGATAATATAATCAGTCTTGTTTTGCATTGCTAAGTCTTCTTCTTCAAACCAATAAGCCGCAATTTGATCTATTAACTGTCCTTTTGACGGGTTATTTTTCGGATTTATTTTTCTGCACTTCATAACAGCATTACCAGCCGTAACCATTCTCTCAACGATTGTCATAAGCATACCGGCAGTCTTCGTTTCGAGCATATCTTTTGGGTGTCCTGCCTTGGTTAGTGCCTCTATTGCCCTTCTCTTGGCATCGTTTGGTACTAGAATTAAGACTTTAAGATCAGCATGAGTATAGACAAGCTCACTGACCTCTGCTGCTACTTCTTCATATATCATATTCACATATCGACTACAGTATGGCAATATTTCCAGAAATTCCTCCCAATACTCAGTCACCCTCATAATCTTTTTTGACTTCTCGAGCAGAATGATCCTTCCAATCGATTTGACGGTTTCTTCAAAATTATTTTCATCAACCTTAAAATCGATGTTATTTTTCTCACAAGTTTCGTTTAGTTTACCAATCACAATTTTCTTATCAGCTTTCTTAAGGACATCAATATTCATTTTTGATGCAAGGTCGATGAATTTTATTCGCTGGTCTCCGATAGTAATATTTAAAACATCACAGTAAGATCCCTCGGCCAGAGAAGCAGACATCATAATGGGGAACGATTCCTTTCTTATAAGATCTATATATTCGGCCTTTTTATTGCGCAGAAAAACCAGACTCTCACTAAAAGAACTGGTGTTAACGGCTGACAGGATAATATCATGTAATATTTTTTTTGCTTCCTCTTCTTGCATTTTTTACCTTTTGAATACTAAGTTGGCGCACCTGGCAATAATTGTGTTTCTACGGCATCGTTTAAATGGCGACGATCGGAATTCTTTGGATAAGTTTTATAATAATCCACCATTAGTGTTCTCAGAGTTTCAGTGTCACCATTTGTGACCGCTGTCTGAAATGCATCCCAAAGTGCTGCAGCGGTCTTCGAGTCTGTACGGTGATCTTTCTTTAGTTCTTCAACAAGCCATTTTTGACCGATAGATAAGACATCGGATTCCGGCGCTTGGCTAAGAATTGCCTCGGTGGTCTTGGCGCTATCTGCTTCACTATTCAAGTGGTACCTCATCCCCTCGGCATTAGCATAAATTCTACTCTCCTTATTTGAATCTTCAATTACCTCACCATTTCTTAGTCTTGATGTTAGCTCTTCGGTTAAGCCATCTTTTAGATCGGAGCCAAAGAAAATACTAACCGTCTCTTCAGCACTTCGCTTGGCATAGTCATTTGCAGCTCGACTATTCGTTTTGGTCATAGCAATACCTTTGTTTCTGGTATATACAACTCTTTCCATTAGTCTGATATCATCGACTCTGCCATCTTTGTCTAAATGGACCATATCTCTGAGGTGTGAATCGATATAGCCTTTATCGGGATCATCTAATTGTTTATTTAATTTATCAATCATCCTTTGCCTATTTGTTGTTGCCTTCTGTACTGCATGCGAAAATCTTTCGCTATCGAGAACTAATTGTTCGCCTTCTTGGAGAATATTCTGTGATGCAAGGATATTGGAGACTCTGCGACTGGTTGACATTACATCGAGGACGGCTTTCCTTCGTTTCTCGGTCGCTGTAGCTTCCTCTTTTGTCATTTGATCTGTCTTTGTAATCTCTGCAAGGGCTCTGGCATGTTGTCTTTTCTCATCTGCCGTCAACTGGTCGAGCGCTTTCTTTCTTGACTGCAGGTATTTGATGAGCTCTCTAACTTCTGCCGAGGAAGAATCTGATAATTTCTTGATCTCGTCTAGCATCATAACAGCCAATTGCCTTTCTTGAAGAGCGCTTCTTTCAAGAGCTGGTTTTACTGAAGCGTCGTTGAGCATTTTTTCCATACCGGCCTTTGACGATTCTTCGGCAGATCTTGCTCTGCGAAACAATTGCTGGAAAAGTTCTGCTTCTTTTGCGTCAGTACCAAGAAGCGCCAGATTTGATGCTTTTCTTTTGGCAAACTCTTCTTTGCTTTCATGATCCTTTTGACTTCCGCCGCCACTTAGCCATAAATATTGACCATTTTGTCTTAAGGCGTTATCCATACTTGTAGCAGCCCCCATCCGACCCGCGGCCATACCAGAGCCGGCTCTCCATTTCTCGTATTGCTTCCACATCGGATTTTCAGGGTCAGTGATACCTAGTTTTTGCAGTGCTTCAAGTCCATAGGCTTCATATTCGCCGACTTCACCATTACGGTTTTTTATCCACTCAATTTCCATCGTGCGGCTAAGGCCCTTATCGAGGTTATACCTCCCCTGTATACCCTCGGTAATTCCCTTAGATAATCGCGATACATGTGCTTCGTCTGCTGCTAATTTGTCCCCACCACTTCCAATCCAATTTTTACCAAGCCATCTGACCCAACCAAACTTGCCCTCTCTTTGCATATTGAGTCCAAACTTCTTATATCTTTCCCAACCAAGACTGGCTGTGGCTTTAACTCGACGACCCCAATAGTCTTTGGCATTGTTTGCAAGGAATTTAGATCCGGTGTATGTCCAAAATTTATCCATAACTACGCCACCCATCTTGAATGGTATGGCAATGGCGGCATATAAACAAAGGCCAGCCAATAAGGCACTAACTATAGGTGACGGCAGCCATGAGGTTGCTACGATAGGATTCTCAACGAATATAGTCCCAAGCCATAGGAAAAAGATTGCTGGCACTGGCATGAATGTCCATTTTAAAAATTCACTCCACCATTTACTAAAATATGGTTTTGTTTGAGGAAGAGCCAGTGTCATGAAAGCGACGGAAGAAACTATTGTCAAAAGATATATCATCCATGTTCGAACAATAAATATAAAACTGAGTACGAGGGTAAGAGCACTTCCAACAAGCATAAATAATATTTTTACAACAACATCAAAGAACATCGAGTAAGTGAACTTTGCGAAATCTATAGATTCGCCCATCAATTTATCTCTAAAAGTATATTTATAAGTATCTCCCATGCCAGACGCTTGGCCTAGTAGGTTTGGGTCGGTAAATAAGGTGATAGACATATTGGCAAAGTCTATTACCAATTTACATATAAGATAACTAAATTGGGCAGCAATGATTGCAAGTAAAAGGGTAGGCAATATCTTTTTAAAACTGTAAGTGTCAATTTTTAAGTGCAGTATCTCAGCGAAAGCTACTACTACTACTACTAGGATGATAGGTATATTAATAATATTTAGAAATCCAGTATGTAGATTCTTAATATCATTATTACTTCTTAGTGTTTGTTGTATGGTCTCTGCATGGGCTTCTGAAGGCATCAAAATAATCACCATTAGAATTGTCAATAGAATAGAGAAGGTGATGTATCTATTTAATTTTAATTTATTGTTAATTAGGTGCATATTTAAATTCACATTTTGTTTCTTTAGCACCAATAGCATTATTAAAAAGACAGAAAGAGAACTTCCATATTGAAAATGCTAGATCATGGATAAACTTTAAAATATTACATAGTGCCCAAGCAAAAGGGTCCAGCCCTTTGCCAGTAATAGATATTTTTGGACATGTTGAATCAAACCATGGGGATGATTTCAGTATGCCCAAAAATCTTAAAACAGCAATACCGAGTAAACCTGCCCCTACAAGGACTTTTTTGATTGCTCCAGGTATCATCCCTATCCATTTTCCGACTATTTCGGCACCCTGAAATAGTCCATACAATGCTTTTCCTATCAACCCCTTGAAGCCTGGCTTTGCCATCAGATCAACAATTTTAACTCCGAGTGCTGTCCATAAAAGTTTCAATTTGTTTCCAGCTCCCGCAAAAAAGGTAATTTTACTTAGCAATCTTCCTATTGGACCAAGTGCTAATTTGCCAATCCAGCCGACTCCTTGCAATAATTTTCCTGCGGGTATTAATGAAATAGCCATCCATATCGATGCCTTTACGATGTTTCCCGCATTCTTACTCTTTATTGCGTTATAAAGATCAATGCCAGAGATTACAATACCTGCCACATACAAGACCGCAACTGCTGCGGCCAATGGGGCGATGGCTTGTGCCCTTTGCGGTCTTAGCCCACCTATTACTGCCCCTTCTTCATTTATTCTTAGCTCGTCCATGCTATTAATTTTATCTTCAGGATCTTTGGATAGTTCATTTGCTACTTCATTTCCCATTTCGGGCCAAAAAGGAAGCTCCTGTAACTCCTCTTTGGTTTGTGGGTCATATGATGCAAGTTTCACTTGGTATTTATCTATTGCTTTAAGAGCTGACATCATCTCTGGTGCCATCAGTATCTCTTCTGAATATTTTGGCATCTCAAACCCTCTTTGATTGTCAATTTGTTCATCCATGTAGCTTATCAAGTCTGTCATCATGGTGAGATTAAAAAAAGCTTTTGCCGCTTCTTCTTTATTTTCGATCTTCTGACTATCAAGGTATCGTTTATATGCGACAACGCTATCAGAAAGTTCGGTAGCATCAGCATCATTAAACTTATTTGGGTATGAAATCTTATTGCTTTGATCAAGAGTAAAATTACCGTTGGCGGCTGCCTTGGCTAAATGATCCTGAATTTGTTTCCTAGTTTTACAATCATTTTTGCTGTTGCATTCAAGTTTCTTTAGCCAAAAGTCATTAAGACTACCATTCTCATTGAGATAATTGTTCCAGAAACCATCCTTTTCAATCCCGTTCCATGTCTTCTCAACCACCTCAATTTCTCTGGTTATTGGCTCTTTGTACAAAACGAACTTATCATCTTTCTTTTGATAAACCTCTACAATCACTTTGTGTTTGCTTCCAGATTTATCTGCCACAGATTGAGCCAGAAAAGTGTCCCATGTATAAATAAAGTTAAGTTGTTTCTTATCCTTATAATTGATAAATGAGTCCTTAAAACTAGTTCGTCCGTTAGATTCTTGTATTGAAATATTAATTTTATCTATTGTTTCTTCCGAGCTATCTTTAATCCAGAAAGATACAGATATTGGCGTGGTTGCTCCAAGAGCTACTTTGTCAGCGGTTTGGAGCAAAATTGCAACATCCGGCATCTCTGAATCGTCGGGCACATTCGGAACTACCACTTCAGCGTTACCTATATCGCTGTTCTCCGATGAATCATCTGTGGTTGTGGGGGAATCTGATGAATCTGTTTCAGTGTTGTCAGTTTCATCGGCGTCCTCATTTACACTATCTTCCGTATCTAGTAGATCTTCTTCGGGAGTTAGCATTAGTTCTTCTTCTGCATTGGCTTTATTGATGAGATTTGATAGAGAAGCCTTTTTACTGCTGTTTTTAAAATTTTCAACCCCATCTGCCAAATATTTTAGGCGGTTGTTGACTCTCGCAATTTCCGCATTGAGATTATTTTGCTCTATTTCCTTGACCTGAATCAAGGGTTGAAACAGCAAAAAAACTAAGCTAAAAATTAAAGCCCAAGATATTATGCTTCTGAGTTTCATTTCCCTCTCTTTGTTATAGTTGGCCCCACCAATTACTGTCTATATAAATTATAAACGATTGAGGGGTAAAAAGTAAATGAAAATTAAATAACAATCTTCAAAATAAAATGACTTAATCTATACTCATTTTATTTTCTTCAATTCTTCTAAATAATCTTTTGTCGGCTGATATTCAGGGTCGAGACTTTTGGCTTTTGACAATGCTTTTTCAGCTTTTTCTTTGTACAATTTTCTTGAACTATCAGTTAGCTCAAGCATCTTGATTGCCTTTAGGTTTGCAATCCCTAAATAGAGCCAAGCGTCCCTATATTTGCCATCTATATTTGTGGCTTTTTCTGCAGCAATGACGGCATATTGGAATTCGCCGTCCTCGATCAGTTCTTTAGATAACTTTACCGCAGCCGTTTCGTCTTCCTGATCAGCTTTTACTTTTCTAATCGTCTTTATTTGAGCATCAAGCTTTTGCTCCTCATAAAATTTATCTAACTTCAATATGTTGGCAGAGCTCTCTTCTGCTAATTTTATTCTATCTTGAGCTTGTTTTGCTTTCCAAAAAAGGAATAATGATTTGTTGTATTCTAAAATAGCACTTTCGAATTTTTTTTGTTCTAAATAGTTGTCACCTTTTTCAAAATAATTTTGCGACCATGATTTGCGCAGTGGCTTAGTAATTAGTCCTAGCGACAAGAGTCCGATAATACAAATAATCAGCCATTTTAAAAAATAGAATGAGAAATCATAAGTTTTCTTATCTTTAGTGTTAGCCATCAAATAAAGAACACCATTAATACTATTGCTGCCAAGAGTATTCTATACCAGAGAAAAATCACAAAATTACTTTTTCTAAGGTAATTTAACAAGAATTTAATAGCAAAGAATCCAGCGAGTGCTGAGAAGCCTACGCCAAGGAAAAATGGTAGATTGAGATCTGATACTTCGAGTTTGCGTGCTTGTATCAGAAAAGCTCCCACCATTGCTGGTGTACCAAGAAGGAAGGAAAATCTAGCGGCATCATCACGTTTTAAACCTAATCCACGTGAGGCGATCATGGTGATCCCAGAGCGAGAAACCCCAGGAACTAGAGCTAAACATTGGGAAATTCCAACAATGAATGATTGTGTAAATGTGATTTTGCCGATCATCTGAGTCGATTTCGCGACTTTGTCAGTTGCCCACAGGAGGATACCAAATATTATCAAGTTTATAGCCAAGAGTAGCGGCGAGTGGAAGTATTTCTCAACATAATTTTCTAATATTAGTCCGGCAATGGCAGATGGGATGCTGGCTAATATAATTTGCCAAAGAAAGTTCCTTGGCAAATCCGCTGATTGACTCTTTTTTATCCCAAAAATATTGAGCCAGTCCTTGTGAAAATAACACATAATAGCGATGACAGTGCCTAAATGCAAAGCTGTATCAAAGACCAGCCCATTATACTGCCAATTGAATAGATAGGGGAGCAGAACAAGGTGGGCTGATGATGAGATGGGCAGAAACTCTGAAATTCCCTGAGTAATACCCAAAGTTATTGATTGAAGTAATTCCATAAAAATATTCTACCTTCTGTCATTGTTTGAGGCAAGTTAGCTCTTTATTTTTATTGTTCTCTCTTCTAGAATAAACTTATGGACACAATCTTCGACAAAATTAGGCTTTATGATTATCGCATCTATAAATTTTTTCATGGTGCAATTTACGGCCATCTTTGGATAGGCGATTTTTATTTGTTCTTTGCTAAATATGGAATTGTACTCTTCTTTCTGGCTTATATTTATTTAATTTTAAAACGTAAAATAGAAGCCTTTATTTGTACCTTTGTCGCTATGGCGATTGCCCTATCAATTGATCTTATCATTGTGCTCGCATGGAAAAGACCGAGACCGTTTATTAGTCATAGTGATGAGATAATGACACCAATAACGGAGGGCCTTCGTGTTACTAGCATATCTTTTCCTTCCGTCCATACTTATATTGCTTTTGCTATTGCCACCAGTGTCTTTCTATATGGCCATAAGAGGTTGGGGACACTTTTATTCTTTTTGGCACTGGCTATAGCGATCAGCCGTGTTGGAGCAGGTCTGCATTACCCGTCTGATATTATTGGTGGAGCATTGCTTGGGATAGCTTCTGGAATCTTTGCTTATATTATTGTAAGCAGTTCAGAAAAAAGATGGGAATAAGTTTAGTGTAGAGTCAAGAGTACATAGTTAAGAGTATAAAATGCAGAGAGAGTAGCAATGAATAAATATAAGAATCTAAATGCTTGGAAAGCGGCCAAAAATTTGGCAATCCTTGTTTATCAGATTACTGATAGCCATCCAAAAAAAGAAATATATACGCTAACAAGTCAAACAACTAGGGCCGCTGTTTCAATTCCTGCAAACATTGCCGAGGGAGATTCCAGAAAATCTGGTAAAGATTTTTGCCACTTTCTAGATATTGCTATTGGTTCACTTTTTGAACTAGAGACTTTGCTTGAAATTGCTTTTAGCAGAAATTATTTTGATATGGTACAAAAAGACCACTTGGATGTTGAATTAGAAAACACGGTAAAACTAATTTATGGTCTAAAGCGTAGTATCAACTCTAAACTCTTAGCCCTAAACTCTCAACTATGAAGACTTTGTCTGAATTAAAACGTGAATTCTTGGAGCATTGTGAGCTTGAGAAGGGGCAATCTGCCTTAACGGTTGATAACTATTCAAGGTATATTGATCGATTCTTGGATTTTCTAGCTGGCGACGATAGGGCTAGTTTGCAATCTTCTGATATTACTCAAGAGATCATCCACAAGTATCGCTTACACGTGAATCGCCTAAAGGATATGCAAGGGCAACCACTCAAGAAATCCACAGAAAACTATCACATGCTTGCTGTGCGCGCATTCTTGCGCTATTTAGCTTGGAGAGGGATTACTTCTCTTTCCCCCGAGAAAGTTCCTGTAGCTAAATCGGAGGATAGGGAAATTACTTTCCTAGAGGGACAAGAGGTTAAAACTATTATTGATACTCCAAACACAGCAAAGATAAGTGGATTGAGAGACAGGGCGATATTAGAGTTCCTCTTTTCTACGGGACTTAGGGTATCTGAGCTTGCAAGATTGAATACCGATGATATTAATTCCCAAAGAGGCGAAATTTCTGTTTTAGGCAAAGGAAAAAAAATCCGTGTTGTATTTTTATCTTCTGATGCCCTAAATACGGTAGATCAATATTTGAAAAACAGGGGATTTATCCGACCGGAAGCCGGTACATTTAAGAGAGACCAGCAAGAGCCACTTTTTTTATCTAAAAGGCAGGAACGTTTAACGGTCCGATCGATAGAAAGGATTGTCAAAAAATATGCAGAAAGAGCTGGCATAACAAAAAAAGTGTCTCCGCATACTCTGAGACACTCATTTGCAACAGATCTTTTGATGGCAGGGGCCGATATTCGTAGCGTTCAATCCATGCTTGGTCACTCGTCTATAACAACTACACAGGTTTACACTCATGTAACAGATCAACACTTACGAGAAGTGCATCAGAAGTTTCATGGGAAGAGTCTCGAGCAAGAGCAGACGACAGTCGACAGCCAACCGACGATCGAGTGACATCTGTTGTCTTTTGTCGGTAAGCCGTTGTCTGTTTTTATTTGCTGCTCTCCCACATCTCAAGAACTTCGGCTCTATTCAATTCGAGCTCATCAATTGCAAAACAATCCTGTATTTCTTGTTTTATTTCTTCAATTCGGTGTGTTGGGGAGTTTACACATACATCGATTTGATTATCCTCGATCTTTTTAACCTTGATTTTTGTTTTCATGGCCTTGTTTCTATTAATGGGGTATTCTGGAAATTGAATAAGTATATCAAAAATAACACAAATTGTCAAGAGGCTAATTTGCCAACTTTATGTCTTAATATCTAAGAGTTCTTATTTCTGCCACTTTATAATTATATCTATTCGTGTCCAAAGCGTGCGTAGAGTTCATTACGGACTACTTCTCTATCAGAAAATGGAGTAAAGGTTGAAGCACCCACAGCCATTACTTCCTCGGCGCCTTTACCGGTAACTACTATCACATCATTTTTTCTAGCTTCTTTTATCGCCTTATGTATGGCTTGTGAACGGTCAATCACTTTCCAATAATTTCTATTTAGGTGCCATTGATGCTTTTTCACAGCTCCCCTATGTATGCCTTCGGCGACTTGTTCCATAATTTCATCAGGGTCTTCGTCATAAGGATCTTCATTTGTAAAAACTACAAGATCGGCATAATGACCGACCAGCGCCCCCATAATTGGGCGTTTTGTTTTATCTCGTCGTCCGGTAGCACCCAGAACAGCTATTAACCTTCCTCCGGTATTTTTCATCCCATCGCGTACGGTTTCATAAACATTCTTGAGAGAGTCTGGATTGTGAGCATAGTCAACAATGACGGTTATATCCTGTTTCTTCGAAACTTTTATCGTTTCCATTCTACCAGGCACCAGGATGACTTTCTCAATCCCGGACTTAATTTTTTCAGGACTTATTTCCAAAGCAAGACCTACACAATAAGTAGCTAAGGCATTCTGAACATTAAAAATTCCAGGAAGCTTTAAATTAACAATATTCTGTCCATCATCATGAGCAGCAGTAAAGGTAACACCATTTGGTGAGGTCAGAATCTTCCTGGCGACTGCCCCGTGGTCTATCATCTTTTTAACAGAATAAAGAAATTTTTCACTTCCGGGCAGGGAATGAAATTTATTCCAGTTCGCATCATCAGCATTGATCACAAACTTAGCTTGAGGGTTATCTTTAAAGACCTTCATCTTTGCAGATAGATAGGCTTCCTTTGTTTTGTGATAATCTAGGTGGTCATGGGAGAGATTTGTGTAGACCAATGTGTCAAATTTGATACCATAAACCCTATTTTGATCAATAGCCTGGGAGGTAACTTCCATAATAGCGTACTTGCATCCTGCTTTGACTGCTTTTTTTAGAAATTTCTGAACCACATCTGCAGGAGGAGTAGTAACCCAGCGAACCTTAGTCTTATGAGGTGTGACAGCGTCACCAATTTTTGTATTGATGGTTGTCTCCATGGCATTCTTGAGGCCAGCTTCATCTAATATTGAAGCGATCATATTGCAGACAGTGGTTTTACCTTTTGTCCCAGTCACCCCTATTACCTTAATTTTTTTAGCTGGATAACCGTTTCTAAAACAGGCTACCTTTGCTTCGAGCTTATGTAATTTATTCTTAGTTTGCTGATTGAGCATTTTTGATATTAGTTTTTTCATGTGGTTATTAATTTCTCCTTATCTTCTCTAATACCTTAAATAACTGATATGAAGTTGGCTTTAATATCCGATCATAACAGCCATGAATATCCACTTGGTATCCGCCAAACTGTTTCTTGAAGCTTGTGATCCCCGACCATGGATGTTTCGGGTCGTCGTTGGGTGCAATGCCATAAAAATCAAAGGCATCGCAGCCTTTTTCTTTAGCGTCTTGAATCATTTGCCAAACTAGTAAGTTTGGCGCTTTTAAATTGCGGTATTCATTACTTGATGCGCCGAACATATATATAGCCTTCTTGCCCGAATAGACAACAATGCCCGATGACAAAACTTTGCATTGGCCATCAGACTTGAGCGTGGAGCTATAAATCCGAGCATAGCCGCCTTTGCTTAAAATATCAAGTAAACCTTGGAAGTAACCTATGCTTCTATATGTAATGCCATGCCTCTTTCCGGTAATAGAATATAGCGAATAAAAGTCATGCAACATCTCGTCGCTATATTCAGTTGATGTAATCTCGACGCCGCTTTTTGCAGCGAGTCGTATATTATATCTACATCTCACAGACATCTCGGCTAATAATTCATCCTGATCCTTTGTTATATCTAGGATCCAAGTATTTTCTGGTTGCATGTGCTCAAAAGATTTGGTTAAGCTAGAGTCTTGAATATTAGTGGTTAGGGATACAGAAATAGGAATATCAAACTCTACTCTGTAAAAAATAGATTTATTTTCTTTTGCGATCTCTTGGATTTTATTCCAGAAATTGCTCTTGACTCTTGACTCTTGACTCTTGACTACCATAGGCGAATAAAGCATCGAATAACCAAGAGGAAGATTTTTTTGCAAAACCAAAACACCATCTACCCAATAACTTTTCTGGTAGCCTGTTTTGAGTTTAAATTTCTCCCATTCCTCTGATTGAAAGATTGATTGCATAAACAAATGTTAGCATTAAATAATATTTTTTTCGAGTGGTCCCTCGCCCAATATATCCACTGACGGTTCGAACTGTTTTCATTGCCAATAGTCTCAAAAAATGTTAAAACAAGATGATGAAAAACAAAGCAATCAAAATATTGGCTATAGAGACTAGCTGTGACGAGACGGCAGCAGCGGTGATAAGAGAGAATGAGGGGGAGCCAGTTATTTTATCGAACGTGGTCTCTTCGCAGATTGATCTTCATGCTAAAACTGGTGGTGTTGTCCCAGAGGTTGCAAGCCGAGCCCATATGGAAGCGATAATGCCTGTGATTGCCGAAGCATTCATTTCTGCTAATTCTTCCGAAAAGAGTTCCAACGGTGCTATTCCAACCCTCAACTCTAAGCTCTCAACTCTAAACTATAAGGAAACAATCGGATTGTTTCCTGATATTACTCACATAGCTGTTACTTCTGGTCCCGGTCTTATTGGTTCTCTCTTGGTCGGATTTAATGCTGCAAAGTCTCTATCCTATTCAAGAGACTTGCCAGTTATACCTGTCAACCATATAGAGGGTCATATATACTCAGTTTTTGGTCAATTACAAAATGGTCAAGCATTCCCAATATTGGCTCTTACTGTTTCTGGTGGCCATACGTCTCTTAATTTGATGAAGGGTCATGGTGAATATGAATCTATAGGAGATACTTTAGATGATGCGGTCGGCGAAGCTTACGATAAAGTAGGAAAGCTTTTAGGACTAGGCTATCCAGGAGGGCCGGCGATTTCTAAACTCGCTCAAGAGTTTAGAAACAGATTTAGCAATTTAGCAATTGGTTCATTTAATAATTTAATGAATAAATATCCAAATGGACAAATAGCCAAATCACGATCTTTGATCGTGTTTCCTCGTCCAATCATAAATGATGGGACATTTAATTTCTCCTTTTCGGGTTTAAAGACAGCAGTTCTATCGGAAGTAAAGAAAAATATTACAAAATATAATGTTGAAAATTCAGAAAACATTCCCGAAAATGTCAAAGAAGAAATAGCTTTTGCTTTTGAAGAAGCAGTTGCTGACGTGCTAGCAGCAAAAACAGTCAAGGCAGTCCTTAAATTTAACCCAAAGACAGTGATTTTTGCTGGCGGTGTCTCCGCGAATATTTATTTGCAAGATAAAATCAGAAATGCGGTTGTGGGTTGTCAGCTATCTATTGATTTTCTAACCCCGCCTAGAGCATTAACTGGGGATAACGCTGCGATGATTGGTATTGCCGCCTTTTATCATATTAAAAGAGGTAACATCAAAAGTTGGGATAAAATTACGGTTGATTCAAATTGGGAGTTGAATTAAAGATGGTTTTGGAATTATTACCTTACTTTATATAATATTTCATATCCGGTAAAATTATAAATTAATAATTCTATAACATTAAATTAAAAGGTATTATGGTCACCACTATCATTGATTTTTTAGCAAATGTTGTTGTTTCGACAATCGATTTTACAGGCTATTTTGGAGTTTTCTTTCTGATGCTTGTAGAAAGTTGCGGCATCCCGATGCCCTCGGAGGTGATCATGCCATTTTCGGGTTTTTTGGTGGCTGATGGGCGAATGTCTTTTTGGTTAATCGTGTTGGCTGGTACTTTTGGTAATCTCGTTGGCTCGTGGCTAGGCTATTGGATAGGAGCAAAGGGAGGGAGACCTCTTATCGAAAAATATGGCAAATATATCCTTATCTCTAAGCATGATCTAGATTTAGCTGATAAGTGGTTCTCTAAATATGGAGAGTGGACGGTTTTCTTTGGCCGTCTATTGCCTGTGATTCGTACTTATATCTCTTTCCCAGCGGGGATCGCCAAGATGAATTTTAAGACTTTTTCTGTTTATACCTTCTGGGGAGCATTACCTTGGACAGCACTTTTCGCTTGGCTTGGTGTGAAGATGGGTGCAAACTGGGAGATGATCCGCCAAAAGCTCCATACGTTTGATATGTCGATTGCCGTGCTAGTGGTCGTTTGCTTAGTACTATATATTTGGAGACATATCAGAATAATCCAAAAAGAGAAGTCTCAATAATGATCATAAATATGTGAGAGATAATAAAAATAACCCTTGATCTATCAAGGGTTATTTTTATGTTAGAGCTGGGTTGTTGTGGGTGGGATAGGAGATTGGACGGGAGCAGCTGGATTTACCGGAGGATTTGTTGTGGTTATAGATGGTACAGGCTGGCTATCGATTTGTGCCGGGGGTGTGACCACTGTTGGTTCTACACCGGTAGTAGGAGCTAAGGGATTAGTATCAATAACAGGGGCAGGAGACATAGCAGGAGTTGGGGAAAACGATGGTGCTATTGTCTGCTCAGCGATTGGGGTTTCTGGTGCGAAGAGATCGTCAAGACCATCATCGACTATTGGACTTGTCTTAATTTCTGGTACAGATAAATCCTCCTGTGGCGGTTGGATCGTTGTTACTATTGGAGTCTCTGGCATAGTAGCATTATTTGTACTTGTTTCTATGTCGGCATGGGGCGTCAAGAGTGTAGTATCGTTGGTCGATGTATCTGAAATAGTTGTGTTTGATGTGTCGGTAGTAACACTTGATGAGCTTGTGGACACATCCAGTGGATTGCTATCTTTATTAACTATTGGATCATCATTTTTAACATCATCCTCAACATCTTCGGGGATAATCATTTTATGGTCTATGCCAGTAAGCTTCTCGAGATGGTGCACCCCTACAATTATTGCAGCCGGTTTACCATTCTTTGTTATTACATAAAGATCCTCACTGTCGGTGACAGCATCTATTATTTTATTTAAAGAATCTCTTACTTCCGTAATAGGCAATATTTTTTCGACATCCACGTCCAACATAGAACCTCCAAGAGTTATTTATTTATCAATTGATCATTAAACCATTTTTCATTAATTTGTCATTTATAATTTTACATTTATTTTAAAAATTAATAAATCCCTGATACAATTAAAGAAATGAGCAGAGAACAAGAATTTGAAGATCGTCTGATAAATTTTTCACAAAGTACTCTCCTTTTATGTAGAAAAATACCCGAGACAACCATAACCAGGCCAATCATTACTCAATTGGTGAGATCAGCAACAAGTATAGGTGCAAATTATTGTGAAGCTAATAATGCCAGCTCCAAAAGAGACTTTAAGAATAAGATTTTTATTTGCAAGAAAGAATCACAAGAAACTAAATATTGGCTCAAACTAGTATTATCATCTTCAAGTGAAGGAAAGGATGAAATAAATAAACTTATTCAAGAATGTCATGAGTTTTGCCTGATATTTCAAAAAATTGTCGCCACTATAGAAAATAATGGTAAATGAATAAAATATTTAAAATTAATGGGTAATGAAAAATGAAAAATCAAAAATCAAAAGAGTCTCTGCTTCAATTTATAAAATTCGGCATTGTCGGAGTTGCGAATACTTGTGTTGACTGGATAGTTTTCTACATATTAGTTAACACAATCTTGGGTGAGCAAAGAACGATTGCCAAGGCTATTGCATTTATAGTTGCGGTATTAAATTCCTATATATTTAATACGATTTGGACCTTCAAAAAGGAGTATGCAAGTGCTGCTGGCAAATCCGGAGACTCTTCAGCTAAATCGGCGATTTTTGGCAAATTTATAATAGTTAGTTTGATTGGGTGGGCTGTAAATGTCTTTGTATTTAGTCAAGCTGCAAATCGTGTAGATATGGCTCTTTTTAATAAACCGGACTTATTACCTTTAATCTTTGCTTCCGGCGCTGCAATACTTTGGAACTTCTTCGCGAATAAACTCTGGACTTACAAGAAGTAATTGCTTAAATTATCTTGTCCAGTAAGGACAAATTTATATTGACAAGTGTGGCATCTTTGCAGGATTTAACAATTTAAATTATAATTTAAACCAAGGCCAAAGGCCATATTCTATTTTACTTATAAACATAAAAAATATAATTTGGAGGAGGACATGAACTCAAAGAAGATACTCGCCGGTGTTCTGGCGGTGGCTGTCCTGGCTACAAGTGGTGGTATATACTACTACAAAGCCAAGACCAAGGCAGACACAGCCGAGACTCTCGCTGGTACTAGACTGCAGATGGTGGACACAGCCGGTGCAGTTGTAAAGCAAAATGTGCCATTGGAGCTTAGTTTCAAGGCTACTGTTCGGGTCTGTAAAGTGACAAGAGTAATTTTTAAGATCTCCACTTGTAAGTGGGAAGACAGAAATTTTAAAAGGGTTGCTCTTACTAGTAACGAAGGTACCTATAGTGTTGGGACAGAATCTTATCGTCCTCTAACTCCTGCTGAGGCAAAAATTGTTGTTCAAAACTTAGCCGCAGAAAAAGCAGGTAGAGCATTATTACCAGATGAAGCAGCTAGACTTGACCGTGTTACATTAGCTGCCGCAGGGATTGCCAATCCAACCAATGCACAAGTAGAGGGCATGGTTAGCGAGGCTTTTAAAGACTATACCCCTCCTGCAACTGACGAAGAGGCAACTATCTCTTCCAGTCGTCCGTTTGGTAATTTGGTTAGTACTGCCCTCACTCTAGGAGCATCAGTTGCTGCTGTCAGTGCTGCAACTATATATGGTGCCAATCTCACTGGTGATTTTGGTGCAAACGGTGCTAAAGGTAGTCTTAAAACTGCTCTTTCACCGAGCACATCTGTCACTGCTGCTGGTGAATTTGCTGCCAAAGGTGTTAGTGGTCTTGCCGGACAAGCTGCAAATGTTGCTGGTCAAACATTAAATACCCTAACACATGGTGCTAAATGGTTGTTTACTACCCCTACGGGCTGGGCTGTTTTGGCTGGAGTAATCTTGCTTTCATCCATCTCAACAAAGACAACTGAGAAATGGTTTACCTTGCTATCTGTTGATGTAAAAACTGCCGGTGATTTCTACACAGGAGGTCCTTTGACTCTTTATTATCAAACCGACAAGGATACTACTAGCAATCAGTATAAGAAGAGTGAAAACTTTGCGATAGATCTAAATGATTTTGACCAGGCTTTCTATGGTCAAGCTGCTGATCAGCTGTATAACAAATTCATAACTTCAAATACAGCGCTTACAGATGCAAGCAAGGAAAATTATAAGAATTTGCTCGCTGCTAATATAAAATACATGCTTTATGCACGGTTGCATGGGTATTCGGAAGCAAATAATGACAAGACAATTAGCGAGTTGATTGCCAAGTTAACGAATCAACAAGTAGCTACCGATACTAATTATGCTGATGCTACAAATCTACTAACCAATGGTGGCTTTGAGAATGGTATCGATGGTTGGCAGACAAGAAATGATAAGGGCGGCGCTGAGACAGTAACCGCATCAAACTCGGTAGTCACATGTCCTGCTGGTGCAAAATGTCTAAAAATGACTAACTCTGGCAAGGGTTGGCAAGCCGCTCAACAGAAACTTACCTTGGAAAAAGGTGTTTATAGAATTTCCGTTAAGTTCAAAACTGGTGAGGGCAAGGCACGTGGTATCGTAAACCTTCACGATCATACTACTGAAGTAGCAAACCAAGTAATGTCTGAGGGATCATCCACAGAGTGGAAGACAGTGGGTTCTGAGATTGAGATAACCGATCCTAGTCACAACTACTGGCTCTATATCTACAATGATCCGGGTAATATTACAGATACTATCTACTATGATACTATCTCTCTGCAGAAGATCAGATAGTCCTAGATAGGGCTCTAAATAATAAAATGCACCCTAAGTACTCGGGGTGCATTTTATTATTACCTAAGCTATTCCTCTTAGCTTGAGTTTTGGAGGTATTTGTCTTATTATAAGAAATAGAAATATTAAATATGTAGCAATTTTATGGCAACTGCTGATAAATTCTCTTATGAAATAACACCACCAAAAAAGCTGGTAAATATAAATTTACCAGAGATTTGGCGTTTTCGTGACCTGCTTTATATATTCGTCTGGCGCGATGTAAAGGTACGCTACAAACAAACTGCCATCGGTGTTGTATGGGCGATATTTCAGCCACTTTTCACTATGCTGATATTTACTGTATTTTTTGGCAAATTGGCGAAGATGCCCTCTGATGGAGTGCCATATCCAATATTTGTCTATGCCGGTCTTCTTCTGTGGAATTATTTCTCAAGTGCGCTAACCAATGCTAGCGATTCGCTGGTGGCGAATGAGAGTATAGTCAAAAAAGTTTATTTCCCGAGATTAATTCTGCCTCTTTCAACTACTGTCACTCCAGTTCTTGATTTCCTCTTGGCCCTAGTAGTACTTTTTGGATTAATGGCTTTTTACCATTTCACGCCAAGTATTTTAGGTATAATTCTATTACCTTTTCTCCTGCTTATCTCTTTATTAAGCGCTTGGGGTCTAGGCATATTCCTTGCTTCAGTAAATGTAAAATATCGAGATGTGAGACATGCATTACCTTTTTTCATCCAGCTAATGCTTTTCTTAACACCAGTGATATATCCAGTTAGTTTGATACCGTCAGGCTATCAGTGGATAGTCTACTTAAATCCAATGTCTGGTGTAATCCAAACGGCAAGATCTTCACTTCTTGGGAGTAGTCCTGTTGATTGGAACATACTATTAATATCATTAGCTATCAGCTTAATATTTGTCTATGGCGGCATATATTATTTTAGAAAAACAGAACGCTTTTTTGCGGACATATTATAAACAACACAATGACACAACCAATTATAAAAATTGAAAATATCAGCAAGAAATATAGTATCGGACATAAAGAACCATACTATTCTCTCCGTGACCAAATATCAGGACTTTTCTCTGGAAAAAAAGAGAAGAAAAACGAAGAATTTTGGGCACTTCGAGATATTGATTTTGAAATTGAACAGGGCGATACCATAGGTATAGTAGGTAGAAATGGCGCCGGTAAAAGTACACTCTTGAAGATTCTTTCACAAATTACTCCTCCTACTACTGGAAAAATTACAATGGGTGGCAGGGTGGCCTCTCTGCTTGAAGTTGGGACAGGTTTTAATCCTGAGCTTACCGGACGTGAGAACATATTTCTAAATGGCGCTATCCTCGGGATGACCAGAAGTGAAATCAAACGAAAATTTGATGAAATTGTTGCATTCTCTGAGATTGAAAAGTTTTTAGATACACCAGTAAAGAGGTATTCAAGCGGAATGTATGTGAGGCTTGCCTTCGCAGTTGCAGCCCATCTGGAGCCAGAAATATTGATAGTTGATGAAGTGTTGGCTGTAGGCGATGCTCAATTTCAAAAGAAGTGTCTTGGTAAAATGTCAGAGGTTGGCAAGAGCGGCAGAACAGTTATATTTGTCAGTCATAACATGGCAGCAGTTAATGAATTGTGCTCAAAATCGGTCTTGTTGCATAAAGGAAAAATGGTTAATTTTGGCGATACATCAAGCATCATTTCGGAATATTTAAAATCGCAAAATGTTACTTCCGAGGGATTGATAGAACTAACCGATAACAAACTTAGAAGAAATTCACTCGATGACAGCAATTTTAAATTTACAAAAATTGAGATCGTTAATTCAAAAGGTGAACATACCTCATCAATTGGCCTGAAAGAACCATTTAAGTTAGTTGTTCATGGGTTTATCGATAGAGAATTAAATGATTTAAGAATAGGCTTTAGCGTTGATTCATCTCTAGGTTTCCCGATTTTTAACTCACATATGACTAAAGAAGAGTTGAATATTTCCGGCAAAGGAGAGGTTAAAATTGTTATAAGCTTTGGACAAAATCTGCTTGGGCCCGGTCAATATACTATAGGACTTGGTGCAAATGGTGAAAATGTAGTGGATTGGATCCCTGAGGCGGCCAATCTAAATATAGAGCAAATATCTTTGAACGGGGAGAGCGTCAAAAGTAATTTTGATGGGATTATTCTATACCCGTGCGATTGGTCTCTCGAGAAATAATTTTTTAAATTAATATTTAAACTATCAATGAAGACTAAAAAATATTCTATAGTATGTATTTGTCAGATCTACAATGAGATCGAAAAAGGGAATCTGGAAAGGTTCTATAAGTATATAAAGCCACTTGTTGATGAAATAGTCATTTATGATGATGGCAGCACCGACGGAAGCTATGAATATTCGCTTGGGCAGACTCCTCATGTAATACGTGGTGGAAAAAATGATTTTAAAAATGAAATCAGTCATCGTCAGTTAATGCTAGAGAAAGCTTTGAAGCTGTCTCCTGATTTTATTTTATGGCTTGATGCCGATGAGGTTCTCTCTGGTCAATCAAATGAGAACTTGCAAGAAGTTTGTAATGAATGTATCAAGAATGAATTTGACGGAGTTTCTATAAAAGAGCTAAATATATGGCGAAGTTGCACTTGGCGTAGATTAGACAGCCTTTATGATATAGGCTGGTTTACTAGACTGTGGAAAGTCGTGCCAGATCTAGCTTTTGAAGATACAAAAGAAGGTCTTCATCAAGATCTTTTCCCTCCAACGATTAAAAAAGTGATGAAAACTGATAAAACATCAGTTCTTCACTACGGCTTTTCCGATGAAACCAATCTTTCTTACAAATACCTCACTTACCGTAGTCATGGCCAAAGTGGTTACGAAATGTTAGATAGACTAATAAGCGAGGAGAAGATTGAACTGGAGAGAGTGCCAAAAAACCTTTTTCCAGATGGTCTATGGGTTGAAAAAGAGAAAGAGCCTGAGAAGCTGACCTTTTCTGAGTCGTTGTCTTATGTTGATAAACTATCGGATAAAGTTTTTAGGCCTAAATATTCGATAGCTTGCCTTATTTATAAAAGCGTAGACTGGCTTAAATTTGCTTACGAACAAGTATTAAAAAATACTGATATGGGTGGTAAAGAATTTTATTTTGTAGCAAATGATGCCGATGAAAATGTACTGGAATATTTGAGAAATAATTATATTCCTCATTATGTGCTAAATAATACTCCCGACCAACGCAAAGAGTGGTATATAAATAATGTTTATAGAGGCTATAACTATGCTGCAAAGGTGGCTAAAGGCGATTTTGTTGTTTTTATAAACTCCGATATGGCGTTTACTCCAAATTGGCTAGATAATTTAATTGATTCCTACGACGGCTCAAATTGTATTGCATCGAGATTGGTAGAATCCGGCAAGCTTGAAGTAGGCAAGAATGGTATAGAGAAGGACTTCGGCCGTACAATATCAGAGTTTAAAGAAGATGATTTCCAGCGCTATGCACAAATGGTCTCTGATAATGAAGTAATTAATAGTGGTCTGTATATGCCACTCCTTGTTAGGAAAGATAAGTTTGAACAAATCGGCGGGTATCCGGAGGGCAATATCAAGATTAGCTCTAAAGACATTTTCCATCCGGAGATTGCAAAACAGGGAGAAGAGTTAATTTCTGGCGATAGAATCTTAATCGAGAAGCTAAAATCGATTGGAGTTCGCCACCAGACTTCCTACGGCTCTATAGTGTATCACTTTCAGTGTGGAGAGAAGGATGAAACTGGCACAGACAGAAATCAAGCAGATAAAACTGAAGTTGCTATATGTAACGATTTAGCGACAGGGACTATGGGCGAAAAGGTCCTTTGGGACTATTTGATTGAGAATTTACCTGGTGCCTACGGGGTAGATCATAGGACGGTAGGCGATACCAACTTTGCAGAAAAAGCAAAAAGATATATTCACCAAAAACATCCTAATACTAAAGTAATTATCCAAAATGCTTCGTTTATAGATTCGGTTGATAAAGATATCTATACGGTCGCTTTCTTGCAGGATGATCTTCGTTCTATGGGTAGACAATTATGCCAACAGGAAATGAATTTGAAGTTAGCTCATAAAGTTGTTACAAATTCATACCAAACTGCCGCTGTCTACAAGGACTATCCTTGTGAAATAATTCCTGTCGGATTGGACTCTGATCTATTTAGTCCCCAAAACAAATCTTCTCTTCGTAAGAAACATGGATTTTTGGAAAAAAAGACAGGTATTTTTGTGGGTAATTTCTCCGAGGTTAAGGGTTGGTCAAAAATAAAAAATTGTATTGACAAATATCCTGAGATCCAATGGATTCTAGTTACCAAGAAAGATGAAGATTGCAAACATCCAAATGTAAGGGTATATAAACGAATTGATCAGCAATTACTGTCACAATTGCTCAATTGTGCTGATTTTTTCATTATAGGATCGCCGGTTGAAACTCAGTGCCTTGCTGCTATAGAGGCTTGTCTTTGTGACATTCCTGTTGTGATGCCCAACGTTGGTTTATTCAAAGATTTAAGCGAAGAAGAAAAAAGAAATGTGGGGATTATCGGTGATGATCTAGAGTATGGAGTAGAGAATATTGTAAAAGGCAAATATTCTCCCAGAAAAGTAATAATAGATCGAAGTCTTACTATTAAAGATTCAATGTCTAAATGGAAAAAGCTCGTAGAAAATTCTGTCCTAATTGCAAACATAAATGGTAATAACAAGCTAGAATGGAACAATGATTTTTCTGGCCTATGGTTTGAGATAGAGTTCTTTTATAGAAAAAAAATTCTTAAAAAAATCTTTGGCAAGGAAGATCTCCAGATAAGAAAACATTTATCCAAGGAATCAATACTTGTATTTGGCGGATCAATTCTAAGAAAAGTAGGACTATTAGAGATTGTTAAGAAAATTATTGGTTTCAAGTCAGAAAAGTGAAAACCATGAAGTCACCTATGAAAATATTGATTATAGCGATGACTGATAGTATCCATACATCAAGATGGGTCTCTCAGATAATTGATCAAGGATGGGATGTCCATATTTTCCCGAGTATATTGGGCGGAATTGCGCATGACAAACTAAGAGGAGTCAAAATCCATGATAGTTTTCTCTCGTTTAATGGCAAAGTTGGCATAAAATTTTCTTCACTACCCAGTCTTTTTGCTGCAATACCAGATCTTATAATGACAAGATTTAATACCAAGCGATTCCACCAAAGGAGATTGTCTAAATTAATAGATAGGCTCAAGCCAGATATTGTTCATACTCTTGAATTCCAGACTTCAGCCTATTTAATGTTGGAAGCAAAAATGAATCTTAAAGAAGTTTCTTTTAAATGGATTGCGACCAATTGGGGTAGCGATATTTATTACTTCGGACGTTTTCCTGAGCACGAAAAAAAGATTAGAGAAGTTTTATCCCAGTGTGATTATTATTCCTGCGAATGTGAGCGCGATGTGGCCCTAGCAAGACAATTTGGCTTTAAAGGGGAAACATTACCAGTCTTTCCAAATGCCGGTGGCTTTGATCTATCAGAAATCAGTTCTTTGCGTCAGGATAACGCTGAGGATAGAAAAATAATAATGTTGAAAGGTTACCAAGGATGGTCTGGTCGTGCCCTGTCTGGCCTAGATGCTCTTAAGAAGTGCAAGGACCTCCTATCTGGATACGAGATTGTTTTATACTCGGTTGACCCAAATTCAGAGGTTCCAAACGCTGTAGATACTTTTAGGCAGGAAACAGGAATATCTGTAAAAATTCTTCCTGCAAAAACTCCTCACGATGCAATACTCAAATTTCATGGCCAGGCGCGTATATCCATAGGTCTAAGTATCAGTGATGCTATTAGCACATCACTACTTGAAGCTTTGGTCATGGGATCATTTCCTATACAATCGTCTACCGCATGTACAGATGAGTGGATTAATGATGGCAAGACAGGGATTAAAGTGCCGCCCGAAGATCCTGTAAAAATTGCCGAAGCTGTCAAAAAAGCCCTTTTGGATGACGACCTTATTAACAGCGCAAGGAAACATAATTATAAACTTACAGAAGAAAGGCTCGATTCCACAATCATCAAGAATAAATCTATTGATTTCTACAAAAGTGTTTATAGCGACAAAAAAGAGTCTGCTAAAGTCACTCTTCTTGATAAAACGGGCAAAAAAGGATAAATTAAACTAAAGAAAAGAAGGTATATATTATGAATAGACAAAAGATCCTTGTTCTTGGCGCAACTGGCATGCTTGGCAACGCCATTTTTACTGAATTATCTAAGGCTGATTTTGATGTTTATGGCACAGCCAGAAAAATAAGCCCAGAGTTTTTTTCTAAGGAGCTAACACAAAAAATCATTACAGGCATTGATATTGAAGATATGGCTTCACTTACAGCAAGTATTAATGATCTGAAGCCTGATATTGTGATAAACTGCGTTGGTTTAATTAAGCAGGCACCCAGTGCATCAAACACGGCTTTGGCAATATATATGAATGCCCTATTTCCTCATAAATTAGCCGCAATTTGTGAGCAGTCTGGATCACGCATGATCCATTTCAGCACAGATTGTGTATTTAGCGGCAAGAAGGGCAATTATAAAGAAAGCGATTTTGCTGATGCTGACGATGTATATGGCAGAACCAAATATCTTGGCGAAGTTCCCTATGATCATTGTTTCACGATGAGGACATCAATTATCGGCCATGGTATGGAAGCGAATGCATCTCTTATTGACTGGTTCTTGTCTCAAAAAGGCGAGAAAGTAAATGGTTATGATAAGGTGGTTTACTCCGGTTTTCCTACAGTTGAAATCGCTAGAATTGTTAAAGAATATGTTATCCCAAATCCCGAACTAAAAGGCCTCTATCATGTCTCTGCAGAGCCAATTTCTAAATATGATCTACTCAAACTTGTCGCCAGAATTTATGGCAAAAAAGTAGAATTAGTACCTTCGGACAATGAAATCTCTAATAAATCTTTAAATTCAGATATTTTTAGAGAGGCGACTGGCTATAATCCACCAAGTTGGGAAGAATTGGTCACTAAAATGCACGACTATTATAAGTCAAACGATAGTTTTGTTAAATTCTAAATATAAATAGAAGGTTATATGGAAAAACAAATCAGAAAAAAGATAGAGGGCAAAACAATCTTAGTTACTGGAGGTACTGGTTCTTTCGGAGGGATTGTATCAAGAAGACTTTTGACTATGAACCCCAAGAAAATTATTATTTTCAGCAGGGATGAGAAAAAACAATTTGACATGAGAAATGAGTTCAATAATCCATTGATTGATTTTATTATTGGAGATGTCAGAGACAGGGAGAGTGTTGATAGGGCTATGCGCGAGGGAGTGGATTACGTTTTTCATGCTGCTGCCTTAAAACAAGTACCATCTTGCGAATTCTTTCCTATTGAAGCGGTCAAGACAAATATATTAGGAGCAAATAATGTTTTACAATCGGCAGTTGCTCATGGTGTAGAAAGAGTTGTTGTTTTAAGTACTGATAAGGCAGTTTATCCAATCAATGCCATGGGCATATCTAAGGCTATGATGGAAAAACTAATGGTTGGAACATCAAAAACATTATCAAATTCAAAGACAAGCACCTGCGGCACAAGATACGGCAATGTTATGTATTCGAGAGGATCGGTGCTTCCATTCTTTGTTAGTTTGATGGAAAAGGGTAAGAAACTAACGGTAACAGATGGCAAAATGACCAGATTTCTATTGCCCCTTTCATATGCGGTCGACCTTGTTCTATTTGGTCTGACTCACGGTGGTAATGGCCATACATATATCAAAAAGGCGCCAGCTGCTGATATGGAAACTGTGGCCAAAGCAATGTGTGAACTCTTTGATTATGAGCCTGGTTACACCGAGGTTGGCATAAGAAATGGCGAGAAGATGCATGAAACTCTTGTTTCTCAAGAGGAAATGATGAGAGCGGTTGATCTCGGCGACTATTATGATATACCGCCAGAGAGCCAGGATTTAAATTACAAGAAATATTTTACTTCCGGGCAGAAAATTGATCCTGAAAAAATTGAGCCTTACACATCAGGTAATGCCACTCAGCTCAATGTAGAGGAAACAAAAGAACTATTGCTTAAATTACCGGAAATTCAGCAGGATTTAGAAAGGCTAAAAAATGTCAGAAAGTAAGAAACCAAAAGTCATCACAGTTCTGGGAACTCGTCCTGAAATCATCCGACTAAGCCGAGTTATGGCTACACTGGATAAATTCTGTGATCACAAAGTTCTTCACACCGGCCAAAACTTTGACAAGACATTGAACGATATATTCTTTGACGAACTTAAGGTCAGGAAGCCTGACTGTATCTTGGACTCAAAATCATCAGGACCTATGGGGCAAATAGGCATAATACTAGAGGGCTGTGAAAAGTATTTTCAGGAAGAAAAACCTGATGCCGTTCTTATCTTGGGCGATACAAATAGCGCTCTGTCAGCTATAGCGGCCAAGAGAATGGGTATACCAGTATTTCACATGGAGGCAGGAAACCGTTGTTATGACGATAGGGTTCCGGAGGAAGTAAACCGTCGCATAGTTGACCATTCAAGCGAAATATTATTGCCATACACGGAACGAAGTAGAGCAAACCTTCTGAAAGAAGGTATTCTGGGCCAAAAAGTGTATGTTACAGGGAATCCTATTCTTGAAGTTTTGGATTTTTATAAAGAGCAGATTGACAGCAGCGATATCATTGAGAAATTAGGTCTTGAGGCAGGTAAATATTTTCTCGTTACTTTACATAGAGCGGAAAACGTAGATGTAGAAGAGAGACTCTCTGATTTTATAGAAGCTTTTAAAAAGACATACGAAAAATACAAAATGCCTATTGTTCTAAGTGTACATCCACGGACGAGATCTCAGCTAGAGAAGCAAAATAAATCCTTAAATGGCGATGGCATGATTGCACTAGAGCCAATGGGTCTATTCGATTTTGTAAATCTAGAAAAAAATGCTTTTTGTGCCCTTAGCGACAGTGGCACTGTTCAGGAAGAGTGTGCCATATTTGGCGTCCCAAATGTAACTTTGAGAGATGTGACAGAGAGGCCCGAAACAATCGAAGCTGGCAGTAATTTTATTGCCGGATGCAAACCAGAATCGATTCTTTTAGGAATTGAAGTTGCAACCAGCTCTAAGCTTAATTGGGAACCACCAAAAGAATATCTTGTTAGAAACGTTAGTGATATTGTTGCAAGAATCGTCTTGAGCTATTGGAAGTAAAATGATATTCCACCCAAAAGTATCCATCATAATTCCTGTCTATAACGGAAAGAACTATTTGCGTGAAGCTATTGATAGTGCACTTGCCCAGACGTACGATAATTTTGAGGTAGTAGTAGTAAATGACGGCTCTATCGACGACGGGGCAACCGAGAAGATAGCTTTATCGTACGGAAGTAAAATACGCTATTTTAGTAAGCCAAATGGCGGAGTTTCCTCTGCGCTCAACCTTGGGATAAAGAATATGGAAGGGGAGTATTTTTCATGGCTAAGCCATGATGATGCTTATTTCAATGACAAAATTGAATCTCAAGTAGAATTTCTCTCCAAAGAAAAGAACAAGGAAGCGGTCATTTTTAGTGACTATGACCTGATGAACGAACATTCCAAAACTTTTGCAAGCGTTAAAGTAAAGGAATTTCCGGTTAATAAATTGAAACTAGAGCTGATTCAGGCAAGTCCAATACACGGTTGTACTCTTTTGATAGCCAAATCATTATTTGCAAAAGCAGGTCTCTTTGATGAAAAACTACGTACATCACAGGATTATGACTTATGGTTTAAAATGGCAGATTATACTGATTTTGTGCACTTAAAGAAAAAGTTAGTGAAGTCGAGAATCCATAGTGAGCAAGGTACCCAATCTCTTTCAGACGTTATGATAAGAGAATCAGAGTCTATGTACCAAAGAGAGGTAAAAAGATTATTCGTCGGTAACAAAGATTATTCTTCGCTTGAATTAATAAAATGTGCTGATGGATTGATCAAAAAGTATTGTTTCAAATCCGCTGCCCTTGTAGTAAGTTATGTTCCCCTTAAGAGAATAAATCTCTTAGTCGCCAAAAAATTACTTTCTTACGGTTTTGATTTATTGTTTTATAAAGCAATAGCCGTAAAACAAAAACTATTTCCAGTAAAGAAGAAACAAAAAACTATATTAATAATTACTCCAGGATTTTATCCTTTACCTGGCGGACTTGCCGAGCAAAGCTATCTTCTTGGAAAAGAATTTGTCAGAAGAGGCTATAAGGTTGATATTCTGACTGAAAGACTCAAGAGCAATCTCGAAAAAAGGGAGATTATAGATGGTATGGATGTCTATAGAATGAGTCATATCAAAAAAAGAAATATTTTTGGCTTGTTAAAGTTATTTTTTGAGACCACTTTCTTTGTCATAAAAAACCGATCGAAATATTCATTTTGCATTATCAGAACCATCAGTCTGTATGCAGTAATAATTGGTTTCTTGAAATATATCAGAGTGGTTACATGTAAAACTTATATATCTGCTGAAACTGGCGGGGAGAATGATGAAATTAAAGAAATAGGAGATAGGCCCTTCTATAGAATAATAGTTTTCTTTCTCAACAAAAATGATTATATCAATAGCAACAATAATGATAATACTAATCATTATCTCCAGATAGGGATTATCAAAGACAAGATAACACTTATTTATAATGGCATAGATGTTGCCGGCTACAAAGAGTCTAGCTATCCCAAGGAAATAAATAATTTTGTTTTTCTGGCAGAACTCAACGTTGGCAAGGGGATAAAAGAGCTTCTCGAAGCCTTCAAAAAGCTGTTAGAGAGGTTTTCTGGCAAAAAACTATACATTGGTGGGTATGGTCAGATGGAGAACTATATAAAGGATTTCGTTAAGGAGAATAAATTAGAGAAAAATATTTTCTTCAAAGGATATATCAAGAAAGAAAATAAAAAATCATTTTTTGAAAAAGGCGATTGTTTCGTTTTTCCATCTTATTCGGAGGGTTTTGGTATAGTGACGGCTGAAGCCATAAAGTATAAAAGAGCCCTAATCACTACGAAGGTTGCGGATCTTGAGAAAATATATGGAAATCACGTTCTATATTGCGATATCAAAAATGTTGATATCTTGCTAGATATTATGACAAAGGCTATTACCGATTATGATCTTAATAAGATGAATTATGATAAGATAATCTCTAAGATTGATATTAGAACCACTACAGCAAAGATCGAAAAGCTATTTGTATAAACCCTTTTCAAAGATCTCTATATTATTATCCTCCCAATATGGTTTGTAGGTGCTAAACTCTGAGGTCTTTTTAATTTTTTGAACCTCTTCAGTGTGTCTTTCTTTTGCTTCGGTTTGCTCTTGTGTAAAGGCGCGGAAGTTTTTATCAATAGCAGACGCTTGCTGTGAGAGGACGGGGTCAACCGTCATTAAATGTTTTTCTAGCACCACGAAACATATATCCTTTTTGCATGTCTCTTGCATCGCGCTCTCTGCAAGAATTTTTATTGTAATTTTGTCCGAGAGAACGCTTAAACGCTTGTCAGAGGCTATTATATTTACAGACGATTCGGGCGATTTTTGGATGACATCTTTAATAATTTTATATGGTTCGGTGTAATACGGCCGGTAATAAATTGGTGGTTTGATAATGCCTACAATACCCATAACGGCTATTATGGGCAGAATGATTTTCTTACCATCGATTCTTTTAGAGATAAGATAATCGATAATGAAGGCAAGACCGATTGAGGTTAAAAGCATCAAGTACCAGCCGCTTCTGCCCCTATATGTGCTAATTTCTAAAACCCCCAATTGGGTCGATATACCAAAGACAAAGCTAAATACCGATATGGTAAAAAGAATCATATTATTCTTTTTTATAGATAATGGTATGAGAATCAAAGATAGCGCAATCCATAAATAGGCACCGAGGGAGAATATATCGTTTGGTGGTCGAACATTTTTTATCATGAACGCATTCCATGCGATATTAGACATTGGGGTTATGTATTGTATAAATATATCCTTTTGTTTGAGGTTTTTAATAAAATCATCTATTTTTGTTCTTGCAGAGTGATTTTGAGAAGTATTATTAGATGAAGAATCCACACCTTGATTATTGGAAGAAATAGCAGATGCCTGATAATTGTCTGTCTTGATTATTTCACCGTTATCGAGATAGGTTAGCTCCATCGCCGGAAAGCTGGTTGCTCTTTTAAGCACTTTCGTTTGAAGATATACATGGCCAAACGCGATGGCAAATCCAATGATGGAAATTATCATTATTGTTAGTAAATGGTTGACATAATTATTTTTTAAATACTTTTTGAAAAGCAGAGCAATTAGAAATAATACAACCAATGCCGGTAAATATTGAATGTATAGATAAGGCAATGTTAAAGATAAAGCAGCGGTGATAGTAGCAAAAACAACAAACAATTTTATTTGGGACACAATTTTTGAATTATTGGCAATAATAAAAATTAGAGCAGGTAGAAATATAAAGGATAGTGAAGTCGAGAAAAATCCAATTTCTTGTAGAAAAAGCTGGTTGAATATTGGCAAGCAGAGAATCAGCAGGAGAATATATCGTGAATAGCGACTTATAAATGTTTCTTTTAATAATAAAAATAAAGAAATGGAGGTAATAACTCCTATCACTGGTCCTGCGAACCGGTATATCTCAGAGGTATTTGCAAAAAATGTTAATGGGAAAACAAAAAGATGAAATCCTGGGGCATATTGAGGAAAACTTAAGACCCCGTCCTTTATTAGATCTTTTAAAAATACCAGATGGTTATAAGTGTCAATTTCGCCCGGAGCAACAGTGGTAAACGAATCAGAGAATCGATTATAAATAATCACACAGAAAAGGATAATCGGAACAATGCAAGCTATGATACTTTGCTTTTTGAATATGCTCCCTGATGAGCCCTTTGACTTTAAACGCCAAAACGACCAAATATTCGCTCCTAGTACTATTAGGATATAAACTAATGGATAATATTTAGTAAGCCCCAAACAATAAAATATGTAGCCAAATATTATTTGAAAAGATATTGAAACCGGAATAACAAATTTTGGCGCTAGTTTATTGCCTATTAATATATTCAGAGGAAGAAATAAGGCAAAACTACTAATTGTAAGAATAAATGCAATTCTGAAAATTGCATTTAGGTCTGACCAGTCGATCATCAGATAATCCCTTTGTAAATATTTATTATTGATTTAGTAATCACTGGCAATTCAAATAAGGACAGTATGCCAGAGCAGTTCTCAGATAATTTATATCTCATTTTGTATGTTAATTCTAGACTTAACGCACACTTTGCTGAGCTTTCCGTATCTTCCATGATAATTCCACAGCCGGCATTTTTTACTTGATCTGCTATGCCGATATTTTTAGATAAACAGCATGGCAGGCCGTGTTGTAATGCCTCCAATGTGGCGACTGAGAACGATTCATAATCAGAAAAAAGTGCAAAGATGTCAGACCGGCCAAAAATTTCTTCCTTCTGTCTATCACTTACCATACCTGTGAATTCTATCTTATCGCTAATCTTTAATTCTGCTGCCAACCCAACTAGTTTTACAAGGTTTCCATTTTCGTCAGGACCAGCTATCACGAGTCTATAAGAATCATCCCTTTTTAGGAGTTCGCCGAAGGCTTTGATTAGCTTATCGATTGCTTTGATAAAGCTAAGTCTTCCAAGATATAGGATAACTTTTTCATTCTTTTCTTTGATAATGTTTTTAGATTTTGTTTCATAATGCTCAATCGGATTTGGCACCACTTCTATCTTTTTGCTTATATCGGGCAAGTATTGGCTCAATATATCTTTTTCTCGAGTGGAAACAACAATGATTTTTGCTGCATCCCTGAGAATATTTTTCCCAAAGAAAAAATTAAACATGACCTTAATTATTCTCTTCCCAAGTAGTGGGTGCGGTACTGGCATCTCATGAAGATGAATTATATAAGGGATTTTCTTGGTTTTACACAATCGGCGGATTACAATATTTTGGTATGTGAAAAAAGAATGGCAGTGGACCAAGTCATAATTAACAATTTCCTTTTTTGCATAACCATAAAAGCCCAATGGAGTAAACACGTTATATCCATGCGTAAGGCTAGGAAGCAAATTCCTGAAACGTTTGACGGATATATTGTCTAAGACTTCACACAATCTTGTGATCGGTTTATTCTGATCGGCAGCATCTGTGGTCCAGACCGTCACCTGATTACCTTCATTTATCAACTCTTTTGATATCTGATAACAAACTTTTACAGGCCCACCAAAGCTCCAAGAGGGTGCAAAGTAAGGTATTACTTGTAGTATTTTCATTCGACTGTGTATAATATTAATACTAATGAACCTATAATACATCAAATTTAATTTCACGAGTAGACCACAATGAATATTTTATTTATCCACGAGACTGAATACATAAAGAAAGTTGTGTTTGAATTTCAGATAATTCCTGAAATTCTTGCATCAAGGGGGCACAATGTTTATATGGTTGATTACCCAATGTGCTGGGATAAAAAAGGACCTTTTGATATTGGATCTTTCAAAACTCAATATTTGACTGACGTCAGAAAGGCAGGCAAGAAAAAAGGCATCACTCTCATCCGGCCAGGGATTATAAAAATTCCGATTATTAGCCGACTTATAGCCTTCGTTTCTTACTTTTTCGTTATCAGAGACGCTATTGTGAAATATAAAATTGATAAAATAGTCCTTTATTCTGCACCAACAAATGGGATCCAAACAATTTTTTGGGCAAAAAGATACAAGATACCAGTGCATTTTCGTCTCTTGGACGTTTTGCATCAACTTGTTCCATCGAAACTCCTCTCATTGCCAACATATTTAATAGAAAGATATGTATACAAGAGAGTCTCTGAAATTACCGCCATCACCCCTATGCTAACAAAATATGCGATTGAGATGGGAGGGGATCCAAAAACAACAAGTTATCTTCCCTCGGGCTCAGATCTTGACCTTTTTTATCCTGAGGAAAAAGATATAGAACTTTTGAAAAAGTATGAGATAAAAACGACAGACCAAGTCATCCTATTCGCAGGCACATTGTTTGATTTCTCTGGCCTGGATGTAATCATTAGATATATGGCTGAAAATAAGAATATAGCTGAAGATATAAAATTTTTGATAGTGGGACATGGGCAGCAATCGGGATTATTGAAGAAACTGATAAAAGAAAATAATCTTGAGCAGAGAATAATTTTGACTGGATTTATAGACTATGCGAAATTAGCGAAGTATATAAATTTAGCAGACGTCTGCATCAATCCTTTTCAGATTAATAAAATTACCAACATAATATTTCCAGGAAAGATTTATCAATATATGGCTTGTGAAAAGCCCGTAATAGCAACCAGACTAGCAGGGGTCATCGATATATTTCCAGATAATGCCGGCAAAAATAATATTTTTTACTTTGACCTAAATAATCCAAAAGAATTTTTTGATATTGCTAAGAAAATAGGCAAAACAAAAATAAAGGATGTAAACCCTTCCCTGCAGGAGATTTCAAATATTCTTTATGAGAAACTTGAGAAACTAAAGCTATCTTAATCTTTACTCTATATCTCTTAGGCCTAGCTTCATGACTAACTGATGGAGCTGTTGTTCTATTCTATTGGCCTTTGTATAAACTCGATATGTAATAAAAAGTAAAAAGACAAACGCTGCTCCAATAAAGGTATTTACTCCGTTGCCTTGCGATCCTACGAGCTGATTGAATTTTTCGATCAGGGTTGGGAAGACTGAAAGTGTGATAACAGATCCCCATGTTATCAGCCAGAAAACAAACATTGTCAGACTCTCTTTTTCTTTGCGAAAATCCAAAAAAGTTTTTGATATTACGATTAAGCCCAATGCAATTGATAGAACTTTAGCTAAAATTATCATTTTTTGCCTGTTATTTTAATGCTGATGATTTTTGTTAAAATGTTAACTGCATTTAACCAATTTTGACCGGTTGCCCTTGAGTAATCAGTATATATAACTTTAATCGGAACCTCAATCATTTTTAGGTTATTCCTTTTTATCTCGCCGATCATCTCGGAGCATATTTCATAGCCAATAGAATGAAAACACATTTTTCTGATAGCTTTTTTATCAAAAGCTCTCATTCCTGATTGTGAGTCGGATGACCATTTATGAAAAACTATTACGGTAATAAAATTCATTACCCAGTTCCCGAATATCTTTATGAAGGGCATTCCCTTAGGACTTCTCATTCTGGTTCCTATAACAACGTCTGCTCTTTTCTCTAGGATTGGGGATATAATCTTTTCAATGTCGTTGGGGCTGTGTTGGCCATCAGCATCGACTGTTATGATAATATCGGCAGCCAATTTTTTGGCAGCTCCAAACCCTGTTTGTATTGCTGCACCTACACCTAAATTGATGATGTGATGCAATACGTGCTTAGTATTACTTTTGGCTACATCATAAGTTTTGTCAGTAGAGCCATCATCAACGACTAAAGTGACTATCTCGTCGATACCTTTAATTTTTTTTGGTAGTCCTCTTAAGACCTCACCAATCACTTTTTCCTCGTTATAAGCGGGGATTATTATCGCTAGTCTCATATAGTTATATTTTCAGTTAAGTTTCAATATAAGGACAAGGTTCATCCAAGAACCGATTGTCGCCGCAATCGTATCAAAAACAGTCATAATCAGCAAGGCGAAATTCTATTTTTGGCCTCTTTTTGATATTATGTTCTTGATGGAATTAAAAGTCAAAAATTTGTTTACTTCAAAAATAGGTCAGGTATGTCTATATCTGTTGGCGATAATTATATTGGGAGTTATCTGTTTTCAGTATGCAGGAGTCGCCCATTTTCCAACCGGTGATGATCCGGCAGTGCATATACGCTATGCCAAAACTCTTTCTATCAGAGAAATATATTCAACTCTTCCTTATCCAATCCCTCTTAGCATTTTTAAATCAATACACGAACTAACCTCCATAGAATATCCCCGTCTATTTACTCTCACTATCTCTACTTTTCTGCTATTTTCGTCTATCTGCATATTCATCTTAACTAGAAAAATATCCAAGTCGGGATTCATGGCCTTCATTGCGGCTGCGATCTTTGCAACTGGGGGTTGGGTGACTGACGGGCTTCGCATGGGTCTTCTCGCTGAGTCATTTGGTTGGGGCATGCTTGCTCTGACTCTTTATTTCCTTGCGAGTCAAAACATTGTTTTCACTCTAGTATTTAGTGGACTACTAGCATTATCACATCCGTTTTCCTTCTCGGTATTTATTTTTGTGGCCATATTATATGTGCTTACAACTATATTTAGCAAAGACAAAAAAGAGCACAATTTTTCAATAACCATATCGTTGATTTATTTACTTTTCGCAATATTAATATGGTTATTTGATAAAGAATTGATTCTTAAATTTGTTGACTTTATAAATCCCGAGAGAGCAGGTTGGGGCGAAAGAAAACTTTGGGAGATTGTCACAACTTATGACCCAAAGAGGATCGTAATTGGATTTATGGCTCTGATTGGGGTAATGTCCAATATCAAAAGCTGGGGAAAGCCAGCCATTAAAGTTATATACATCCTTCTCTTTGTTGGGTTGTTTATGTCTATGAACCAAATCTTTGGTATTAGATTCCTTGTTTTTCGTTTCTTCCCATATTTAGAGATGGCGATTGCTGTTTTTGCGGCGCTTGGTCTTGTCGCCTTCGTGGAGAGACTACAAATTGTTAAATACAAGAATATAGCAATAATATTATTGGCTATCTTGGCTCTGACGCCCCATTACATTAATAACGGAAAGGCTGTCCAAAATCAGGTTACAGATATTAGTCTAAACGATAGTATGACGGCAGGGGACCAAATAGCAATCAAATGGATTGATCAAAATGTATCGAAAGATGCTTCTATTGTAGCTACGCGCAAAAGATTACTTTGGATCAGCGCTCTAACTGGAAACAAAAACACCCAAGAAGATATCACGCCTTTCGATTTAGCTGCTACAAAGAAACTGTATGATTCGGGAAACGGTTTCGCCTATGACTATTTCTATTATTCAGAGGTTGATACTATTCCTGATGAGATAAAAAATAATTTCGACCTCATTTACAACAAAATGGGGGTTAGGTTATATAAAAGATGAAACAATTTGGAAATAAAATTTGGTGGTTGATCTTAATATATCTAGCTGTCGGGTACCTTTTCCCTGTGATTCTAAGGCAGAGATTTATGATTGTGGTTCTATTCGTATCTACTATGCTGATTCTCAGTGGATTGTCTTTAAAGGAAAAAAGCCGTTTTACTGCAGTGGTTGCAATTGCGGCTGCGTTTTTTCTAAAGATCATCCCTTCGCCTTACCCAGTCTTGGCAGACACGGGATTGCCAATGGCCATTAACTTATTTCTGACAATGTTGGTAGTATTCCTTAGCTGTATTTTAGCTGCCAGAATATCCGACATAGTCTTGTTGAGAATTCAAAGGACAGAAAAATAATTCGTGATGAACTTTGAATAGATAAACCTCATTTATTTGGCTTTTTGAATTTAGAACTGTCGTCAAAAAGCGTTTTTTCTGATATTTATCAGCCATGCCAAGAGTTACCTCTGATGGCAGCCAGCCGGTCTTTGATTCCAAAAGGTATATATAGTCGAACTGGTAGATTGACCCATCTGCTTCGGGAACCCAGTAGTTATATTTAATTTTCCATTTTGGCAGGAGCGCATGTGAATAGAAATTATATGTCACAAGCAAAACTTTGCCTGGCTTTTGCTTATTTAAATAGTTAATAACATCCATATCGGCGTTTGTTACGCGTATCATTGGTTCATATGAAACAGCACTGTCTAGCCTTAATTTAAATGGCAAAAAAAGAGAGACAGCCATGACAATCATGCCAAGTATACACAGGATTTTATTGGTTTTAATTCTTTCTAATAAATAATAAACTCCACCTCCAGCCAGGATAGCTAAAGGCACGATCATATCACGAGCTGGTCGTTCTGGGTTGCTCAGGAATGGCAATCGCGATGCGACGAATAAAATAACTATCCAAACCATCAATATAATTAATGGGGCAGATATCTTCCTTTGTTTTAGATAAATAAAGGGCATCGATATTAGTCCAAGAAGTGCATACAAACTAAAATACCGTCCGGGATTGCTGATATATCCTCTTAGAGACCACATTGCTTCTGGGTTTGACCCGCCCAATATCTTAAAGAACGGAAAGGTGGAATTTATTTGGATCATTGTGCTAGACAGTGCTTTAGCGGATGCAAAAATTCCCGTCTTAGTAAAAGCATAAAAAAATGCCAGATACACTAAAAGATTTAATCCTAGAAGCAGAACTCCTTTTTTGACATTCCATTTATTTCTAATCCAATAAATTATAATAAATGTTGGCAAAGACACCAATATAATAGCAATAAGATAAAAAGTGGTAGTGTGATGGGTAATTGGTATCAAAAGGGTAAAAATAATTGATAGTATAATAAATTTATTTCTGACCTTATGATTAATAGCTTTTATGGCACAAACAATAAAAGTCAAAATAAGCGGAAGTATAATTTGGGCAGCAATTATATTCGGATATCCTCCATCATTGAGCAGTTGGATTGGTGTTTTAGCAATAAAAGCGTAGAGAATAAAGGATACCAAGCCTGCCTCGACACCAAAAACAACGTAACCGAGAACAAATATTGCGACACCAGATAGGACAAGTATTGCGGGCGCACTCCACTTAATTGCCTCCAGGAGATCTACATTAAATAAGATGGCGCTCTTTGCTACTAGATAATGGTAGGCCGGAGGATAACCGCCACTTTTCAAAACCTCAAAAAAATTACCTGTTCCATCATAAAATGGTCTGGCCATCCAATAGTGGTTCATCGGATCGTCACCAGCAGGAACAGCATATTGATACAGGACTAAGCCGTAATATTGGATAAAGGCTAGGACAACCAGGCCAAGCGATAAAAGATACCAATATATTCTCTTGCTCTGTATTAACTTTTTAATGAAGTCGATCATTTGTTTTATTATATCAGCCATTGGGCCTAAACCAAAGATATTTGTGTGTTGCTACATTGACTTATAATCAATATTATGCTATAATATAGAAGTTGCTTGCAAAAGCAACAATGCGAGATACCCTCGCAAATTTTCAGGTGAATGAGGTAATTATAATGAATGGGAAGCGTCATTGGAGTGTCACTGGACCGTCGAACGGTTGGTTGCAGGATGGCACCGGATTAGTCAGCCCATGGGGGCAGATAATCTTCGTCACCGATGGCAAGGTGACGGAACCGCGCATCATCGATGCGGGCGGGGCGATTGTGATCGCTGCGAATTCCCACGGCGAGATCGCCATGGTATATCGCGAGCGGTCCGTATTACCTGCATGGAGCAAGAAAGAGTCGCTCCCCATCGTGGACATGCCGGCATTCCTGGCTCGGCTCGAGGAGAATCCTCCTGAGCTCGAACTGATCCGGGCCTATACGGCTCCGGATCTCACCATTGATCAGGCTGCCATGGTAGTGGCGGCAAGATACGGCATACCCGAGGCACATGCCAGTGGTACCGAGCTTATCGGAGAAGTATTCCTGTTCGGCCATACGCCGCAGCCGAACCCTATCATCTTGCTTGGTGTGATAGGTCGCCCCGAGCTTTCCGACGGGGCGTTCTGGATGCCGGCCGCGGAAGTGAAGAAGGCCCTCGCTTCGGGAAAAATCCGCGATGCCTCCACTGGGACCGCGTTGGGCATTCATTTCGCCCAAATGTAATAGTGCGTTGGCTTGGGAGATCGCTTGTTTGCATCTCCCACCACCCCTCTTTGCTCAAATCTTGAGCTCGAAGGCAGTGGTAATAATATTTTGACAATTTTGTGCGAATAGGTTATTGTAACAGTACAACTTAATATATTTATCAAGAGTGGCGCGAGAGTTTTGGCTCTATGACCGCCCAGCAACCTCAAGGAAACTTGAACGGTGCTAATTCCAAGCCTCACGGCGAGATAAAACAGTAAAATATCTTGCTTAACGGCAGGATTTTTTTAAAACTAAACAAAGGATAGACAAATGGAAGAGCCAAAAAATAAAAAAGTAAATAATTATCTTTTTACCTCAGAATCAGTGACCGAGGGCCATCCAGATAAAATGGCTGATCAAATCTCAGATGCTATTTTAGACGAATTACTCAAAAAAGATCCACTTTCGAGGGCAGCTGTCGAAACTATGCTGACAAACGGAGTTTGCATTATTGCTGGCGAAGTCACAACTGACGCTTATGTTGATATTGCAAAGATAGCTCGATCTGTCATCGAAGACATAGGTTATGACGGTTGTGGCTTTCACCATGCTTCCAGCGGCGTTATGACAGCAATCAAGGAACAATCATCGGATATTGCCCGTGGCGTTGATAGCTTCGAAAGAGTTGACGGCAAAATAGTAAAGGAAGATTTAGAACAATTGGGTGCCGGCGACCAAGGCTTGATGTTTGGCTATGCATGCACAGAGACCAAAGAACTTATGCCCTTGCCGATAACTTTAGCTCATGCTCTCTGTGAGCGTTTGTCAAAAGTAAGAAAAGCAGGGATCATAATGGGCTTATATCCTGATGGAAAATCTCAAATAACCATTAAGTATAAAGATAATAAGCCGGTAAGGGTACATACAATTTTGATTGCTGCTCAGCATGAAGAGGAAAAAGATCAAAAAATCTTGCAAAAAGAGATTATTGATTTTGTTATTAAGCCGGTTCTTGCAATTTATGATCTTGGTATTGATAACGAGACTAATATTTACATCAATACTACCGGAAAGTTTGTCATAGGGGGCCCACAAGGGGATACAGGACTTACTGGCAGAAAGATAATAGTTGATACTTATGGCGGCTACTCTCGTCATGGCGGCGGTGCTTTTTCTGGCAAGGATCCTTCAAAGGTTGATAGATCTGGATCGTACATGGCTAGATGGGTAGCTAAAAGTGTGGTTGGCTCAGGTCTGGCAGAGAGATGTGAAATACAAATATCATACGCTATAGGCAAGCCAGAGCCATTATCAGTTTATGTAGATACTTTTGGAACTGGTGTCATCCCAGACTCCGAGATCAAACAGAAGATACTTGATAACTTTGATTTTAGGCCAGGTATGATAATCAAAGAACTGGATTTGCGAAGGCCTATTTATCGACAATTAGCAGCTTACGGTCATTTCGGCCGCCCGGATCTTGATCTGCCTTGGGAAAAGATTAGAAAAATATAAGTTCTTCATGTGAAATATTTTCCTCATGTCATTGCGGACTTGATCTGGAATCTTGAGCTCTCAGATCCTAAGTAGACGACTTCGTTGGTTTAGGATGACAACTTTTAATTCAAATTCATAGGACTATTTTGTATCAGCTTTTATAAGCGATCTAACCGATTGTAAGCTGATAATATCGAAGAGATATGCGAGAACAAAAAAGAAAGCAGCTGAAATTATCATACTCGGAATAAAATGAAGTGCTAAAATTTTTAGAATTAGAGCAAAAGCCAAAGTTACTATTGCTATAAAAACAGTTTTTACAACATTGATGAGGTCAATTTTGAACGGTATGATTCTTCTTGTGTTATAGAGGAAAATAAAGAATAAAACAATCTCCGATATCAATGTACCGTAAGCGGCTGCCATATATGAATATTGGGGTATAAATACCAGATTGAAGATAAAATTAAAGAGTAAAATAAATGCAGAAATCTTTAATAGCAATTTTCTCTCGTCTTTTGCTATTAAAATTTCTCCAAGCAGGATATCAAAATACAGAAAAGGCAGTGCAAGAGAAAGTATTATCAACGCCGATCCTCCGATACTATAGCTTTCGTTACTCAAGAAGGCGATTATTTCTTTTGAATAGGCGCAGGATATAGCTGCTATTGGTAGAGAAATAAGCATCATCGCTGTAAATGATTTTTCAATCAGGCTTTTTAACTGGGATGCATTATCTATACCGCGAGAGATAATCGGTTTGAGTGAATTTGCAAAATATGAACCGAAGAAGACAGTTACCTCTAAAATTTTGTAGGCTACAGAGTAAATACTAACTGCCACTGCTCCCTTGATTGCAAACAGCATAATAGTATCAAGTCTGAAGAATAGGTTATTGGCAATAAATATTATGCCCATCGGCCAAGCCAGATCAAATATCCATTTGGTAATTTTTTTCTCATAACCAATTTTGATAGGTGTAAACTTGCTGGCGAAGTACCATTTGAAGACAAAAATTAGAATGCCAGACAATGCTACCACCGAGAAGACAATCCAGAGGAAGTTGCCTTTCAGAGTCACAACTACAATTAGCGCAGCTAAGGAAATAAGCTTGCTCAAAAATTCTGCGACAGCTGAAAATTGCATCTTCAGTCGGTGTTGCAAAATCATATCCCCAATACTACCCATTAGGTTGAAGAATAGAAAACCACAAGCAATCATTATCCCAAAAACAAGATTATGGTCATTGCGATATGGTGTTAGATATATAATGGCAATTGCTGCAAGACAGGCGAGCAAAGATGAGACTAAACGTATAAAGAAAACATTCGAGATGATTCTTTTCTCGCTGGAGGGATCTTTTGAAATCTCTCTGACGGTTACGGAAAATAGACCAAGATCAGCAATGACGAGAAAATAATTTACATAAGCTGTGATTGTATTGAGATTCCCATAATCAGTGTTTGAGAGATAGTTTGTTAGGATCTTTATAGAGATAAGGGTAAACACCAAAGTAACGATTCGTACAAGAATCTGGGAGGCCGTATTTATAAATATAGCTCTACGTTCTTTCATTATTTTAGATCCAGAGTTTTTACCATTTTACGGAGATGATTATTTTTTCTTCCACTTATTATTATAGTAGTTAGAGCGACAAGAAGTATCAAAATAACGCTGGTTAATATGATTGAGGCTATACGGAAATCGATTTTGTCATACCACTTTTTGACTTGTTCTTTTGCTTGTACAACAATAGGCTCTTTTGCATCATCAGCAGTTAATACGTTTATTACCCCACCCTTTTTCTGTGAAATTTCAAAATAAGTAGGATCACTTTCTGGAGTCAATATTTTTTCATTTTGACCCTGAACTGTGAGTTTGTAACGGCCGGCTTTGATAGGGAAGTCAATCAGTAGCGCAAATTTACCAGTTTCATCAGACTTTACTGACAGGGTTTTACCTTCAGGTAAGGTAATCGCTGGGTCAAGTTTGAGATTAGCAGTAAAATTCGGCTCGGTGATCCCTACTATTTTAAAGCCTGAGAAAGTACCATCTTCAATATTATTGATATAATCATCAGTCTTTGTAAATTCGATCCGACTAGGTTTCGCTAGCCCTTCTTGTATTTTTGGATCTGGTTCCTTGATTGTAACTTTAAAATGAGTTACAGGGCTCCAGCCATCGCTATTTTTGGCTTTAATATGGAAATAATAAGCTCCGATTGCTTTGCCATCATAAGTGACAGTGGTATTGGCATCGATTACTGTCGATGGAGGAGTGGTATCAGCAACTTGATCAAGTAAATATGCAAACCCAGTTACATTGCTGGCTTTTGTCCAATTTAGAGTAATCGAGGTACCATCATAGGCAACGGCCTGATCGGGGTGGGTTGTGGAGGTAACTGCGGTAGCCCCAGGTAGTTCGAGTGCGCGCTGGATAGGGAAGGAGGCGCTGCCTCCGGATGTACCGAGAGTAGCTGACCCATTTTTAAGAACTACGTTAGAAACTGAGACTGACCCAGTACCAACCCCTGTGGCTTTTAATTTGATAGTAGCTACAGTAAATGATGTTACCTTCTGACCAAGTAGGGCTCCGGAAAATGAGCCGTTGGCAGACGGTTGAGTTATCCAATTGGCGCTACCTGCTGAGAAAGAAACAACTGAAAGCGGTCCGGATACAGCAATCTTGCCTTGGAAGGCGTTGAATTCTCCGCCGCTCGCTACAATATTAGCAGTAAAAGTTTGCCCGACAGTCTTGCTTCCACCTCCACTGACTGATATTCCGGCAGCAAAGACATGACTTGGTAGGATAAGAGCCAACAAAGTAATAAATGCTAAAGTTGATATTATTTTTTTCATATTAGATCCCTTCTTTTATGTGTATTTTTGTTTTTATTTTATTACTGTAGACGCTATTTTCCCCAATTCTCTGCAAAGATAGCGAGATCTGTGATATCCACAACATTATTTCCATCTATATCAGTCATTGGCTCTGTAGGACCTTCTTTTCCCCAATTTTCTGCAAAGATAGCGAGATCTGTGATATCAACTACACCATCGTTGTTTATATCAGCAGTTTTGTGTCTTACTACGGTAATAGGTTTGATACCAACTTCAGCCCCAGCTTCATTCTTAAAAATAATAGCGGCGTTTGTGGTCCCAATTCCTGGCTCAAATGTTAGAGACCATGAAGTAGTATTTAAGTCTGCCAAAACAGCGTCTCCGTAGTAAGCTCTGGAAGTTAATGTTTTCTCTCCTGTATAAGTAACTACTGCGCGGTAAGTACGTCCGTTGACAGGGACAATATCGTTAGAAAGAGGCGGCGGCGGAGGAGGTTCACCAGCTGCAGGATCGCCGAAATAACTGGAGAAAATATTATAAAAGCTTGTTTGGATATGTGGAGTGTAGAGATAAAGTATTCTACTGCCGGCAGTTTGGCACACAACCGATTGACCATCGATAGTTGTAGGATCATAGTACTGTTGCCAATATCCGCCGGTACAATTTGATCCAGTGCCACCGATACAACGCCCACCATTTTTGTATGAATTATATTTGCTCCCAAACCAGCCAATTGAGTATCCGAGCTGGCGCCCCATGCCACCAAAATCAAGCGAAATTTGGCGATATGCCGAATCGTTGCAATTTACTCCGCTATTTAAACAACCTGCCATTGTCTCGTCATACATATAGAACATCGGCCATGTAGCTACTGTTGAACTTCTAAAAACATCTCCGGTGATAGCAGAACTTTCTTTTTGCAGTGTTGCTAGGACTACTCTAGGATTAATATTATGCTCAACAGCTTCATCATAAATCAACTGTGCTACAGTCTTGCCATAGAAGGCATTACCATTTATATCGTTTATCTGTCTGGAGGTCACAGTGCCAAATCCACCAGCGGCAAGAGGATACGGAACATCGATATATTCAGGAATAACGTAATTAGCCAGCTTGCTGCCTTTAGAGACCAGGAAATCATTTATCGCCGTTGCTGTCATAGGGTTACTATTATTGGAAAAGTTATAATCGCTAATAATGTTGGCATTATCAAGAGTTGCCGATACTGAGCCGGGATTTAATCCAATAGCAAACACTATTGCCGATGTAAGAAATATTAATTTTGAAATCTTTGACTTCATTTCCCTCTGCTTTTATTGTGGTTGGCTGCCTATATAATCTTTTTGTAAGACATCCAACCTTGATTTTAAGAGATCACTCTCAGGATTAGCGGCAAGGCCGGCTTCCAACGTGCTTATAGCCTGATCTTTTTGTCCTAAATTGTATTGAGCCTGAGACTTGCGGTTGTAATAATCCGGGACCTTATTATCAATATTAATCGCTTGACTAAAGTTTTCTACGGCTTTGTCCCAACTCTTTTCGGTCATCAAGGTTTGTCCCTCACTGAAGTAATCATTTGCACTTTTTGTTTCTGGTATGGCATCGATCTTTCCAGTATCTTGATTTGTTGATGGTACGTTATCGATAGCAGTTATAGTGCCAGGACTATTATCAATATTTGCCAAATCCTGTGTTTTTTGATCATTCCTTTTATGGAGATACAAAAAGATTGCCAATACAATGAGTGAAATTACCAGAATAATAGTCAGAATAAGGATCAACCTTTTGGGACGACCTTTAAAAAAGTGACCGCTGGCATTTTTTATATCTGCTTGCTCTTTCATCACACCTATATTTTATCATATAATAACAATAGATAAAGTGACACCTTGGTGTCATCCTGAACTTGATTCAGGACCAATTATCAATAAAAAGATTCCGGATCAAGTCCGGAATGACAGAAACATAGGTATAAATGGAAGAATTAAAGGCCAACAAAGGCAAAAAAATTGAAATAGAGATTGACGGAAAAACATATGCCAGATTTCCCATCTCTACGCATATTATTAAAATAAATGATCCCATTGTGGAGACTGTTAAATCTTATGTTGCTAAACATTTGAAACCAGGCGACATGATTTTTATTAGCGAAAAAATAATTGCTATTATGCAAGGTAGGTCATTCCCAATTTCTGAAATTAAACCTTCTTTTTGGGCAAAAGCATTCTCAAAGTTTGTACTCAAAACTCCTTATGGTATTGGTCTTGGTAGTCCTTGGACAATGCAGCTAGCGATACAAGAAGCAGGGTTATTCAGAATTTTCTTAGGTGCCATTGCAGTAATAATAACCAAACCATTTGGCATCCGTGGAGTTTTCTATAAAGTTGTTGGCAAGAGAGTAAATGCTATTGATGGGCCTTGCGAATATACGCTCCCACCGTATAACAAATATGCTAAACTGCCACCCAAAGACCCAGATAAAGTCGCCAGAGAAATCAAAGATGTACTTGGGCACGAAGTAGTTATAATAGATGCGAATGATTTGGGAGTAGAAATCTTGGGTAAATCATCAAGTGGTATTGAAGATAGTTTTGCTAAAGCGGTTTTTCGAGATAATCCTCTCGGTCAGACCAACGAGCAGACTCCTATTTGTATTGTCCGTAAATCTTAACAAAGCCATTGGAGGGCTGTGCGCAATATTGATGGTATAAGGAAAAAAAGCACAAGATCTGCATGGAGAGAGGAAGAAAATCCTCATATTTTGCCGTTGGCAAAAGAAAATGCACCTCCTCGAGATAATCCAAAGATAATCATCCCTGTAGATATCGCAAAAGAGGATTATCAAAAACCGCCAGTCTCAGATAAGCCAATCTCCAATGGCAAAAAAGTTTGGAGAGCAGGTACCGGTTTGTCGCAAAAAAACTTGATAATAGTTTTTCTGATTGCTTTGCTTTTATTTGGCGGTAAGACAGCCTTTTCCAGTGGCGAAAAAAAAGCCATTGCTTTGAAAAGGGAAATGGGTACGAAAATTGCAATTATTGAGAACAAAATATCAAAAGTCCAAAAAGAAGCTGCTAGCGGCAATATCTCCAATGCGGTTAATGATCTGACAAATTTAAAAACAGACATTTTAGAATTAAAAATGTTTGCTCAATCATGGGGTCAGGATATAAAGTACTTTCAAATTTTAAATGCCAACACAGAACTAACTAAGAATGAAAAATTGCTGAGTACGGCCTATGAAGCCATTATGATTATTGATTCTCTTCCTGTTGATATGAAGAAACTAGAATCAACTTCATATCTTAGTCAAGGTGATTCTATCGCCGATATCAAAGCATTTAGACTGGAGCTATCTAGAGTAATAGATAAATTCGATAGTTTCGCAGTTCGGGCTAGGGATAATCTTCAAGGCATAAGCTATACCAAAAGTTTGCTCCCAAAAATTGATCAATTAATTAATAAAATTAATTATGCTAAGAAGATAGCCAATAATGATCTTTTTTGGCTTTCCGGAGAAGATGGTACAGATAAAAATATTTTGGTCATTTTCCAAAATAATCGTGAATTACGTGGTGGCAGTGGTGGCTCATTTGGTTCGTTTGGGGTTGCTAGAATCAAGGGGGGCAAATTGCAAAAAATTGATTTTGGCACAAATATATACAAGCTCGACAAAGCTTTTATGGAAAAGGAGCAGATAGCTTCTCCATCTGAGCTCGAGGCTTTTGGTGGTATTTGGAGCTTAAAGCATTCTGGATTTGCTGTTGATGGCGCCGAAGCACTAGACAAAATCCGTTGGTTCTATGAAAAGGAAACCGGTGAGAAAGTTGACGGTGCTGTCACTATCGATACAGATACAATCGTATCTTTGCTTAGAGTAACTGGTCCAATCGACATGCCGGCATATCAGAAGACCTTAAATGCTGACAATTTTGTTGATGAGACAATGGCTGAAGTTCAAAATGACTATTTCGAGCGCACTGGAGGCAAAGTAGAAAATGAACCAAAGAAAATAATAGGAGATATGACTCCAATCTTCATCACAAAACTTACTGCTGCTCTCAATGACAAGCAAAAATCGTTGGAGATAGTAAACTCATTGAAGCAATCATTCGCACAGAAACACATATTGTTCAACTTTGCCAAGGAAGATTTACAGAAAGAAATGGTCGGTCTCAATCTAGCCGGAACAGTAAAGAATTCAATCGGGGACTATCTCTATATAAACAATTCAAACTTAGCCGGTGCTAAGACTAACCAAAATATGGTCGAAAATGTCATTCTGAATTCAGAAATATCTAAAGATGGTAAAATAACTAATAATCTCTCTCTAGAGAGAGTCCACACTGGAAAATCAAAAGCCCCTGATGGCTTGGACCGCAATTACGTTAGAATTTTGATCCCAAGTGACAGTAAGGTATTGTCATTTAATGCCAAGAAGGGAAATTTCCAGCGTTATTATGATCGAGGATTTAGAAATAGTCAGCCTTTTTGGACAGATAAAGAGGCTGGAAAGAGTAGCATAAATTTCTGGATGTCGACATTGCCTCAAAATTCAACTCAGGCGGAGATGAGTTACGAGCCCAATTATCACCTAGACCTTACAAAAAGTTTTACCTATATTATGAATTTTCAGAGACAGCCTGGTGCACCGGCTGATAATATTGAGTTAAATTTGAGCTACCCTGAGGGTTTCCAGCCTATAAATGTGGATAATCTGGGTCAGCTTGATAGCAAGATCAAACTTAAATTCAAAGTTGACACTGACAAAGAGATTAAAATAAAGTTTATTAAAACTACAAAGTAGATTATGTTAAAAAATATAGATCAAGCAATATTGTTGAAAAGTAGAGCATTACGTTGGATTTTGTTAATAATTATTGCCTATATTCCTTTTTACCGCTTTGTCCAAGCATTTCTTGAAAATCATACTCAGCTTTCTAGCGGGACAGTTTTTTGGCTCTCGCATTGGTATGAGCCAGCAATTGTCATTTTAATATTCTTCTATTTTGCCATTTACCTATTTAAGAAAGAGCGGAAAATTGGGGCTGATCTTGTCTTGGCACTCATATTATTAAGTATGGGCACTCTTTCTATTTTTCTAGGAACTAAAGGTATCAGTAGGGGGATAGAGGGTTTTCGTTTTGTTGTGTTGCCCGTAGCGATTTTTGCCACTGCCTATCTGGCTGGTTTTGATAAGAATGCTCTCAAGAAATTTATTAATGTTTACATCGTAAGCGCTGTCATGATTGGCTTGTGGGCGTTGATTGAGCAAATCTTACCTTCAAATTATTGGTCACTTTGGGGTATCTTAAGCCCTAGTGCTTCGACATGGTTCGGTGCCCATACCGTTGATGGTATTAGACAAAGTGTATCTTTTATCGGCGGGCCCAATCAATTGGCTGCATATCTTCTGCCAGCATTTTTTATCTTGTTATCTAGTGGTAATGACATTACAAAGAAATTTCGTTGGGCACTGATCATCATTCTGGGAGCGGCTATAATTTTGACTTTTTCACGCTCTGCATTTATCGGGTTGATTATTGGTCTTATTTTATTCTTTATCTTAAATAAGAGTAATTTCGTTCGCTGGTTTGGATTGGCTTCATTTGTATTAGTCTTTGTTGCTATGTTCTTTATTTACCAATTTGGTGGTCCAACGGTTAAGAGTGTTTTTACTCATGGGGCTTCACAATCAGGTCATGCCTCGGCTCTGCAGGAATCGGTTTCAGAATTGAAATCAAGGACGTCTGATCTGCCAACTCTTATCTTCGGTTCTGGCTTGGGCAGTGCAGGGCCAGCCGCAATGAAATATGGCGATGGGATTATCTCGGAATCATGGTATTTAGAAATTATTTTAGAGCTCGGCCTTTTTGGTATTTTTATATGGCTGCTTTATTTCTTTTTTATCGCCAAAAAGACAATCAATTCGAATAGGGGATTATTTCTTGGTTTTATTTCCGTCGCAATCGCATCGTTATTTTTGCACACGCTCTCTGACAATCCGGCTGGAACATTTATTCTATTTGCATTACTAGGCATAAACAACAGTTTATTATCAAAGGATAGCAAAAATATTCAAATAAAATTTGACCAAAGAACCGATAAAAGTTAGATTTAAAAATAAATCATTATGGAAAGCCAAAAATGAAACTTAATTCTCAAACAAGTATATTTTATCTTCTCTGCGTACTACTCATTTTTTTGCCATTAAGCTCATGGCTAGTCAGTTTGACCGGCTTGGCTTCTCTAACTTTAGTCAGGGATATCTTGATACTAATAATGGCTGCTTTGATAATTTTTAATTTTGACTGGAAAAAGATAAATAAGACAATTTTCTGGTTAGCACTCGCCTTTATAATTTGGGGAGTCCTATCATTCTTTTGGAGGGAAGCCAGTGCAATGCAGTGGCTCAAAGGCTTCAGATTCACATTTCTACCAATTATTTTCTTCCTTTCCATCGCAAATTCTAAGCTGAGTGAAAGTCAGAAGAGTACTATTTATAAGTTGATATTCGGCGGGGCAATAGTGATATTAATTCTGGCAGCCCTTTCCCTATTTGGAGTCAATGTCCCTCTCATTACCTCTTTCTCAAGTCAGGGCGCCTTGGAAAGCGTTCATTATGTTGGCGATAGTAGTATCCCAAGACTGCAATCAGTTCTCGCTGGCCCAAATGCACTCGGGCTTTATTTAATGGCAATATTTGGCTTAGCAATTGGTCATTTAAAAAATAATAAACTTGCCAAATTTTTGCTTTTACCGATTATAATTATCCTTTTTCTAACATTTTCCAGAAGTGCTTTGATCGGTGCTTTTGTCTTGACTTTGGCAACAATATTCCTCTTTTTCAAAGAAAAGATTGGCGCTTGCAAATCGGCCATTATTATAGCCGTCATTTCAGTGGCGGTAGCTCTCGCCGGTTTCATAGCTTATAAGAGTCCTGCATTGCAAAATTATTTTACTCATGACAATTCCTCTTCGCTCAGATATGAACAATATCAGAGGATTTGGGATATAAAAGCTGAAATCGGCTTGTTTGGAAGAGGATCAGGTACGGCCGGACCTTCCTCTCAATCTCGTCTTGATAACGGCGAAAATCATTGGACTGAAAATATCTACTTAGATATATTTGAGGAGCTTGGGTTTATCGGTTTATTTTTATATTTAATTTTAATTGGCGCCCTAATCTTTTCAACTTATAAGCGGGGGAACAAGAGCGCATTCTTAATTTTGACCGCTTTTGCCGTCACTGGTATTTTTATCAACTATTACACTGGCCAAGTCGGTATTTTCCTGATGTGGCTGATGGCAGCTTTAGTTTTGAATAATGATAAAAAGGATATTAATGAATAAGGCAAAAAGAATCCTAGTTGATGGCAGGTTTGTCGGTGTTGGCGAATCTATCTCTCGATACACCTTAGAAATGCTTAATGGTATTTTAAAATTGGATAAAGAAAATCAATATACCTTACTGATAAGACCCCAAGGTGAGCGTGCACTTGAAAGGTACCCAGATATTGTCAATGCGCCAAACCTCAAAGTTGATATTTTAGAAATTCCTCATTACTCACTAGCTGAACAAACGAAGCTTTTAACCTACTTAAACAAAGAGAAATTTGATCTAGTTCACTTTACCCAATTCAATCATCCTATTTTTTACAAAGGTGATTATGTCACCACAATTCATGATCTTACTCTTGTCGGCCATTTACACTATTTCAATTTTGCTAAACAATTGGCCTATAATATGGTGATGAAATCGGCTGCCAGAGACTCAAAAAAGGTGATAGCAATCTCAAAGACTTCGATGGACGATGTAATAGATTTTTTTGGCACACCAAAGAAGAAGTTTGAGATCATTTATCATGGTATTGACCACGCCAATTACAATTGGCAAGTCAAAAGTCAAAAGTCAAAAGTCAAAAGTTTTAAGGAAAAATATGGCATTCAACGCGACTATATTCTCTATACCGGTATGTGGAAGAAACACAAAAATTTGATCCGACTTTTCCAAGCCTTCGAAGAATTCAAAAAAGAAACAAAAAACCCAATCCAGCTTGTCATGACGGGTAAAATTGATAAGAATGAGCCAGAAGTCATCGCCGAAATGGAAAGAGTCAATAAGTCTCTATCTTCTATATCAAAAAATCAATCTTCTATCCAAACAACTGGTTTTATTGACGAAGAAGAGCTGCCGATCGCTTATGCTGGGGCGTCTATGTACGTGATCCCTTCACTATCTGAAGGTTTTGGTTGGCCACCGCTCGAAGCAATGGCTTGCGGTACACCAGTAATTGCCTCAGATATCTCATGTATTCCTGAAATATTGGGTGATGCCCCATATTATTTTGATCCATATAAAATAGAAGAAATAACCAAAGCGATCTCAACTGTGTTGGGTGATGAAAAAGTTCAGAAAGAGCTAGCGGAAAAAGGGCTCAAACGGGTCAAAAAGTATAATTGGAACGAAACCGCTAAAAAGACCTTGGAAGTATATAAAAGTTTGATATAAGTTTAATCATTTCCTTACTATAATTATTCTTGCGAAGCAATCTATTCTTTTGGCACTCTCTATATAACTAAAGTACGCCTGATCCCCGAAGGGAACAGGCGTACTTGATACTTGGCAGGGAAAGTCAGCGACTAAATCCCATGCCGGGGTCATCTGGTAAACCGGTGACCGTGTAGGTGGTGGTTTCTTCTATTGTTTCTCCAGTGTCAAGGTTTGTCACGATGACATGGAGGGTGCCCTCGCCATTAGCTGCGGCGTAGAAGCCATCAGCTGTTTTGGCCAGTGCATTTCTTTCTCCCGGGACATCCCACTCCGTTTTGATATGGTACCACGAGGTACCAAAACCAATGCGGAAGTAGTGTGCACCGGTGATACTAAAATGCCTGGTGCGATCTGGCATGACTTGGGCCATGTCTCCAACGGTTGTGTCAAAGACAGTTGTTAATGCAGTGCCAATAGGCGGTTTGGGATTGCAGATAAAGATATACTCACCTGCATTCCATTTGAAGGCGCCCTGTTGTGCAGTCGCAGTTGCAGTGTAGGCTTTGCCAGCCGCAACTATGGTGCTCAAGGTTGGCATAACTCCTTTTACATCATTGCTGATGCTCAGGCCCCCCCCAGGGGTGTTTTCGGTCTCGGTCACTTTGATCGTGACCTCTATTGGTAGCGGCTGGGGTGACCAGGTGGCGATTGCCTTCAAGGTCGTGCCAGCGGTGAGCTTGGTCGTACCCTCGGAGAGGGTGACCATGTTTCCAGCGCCATCCGTGAAACGGAGGCTGAGCCGGGGTTGCTCGTTGGAAGTCGAAGTGGCACCAGTGCCACAGCCGGCCAGAATTCCGGCGCAAGCGATGATGAGCAACAGGCTCATGGCTGAGAGGATACGGCGCATCGATTTTCTCCTTATGCTTTCTTCAGCTGGTGGGATGATCCCATCGTCAGCTTAAAAACTTGCTATATATTAACATAAATAACGTAAAATGTCAAGATTGAAGAAAGAGTCCCCTTATGCTAGATTATGCTTAATATATAAGGTCAAAAGTTTGTAAAGCAACTCAAAAGAGTGCTTTATGAGCTTTTTACTTTATAACTTTATTAACCAATCGGGAGTTTTCCATGTACACAATTGCGATGATCCTGGCGCTTGGTGCCGCCATTGTTTCTATTATTTACGGCCTTATTTTGGTCATGAGCGTTAATAAGATGCCTGCTGGCAATAAGAAAATGGTTGACATTGCGAAAGCAATCCAAGAAGGCGCGATGGCGTTTCTAAATCGCCAATATTCCGCTGTTGGCATGGTTGCCGCAGTTCTCTTTGTAATATTGCTTTATGCACTTGGCTGGAAAATTGCCGTTGGCTTCTTGGTCGGCGCAATCTTTTCTGCTTTGGCTGGCTATATCGGTATGAATGTTTCCGTTCGCGGAAATGTCAGAACTGCTGAAGCTTCCAGAAAGGGTCTGCCATTTGGCATGGATGTTGCTTTCAAGTCAGGAACTGTGACTGGAATGCTTGTTGTAGGTTTAGCACTTCTCGCGGTTGCTGGGTATTATGCACTCACCAAAGACATCAACGCCCTGATCGGTCTTGGTTTCGGCGGATCTCTTATCTCAATTTTTGCTAGACTTGGCGGCGGAATCTTTACAAAGGCTGCAGACGTCGGAGCTGATCTAGTTGGCAAGGTAGAAGCAGGAATTCCTGAAGATGATCCAAGAAATCCGGCTGTTATCGCTGATAATGTTGGTGATAATGTTGGTGACTGTGCTGGCATGGCCGCTGACCTATTTGAGACCTACTCAGTAACTGCTATTGCTGCAATGCTTTTAGGACACCTTTTCTTCCCAGATTTCGAGAATGCAGTTTTATTTCCACTCATTCTTGGTGCTGCTTCAATCGTAACTTCAATTATCGGTAGTTGGTTTGTAAAGCTTGGAAAAAATTCCAAAAACATCATGGGCACTCTATATAGAGGTTTGATTGTTGCTGGTGTTTTAGCTGCTATTGCTTTCTACTTCATCACAAATTGGATGATGGCAGACAACGGACAATATACAACTCTTGAAATTTATCTGACAGCCTTGATTGGCTTGGGTGTCACCGCTGCATTATGTATAATTACGGAATATTTTACTTCGACAAAATTTCAACCAGTCCAATCGATCGCACAGAGTTCTCAGACAGGTCACGGTACAAATATTATCACTGGTTTGGCTGTCTCGATGAGATCAACAGCAATGCCTGTAATAGTTATTGGTGCTGCTATCTTGGGCGCTTACTCTCTTGCCGGACTTTTCGGTATCGCTATCGCCGCTATGGCAATGCTTTCAATGGCAGGTATCATCGTAGCTATTGATGCTTTCGGTCCAGTTGTTGATAATGCTGGCGGAATAGCAGAGATGAGTGAAATGCCATCTGATGTTCGTGTTCACACTGATGCACTTGACGCAGTAGGAAACACTACAAAAGCTGTTACCAAGGGTTATGCTATCGGTTCAGCTGCTCTTGCCGCTATGGTTTTATTTGCTGACTACACTGAGAAACTTAAAGCAGCTGGTGGACATTATGCTTTTGATCTTACTGATCCAAAAGTTTTAGTAGGTTTATTTATTGGTGGCTTGCTTCCATATTATTTTGGTTCTCTGGCTATGGAGGCTGTCGGTAAGGCTGCTGGTGCTGTTGTCGAAGAAGTACGAAGACAATTCCGCGAGATGAAAGGCATCATGGAAGGCAAAGTAAAGCCTGATTATGCTAAAGCTGTTGATATTGTAACTAAAGCAGCTATCAAAGAAATGATCCTTCCTGCTGCTATTACAGTTGCTGCTCCAATCCTAGTTGGCTTCTTGCTCGGTCCTGTTGCCCTCGGTGGCTTTCTGATTGGTACGATTATCACCGGACTTTTTGTTGCAATCTCGATGACTTCTGGCGGCGGTGCTTGGGATAATGCCAAGAAATACATCGAAGAAGGTAATTTCGGCGGCAAGGGCTCGATCGCTCATCAAGCTGCTGTGACAGGTGATACTGTTGGTGATCCATATAAAGACACTGCTGGTCCTGCTATCAATCCGATCATCAAGGTTGTGAATATTATTGCTCTTCTGATTGCTGGTACATTGATCAAGGTTGAGCTCACAAATACAACCAAGATTGTAGTTGTTGCAGTTATCATTCTCGGTATTACTGCTTGGATGCTCCTCGGTAACAAGAAGAAATCTGTTAAATAGTTGAGACAATGGCTCCGCGAATGCGGGGCCATCTCTTACATATTTAAAGATAGTGGAAATATGACTAAGAAGATAATATTGCCTGTTGCAGCCTTGTTGCTCTCGGTAATTATCTTTTTGTCATATCAATATTTCAGAGATTATCAGACAAAAGAACAGGAAGAACAGTACGAAAAACAGACTTGTGCCAAAGAGGGAGAAGAAACTTTTGAACTGGTCGCTGACGCTAATCCTAGAAATTGTTGCGCAGGGCTAAAACCTTTTCGTGATTCAGAAACCCGTCCAGATGGTAGCTCGTGGATTTCAGGGACAGAGATATGTGTTAAGAATTAATTTATAAAGCTAATTGCCAATGAAAACAGAACGAAGCAACAAAATCAGGTTCATCTTCGGTAGCGCTATTATTCTAATGGCAGTTCTTATTCTTTATAATGCTCTAAATAATGGTCCTAGCGATCACGCCTGGGCAAACTTTATGATTTTGACATTACTGGGAGTCAGTTGGTTCTTGCCTCCGGTCAAAGAAATGTCCTTGTGGCTGTTTCTAAGAATATTAGTTATCATGGTGATGGCTTTTACTGCCGGTTATATCTGGAGATAGATGAAAAATATTGAAAAAGGTACCAAAAGAACCAAATTAGAGCTAGACCGAATAGAGGGAGAAAAATCAGTTTTATTTACTGATGACGGGGATGAAATTGTCCTATCGAACAAAATACTTCCTAAAGACATTGCCGAAGGTGATTGCCTTATTCTGACAGTAGCGACCGACGAAGCCGAGAAGTTGGCAAATGACCAAAAAGCCAAGGATATTCTAAACGCGATAATGAATCCAAGATAAGAAGTCATTACACTTTCTGGAAAAGCTTAAAATATTTATGGTTTTTCTGTATGATAGAGGCGAGACATGATTTAGAGCTGATTGTATATATGGATTAATTGATGATAAAGAAAGATAAAGAAACCGCGAGAGAGGAAGATAAAGGGGAAAAGACAAAAGTAAAAATTCCTCTGAAATATTTGATTTTTGGCGGAGCAGGCCTCATCGTCCTGTCTTTGCTTTCTTTTGCTGCATATTCTATCGCTTTTCAAAATAAAAATTACATAAATCAATATGTAGGTACTATTAATCTAGGTGGCAGAGATAAGAATGATACTAAAAATGTTTTAAAAGAGGCAGCTGAGAAATATCAGAACTCCCAGATCGTTCTCAAGAACACAAACTTAAACAAAGTCTATAATATTGATCCGACAGAAATCGGCTTAACTTTTGATGTAGATAGATCAGCAGATGAGATTTGGTCCTTCGGTAGAGGAGGAAGTGCCTTAGGAAATATGCTGGATCAGATAAAAAGCATTTTCGTTCGCAGAAATTTTGATTTGTTTATATCATTGAATGAAAAAGGCCTAAATCAAAAGATAAAAACAATTGCCGAAGAACTAGATAAACCTGAAAAAGATTATTCCCTTGTTTACACTGGTAACGGTTTCGAAATCACAACAGAACGTGTTGCCGGTGAAAGGATAAACCAAGCTAAAATAGTATTGGATCTGAAAAAGAGCTTTTCTAGCCTATCTACTGCTGAAAATATTTTCACAATCGATGTATATGAGCCAAAAGTAACGCTCGAGAGTGCTAATAAGACGCTGTCTGAGGCTAACGGGATTATTTCTCCGGGAGAATTAATAATAAAAGGGGAAGGCCAGGAATTCAAAGCAGATAAAGACACTATTGCTGGTTTTATAAAATCAAGCCACAATGGTAGCGATTTGGAGCTTGATTTTAATGAAGATAGGATAAAAAAGTTTCTCGACGTTGTTGCCAAGGCTGTCAATGTTGATGCTGGCAATGCAAAACTTAGAATGGAAAATGGCAAAGTGGTTGTTTTTAATCAATCAAAAGTTGGCAAGGCGCTCAAAATTGATCAGACAATTAATGAAATAAAAAGTGCATTACTGGCAAGAATTACTGGAGTCTATAACCAAGTCACATTAGTTGTAGAAAGTAAAAGCCCCCAAATTACCGAGACGGAGGTAAGTTCATTGGGGATCAACGAATTAATCGGAACTGCCAGTACTTCCTTCAAGGGATCTCCGCCAAATCGTGTTCATAATATAACCATAGGGGCAAATGGCTTGAACGGAGTTTTGCTCAAACCAGGTGAAGAATTCTCCACTCTCAGCCATCTTGGCGTAATTGATGCCAGCGGAGGATATCTAGAAGAGCTTGTGATCAAAGAGAACAGGACCATACCAGAATTTGGTGGTGGGTTATGTCAGGTCTCCTCAACTATTTTTCGTACAGCTATATATGCGGGGATGAAAATAACAGAGCGTAGCGCTCACAAATATCGAGTTGGCTATTTTGAGCCACCTATTGGCATGGATGCCACAATCTATGATCCGGCGCCAGATTTTAAATTTGTTAATAACTATAAGAGTCACGTCCTGATCCAATCAAGGATAGAAGGAACAAAACTTACATTTGATATTTATGGCACTAAGGATGGCAGAAAAATAGATGTTTCTAATCCTATAGCATTCGATTACGTTAATCCTGGCGAACCGATAATTACTGAGACGGATACTCTACCTGCCGGTGAAAGAAAAAAAATTGAATCAGCACATCAGGGGGCAACTGCCAGATTTGATTATAAAGTGACGAGCGCTTCTGGGGACGTATTGCAACAAAAGACATTTGTCTCCAAGTATGTCCCATGGCCAGAGAAATGGCTAGTAGGTAAGGCTGCTGCTCCTGCTGTTGTCCCTGATCCAATTCCGGCAACGCCCGAGACTCCGGCTCCATTGCCAACCACAACATGTACCGATGGAACTCAAAACGGTGATGAAACAGGTGTTGATTGTGGCGGAAGCTGCTCAGTCTGTGCGCAATAATTTATAAGAATAGAAAAAAGTTATCTTTTTAGTGTTTTGTTGGTACAATAGGAACTAATGAATGGGAGGGAATACTCTTTTTACCAATGGCCAGTCAAAGATGTCGAAAAACATCTGGAAACTGATGTTACCAATGGTCTTAGCAACAGCAAGGCCTCTTTTCGTTTGCAAAAATATGGACCAAATACTTTAGAAAAGTTTTCGGAGGTTTCTCCTTTTACCATTCTACTGCGACAGTTCACAAATCTATTTGTGATAATTTTATTCGCTGCCGGCATGATCTCTTATTTTGTTGACGGTTTGGTTCAAGCATTTATTCTCTTTGCCATAGTTTGCATAAATGTTAGTCTCGGTTTTCTTCAGGAATATAAAGCAGAAAAATCAATTACAGCTCTGAAAAAATCTTTCTTTTCAAATGCCAAGGTAATCAGGGATGGTAAAGTTATATTAGTTGATAGCAGAGAAATAGTCTTGGGAGATATTGTTACCTTTGAAGCGGGAGATAAAATTCCTGCAGATATGCGATTAGTAGATGAGGAATCTCTTCAAATAAATGAGTCATCCTTGACTGGAGAATCGATGCCCGTAAGCAAGAGCAGTGATACACTGCCCATAGATACGAGTTTGGCGGATAGAAAAAATATGCTATTTGGCTCCACAACCGTTTTAAAAGGTCATGGAAAGGGCATAATCGTTAGTACCGGTGCAGGGACCGAATTCGGCAAGATTGCTAGCATGGTAGATAAAGCTGAAGATACAACTCCACTAGAAAAACAGATCGCATACATTGCTAAGGTTTTTTCCTTAATAGGTATAATTCTTGCAGTCATAATATTTGTGCTTGGTTATGCCCGTGGATATGAGGTATGGAAATTGTTAACATTCACCATCGCCCTGTTGGTGGCTGTGGTGCCTGAGAGTCTGCCGACAGTTATAACACTGTCTCTTGCAACTGGAGTAACTCGAATGTCACATAAAAAGGCCATTGTAAGAAAGTTGTCAGTGATAGAGGCTCTTGGTTGTGTGGATACAATTGCGACAGACAAGACAGGGACTTTGACCAATAATGAATTAGAGTTAGAGATTATATCCGTCCTTGAGGATGGTAAATTAACACCAATAACTTTATCTGCAAATAATATTAACAAAGAATCCTTAGAAATTATCTATCAAAGCTTGGCTTGTTCTAATATCGATATGAATAACGAAAAAGAATATATAGGTGATCCTGTGGAGATAGCTATAGCCAAGCGGTTGCAATCGCTTGGAAAAACAAAAGATTTCCAATCAAAGGGATATGAGCGCTTAATGGAGATTCCTTTCGATTCTGATAAAAAATATATGGCTGTCCTCACCAGTTTTGAAGGCAAAAAGTTTTTGATTTCTAAGGGATCTCCTGAAAGAATTATAAAATTCTGTTCATTTAAATCCGATATCGGAAAAGAGCATATCTTGTCTGAGGCAGCACGTCTTAGCGGGTTGGGGTATAAGGTAATTGCTTTAGCTGAAAAAAATATTGGGAAACTTTCTAGCAGTATTCTGTCTGGTATGAAATTTTGTGCGCTTCTAGTGATGATCGACGAGCCAGCTGAAGGAGTCAAAGAGGCGATTAGAAAAACAATATCTGCTGGGATCAGGCCAATTATTATTACTGGCGATCACCCCGAGACGGCAAAGTTTATTGCTAATAAATTAGGTCTAAAAGTAACTGATGATGAGATCATTTCAGAAAAAGAATTCGAACGTCTAGATCGCGCAGAATTAATCAGGGCACTTGGCAAGGTAAAAGTTTTTGCTAGAGTGACTCCCTCAGATAAGATAAAGATCGTCAGAGTGCTCCAGGAGATGGGATATTCGGTTGCTGTCACCGGAGATGGTGTAAATGATGCCCCGGCCTTAAAAGAGGCTTCAGTGGGCATAGCAATGGGTATAAAAGGTACGGATGTTGCTCGTGAATCGTCAGATATCATTCTTTCTAATGACCGATACAATACTATCGTGTCTGCCATAGAATATGGTCGGACTATTTACGATAATATCAGAAACATTGTTACCCAGCTTGTCTCTGGAAATTTCACTGAAATATTTTTAGTAATAGTGGCATTTATTTTCGGTCTACCGATGCCATTTGTGACTTTGCAAATCCTCTGGATCAATCTGATAATAGAAAGTTTTGCCGGCCTTTCTTTCAGTTTCGAAAAACCAAGTCCGAATGTATTAAGAAGCAAGCCCAGAATATCCGGCTCAAATTCGATGAGTAAATCTATTATTTATGCTTCATATCTCGCTGCATCATCTTTTGCTGTCTCTCTTGTTCTCTTTCTATGGGGATTAAATTCTTCTGTATCCAAAGCCAGGACACTAGTATTCTTTTTTATAGTCTTCTCCCAACTTTGTTTTGCCCTGTCAATAAGATCCAAGAAGAGGATATGGGAAAGTCCAAAAAGCTTTATTGAGAACAAATATTTATTGATCTCGGTTATTGCCGCTGTACTTCTCCAGCTATCGCTTCTTTTTGAGCCAGTTGCCCAGATATTTAGTATTACTGTTCCTAATTTCAGGGAGTGGATTGTCCTATCTATCGCAGTTATAATTACTTTCTTATTTGCCGAAATCATAAGAAGCAAACACGACAGCCACTTGCATAAACGTTGATCTCTTAGGAGTACTTAATATAATAAGAAAAATCCCCCGATAACTCCGGGGGATTTCTTCTATTTACCTGCTGCTTTAACGAAAGCTATAAAAAGTGGATGAGGTCGGAGCGGGCGTGAAGCTAACTCTGGATGGAACTGTACTCCGACGAAGAAAGGATGACTTTCTACTTCTACGATCTCTACTAGATCTCTTTCAGGATTAAGACCACCTATTCTGAGTCCTGCTTTGGTAAGCTGTTCCCTATAATCGTTATTAAACTCATAACGATGGCGATGGCGTTCAAGAATCACTGGGAATTCACCTGGGTAGTCCTTGGCTTTATAAGCATCATATGAGATAGACCCTTTTTGCAGTTCACAAGCATATTCTCCTAGTCTCATAGAGCCGCCGAAGTCTTTCTTCCGAAGTTTCTCTTTTTGATCTTTCATAATGTGAATTACTGGGTATGGAGTTTTGGAATTTATCTCTTCAGTATGAGCGTCCTTCAGGCCGCAAACATTACGGGCGTATTCGATAGTTGCGATTTGCATGCCATAGCAAAGGCCAAAATAGGGGATTTTATTCTCACGACAGTATTTTGCTACAGCAATTTTCCCTTCGATCCCACGTGAACCAAAACCTCCAGGCACGATTACGCCGTCAAGGCTTTTTAACTCTGTTAGCTTCTCGGGATCTTCCTCATATGTAGTAGAGGAGAGCCAGACCATTTCTGGCTTGAAGCCTTGAGACCAAGCAGCATGTTTGACCGCTTCAATAACTGAAATATAGGAGTCAGATAATATGAATTCTCCTGTTTCGAAATATTTTCCGATAACTCCGATCTTGATCGGTTTATTTGCTTTCTTTGATTTATCGACAAAAGCTCGCCATTCTACCAAGTCTTTCCGTCTTGGTTTCAAGTGTAATCTTTTCAAGATCTTCTCACCGAGCTGTTCATTCTCAAAATTAACCGGAATTTCATAAATAGAATCGACGTCGGGTGCTGAGACAGCATTTTCTGGCAATATTGAGCAGAATGTGGCTAACTTTTCACGTCTCCTATCATCGATTGGATATTCACTACGGCATAGTATAAAGTCCGGTTGAATACCACATGAGTTAAGCTCTCTAGAGGCATGTTGAGTCGGTTTTGTTTTCATCTCCCCAACTTTTGATGGTATTGGCAAATATGAAACTAATACAAAGATTACGTCATTTGGATGCTCGAGCTTCATCATGCGGGCAGCTTCCAGAAAAAGCAGGTTTTCATATTCACCTACAGTTCCACCTATTTCGACAATAGAAATTTCAGCCTTTGTTTTTAAAGAAGCAGTTTCTATTCTATTGATTATTTCTTCAGGTACATGAGGCACGACCTGAACACATTTTCCACCATATTCAAGATTTCTTTCTTTATTGATTACGGATTGGTAAATACGTCCAGTGGTCATGTAATTCATCTTTGTAAGATCCTCTCCGATAAAACGCTCATAGTTACCCATGTCTTGATCGGTTTCGTCTCCATCTTTGGTTACAAAAACCTCACCATGTTCAGTTGGGTTCATAGTGCCAGCGTCAACATTTACATATGGATCAGCCTTGATTGCAGTTACGCAGAAGCCTTTTGATTTTAGTATTGTTCCTATAGATGCTGCTGCAATGCCCTTACCTACAGAGGACATAACACCGCCAACTACAAAGATGAATTTTTTCGAAGCCATATTTTTCCCAAGATTAAGAATTAAGAGCTAAGGATTAAGCTCATACACACAGCTTAACTCTTACTATCTTATCTCTAATCCAAACAAGCAAAAAACTCCGGACGCAATTTTTTTGGAGTTTTTTTTGAGGATACTATATCGTATTTAATGCCATTTTACAGAATTGCCAGAAATAATGCAAGACCTAAGATTGACACAACAACACTTATCTTATATAGTGTCAACACAACGAACCCCCGATCCATTCTGAAGGAGACACCATGGGAACAAAGACCGACGCTGCTGATCACAGCCAACAAACCCTACCGCCGGATGTTGCGCCGGTGCACGACTCTGTACTTGCCGATGGCACTGTCATTAAGGGGAATGAAGAATCCCCTCAGTCAGTGTCGCCCGACAAGAAGCCAATTAGCGGCTAGTCTGCTTGGCACGTTCTTTCTCTTGGGTCCCCGTCGCTTGCGCCGGGGACCCTTAGCTTATCCCTGTCTATTTTTTGGTATAATCATCGCATAATGAATCAATACAAAGATAAGTATTTAAAAAGAACAGTTAGATTCTCAGGGATTCTCCAATGTGTGCCATTTCTGCGTGCAATCATTCTAAATGGCTCTCTAGCAGGAGGTAATATTAAAGAAAGCTCTGATATAGATCTACTTATTATTGCAAGATCAGGGCGGATTTATACCACCAGATTCTTTGTTAATCTACTTGGTAATCTGCTGGGAGAAAAAAGATCGAAGAATGAAGAGAAGTCTCATGCTGGGAAGTTCTGCTTTAATTATTTTTTAACTGATGGTTATCTTAAAATCCCGACAGGTAGGGGAGAAAAGATGGACAAATATTGTGCGATGAATTATTCAAGAAGTGTCCTCCTTTGGGGTGATGATAAATTATTTGATAAGTTTCTTGCAATAAATAGTGATTTGTTTGCAAAATTTGGTTGTTTTTCGTCATTAAATGATTCAAAAGAGCTAGAATATTATTTCCCAGCCAGAAGTATTACTTTTCTCTTGTTTATTAGAAAAATGCAAGAGATTGTTTTTGGCGGAATGTTTGGTAATTGGATTGAAAGAAGGCTTAAACATTTACAAATAAAAATGATAGAAAGTGACCCGAGAACTAGCAAATTTCCGAGTTTGATCGTCTATAATGATCAAGAAGCTCGCTTTCATCCACCAAAAAATCTTTAAAATAGTCCTTGACTAATGTTTGTTCAACTTGACTTTTCGTGCTCATTTGCGCTAGTATAGGTTATACGGCAACGGTGTTATCCCCCTTACACTTGTTGCCGTTTTTAATATGAATTAATAGTAATAATGCACAAAGTGAATTCATCGCTATCTCAATAAGAGATGAAAAAAGTATTGACAAAAATGTAAAGTTTACTTTACAATTCCTTATGTATCAAGTCCTGATGTGGCTAACAATTGGGTCAATAGTAATAAGCAAAGAAAGGAAGATTTTATGTTCAAACCACTAGCTGATAGGGTTTTAATCAAACCATTGGAAGCAGAAGTAAAAACTAAGGGAGGAATCTACATCCCAGACACTGCCAAAGAAGCTCCTGATCAAGGAGAAGTTGTCGCTTTAGGAAACGGCAAGATGACTGATGGCAAGAAATATGATTTTACCGTTAAAAAAGGTGATAAAGTAATTTTTAAATACGCTCAGGAGATCGAAGTTGATAATACTTCATATAAAATCTTAAAAGAAGAAGATATTTTAGGAATTATTTAATTTTTAGGGAAAGGATTAAAATATGGCAAAAATGATTAGTTTCTCAGACGAAGCAAGAGGAAAACTTAAAGATGGAGTAAATAAACTAGCCGATACTGTAAAAGTAACGCTTGGACCAAAGGGCAGAAGCGTTGTTTTGGAAAAAAGCTTCGGCGCACCAACAATCACAAATGATGGTGTGACAATCGCGAAAGAGATAGAGTTAGAAGACAAATATGAAAATATGGGCGCACAACTAGTCAAAGAAGTTGCCAGTAAGACAAATGATGTGGCTGGTGATGGTACTACCACCGCAACAATCCTTGCTCAGGCAATGATCAATGAAGGCATTAGAAATGTTGCTGCTGGTTCAAATCCAATCGAATTGCGTAAAGGTATCGAATCAGCCACACAAAAGGCAGTTGAATTTATCGGGAGCAACTCTAAAAAAATCTCCAAGAAAGAGGAGATAGCTCAAGTTGCCTCTGTTTCGTCAGGAGACGAAAAGATTGGCAATATGATAGCCGAAGTGATGGACAAGGTAGGTAAAGACGGCGTTGTCACTGTAGAAGAGTCAAATACTATGGGTATGGAAACTGATGTTGTTGAGGGGATGCAATTTGATAATGGTTACATTAGCCAATATATGATCACTGACACTGCTTCTATGAAAGCAACTATGGAGAACCCTTATATTTTGATTACCGATAAAAAGATTTCTTCCATTCAAGAGATTCTACCGATGCTTGAAAAGATGGCTCAAAGTGGCAAGAAAGATATTGTTATTATCGCCGAAGATGTCGATGGTGAAGCCTTGGCAACACTAGTAGTGAACAAACTTAGAGGCGTTCTAAATGTTCTTGCAATCAAAGCTCCTGGTTTTGGTGACAGAAGAAAGGAAATGCTCGCTGACATCGCAGTTTTGACTGGCGGTACCGTTATCTCCGCTGATCTTGGTCATAAATTAGAAGATACTGAGATTAAAATGCTTGGTCAGGCTAGGAAAGTAGAGTCTGATAAAGATCACACAGTTTTAGTCGAGGGTAAGGGTACAGCTGCTGATATAAAAGCTCGAGTATCTCAAATAAAAAAACAGATTGAGAAATCAACCTCTGATTATGATAAGGATAAGCTAAATGAGAGAATGGCTAAGCTTGCCGGTGGAGTAGGTGTCATCAAAGTTGGTGCAGCTACTGAGACCGAGATGAAAGAGATCAAATATAAGGTTGAAGACGCTGTCCATGCCACAAAAGCTGCGATTGCAGAAGGTATTGTTGCTGGCGGTGGGGTAGTCCTATTAAATGCTCAAAAAGCAGTTATGAAGCTGATGAAAGAGCTTTCTGCTTCAGGTGTGAATTCTGTAAATAATGATGTTTTTGTCGGTGCTAATATTGTAATGAAGGCGTTATCCGTACCTACAAAACAAATAGCTGATAATGCTGGTGTGGAAGGTTCTGTAGTCCTTGATAAGGTCGCATCGATGAAAGCTGGCGAAGGCTACAATGCTTCTACTGGTGAATATGGCGATATGATCAAGATGGGTATTATTGATCCAGCCAAAGTTACTAGAAGTGCGCTTCAAAATGCCGCTTCTATTGCTGCTCTTGTTTTGACTACAGAAGCTCTGGTTGCTGATAAGCCAGAAGAGAAGAAAGAAATGCCAGCTATGGGTGGAAATCCATATGGAGGCATGGGAATGTAAAAGTATATACGAATAAACTAATCTCACAATAAAAGAAGACCCTCTCTATTTAGGGTCTTCTTTTATTTAATTCGTTGAGATTGCATCTACTGTTGCCATTGAACTTATTTTATTAGAGGTAAAATTGTCTTTTATTCTGATAATTTTTCCATTTATGGATATGACTTTGTCTGCGCTTATTATTCTTTCCGCAAAAAGGTGTTTGATATAAAACTTAACAATTGCAAGATTTCCAGTCTCAATTAGGAAGTCATATACATAACCGATATACGTGCCACTGCTCGTCTCAACTCTCTGATTTATACCAAAGACTTTTCTTTTAATCAGCTTTTCTAACTGGATTGATTCGTCTAAATCTACAATTGACTCTATGTCATTTATCATAATCCCGTCCTTGAGAAGATGAACAATATCAATATTAAGGACAAATTTATCCTTTTGAAAAGACCAAAAGGGCATATCTACCGCAATGGCCGCAATTGAGATTGAGCTATCGTCAATAATGACTTCTGAGATTCGCCCTATTTTGGTTTGATCTCTTAATTCAGCGACCGTCGATCCAATAATAGAAGTATATCGAACTATCATCTATGCCTTAGTTAATTTGTTATGGATTGATTTATTCTTTAATCAATCCATAAACATATAAACCTAGGCTCTTTCTACGTAGCTTCCGTCGGAGGTGTTAACAACAATTTTATCGCCTTCTTTGATAAAAATTGGTGCATCGATAATAGTTCCAGTAGACAGGGTAACTTTTTTAGTAATACTTCCTGCAGAATTGCCTTTAACAGCAGGTGGAGCAGAGATAATATCAAAGGTCATTTTGATTGGTAGTTCAATATTCAGTGGCTCGTCGCCAAAGTATAATATATCAACATTCGAATTATCAATCAGAAATTGTTTCTGATCTCCAATTTTCTGCAATGGCAATGTAAATTGCTCATATGTTTCGTTGTCCATAAAGTATGCATCCTGCTCGTCAAAATACAAATACATTACGACTTTTTTGCTCAGATCGGCTTCTTCAACCTTGTCAGCCCCCTGAAAGGTTTTATCTATATTGCCGCCAGTTCTTAAATTCTTTAGCTTTGTCTTTACAACAGCGCCACCACGCCCCATTTTGGAATGTGAATAAGAGATGACAATATATGGATCACCATCCAGGGTCAATTTAGCGCCAGTTTTTAAATCAGTGATACCTAACATAAATAAGTTCCTTTCATACTAAATACAGATTGAACAGATTACAGATTAACAGCATATAAACCTCTTTTGTATCTGTTATTCGAGTGATCTGTATTCTGTATGTCTTAGCGAACTGTAAAAGGTAGAAGAGCTAAAAATCTTGCTCTCTTGATAGCGCGCTCTACTTGTCTTTGGTGTTTAGCGCAGTTACTGTTACGACTTGCTGGTTGAATTTTATTCCAACGATCTAAATAACGTCCTAAAGTTGTGATGTCTTTATAATCAACCTCAGTCATCTTGGCAGCACATATTAAACATTTTTTTCTTGACATAATTTTCCTTAAAAAGTATTAAAATGGTATTTCTTCTATATCTATTTCTTCTTCGTTCTTCGGCGCAGATTGAGCGATATTTTCCACTGGATTGCTTGCCTTTGGAGTATAGCTTCCTTTGCCTCTGCTTCCTAGAGCGATGATGCTTTCAGCAATAATCTCTGTTTTGTATCTTTTCACACCGTCTTGACCTTCCCAATTTCGTGTCTGGATTCTACCTTCGACGAAGACAGGATCGCCCTTTTTTATCATTGGGGTCACATTTTCTGCTTGTTTTCCCCAGACAACAACGTCATGGTATTCTGTGGCTTCGCCATCAGTACCGTCCTGATTCTTCCATCTTCGATTTGTCGCAACTGCGAAGTTCGCAACTGCTTGACCGTTCGGAGTGAATCTCATCTCAGGGTCTCTGGTCATATTTCCAAGTATTTGAGCTCTGTTCAAATTAAGCATAACACCTCACTTTATTGAGAGCTGAGAGTTAAGTGTTTAGAGATTATTTTTTAAAATACTCTCAACTCTATACTCTAAACACTGAGCTAATTATAACTCATCTTTCAAGATATCGTCGAGCTCATCGTTCAATTTTGAAAGTCTCTCAACTTCATCGTTGACTTTTTCTTTCTTAGCAGCTTTTGGAGCAGAAGCCTTTTTTTCTGGCTTAGCCTCTACTACTTCCTCTGTTTTCTCTTTCTTAGCAGCTTTTGGAGCAGAAGCCTTTTTTTCTGGCTTAGCCTCTACTACTTCTTCTTCTTCTACCTGAATCTCTTCTTTTGCAGCTTCTTCAACGACTTCTGCTTTTTCTTCTTGGCGCTTTGCCATTAGGCTTTTGCTATCTTTGGTTTCTCCTATAATAGCTTCAAATGATTTTTCGCCACCGACAACTTCTTCGATCTCATTTGCTTGAGCGATCTCCTCAGCAGAAAGGCTTATTTTTTCATTGCTGAGCTCTTTGATAATCATTAACTGGCGAAGAACACCATCAATGTGTCGAAGGTCTTTCTCAAATTCGATTGCCTTGTTTGCTGGCAAATCAAAATAAAGGGTAACGTAAGTAGCAAAATCCTGTTTTTTAATAGGATATGCCAACTTTCTTCGTCCCCAAATGTCTTCCTTGGTAGTCTTCCCGCCAAGTTCTTTAACGAAACCGGAAACTTTTCCGGTCACTTTGTTCAAATCACTCTCTGGTACCTCATCAGAAACGAGGTACGTAAGCTCGTACTTTCTCAATGTGCTCCTTTCATGGCGCCGATTCGGTCAGAATTTCTTCTTAGTCCGCTTGAGATCGAACATCGGCTCTCCCGTCATACAACAGGAGAAAAGTTAATTAATTTGTATGCTGACAATAGCAGAAAATATGTAAAAGCGCAAGTTTTATACGTTGAATCTAAATACTACGACGTCGCCGTCTTTCATTACATAATTTTTGCCTTCAGTGCGGACCAGACCATGTGATTTGGCGCCTAACCAGCCACTCTGTGCATAAATATCCTGCCAGGGAACTATTTCCGCAGCAATAAAGCCTTTTTCAAAGTCACCATGTATTGCTCCTGCTGCCTTTGGCGCAGTGTCGCCTTGATGAATTGTCCAAGCACGAGTTTCGTCTTCACCAGTCGTCAAATAGGTTTGAAGCCCTAATGTTTTAAAAGCCTCTTTTATTAAGCGATTTAGGCCAGAATCTGTTATCCCTAGAGTTTCGAGGTATTCACTCTTTTCTGGGTCTGTAAGATCATTTAATTCTGCTTCAAGCTTGGCAGAAATCGGAATAAATTGATCGGATTTCTCAGCAGAGATTACCTTTTTCCACGAGTTATCTGCAAGCTGTTCTTCGCTGACATTAGCTATATATATAATAGGTTTTTGTGTCATCAGGCCAAGACCTTTTAGAACCTCTTTCTCCTGTTCGCTAAGGTCTGCTTCTCGAGCATTTTTACCAGCATAAAGCTGATCCTTTATCTTTTGCAGGCCAGAATGGGCAAATTTAGACTCTTTGCTGCCTGATTTAAGCTCTTTTTCGATAGAGAAAAGTCTTTTCTCTACAGTCGAAATATCGGCAAGTTGGAGCTCAGTTTCTATTGTTGAGATATCATCAAAAGGGTTGATCTTGCCGTCGACATGAGTCACATTGTCGTCGACAAAAAATCTAGTGACCATGCCGACAGCGTCACATTCTCGGATATGGGCAAGGAATTTATTGCCAAGACCTTCTCCCTTGGAGGCACCACGAACAAGTCCTGCAATATCAACGAATTCGACGACAGCCGGTACAATCTTTTTTGATTTAGAAATTTCAGCCAATGGTTTCAAGCGCTCATCGGGAACCTCGACAATACCAACATTTGGCTCAATAGTGCAAAAAGGATAATTTGCTGCTTCTGCGTGAGAGCCCTTTACTAGAGCGTTGAAAAGTGTAGATTTACCTACATTTGGCAGTCCGACGATACCTATCTTTAATGACATTTGTTCCTTTTACGTTTACTTTCAAATAATAATATTTAAAAAACTCCGGCTAAATATACCAGATCTAAGCGTATTTGTGAACAAGCAAGCATTTGACTAGCAAGAAATTTAGGGGTATAAAAATACTTAATCAACCCCCAAGGTTGACCATCCAAACCCCATAGGAGGTCACTGTATCATGGCTAGCAAGCCGACAGGTAAAGGTTTCACCTCGTCGCAGATGAAATCTCGAAGGCTCAAGGAGCAGCGGCAAAAGCGCCGTGAAAGCGAAGCGCTCGAAAAGGCGCGACGTAATCGCGAATCGCAGATGCGGCAACAGGCCCGCCGGTGGCAACCGGCATAACTTAGCGCACTAATGCGCACTCATACTATCGGCTCCCTGCACCTCGTGTACGGGAGCCGAAGTCTTTTCAGTCAAGTTTTTATTACATGAAATTGCTATTTTATTGCAATATATTTCCGTTTTGTTGTTAGCATAATTGCTTTTTAGTATACTTAAAAGCAATGACTACAGAAGATGGGGACAAACCAATTGCGGTAGCCGAAAATCCCGCAGAAGGAAGCGAACTGGAGGAAATCGAAGCATCGGATACCGCTTTGCTGCACAGTGATTTTGATGTGGCTGTTTCTGAGGTTGTGAGTCGACAGGAAATAGCGGCTGCAGTTTTTGATGAAGAACAAACCATTTTATCGCAGGCAAGCTCAACGGAAGAATTTATTGGAATTGAGAATGAGACAATCCCGATCGAATTAGTGGCTAGTATCCAGGGGATTGAAAAATTATTTGAAGAAATTGACGTAATTGATATTAAGGAATTCCCATCACTGATCCTTAAAATCAAGATACTTGCTGATGAAGCAAAAAAATTGCTCAAAAAGTCAGAGGATGGTCTTCAGGCTAGTGGAGGTGAACTTCTTGGTATTGAAAGTGAAATCAAGAAAAAAACAACTACTCTGAGTGAGGAAAATGAAAAAGATTTTTGGGGAAAACTTTTCCGCATTGGAGAGCGCAGTTCGCTTAAGAAAGCAATAAAAGATTTGAAGGTCAAAGAAGGCAAAATTTCTACGATTAAAGATGATCAATTAGGCAGAAAAACTGATGCCGAAAAATTATTAAGAAAAGTTGAAAAATATCTTGATGATACCATTGTCAAACTTGTCACTAAGATTTTCCAAAGTTTAAAAGCTGAAACTGAAAAAACTAGAGAAAAAATGACTGATCCGCGGCTAAGAGCTGGTATGAATGAGCAGCTCGTCGATTCAGAATTTTTACCACTTTTTGAGCAACTAAAATTAGAGGGGAAATATTTTAGCGATGAGGAGATATCCTTTTATCTGCAGCACAGAAAAGAAATTGCCAGAGACGGGATTCAAGATACGTATAGTATGTCAGCTGAAGATCGAGAAGCATATGAAGCCAAATTTGATCAAATCAGAAAATTAGAGGAAAGAAGTGGCTATAAATTATACTGGAAGTCAACGGCCCTGAGTCTCGATCCTGATCGAGGTTCGACACCAGATGAGAGATATGACGATATTTTCAAATTGTTAACAGAAATAGGTTTGCGCCAAAAAGTTGATGCCGTTCTTGATCTTGTGGGTGATCTTGGTATAAGCACTGAAGCAAAAACGAAAATCTATACTGAAACGAAGAAGGAGTTCTTGGAATATTATTATAGTTATCAAGATCTAGATAAACGCCCAGACATTCAAGTCTACGCTGATTTTTGTGAAATGCCGGGAGAATTGGGAAGATGGCAAACAACTAGGGATATTTGTATAGAGTCCGGCCTGATTGATGAGGCAACTTTCCATCAAGCCGAGGAAATACTAATAGACTATTTACAGCAAAAATATCTTAGTAAAAAAGGTGGGGAACCAGATACACAAGTCGAACAGGTTTTTAACTTGGGTAATCCCGGGGTAATCCCCGTTCTTTATCAGTTTGTAGTTTTGCACGGTAGCCACTCAGGCGAACGGGCAATGAGGCGTCTTCTTACGCTAATAGACGAAAAATATTCCCACGAAGAGGTGCTACAGTCAACCAAAGATTTGCCAGGTGATGACCAAAAAATTTTTGAGTTGCTCCTTGATAAGGACTCATGTCTTAATAGATTTGCTAGAGAAAGCTATTTATGGACAATGTTTGGTTACCTGGGAGATCCAAAAAAAACTCTGAGGAATGAGGCATACACCCAGAAATTGCTTGATAGTGGATACCCAGAAGACAAAGCAGCCGAGTTTTTTACCGGTAGGTGGTGGGGGAAGGACTTACTTATCGGTTGCGTTGAAATTGCCGAGGTCTTGGGCATAGATAAGGAGATAATTATCGAAGATTATTTCAAAGACATCACTCGTTCAGTTTACCTTGAAAGTCCAGATTCTTTAGAGATTATTGGGTTAGTAGCAAAAGAGCTGGGAGTGCCAGCTCTAGAAATTTATCACCGCATTGAGTCTGAGATGGTGCGAAGTAAAGAAGATAAGCAAAGCGTTCATTCTCCGCAGGGCATTATTGAATCTTGCAGAGTTTTGTCTGACATTACCGGCGAAAGCTTGAAAGCTGTGGTTGATCGATACTATCCAATCAAGGCTATTCCAACGTATCAAGAAAAGTACGCTGAAATATTTGAGGAATTAGCACAGATACTAGAGGTGCCAGTCGGCTCTCTTGTTTTAGAGAATCTCTTACCACAATTGTCATCCAAAAGGGGAGATAGAGGCGGACTCTATATTGTCAATAGCAAGGATAAAAGAAATTTTTTATTCAATTCTGTTAGCTCTTTTTTACAAACCAATCCCGTACTTAGTTCCACAGAAGATTATTGCAAAATTTTCAACCTATTCGATGAATTAAATAAAGATTGGTTGGGCTCTGATTTTGAAAAATTTTCTGATGAAGAAAAAGAGAAGATAAATTCAGGCAAAGTTGATCTTGCTAGATCCTTTGGAGAGATTTTAGCAAAAGGCGGAAATCGAGAAGAGATTATTCGGGCAATTCGGGCATTTGCTCCGGTTATATCTCTGGATGACTCAAAGTATGCTGAAATATTTACTCTTTTGGCTGAAACAATGGAAATGGCTCCAGAGTCGTTGGTATCAGAAACGCTTATTTTCGACGAAAAGCTCGGACTTATTCTACCAAAAATCAAAAAAAGTGACTCAAGGTGTTTGATCGGAAAGGCACTTTTTGAATTGGCCAAAACCGATCGAGTCCTAAGTTCTGCCAAAGAGATTAAAAAAGTTTTTAATGCTTTGTCGGCCCTCCAGTTGATTGGGGCAGAAGAAGATCCATCTGATGAAGAAATCAAGGTTATTTTTGAAACAAAGGAATACCTGATTGGCTATGTGAGGGAAAAAATGAAGAATGATCCAAATAAAATAGACATAATTGGAACACTTATTTCCCTCAAATCAGTTACCTTCCAAGACTTGTTGCTATTTTCATCTTTCCGAGAAGAATTTCCTGACTCGCAGACCTTTGAAAAGATTTTTTCGGATGGTTTAATTGCAATTGATCCTAATTTGCAGGAAATTTTTGATAATCCTAGGAAACTCGGCACAATGAGACCGCAAATTATTTCAAAAATTATCGATTATATTGAGGAGGCTTACAAGGGAGAGGAGATTGATAATGAAAAAATAGCCAAGGAACTTCTTTCTTTGCTGAATAATATTCGTCATATCTTCGAAAGTAGTGATTCCACGATTATAGAAAAGCGTTCTCTCTTCTTGGAGAAATATACTTTAGAAGATGCCAAAGATCCTGATTTTAAAATTGCAGTCGAATCATTAATGGAACAAGGGCTGTCATTGCACGAAGCGATTAAGCAGCTTGTTCAGGGTGATTTTGAAGATATTTTAATCGCCTCTGGTAGTATTGATATGCAAAAACACTACAAAAAGAAGCTGAAAGACCCAAATATATCAGAAGAAGATCGGTTGGACTTAGAGAAAAAGCTTAAGTGGATGAAAGAGGCGTACCTACAAGCTGACCAGAGAAATAGAGAAATTTTTCAACGACTGCAGAGAGGGGGCCTGACAGAAGAGGAAAGAGCAGAAATTGCTTGTCCGCTAGCAACAAGTGTATCCCAAGTTGGTCCTCCAGATGTCACTTACCCGATCCTTGACCAAGGCACTCTATGTGATGCTTTACTTGGTGAAATTGCTAAAGACCAGGAGAATAATCTTGGAGCTCATATTTCAAAAACAAGTCGTGTACCAGGAGATAGAAGTACTTTGGCTGGTAGATTGCCTTCTTATGGTAATCCTCATGGCACTCAGGTCAACCGTATCTATGGAGATGTCAGTGCTAATAAATATCAGTCATATGGACCGGATGGTACAGCAGAAACACACTTTCAGATGGGGCCAGCTCATCAATGCATTATGCTCGGTCTCCCCAGTACCGAAATATCTGCCATTGTTATTTCTGATACCTCCTTTCTTGCGGACCAAAAGAAGTACATTGCCATGAAAAACTTGTTTATTCCAATTCTCGATTCCAGTGGCAATAATCTCTGGACTCCTGAAGAGTTCGATCAAATGAAAATATTTTATTATGCGCTGAATTATAAGGGCTATCCCTTAGCCGTTATTGATAATGTTTATAAATATTATCTGGAACTAAATCAGACAACTGAGAAAACAAAACATAATATTGTCTTGAATAAGGCCGTTGATTTGGTTAAAAAGCAGATAGAAAATGATGAACAAGGTTTTGAGGATTTGGCGGTGCTCGTTGACTTCTTGAAGAGCAATGATCTTAACACCAAGGATATTCAATGGTATGAGGAGGCAGATTTCGAGCAAGTGATGCAAATGGTTGAAGAAAATGTCGGCGCAAAAAATCGTTGGAAAGCGAGGGATATACTCTTCATATATCCGGATGACCAAGCTAAAACTCATAGAACAATTGGCGATAGCGTTGATTATGAAAGGCAGATAACGAGGCGTCCCCATGGTTTCATCGACTCATTTCTGGACGATCAGCTTGGATACATTTCCCCTGGAAATATAGATGAAAGACGAGCTGCCGAAGGCCACCTAACAAGTTTAATGTTCCGCGATTCGATTTCAAGGCAGGCGCGAGAAGGCATAATTGTTGATGACGTGATTGAAACTGCAGAGTATATGACAGAAAAGAAGAAGGAGCTGATGGTCAAGATTTGGGAAGACGCATGGGAAGATATATTGAAGATGGATTCCATTGATAAAGCTATGGCGGGGCTTTATAAAAAGGCAATAATCCCAGTTGTGACTGGTAGCGGTGGCCGAGGAGAGATAACGTTGGGCTCAGATTTGGATTATTCACTTCTAGTTGATGATGATCACTTGTTGGAAATACTTCCGGAGAGAACTGATCTAGCTCAATTTATTAAAGATCTTGGTAATTTTGTTAATAATGTTCTGGCCATATCAATTAATAAGTCTTTAGGTGAAGCGGGGATCAGAGCTGATGCTGGATTGGCACGGAAAGACCGGCAACCGTTTAGCCTGATTAGTCGGATTCGGCAATTTGAGATTAATCCTTCTCAGGGCCGCCAGGAAGAAGAGCCGACTGAGATTATTAGTAATTATCCTCTTTTTGCAGAACACCAAGGGATTGTAGCTAAATGCAAGGAAGATCTGATTGTTCACAATCAATCTGCCCATCTACTAGACTCATATATTCTTCGAGATCTGGAAACTGGCTTTGGAAAGGCTTCTTTCACGGCTGAATTTGAGAAATTATATGCCTGTGCAGCAAGTGGAGAATTATTGCAAAAAATTAAAGAATCACTCCAGCGTTCGTTAGTCTTCAAAATTAACTATCTTCTCTTTTCTGCTTTTGACAAGGGAACTATAGATCCGAGTGAGGCTAGTAAAATCCCTTCTGGAACGATTGATACAATTAATTTTCTTAAAGATCATAAAATTTTGACTGATCAAGAAGCGGAAATTTGTATTGAATTATGGGCAATCACTTACAAAATTAGATTTTTGGGGGAAGTATTCTCTCCAGAAGGTCAGAATGCAGATGAGCTCAAGAAGGTGAAGAATATTACATTCAAACTAGATGATATATCCTTTGCCGAAAGAGTTCGCCTTTTCGATCTGCTTAAGCTTTTCAAGGATAATGTACTTTATAAATAGACTATTTAAATTGTTCTTCTGCTCAATTATGTAAGTTGATATTGGGCACAGTGGTTGTTAGGATATTCAGATAAATGAAAAAAATGAACAAAAAACAATCTGTTGCCCTAAGCTCGGTTTTTGCTAGTTTTGGTTTGACGGCTATGAAGTTAGTTGTAGGTATCGCTACTGGCAGTATGGGTATAATCTCTGAGGCAGCTCACTCAGCATTGGATTTTGTTGCCGCTTTAATGACCTATTTCGCAGTTAACATTGGAGATAAACCTGCTGATAAGAGGCACCCTTATGGCCATGCTAAGGTTGAAAGTGTCTCTGCACTCTTAGAGACATGTTTGCTTGTCCTTACTAGCGCGTGGATAATCTATGAGGCAGTAAAAAGGTTAATTCACGGCAAATCGGAGGTTGAAGTTGCTTGGTATTCATTCACTGTGATAATAATCTCTATTGTCGTGGACATATCTCGGTCTAGAGCACTTTCTAAGGTTGCAAAAGAGACTAAAAGCCAGGCTCTGGAAGCCGACGCTTTACATTTCAGTTCAGACATTTTAAGCTCCTTGGTCGTTCTGGTGGGATTAATCTTTGTTTATTTCGGCAATACCACAGCTGACTCAATCGCAGCGATCATAGTTTCTTTTGTAGTACTATATGCTGCCTATGATCTAGGGCGTAAGACAATTAACGTTTTAGTAGATACTGCTCCAGAGGGTTTGGTTGATGAAATAAATCAGGCTGCCAGTAGTGTTGCCGGTGTCATAGGAGTTGAAAAAATTCGTGCCAGAGCAGTTGGGGCGGCAGTAATCATCGATATCACAGTATATCTGCACAGAAAAAACAATCTTCTCCTAACTCAAAAAATCTGCCAGCAAATAGAGGATAAAATAAAAAAAGATTTTTCCGATTCCGATATTACTATTCATACTAAACCTCTGCCACTAAATAGCGAAACAATTTTCGAAAGGGTTCAATTAATTGCCTCGACACATGGTCTCGCGGCCCATAATATTATTTTACACAGAGACTTCAAGGGCAAAAAATTAGACTTTGATCTTGAGGTTGATGGTAATTTAAACTTGCAAGAGGCTCACAGAATAGCTTCAGATTTGGAAAGAGAGATAGAAGCTGAATTCGGGGATATAGAAATAAATAGTCATATAGAACCACTGAAATCCGAGATTATCTCCGGGAAAAATGTAAGTGGAGTGAAAGAGGCGAAGTTAAAAAACAAAATTTTACTTATAACAAGAAACATTCCTCTCATAAGAGACATTCATGATATTTCAATAATTGAGGATAATGATAAACTTTTCATTTCCCTCCATTGTCTATTCGACAAAAATTCTTCTCTGGATGAAGTTCACAGCGTAACGAGTAGACTTGAATACACAATTCGCGAAAATATGTCTGAGGTCTCCAAGGTTTCTATCCACGCTGAGCCAGCCTAATTTGATATAGGCAAAAATGCCTTTCATTTTAATACAGCTTGGGATATATTTAAGCCATGGATAGTGAACTCAAAAAATTAGTTCTCATTGACTCAAACGCGATCATTCATCGTGCTTATCATGCTTTGCCAAAGACTATGTCTACTAGAAAAGGTGAATTAACGAATGTAGTTTATGGTTATACCACAACACTCATAAAAGTTTTAGAAGATATAAAACCTGATTATATTGCTGCCTCTTTTGATATTTCCAAGGCGACATTTCGAACGCAGGAGTATGCTGAATACAAGGCGCATAGAGTGAAAGCCGACCAGGAATTATATGACCAAATACCAAGAGTGCGGCAACTTTTGGAAGTTTTGAATATTCCGACATATGAGATGGAAGGCTTTGAAGCTGATGATTGTATCGGTACTATCTCCAATATGTTCGAAGAAAGAAGTCCTCAACAAAAGTTTAAAGGCTTCAAAGTATATATTGTAACGGGGGATAAGGATGCCTTTCAGCTCATCGACGGGAACATATTCGTCTACGATCTTAAAAAGGGTCTCTCCGTCGCCCAAATCATTAATAGAAAAGTGATTGAGATAGAATGGGCGCTACAGCCAGAGGATTTTATTGATCTAAAAGCACTGGCAGGAGATCCTTCGGATAACATTCCTGGAGTGCCAGGGATAGGCCCAAAAACAGCCATTGATTTGTTGCAAAGATTTGATACTTTAATAAAACTATATGAACAGATTGAATCAAGGGATTTAAATTCCGAGGATAGCAAACAATTTGATTTGACAGCCAAAGAGCTTAATCTAAAGCCCCGTATTCTCAAACTTCTTATTGACCACAAAGACCAAGCGTTTCTTTCCCAGCGTCTTGCTACTATCCGACGTGATGTACCGTTAGATTTCAATCTTGAAGATTGTAAATGGGGAGACTATGATAAGGAGAAGGTCCAGGATTTTTTTGAGGAAATGCAATTTCATTCATTGCTTCGGAGGTTTGGGGCAGAAAGAGCTGTAGAGCCGAAAACAAAAGAGCAAAAAGAAAAAGATGAGCAATTAAAGTTACTTTAAAGTCAAAAAATACTATGTCACAGTCAATAATAGAAAAAGCTAAAGTGATGGGCATCACAATTCCTTCTGCAACATCAGAAGATATTAATGAACAGATAAAGCCTGTTTTGCGAAAAATGGAGCTAGCAGGTATTAGAATCGATACAGCGGTTTTCAAAAGTTTAGAGGATACTTTGAGCGAAAGAGTAGAGGAGCTAGAGCTTGAGATTATTAAATTAGCTGGAGTTGAGTTTAATATCGGTTCCCCCATTCAGATGGCAGAAGTATTATTTGAGAAATTGAATCTTCCAACCGATGATCTCAAAAAAACAAAGACGGGCATCTCTACTGCAGCTAGTGAGCTCAAAAAGATTCAGGATAATCATCCGATAGTTTCTTTAATTATTGAGCAAAGAGAGCTTTCTAAGCTAATTTCGACTTATCTAAAACCAATGCCAATCTTAGTCGATGAAAACTCGAGACTCCACACTACTTATGGTCTTGAAACATCCACTGGCAGAATTAATTCATCTGAGCCGAACTTACAGAATATTCCAATAAGGGGCAAATATGGTATGGAGATTAGAAAAGCCTTTATCGCTTCTCCTGGAGCTAAACTAATTTCTGCTGACTATTCCCAGATAGAGCTAAGGATAGTTGCATGTCTAGCTGATGACAAAAATATGATCGCATCTTTCCAGAATGGAGAAGATATTCATAGCAGGACAGCCTCTGAAATATTTGAAGTTCCTTTGCCCAAGATCACAAAGGATCAAAGACGGGTAGCTAAAGCTGTCAATTTTGGTATAGTCTATGGTCAAACACCTTTTGGTCTCTCTCAGGCTTTAGGTATAGAGACCTCGAAGGCTGCTGAATACATTATGCACTACTTCGACATACATAAAGGTATTAAGGATTATATTAATAAAATGATTCAGCAGGCTCATAAGGAGGGTTATGTAGAAACTCTCTTCGGTATGAGAAGATATCTGCCGAATATCAACTCGAGAATCAGATATATTGCAGAGGGTGAAGAAAGAATGGCAATAAACACTCCTGTTCAGGGGACAGCATCCGAGATCATCAAATTAGCAATGATCAAGCTAGATAGCGAGTTGTCTTCAAAATATCCAGAGGCTAAAATGCTTTTAACAGTTCATGATGAACTAGTGGTGGAAGTTCCAGAAAAAGATGTAAAAAAGGTTGCGAGTGTGGTTAAAGAACTTATGGAAGGTGTAATCAAGCTTTGCATTCCATTAGAAGCAAGCGTGGGTATCGGTAATAATTGGGCTGCAACAAAGTAAAATTTTTATTTTTTGTATTTTAAAACTTTCAGGTTGATAACTTAATCGATGATTTATTTTATTTACGGTGAAGATAACTTTCGGTCGTCTCTTGCTCTCAAAAAAATTGAGACAGATTTTGTTAAAGAACATGGCGATCTTAACATCGAGAAACTTGACGGGGACAATCTGAGAGCAGATGTCCTGGAGGCGAAGGTCTCAGCATTGCCGTTTCTAGGGGATAAAAGATTAATAATAATAAATAATTTTCTGACAGCCGGAAAAAAAGAAGAAAAAGAACGGATTGTACAAGTTATAAAATCAATCCCGGAGACATCTGATTTAGTCTTCTTTGAGAATATCTTGCCAGATCGAAGAGAGAGCATCTTTAAAGTTCTTGATAAATTACCCTTCAAACAATTTTTTCCACAGTTAGATGATTTTGGCCTAAAACAGTGGATAGTAGAGAGAATTAGTCAGCAAAATTTTGGAATATCTAGCTCGGCCTGCGCTCGCCTCATAGCTTATGTTGGTTCCGATCTTTTCCGGCTTCAAAATGAGATCGCCAGACTCATTGATTTTGTAAGATCAGATAACAGAAGCCAAATAGAGGATCAAGATGTAAATAATCTCATAGAACCCAACAATAACTATAAGATTTTTGATCTTACCGATGCGATTGCACAAAAAAATATTAATAAAGCAATCATGGTTCTGCATGCATTCAAAAAATCAGGGGAGGACGATTATCGTATTTTTAACCTTATCGTCCACCAAATACGGACAATGCTTGTTATTAATGATTTTTCAAAAAAAATGACTGGAGATCAAATGGCGAAAGAAGCGGGTATCCATCCATTTGTTGTGAAAAAAACGATGGCAAACTTAAGAAATTTCCCTAAAAGTGAATTAATTAAGATGTATTCTAGGTTAGAAGAGATTGATTGGAAGTCGAAAAATGGTATTGCGGATATTGCCATAATGACAGAGCTGCTTATAGTAGATTTCTGCAGAAAGTGCTAAAATAATTAGTAAGTAGAAGACTAGGGAGGGAGATCTTGGCCCAGCAGAAAAATAACATGAGCGTAGTTTCTTTTGGGTTTTATTGGAAAAAACTCCTGTTTTTTGGATGTTTTTTTCTGATGGCAATTTGGGGAATAGATTCTATAAGTAGTATCAAAGCTGACAGTGGCGATTTTGACTATGCAGTATATTCTGAAAATCCTGCTTCTAATATTCAAATAAAGCCAAACGGCAAGGTAGTTGTAGGAGAAAATAAGACCTCTATTAAGCTCTCTATAATGGAGGATTTTGATGAACTCAGAACACCGGTCTTGGACAAGCCAGGCATTTACATGGATGAATTTGTGGTTAATCTAAGCTTGCCTGAAGATGTTGCCAACAAGGTTAGTTTCGAAGTCCTTGGAATCCACGGCGTTGATAGCACGGAGTCATACATCTCTGATTCTAAAACCATCGTATATAAAGCCTATGGTGTTGGCCCTTCAGCGACAATCTCAATAATAGCGAAACTCCCAAAAGGAGTGGTCGGCTACAGCTTGATGGATAATGCCTTATTCGCCCTAAGACAGTTGGGGCCGAAACAATGGATAATACTTAGTATACTTGTACCTCTAATGGCTATTGTTATAATGATTTGGGTTATAGCGAAGCAGTTAGCTTCGGATAAAGTTGAGATTCCTGATAAGGAGATAGATTGTCCTCCAATGGCGTTACCACCGGCAATAGTCGGGGCGCTATACCATCAGAAGGTTACTTCTAGAGAGATAGCAGCCACCCTCATTGATCTGGCCATAAGGGGAAATATCTATATCATGGATAGGGAAAGAGATTTCGCCTTTGCTAAAAACAATTTTGATAAGCGTTTAATATCCTACGAGAAGATACTTCTGTCGAAGATTTTCAGTGAGCATGTATTCTCAAACAAAGAGGATATTGAAAAGAGAATCAATGATCATCTGTACAGCAAAAAGATATCCTTATTTACTTCGGGTGTTTATAACTTATCTACCAGATTAGGCTATTTCAAAACGAACCCCCAGAATATTCATTCCAAATATAGACTTGTTTGTCTTCTTATCTTATTTGTTTCTTTGGGTGGATTTCTTGTGAGCTTCGGTTTTACCGATTATCCTTATCTTTCATTTATATGGATTGGATTGATGATAACCGCTCTTGTTATTGCTTCACTAGCTCAGAAGATCCCTATGAGGGCTCCAATGGGCCGTGAAGCTTTGAGCAATTGGCTAGCATTTAGAAAATTTCTCACTTCTAAAGACAGAATTCCTTTCTCATTAAACAATGTTGAAAGTTTTGAGAAATATCTACCTTATGCTATGGTGCTTGATTGCGAAGTTGCCTGGGCTAAGAGATTTTCGGAGGAAAGCTTTGCAATTCCTAGGTGGTTTATCTCTAGTAAAGATGGTTTTAGCTTACAGGACTTTTGTCTCTCGTTGTTTCCGATAGTTTCGTATATTTCAAGGAGTTTAGCTTCGGTAAGAGAACCTGGTTTTGAATAATAATCTTTCAATATGGGAAACGATAGTTTTTTAGCTAAAATTTTATATGGCAGTGTCGCAATTTTTGATCTGGCAAAATGGCTAATTTTGGTTTTGATAATTTTAAGTTTGATCAATGCTTTTTTTGTGGGTGTGTTTGTCGTTGACGGCGAATCCATGCATCCGAGTTTTAAAGATAAGGAGCTTGTTTTTTGGAATAAAGGCATATATAAAGACAGTAAACCTGAGAGAGGAGACATAGTTGTCGTCCAATACCCAGGCGATCCTAAACATAAGGTTTATGTTAAGAGAGTTGTTGGTCTGCCTGGCGAACGCGTAGAGATAAAGAGTGGCAAAATCTACATAAACAACAAGCTCTATCGGGAGAAATACTTAAATCAAAGCTTGTTAACCGAACCAAGTGGTGTGTGGATATCAAAAAGTAATGAGTATTTTGTAATGGGTGATAACAGGCCAAACTCAAACGATTCAAGATTTTTCGGATCTATAGAAAAACGTTTTGTTTTAGGAAAAGCTCTCGGTGTGATATTCCCGAGGTTCCGTGTCGTAGACGATATCTAAAACTAATTGCTGGTGACTGTAAAATCAATAGTTTTATTAAGAGAGGTCATTTTTATTTTATATTTGCCAGGCTTTATTGGAGACCCGGAGCTATCCTTCATTGACCATTGCCAATCTTCTTTCTCTCCAGGTTTCAGATTAACGATGGTTTTATCAGCGGAATCTGCTTTATAGATTTGTTTGTTATTTGCATCGACTACGGTCCACGGGCCTATATCATTCCTTATCTTTAAGGTACATTTGCTATATTTATCATTCTTAATACCTATAGTGACCAACTGATTAGGAAAGTAGCTCTTTCTATCTGTAAAGGCATAAAATTTGCAATCCTTGCTTTCGACGTCAGCTGAAATAGATCCTGCCTTTCCAACATAAAAAACTATGCCTCCTACTATTGCCAAGATAGCAATACTAGAAAGTATTATCGTGTTTCTCAATGAGTTCATTACCGCTCCTATTTAATAGCTATATTACAAATTTAACATCTTCCAGTGGAAGATGTCAAAATTTGCTATTAGATCAAATATATCTACTATTTTTTAGGAGATGTAGCTTTTGCTAGTTGAGACTTAAGTCTAGCAGCTTTATTTTTGTGAATAACATGTTTTTTCGCAGCGAGGTCGAGCTGTTTGTAGGCATTGCTCAAAAGTTCGGTGACATTCTTTTCACCTTTAACTGTAGCAACTTTTAGTCCTTTAACGGCATTCTTTACCTTGGCTCTGGTATCGTCGTTTTCTAATTTTCTTCTGGCTTCAACTTTTAAAGCTTTTTTTGCTGATTTGATAATTGGCATGTTTATCTCTTTATTCTTATTTACAAACTAAGTGCTATTTTATCAGAAAGATGACAAATTGTAAAGAATATAATATAAAGCTATATTGGATCTTTTAGTAATCTTATTTAGCGGCTACTTTAGGGTCGGTGGAAATATTCTTCTTTAGTAAATTGTCGTAGATTTCTTTTATACCGTCTTCTAGATCAACAGTTGGCTGGTAGCCCAGTTCTGTTGTTATCTTCGTTAGATCAGCCCTTTGATCGCCAATATAACCCTCTTTGACGGGATTCTCGACAAATATTGGTTCGAGGTTTTTCTCTGTCACTTTATTAATCTTTTCAACAAGCTCTATCAGATTTATGGAGTGGTTTGTGCCAATATTAAAAATAGTAAAACCAAATTTCTTTTCAACATTCATTGCCCGTTCGATTCCTTGGACAACATCTTTGACATTGGTGAAGTCCCTTCTTTGTGTTCCGTCACCATAAAGAGTCGGGCGTTCACCCTTCTCCGTCATCCAAATGAATTGCGAAACAAGGTTGGCGAAATTTCCCTTATGATCCTCATGTAATCCATAAATACTCATAAAACGAAATGCAATAATCTCAAGTCCATAGCGTTTGCTGAATGCTCTTGATGTTTCCTCTTGCGCATGTTTAGTAACAGCATAAAAATTTGGCGGAGTGACTTCCTGATCCTCAGTTAGGGGAGTAGGATTATTGCCATAAATAGAACTAGTTGAGGCGAATAGTACTTTTTTAGCATTAATATCTCTAGCAAATTCCAAAACATTTAGGTGGCCAATAATGTTATTTTCAAATGATCCCTTTAGATCAGTTTCAAACATTGGAGCTGAAGAAGCTCCTGCCAAGTGTACTATGTAATCAAAGTCTGTTCCGGCTTTTTCTAAGTCTGATCTGTCCAAAACACTACCTTTTACAAACTTTACCTCTTTAGATAGGTTATCTTCTCTTCCGAGAAAGAGATTATCCAATACTGTCACATTGTGGCCTTTTTGAGCCATTATGTTTGAAAAATTTGAACCTATAAACCCTGCACCACCTGCAACTAAAATTTTTGCCATATTAACCTTAAATATTAAACTAATTCTTTATAGACATTATAATTTATAGCGATCGTTTTCAATCTTTGCAACCCTTGGCTTGTCAGATCGTCAATTGAATGAATGCCAAAAAGTTGTAAAACATCATAAAGATTATATTTAGGTAGTTCGCTCAATGCCTCTGTAAGATTAGTAGTTTCTTCTTTAGACAACTTCTCGGCGTCAATATAAACCTTGCTTTTTAGGGGGTCGGTTCCTGATGGTCGAAAATCCAATTCGATGATAGCAGGGCCTAAATTGTTCTCATCTCCGAAGATCAAAGGAGTCCCTTCTGGTCTTGTTCTCCCCCCAGAGAGGGGCTCCTCATTCAAAGTCGTAAATCTGATTCTAGACCATAATGATCTGTAATTTGGTAAAGCCATAGATAGAATATCTTTTACTTTGTCTAATCCGATATGCCCATCACGAACAGCTTTACTAATTGAAAAGAAAAAATTATTAAAGTTAGTCTTTAGATCGCTGCATTCTGCAAAAGCCTCATGTTGCTTCTTGAACGGAAGTTGAGCAATATAACCCTGATCTCCATGCAAAATGTCAATTCTAATATCAATTTTTGACTTCAAGTCGTATTTCTTAAAACCTTGATCAATAAGATTCAAGTAAGAGTAATCTCCTAAAAAGTTATTTTCCTTTAGATATAATTCAGAGGAACGTGTAAGCTCTGAGAAAAGGGAATCCGCTGCACTTTTCTCTGGCATTGCCAATGTGTTTTTACCGAAGATGTTATAGCAATCATGGTTTAGACCAGCGACTCTACCGCCGCTTTCCTCGCTCTTAGCGTGTATCCTTATTGATTTATCCTTGTTTAAGATTATCTTATGACCAAGCTGATCAGTAAATTCACATTCATTGTCTGAATTCTTATTGAAATACCAATTTTCGATCACTTGTTGCATTTCAGACAGGTTCTTAAAGCCGACTCTCTCCATGAAATTTTCGAGACCTACAACTGAGTTAGCAAATTCTGCCCATGCTCTTGTCGATACGTAGGTCGTCAAATAAACCGAGTGATATTTGTCCCATGTACCGTTTTGTTTCATTCTCTCATAATCAGCAATGTCGAGAAGCAAAAACTCCTTATTCGGTGTCGGAGCAACTAGGATCTTGTCATTATCTAAAATATAATAATCGATGCCGTATTCGGTAATAAGCCTTCTGTTATTTTCTGTATCGTCAACAACTTGTTTTACTACGAATCTGTCAGAATCTGGGTCACATTCATAAATTTTTATTCCTGTTTGATACTTTTTTAATAAATCGCTATAAGGGATAGTCTCAGCAATTTTTTTCATTGTTGTATCAACGCCAAGATGATCAACACTGTAGATCTCAGATCCCGGAGAACCACCGGTTTTTATAATAATATAGCCCACATTGAAAAATTGGTCTTCTTCGGGATAAATAAGATCGAAAACATCTTTATCCACACCAAGTTTTTCCATTAAGGGTTTAAGAGTTCTCCAAGTAGATCCGTTAAGAGGGTTTAAAAGTATTTTATGGCCGTTTTCTGTCGCCTTATTAATTAGATTGACATCATCCGGAGTCACATTTAAAGCTATACGATAGAGAGTTGTCATTCTATCGTAGGTAAGAGTTTTTTTGATGTTCTTGTGATTTGCTGCTGCTATTGTTACCGAATGCCCGCCTTCTGCATATATTTTTTGTTCAATAATTTTACGCAAAATTCGGCGGTAATCTTCATATTTATCGGGCAAAAGTTGTGCGCCACCAATGCCCAGAGCTTTTCTTCCGCACATATAATTAGAACTGTGGCTTGATGAATAATATGTTGATCCAGCGGCTCCAAGTAAGTGAGTTAAAAGCGATATTACTGTTATAGTCGAACTATCTGAAAAATCACTTGTTGTAATAACGGTGATTCCTTTTTCGGCAAGAATCCTTGATTCAAACTCGATAAATTTGGCTGTATGAGGTCTGACTTCACCGCTGATAATTTTGACTATGTTATCTTTGACAAAGGGTAATATTTTTTCGAGAGACAATCCATAGATATCTTCTACAATCTCTATTGTTTCTTTGTCTATTGTCTCTCTTAGCCATTTTGTATGAAGGGTAAAGCCAGGATCATCTTTTTCTATTTGCTCGAGGTTAGTCCTGATCTCATCATGAATCTGTACTAAAAACTCGGCCTCAGCTTCAACTAAAAGAGTTAAAAATAAGTCGTTGTACATCATGTTGGGATTTTCGCTGTGCAAAATATCCACAAAAGCTCTTATTCCGGCGGTTGATGCATCCGACTTCTTGTCAAATTCTTTCAAATGTTCGGAAAGATTATACAGATCAGCGAGTTCCGGTGTAACATTTACATCAAAAGCCTCTTTCTTATCTAAGTCAAAAATTGGCTTGAAAGATATATCATTAGTAGATTCAGCCCACATTTCGTTGTATTTTTGGATTATCGTTTCTCTGAGTCGGAGTTGGTTCTTCTGAATTTCACCCATTTGTCCGCTATTTTGTGCGGCAAATAAGTCCTTTAACTCCTGTTGGGATAGAGGGGTAACCTTGGCTTCCATAATTTCCTATAATTACTTTGATTCTTTTAATTATTAAAATTATATATAAAAGCCTTCAAATAAGCCATCTCTCTTACAAATAAAGGTGTTTGCCATCATCTCTGAGTTTGCTCAGTAAATCTTTAACATTGTTAGCTTTGGTTTTATCGGCGATAAAGAGAACATCATCAGTATCAATAACAATGATGTTTTCCAAACCCATAGTGGCAACCAATTTTTCATTGGCATAGACTAGACTGTCCTTGCTGCCGATATCGACATGATTACCTCTTGAAATTATGTGGGTTGAGTAGTTATCTAACAATACGTCGCTCAATGTCTGCCATGTACCAATGTCGCTCCAGCCGAGATCAGCAGGAACTGCTAGGAATTTATTGAATTTAGAGTCTTCAACAATTGCATTCTCGATTTGTTCCTTATCGAGTGTATTATAGAGAGCTTTAATTCGGCTTTCTGCTACTATTGATTTATCATTTTTTTCAATCTCATGGATTTCATTAACCACCTCAATTACCTTTGGTCGATATTGCTCAATCCATTTTAAAATTTGTTCAGCCTTGAAGAAATAGTATGCACCATTCCAAAGATGACTCCAACTTCTGACATATCCTTTTGCAGTTTCAAGGTCCGGTTTCTCAGTAAACTGTTCAATATTAAAAACCTGACGGTTATCAACACGGCATTTCTCACTACCTATTCTCATATAGCCGAGCTCAGTACTTGGAAAATCAGGGTTGATACCAACAGCGACTAGGTGATCAGGATATTTTTCAATTACCTTTTGGCATGTCTTAACGGTTTCAATAAATGCATCCGTATTTCTGATCATATGGTCGGAAGCAATTGTCGCGATCGTTGCATCAGGATCTTTTTCGAGCAGTTTGGTCGCAATGTACGCAAATGCCGGCGTGGTGTTTTTGGGACATGGCTCGATTATATAATTTTCGATTGGCACGTTTGGAAGTTGGCTTTTGATTTCATCCACAAATTTTGGTATTGCGGATATATAGATTTTGTCTAGCGGTACAGCCTTACTCAACCTCTCGTAGGTTTCCTGAAGCAGGGTTTTGTCAGAAATTAATTTGTGCAATTGCTTCGGTTTTGACTCCCGACTCATAGGCCATAGCCTTGTTCCAGAACCACCAGCCATTATTACTGCATACATAGTATCCTTGTTTGTTTAATATAAACTAAATAATTAAGCCATAATTTAACACTATAAAGTGGGTTTATCAATCACTGGTTTAACAAAATTTGACTAATATCGTTCGATTTCTAGTGTTGAAGCGTCTGCTGATACTCTCAATTCTATTTGCTTGGGACTACTGTCAAAGTCATCGCTTTTATAAGTATTGTCCTGCTTCTTTAATCCTAGTTCTCCAAAATTATTTTCTAATAACCCAGAGTCAGAAATTATACAGAGGGCATATTCTTTTGGTAACAGAATATTACTTTTTGATGCGCCAATGTCAAACCCCATCGTAACTTTATCAATCACTGATCCAATCTTTATATTGCTTTTGCTAGCACCCGCATTGATTTTGAGTTTGGTGAGCTTGATCGCCGAAAAATCTAGATCTAGTTTGCTGGCGCCAGAATCGATATTTATCTCCATGGGGATACTTTTATTGAGGCTCAACGAAAAATTTCTTTTTGTATTGCCAGGGTTGAATATGCCGAAATCACGATGGTCTTCAGAGAAGTTGATGTCTGCAACATTGCCGTTTATGTTATTTTTTGCTCTAATTTCACTGTTAGATTCAAAAAAAACCTCATATAATTTACTATCATTATTAAGAGAGTTGACCTCGATATTTGCTGCTCCTAGATTCAGATCTAATTTAACTTCTTCAATATTTGTATCTGTATCATATGAAAATTTCTGGGTCTCGACATTCTCCGATCTACCAGTATTCATTTTTTTGTTTAAGTCTTTGAAGTTTGAAATATAAAGTATCCCAAGAATTGACATTGCTACAAGTAGTACCGCGGGAATTATACTATCCTTACCGAAAATTATTCCAGCTCCGAGAAGGATAAGAAAGAGTGGCCAAAGATCAAAAGCAGAACGCCAAACACTTTCATTCCACCAGCCAAAGTTTATTCCCAAAAGCAGAACGCCGATAAAAAGAATTATAAACCCCCAGAGTAATCTTCCAAATCTCATAATTGCCTACCTATTTTTTGCTATTTAATATTACAGCAATACCAACAACCACTAATACTAATGGCCAAAATACTGACCAAGCGCGGAAGCCTAGAACATTCTGTAATAAGAACAGTATTCCAATGACTATAATAACGAAGCCGATTATAAGTCTGCCATCGTCTTTGGAAACTATATTTTTATGGTCTTTAGCCTCTTTCTTGATTTCGCTAGCAAATTTTTCTGCTTTTTCCTTTATCTCTTCCGCTCCTGTTTTCCCTGTGGCACAACTAGGATCCTCGGGGATTATTATCCAAGCGACAATGTAAAATATGATTGATATACCTGTAAAGATTAGAAGCGCAACAATCAATCTTATTAAAACAGGATCAATATCAAAATATTTTCCTAGGCCTCCGCAGACGCCTCCTAATATTCTATTGTCGCAAGAACGATAAAGATGTTTTTCTTTCATATGTTCCTTTTTATTTTAATAATTGTAACACCAATTATATCATATAGCCTTGCTATTTTAAACCAATATTCTATTCAAATACCTTGACAAAATGGCAGTTTTTGCTATATTTACTAGTTTCCCAGAAACAAAAAAAACCGAATAGCAAATAGATTGGACATATCTAACTCAGCATATTTGCTTAATTCGATTGATTGGACATTAGATTTTATATGGAATTATCCCCCAAACAACAAGTCGTAGATGTTATAAAGAACAGCCAAAGAGTTCTTCTTTTGACACACAAAAATCCTGATGGCGATGCCGTTGGTAGTATTTTGGGCTTATATTTCTCTCTTAAGAAGCTGGGCAAGGATGTCGTTGTTGTATGTGCTGATGTGCCGTCAGCTATATTCGACTATATGCCGGGGGTCAAAGAAATTGCCCAAAACTTTGCTTCTGGCAGAGATTTTGTCATATCTGTCGATACTTCCAAGGTGCAGGCAGACAAAATAATGTATAAGATGGATGAAAATAAACTTAACATAATTGTTACTCCTAGGAATGGTCAGTTTAGCAAGGATATGATTTCATGTTGTGACGGCAATTTTCATTATGATGCTGTTGTTGTCCTCGATTCAACTGATTTGGAAAGAATCGGCAATCCTTATGAGAAACATCCTGAACTTTTCTTCGACATTCCTGTTATTAATATAGATCACCATGCCGGTAATGATTTTTTTGGCAAAGTTAATCTTGTCGACATTACAGCAACATCCACTTCTGAAATTTTGGTCTCGGTCTTGGAAGCATTGACTGGGGATCCCAAGTTTATTAATGAAGAAATCGCCACTGCTTTGCTAACGGGAATTATCACAGATACAAATTCTTTTCAAAATACCAATACAACTCCAAAATCGCTTACAGTTGCAGCACAACTTGTTGCATTTGGAGGAAGACAACAAGACATAATAAAAAGTATCTATAAGACTAAACCTCTTTCTACTTTGCGCTTGTGGGGTAGGGCATTATCAAATTTACGTGATGAAAAATCTCATAAATTTGTCTGGACGCAGTTATACAAAAAGGATTACCTTGAAGTGGGGGCGGCAGAAACAGAATCTTCTGGCGTTATTGATGAATTATTGAAGACTGCCTCGGGCGTAGATTTTGCTCTACTATTGTCAGAAAAAAATGGCGATGTCCATGGTTCACTTAGATCCACAACCAAATCTAAAGATGTTTCTATTATTGCTAAACTCTTTGGCGGGGGTGGTCATCCGATGGCAGCAGCTTTTCAGATGAACAGCACGTCGCTAGAGGCTTCATCTGACTCCGTTATCCAAAAGATAAAGGAATACCAAGACTCCCTAGTCTAACAATAACTCTATTGGGATAAAATAGATTGATATATAGACGAAATTATGATATAAAATAATAAATCAATAGTAATTAAGGGAGAAACCGGTTGGAGGTATAAACTTCCACTGCCGGCTGAAAGGAAAAGATGGTTCAAGAAAAGGCTGCGAAAGCAGCGAAAGATGATCTGGTCAAAAAATACCAGACTCACAAAAATGACACTGGTTCGACTGAGGTACAGGTAGCAATCCTGACAAAGAAGGTTTCTGACCTTACTAAGCATTTGAAAGAACACAAGAAGGATTTCGATTCTCGACGCGGACTTCTCATGATGGTTGGTAAACGCCGAAGACTTCTAAACTATCTTCGCAAAAATGACGAAGAAAAGTATACAAAAGTTATCACTGATTTAGGTCTCAAAAAATAGGGGATTAAGATAAGGCTCCGATTCATCGGAGCCTCTCTTAGTTCATTGAAAAATTTATTAATTTAAAGAGATGCAAGTTTCTAGTTTCTAATTACAAATTTCTAATCGAAATAGGGATCTTTGAAAATTGATTGGAAATTGAAAATTGGATATTGGAAATTGCTCTCCAGGGAAGGACCTTTATGGTTAAGAAAATGGAATTCAAAACTCGTTCATACGAGGTTGATTTTGGTGGGGAAAAAATAATGCTCGAGACGGGCAAATTGGCAGGTCTTGCTAGCGGTTCAATTACTGCTAGATACAAAGATACTGTTGTATTGGCAACTGTTTGTCTGGCTGCTGAGCCAAAAGAAGGGATGGATTTCTTCCCGCTCATGGTGGAGTTTGAGGAGAGATTTTATGCTGCTGGCAAAATTTCAGGTAGTCGTTTTATTAAGAGAGAGGGTAGACCATCCGATGCTGCCGTTTTGGCTGGCCGTAAGATTGATCGTCCGATTAGACCCCTTTTTCCAAAAAGCTACCGAAATGATGTTCAGATTATTATAACGGCTCTATCGTATGATGGTTCAATAAATATTGATGTTCTCGGCACTTTTGCTGCTTCCGCTGCTTTAATGCAGACAAATGCTCCTTTCAAAGGTCCGATTGCCTCAGTCAACGTCGGTATGATTGATGATAAATTTGTTCTTAACATGGATGAAGACCAGCAAGAATTATCTAAATTGAACCTAACTTTTGCTGCTACTGCCGAACGCATTATGATGATTGAGACCGAAGCAAATGAAGTTAGTGAAGAGCAAGTTTTTGAGGCAATGCAATTTGGTCACAAAGCTATCCAACCGCTTATTCAACTTCAGCACAAGATTGCCGAGGATCATTCACGAGAAGTCGCTGCTGAAGCTACTGAGGAAAAAATTGTTGGTGTTCATGCCGAGGTATATAATCTAGTTGCTGACAAAATCAAGGATGCTATGGTCGCACTTGATAAACAAGAGCGAGAGTCAAAACTTAAATCTTATGAACAGGAAGTACTCGACTCTCTCGATGGTGCTTATAAACAAATTGATATCAAAAATGCTTTTACTAAGATTGTTGAAAAAGAAATCAGACGGCTGATTCTTGAAAAAGGCATACGACCAGATGGTCGAGGTATCGAAGAGATTAGACCTATAGGTGTCGAAGTTGGCATTCTTCCACGACCTCATGGCTCCGCCTTATTTACTCGTGGCCAAACCCAGGCTTTAACCGTTGCTACCCTTGCTTCTCCTGGTTTTGAACAATTGATTGATACTATGGAGGGCGAAAGTACCAAGAGATTTATGCATCACTATAATTTCCCACCATATTCAACTGGTGAGGTTAGACCTCTTAGAGGCACCGGCCGACGTGAAGTTGGACATGGTTACCTTGCCGAAAAAGCATTGAAGCCAATGATTCCTGACTCTGAGTCATTTCCTTATACTATCCGCTTAGTTTCAGAAATTTTGAGCTCAAATGGTTCTAGTTCAATGGCAGCAACTTGTGGTTCTACTCTTGCGCTTATGGACGCTGGTATCCCTATTAAAAAACCTGTCTCTGGTATTGCTATGGGTCTTGTGACTGACGAAGATATCTCTAAATATAAGGTTTTGATGGATCTCCAGGGTCTTGAAGACTTTGCGGGTGATATGGATTTCAAAATAGCCGGTACAAGTGATGGCATTACTGCTATTCAGATGGACACCAAGCTCACTGGATTAACATATGATATTATCAGAGACACATTTGCTATGGCTAAAAAGGGCCGAGCTGATATTCTGGCGGCTATGCTAGAGATAATCCCAGAGCCAAGAGCAAATCTCTCTAAATATGCTCCTAGAATTGAAGCGATAAAGATTAATCCTGATAAGATTGGTGAATTGATTGGCCCAGGCGGCAAAAATATCAAGAAGCTTGTCGAAGAGTGCGGTGGCAAAGAAATTTGTAGCATTGATATCGAAGATGATGGCACAGTTATGATCTCCTCAATTGATCCAGAAATGGGCGCAAAGGCAATATCAATGGTTAAATCAATGACTCGAGAAGTACAGGTCGGCGAAATACTGACCGGAGAGATTATTGATATTAAGAAAGATCGTATGACTGGCAAGGAGATTGGTGCAATCTTCGCTATCTCTCCAAAACAAGATGGCATGATCCATATCTCTCAGATCGCAAATGAGAGAGTTGAAAAAGTATCTGACAAGCTAAAAATTGGCCAGACTGTCACAGTAAAAGTTATCGAAGTCGATCCAATGAAGGGCAGAGTTTCTCTCTCTATAAAGGCTTTACTTGACAATAGTCAGGACCGACAATAAAGGTTTTAGTATAGAATATTTGACCTACCAGAATAAAGAATACCTCCCCTAAAAAGGGGAGGTATTCTTGTCTAACAGTTTGTATGTTGACTGCTTAACAGTTGACAAATGTTGTGATATCTGGTAATTTTATATCAAATAATAAATTTTGAACTCCAAAAAAATTATTGACCACACTATTTGATTTATTTTCTACATTTTTTCTTTGAATGGACGATTTAGATAAAAGAAGAGAGCTAAAAGAGATCCGAGAGGAGGTTGCCCCTTGTCTTAAGTGTTCTCTTTCAAAAACTAGAAAGAATGCAGTTCCTGGCGAAGGAAATCATTTGGCTAAAATTATGTTTATTGGTGAAGCGCCGGGTGCCACCGAAGATGAAAAGGGAATACCTTTTTGCGGCGCTGCAGGCAAATTTCTTGACGAAATGCTTTCAAGTATCGGTTTGAACCGCGAGAACATTTTTATTACCAATACCGTCAAGTGTCGTCCTCCGGGAAATCGTGATCCTGAGGATTCTGAAAAGATTGCTTGTAGACCATATCTAGAGCACCAGGTTGCTCTTATCAAGCCGAAATTGATCATTGCCCTTGGGCGACATGCAGCAGCTTCCCTATTACCAGGCCAGCCGAGCATCTCTAAAATTCATGGCAAGGCACTGCAAAGGCCAAATGGAATAGTTTATTTGCCTTTATATCATCCAGCTGCTGCGCTGCATAACGGCGGGCTAAGGCAAACACTAATGGATGATTTCTCCAAGATTCCAGTCATCCTCAAAAAAATAGAAGAAAAAGAGTCAAATAATTATACAGAAGAAGAATTAAAACAAGAAAAATTAATATAAAGAAAACAAACTATAAGGAAATTAATGCAAAATGAAATTAAGACCACTGCTAGTGGTGAAAAGAAACAAATTGTACCAGAGAGAAATAATGTTCTCGATAAAGTACTAAAGGATGACGGGGTTAGCTCCCGCTATCAAAATAATAATAATGGTCAGAAAAGACCGGCTAATGCTAATAGAAATATGGAACCTCGCTATACAGCGCAGGTTGCCCCTAACTCGGCACAGAAGAAAAGTGAAGAGCCACGTTTTACTGCTCAACAAGTTGATCCAAATGCTTACAAGTCAAAGTTTTTTTACGAACCAAAACTAAAAATTATTCCACTTGGTGGCGTAGAGGAAACGGGTGGCAAGAACTGTACTGTTATTGAATATAAAGATGATATTCTAGTTATAGATATGGGCTTTATGTTCCCAGACGAGAGTATGCCAGGTGTTGATTATGTAATCCCTGATGTTACTTATTTGGAACAAAATAAGAAAAAAATCAGAGGTTTGATCATAACTCATGGTCATTTGGATCATATTGGCGCTATCCCTTATGTCTATGAGAAAATAGGCTCCCCAACTATCTATTCAGCACCATTAACGCTAGGTTTGATTAAAAGCAAGCTCGAAGAGTTTGGTCTTGATAAAGTAGTCAAAGTTGCTTCAATTAACTGTGGAGTCGATATTCTTCAGCTTGGTTGTTTCAAAGTTGAGAGTTTTAAGGTAAATCATAGTATCCCTCAAGCAATGGGTTTCGCTATCACGACCCCAGAGGGCGTTATCGTTAACACTGGCGACTTCAAATTTGATCATACCCCTGCTGATGGTAAATCTGTTGATTTTTCTGCCATCGCTAAAATTGGCGACAAAAAGCCGATCCTTTTGATGTCGGATTCGACAAACATAGAAAAACCAGGAGTATCTATATCTGAAAAAGTTTTGGAAGATTCCTTGATGTCTGTCATGGAAAATGCACAAAACAGACTCATTGTCTCCACATTCTCGACCCTTATTGGTCGTATTCAACAAATTCTAAATGTGTCCAAGAAGATTGATAGAAAAGTATGTTTTGTTGGTAGAAGTATGGCTACAACTGTGGAGATTGCAATATCTCTGGAAGCCCTTATAATTCCCAAGGACACTATCATCGATGTTAAGGATTTGAATAAGTATCCTGATAACAGAGTTGTTATCGTCTGTACCGGCTCTCAGGGTGAGGATAATGCTGCTCTGACTCGTATTGCAACTGGCGAGCATCGTCAAGTAAAGATGAAAAAAGGTGATCTTGTGATCCTTTCATCATCTCCAATTCCAGGTAACGAGCGTGCAGTTTCCGGTCTTATGGACAATCTTTTCCGTGCTGGTGCGCAGGTTGTCTACCAAAAATTAATGGATGTTCATACCTCTGGTCATGCAAATCAGGAGGACTTGAAGTTAATGCTTGCCTTAATCAAGCCTAAATATTTTATGCCTGTTCACGGTGAACGTTTCAGGCTTATGTTGCATAGTCAGATTGCTCAAAGCATGGGCGTAGTAGACGAAGAGCATTGTCTTGTCGCTGATGACGGCCAAACTATTGAATTCAGTAAAGGTAAGGGAGAAGTTACTAATAAACGTGTTCCAGCCTCATATGTCATGGTTGACGGTTTGGGTGTTGGTGATGTCGGTAATATAGTACTTCGTGATCGTAAGGCAATGGCCCAAGATGGTATCTTTGTGGTTATTGTTACCGTTGATCATTCTACAAATCAGATTGTGACTTCGCCTGATATTATTTCTCGCGGATTTATTTATATGAGGGAGAGCGAAGATCTTGTTCACAAAGCTCGTGCTGAGGTCAAGAAAATCTTCCTAAAATATGTTGCTAAAGAAAAAGGTGGAGCGAAGGCTGATTATGGTGTTTCTAAGCAAAAACTTCGTGACGAACTTAGCGAGTTTCTTTTCAAGGAAACCGAGCGAAGACCAATGGTAATCCCGGTAATAATCGAGGTCTAATAACTAGAAAGTGAATACGGAATATAAAAAAACACCACCTACTAATTAGGTGGTGTTTTTTATTCTTATTTTGTTGCAACTTGCCTTGTATTGGCCTATAATTAAATCCAAGAAGTGCTCTTTTGCACAATTATTGTTAATGGACTCCTCCAGGAGGGAAAACAATGGGAAGAAGAAGAATACATTCTAAAATAAAACCTGAACAGAAGTGGTACCAAAAGGATAATGGATTTGGAAAATATGTTTTTGACTGGTCTCTTGGTTTATCATCAGAAACCTGGCGTACCATCTTTTCGATCTTCATTATAATTCTCGGCGTGATCATATTCTTGGGCTTTCTTGGTACGGCAGGTTCACTAGGCGAAGCGATTTCTGAACTTGTCCGGAATACTTTTGGCTCGTTTGGTGCATATGTATTTGATATGATATTCCTATATCTTGGCGTTATCCTTATCTGGCCAAAAAGAAAATACAGAGTATCAGAATTTCTTGGCCTACTTATACTTATACTAGCGCTTCCTACATTTTTGCACTTATTCATTCCGGAGGAAGTAGCTCTTGAAGCAGCTGATTATGGCCGAAATGGTGGGAAAATTGGATACCTGATATCTACTCCGCTTAGAGAAGCCATTGGCTTATTTCCAACATTTTTGTTATCCGTAGCGATGGTTGCAATCTCGCTAGTCATGATTTTTGATTTCTCGTTGTTAGAGTTCCTGGGTATCTCTAAAAAAGAGGTTGAAGATGATGATTCTAAGGTTAATATAAATAATCGTAGCGAGGCAAGAGTTTCCGTTTTTGAATCAGTCAAAAAGAAATTTGGCTCTTTCGGAAAACCTAAGACAGTGGAGAATAAGGCTCAAGTAATAGAGGTCGCTGCAAGTGAAAATCATCAGCCATCAGTACGAAAAGATGTTGCTTGGCAATATCCGCCACTAGATTTATTAAAGGAGTTAGACGAAGTTGCTAATCCTGGCAATATTTATAAAAATGCGGAGATAATTCAAAAGTGTCTCGAGACATTTGGCATAGAGGTTAGTCTCGGTGATGCCAATGTTGGCCCGACTGTCACTCAATATACTATCAAACCAAAACAGGGAGTTAAATTGAATCAGATAGTTGCTAGACAAAATGATCTTGCGCTAGCTCTTTCTGCTAAATCAATAAGAATTGAAGCTCCTATCCCTGGAAAAGACGCTGTTGGTATCGAAATTCCAAACAAAGTCGGGGCAAAAGTGACCCAAAAAGAGATCTTGCTCGAACCACAATTTAAGGCAGTCAAGAGTAAACTTGCGCTTGCGCTCGGTCGCGATGTTGCCGGCGAGCCGGTAGCGATTGATTTGGAAAAAATGCCTCATATGCTGATTGCCGGCTCAACTGGATCTGGTAAATCTGTCTGCATAAATTCAATCATTGTTTCGCTATTATTCAATAATTCGCCAGCCGATCTTCGGATTCTTTTAGTTGATCCAAAAAGAGTAGAGCTTACTGGCTACAATGATATACCACATTTGTTGACTCCTGTCGTAATCGAAGTTGACAAGACGGTTTCTGCTTTAAAATGGGCTGTTTGGGAAATGGAACGACGTTACAAAATGTTCTCAGAACTTGGTAAAAGAAATATTGTTGCTTACAATCAGGCGCCAGGTCCAGAAGGTAAACTTCCTTATATAGTAATAATCATCGATGAGTTAGCCGACCTTATGGCAACTTCTTCAAAAGAAGTTGAAGGCTCCATTGTAAGACTCGCCCAGATGGCTAGAGCAACCGGAATGCATTTAATTATAGCAACGCAACGTCCATCTGTAGATGTCTTGACTGGTCTTATCAAAGCTAATATCGCTTCTCGTATTGCTTTTGCTACTGCTTCTCAAGTTGATTCTCGTACGATCTTAGATATGTCTGGTGCTGAGAAGCTACTTGGTTTTGGAGACATGCTTTTCATGGCAGCAGGTATAAAACCAAAACGTGTTCAGGGCTGTTTTGTCTCTGACCCCGAAATTGAGAAAGTAACCGAATTTTTAAAACATGAAGAAGCTCCTCGTTACGATGAATCAATTCTATCTTTTGGCGCCAGTCGAGGTGGAGGTATGGGCGGCGGGAATGGCAGTAGCGAAGATGATCTTTATAATGAAGCCATTGATACAGTTGTCGCTGCCGGAAAAGCATCTGCTTCTTTACTGCAAAGACGCCTAAAAGTTGGCTATGCCAGGGCTGCTAGACTACTTGATCTAATGGAAGAGAATGGAGCAATAGGTCCTGCAGATGGGGCTAGGCCTAGAGATGTTTTAGTTTCTGGTGCCGATCTTGGTTCTTATAGCAATAGCGGCGGCGGAAACTATGTTAGCTCATATGATAATACTGCAGATTATGTTGACGAGAATGAGATAAAAAAAGACAATGGATCTTATTAATATGATAAGAGGATTTTCAACAAGAAAAATTGAAGGCCAAAAAACGTTAGGAGAGAGACTCAGGTCTGTCCGACAGTCTTTGAATTTATCTATTCAAGACGCTGAAAATGGTTCTAAAGTAAGGGCTAAATTTCTAGTTGGGTTAGAGAACGGAGATTGGAATAACTTACCGACCCCTGTCTACGTTCGAGGTTTTGTTTTGGCATATGCCAAATTTTTAGACATCAGCAGAGAAGAAATAATCCGTCTATATGAAGCCGAATTGTCTCTCAAAAAGACGCAGAACCCGAGTGAATTTAGCTATAAAAACAGTATCAAAGATGTAAAAGTTATACTTACACCAAAAGTTTTGGGTTATTCATTGTTAGCCACTTTTGTTTTAGTTATGTTTGGCTACATCTTTTATCAAGTCATGAATTTTGCAGGTAGCCCCAATCTGCAAGTATCTGCTCCGGGAAATAATTTAGTTCTCGAAACAGATTCAACGGATATCCGTGGTGTGACTGACAGTGATACTGTTATAAGCGTTAATAATGAGACAATCCCTGTTACTAATGATGGACGTTTCTCAGCTTCTTTAAAACTTCATCGTGGCGTAAATGTTATTAAGGTCAAGGCTCTAAACAAGGCAAAGAAAGAGACGACCAATGTGCTTACGATAGAGTATAAGCCAAAGACCGCACTAATTGATCTGGAAAGAAATTAATCAAAAAGTTAGAAATTAATAGTTAGGGTAAATTATGGTCAAGAAAGAATCTGCTGAAGAAATAAAAATAGATGGTAAAAATGAGGCCCTAAAGGCCGCACTCATGTCGATAGAAAAACAGTTTGGCAAGGGTGCAATTATGACCCTTTCTGATAGCAGTTCCATGAAAGTCGATGCTATATCAACAGGCTCATTTTCTCTAGATTTGGCTCTTGGAATAGGTGGTTTGCCAAGGGGGAGAGTCATCGAGATATTTGGCCCAGAGTCATCTGGCAAAACTACTTTAGCTATTTCAACGGTTGCAGAAGCACAGAAAAATGGCGGCAATTGTGCCTTTATTGATGCTGAACATGCTTTTGATCCAGAATATGCCAAAAATTTGGGTGTTGATTTGGACAATTTATTGATATCTCAGCCAGACAATGGCGAACAAGCTCTAGAGATCTGTGAGACCCTGGTCCGTTCAAATGCTCTCGATGTCGTAGTAGTTGATTCAGTCGCTGCTCTTGTTCCGCGTGCTGAAATTGAAGGCGAGATGGGCGATTCAATGATGGGTGTCCAAGCTAGATTGATGTCACAGGCCCTAAGAAAATTAACCGGAGCAGTCTCTAAATCAAAAACAATATTAATATTCATTAATCAGATAAGAATGAAAATTGGTGTTATGTTTGGAAATCCGGAAACTACTACTGGCGGAAATGCTCTGAAATTTTATTCGTCGGTTCGTTTAGATATTCGTCGCAAAGCTGCATTGAAAAAAGGAGAAGATACTGTTGGCAACAATGTCACAGTTAAGGTTGTTAAAAACAAAGTTGCGCCACCATTTAAGACTGCTGAATTCGATATTATGTATGGTACTGGCATAGACTATGCAGGGGAAATTCTTGATTCCGGTGTGAAATATGGAATTGTAGATAGAGCAGGGTCATGGCTTTCATATAACGATGAAAAGCTTGGCCAAGGCAAAGAGGGCGCTAGAAGTTTCCTGAAGAAGAACCCCAAAATTATTGAGGAAATAAAGAAAAAGATTCTAGACAAAGTTGTGTCCGATAAACTTGAGGCGGACAAGCAAGATTAAGTTTGTAGACTTATAGATAAAAATGAAAAAATCTCCGCTTCAATATGCATTAGACCTAGTTGCTCTTAGAGACAGAACCGAGTTCGAGATAAAAAATAAAATGACTGAGAAGCAGTATCTGGGAGAGGAAATCATCAAAACAATAGAATGGTTGAAGGACAAAAAGTTTATCAACGATGAAAGGTTCGTCGACAATTATGTCAAAGATCAGTGCTCCCTCGGACGAAATGGATTTTACAAAATTAAATTTAAGCTATATTCATTGGGTATTAGTAAAGAATTAATAGAAAAATATTGCAACGAGATCGATTTGGATAATGAACAAAATAGAGCAAAAGAGCTGGCTGATAAGTGGCTAATCAAAAATGAGAGCAAAGATAATAAGTATGATAAACTGGGACGTTTTCTGGTCGGTAGAGGGTTTGAGATAAATATCGTCAGAGAAGTTTTAAAACAGGTCATTTAATAATTTTAAATTGAAAATATAAGGAGGGGTAGTGTTTGGAAAAAAGACGAAAAAGAAGTCAAAGTATATTTTATGGTTTGAGGAAATCCATAAGGAGGACATACCCCATGTCGGAGGCAAGGGTGCTAACCTTGGAGAACTAACCAATCACAAAATTCCAGTTCCAAATGGTTTTTGTGTCACGGCCGAGGCCTTTTTTTATTATCTTGAAAAAACTGGTGCAAAAGCTCAGATAACAAAATTGCTTAGCGGTTTAAATCCTGAAGATAACAAAAAATTAAACCAAGTCTCAAGGACAATAAAGAAACTTATTCTTAATACCAGACTGCCAAAAGACCTAGCAGATGAGATAAGAGTCGCTTATCGTAATCTTGGCGGTTTCCCAGTGGCCGTAAGATCATCTGCGACTGCCGAAGATCTCCCAGAGGCTTCATTTGCAGGGCAACAAGCGACTTTTCTAAATACTATTGGTGCTGACAATGTAGTAGAGTCAACTATTCAATGTTATGCCTCTTTATTTGAAGCAAGAGCAATCTACTATAGGATTATCAATAAATTCGACCATATGAAGGTAGGGCTGTCAGCCGTTGTCCAAAATATGGTTCAGTCTGATAAATCAGGAATTTTATTTACTGTAGACCCTGTCACTGAGAATAAAGACAATATCGTTATCGAGGCCGGCTATGGTCTCGGCGAAGCGATAGTTTCTGGGTCGGTCACCCCTGACCGTTATATCGTGGACAAAAACACTTTTGAAATTATCGAAAAGGAGATCAACAAACAGACTTGGAAGATTGTTCATGCAAAGAATGGCGGAGATCGCCATGCATCCGTAGAAGCAAAGCTCCAAAAAAGTCAAAAGATTACCGACATTGAAATAATAAAATTAGCCAAAATAGCCAAAAATATTGAGGATCATTATGGCAAACCACAAGATACAGAGTGGGCAATTGAAAATGGCTCTGTTTATTTTGTTCAATCCAGACCAATAACAACACTAGGAAACCAATTAGCGGAGAATAATAATCAGAAAGACGAAGATCCGCAGGTTGAGACAGAACAAAACAAAGAAGAAATTTTGCTCAAAGGCGCAGCGGCTTCTCTGGGTAGTGCATATGGCCCGGTAAAAATAATTCATAAACCAACAGAAATAGATAAGATCAATCAGGGTGATGTATTGGTTACTGAGATGACAACACCTGATTTTGTGCCAGCGATGAGAAAGGCAACTGCAATTGTTACTGATACTGGGGGCAGAACTTGCCATGCTGCTATTGTTTCCCGCGAGCTCGGAATTCCTTGTGTCGTTGGAACAGGTACTGCCACTAATGTACTTAAAAATGGCCAGGTTATTACTGTTGATGGCGCAAGAGGTCTTGTTTACAAAGGAAAAATCAAGACTAAATCAGCAGCTAAAGTATCAAATAGCGGTTTGTCGGGATCAGCTATCAGCGAAGAAATTCCAGTTACTGGTACAAAAGTTTATGTGAATCTTGGCGAGCCCCAATTAGCCGAAGAAGTTGCTAAGATGCCTGTCGATGGAGTTGGGTTATTGAGAGCTGAATTTATGGTCGCAAATTTAGGAGAGCATCCTAAGGCTATGGTGGCTGATGGCAGAGGAGATGACTATGTCAAAGCTTTAGTCGATGGTTTAAAAACTATTGCCGGAGCTTTCGCTCCAAGGCCTGTAGTTTATAGAGCAACTGACTTTAAAACAAATGAGTATAAAGGACTCAAAGGTGGAGAGCAGTATGAACCAGCCGAGGATAATCCAATGATTGGCTATCGTGGTGCTTCACGTTACATCGCCGAGCCAGATATGTTTGCTTTAGAACTAAAGGCAATCAAGAAAGTCAGAGAAGAACACGATCTAAAAAATCTTTGGATGATGGTGCCATTTGTCAGAACTCTTTCTGAGATGGAGCAGTGTTTGGCATTGATCGAAAAAGGTGGATTAAAACAAGGTCCTGATTTCAAAATATGGATGATGTGTGAAATACCTTCAAACGTGATATTGCTTGATAAATTTATTGATCTTGGGATCGACGGAGTTTCTATCGGCTCAAATGATCTAACCCAGTTAACATTGGGTGTAGATAGGGACAATCAGACTTTAGCTAAGTTGTTTGACGAAAGAGATGAAGCCGTCCGACTTTCAATAGAGTATGTGATCAAAACTTGTCGCAAGAGAAGTATTACCTGTTCAATTTGCGGTCAAGCTCCTAGTACATATCCAGAAATCACGGAAATGATGGTAAAGGCGGGAACAACCAGCGTTTCTGTCACTCCTGATGTTATTATCCAAACAAAAAAATTGATTGCTTCAGTTGAAAAAAGACTATTACTCTCAAATATTATTGATAGATAATCAAAAAGGATTTTAATGGACGGACTTCAAGATGATATCCCGCTTGAAAATGATGCTAAGAGGAGCAAAGGCTTAAGACCATTTTGGTTTTGGACAGCCATAATCTGTTTTACTGTTGCTAATTATGTTCTATTCTATTTTTTCGCAAAATATCTCGTTCTATGGTTAATCGAAAAAATAGGATTAGTAGGCATTCTGTATATTGGTTACTATGGAATATATCCTCTTTTAATTATATCCGCATTAACTGCATTTGCTACCTGGATTACCCTTAAAAAAAACTTTGTGGGTAAAAGGGCTGCCTATCTGTTGTTAGTTATCTATCTATCCATCTCATGCTATGCCATTTCTTACGCACATATTGCATTGGCCAATTATCACAACCGTTTAATTGTGAAGCAAAAAGTATCTAAGTCTGTGCAGACCTATGGAGAGCACAAGATTACTAGTAATAGACAAGTTGTGAATACGGGCAACGCCAGTATTCAATCTTCATTATCGTCAAGTGGTATTTTTTCATGGGTTGGCCATGATGACACCGAACTAGAGAAAGGAAATGTAGATAACTTAGTCACTCTTACTATTGACGGTGACAAATATAATAAAGAGAAAATCATACAAAATGCTTCATCTGCAGTTATGTCTACGCAAAATAAGGTTTATTTTGTTAAAAATGATTTATTTGAGTATGATCTTAGAGCTAAAATCCAAAAGACTATTCTCTCAAATGTAGGGGACATCAAAAGTGAATATCAAGGAAGAATAGTATTGACTTATGGGGGCGTACTTTCTGTTTATGACACTGAGACGGGGAGACTGAATGATATTTCAGCAGCTACGGCAGATCTCCTATCCGACAATGTCTTCTATGCTGGAAAGTATATTCACACAAAGGAACCGATTGGTCTAGACATAAGGCTAAGAAGATTTGACATTATCAGCCAAGTCAAAAAAGATGTTATAACAATTGAGAATGGCAAGCATCTTAATATGATAGCCTCAAATGATGATTATAGTGTATATACTATTACCGATATAAATGGGACAAAATCAACATTTACTATAATCAGTAATGGTGATAACGCAGTAACATTTTCCGAAGAAGTTTCCGGCACTCCTAACTATCATGCGAAGGCTAAATTTATCGATAATATTTTGTATGTGACTGTCAGGGATGATAGTGACGGCAATAAATATAATATTGTAAAAATTGATCCAAAAACATCGCAAAAGGATATGGTATTTCACCTGTCTGACAATGGGGCAGGAAGAGAAGACTGGGATACAGATGGCCAATACCTAATTTATTCTACTGGACTTTACGGAGATCTGATTCTAAGTCCAATCGATAAATAACAATTTATTTTCCATAAGTTAAATATTGATCTACGGCCAGAACACTCTTTGTCAGAGAAAAAAATAACTCCCTGCTGTAATTGCGGAGAGTTATTTTTATATAGAAGCTAGTAGGTTAGGATTTTCTCATAAACCTATTTTTCAATCCCTGAATAGACAGAGCAAGAACACCGCCTGCAAGTGCAGTATAGAGCTGAATCATACCCATCGAAATGGCAAATGGCTTTGGTAGTACATGAAGCTTGATCAATATTATGGCTATTGAATATAGAAAAGCCATTTTTAATACAGCGCCGATTATCAATCCCAGCCATTTATATTTTGCACCACGGATAGAATAACCGAGGATAAGATTTCCGAGCCAAATAAAGGGGACCATGTAAACAAGGAATATCGAGAGTGGGCCGAAAACTAATCCCCTAGAAAGGACTCCAATGCTTGGCAGTAATAGGATTGGCAGTATCTGCCAATTTTTCAAATTTAATGCAGCAAGAACTATAGTGGCATTAACTAATATGCCGACAAGAAGCTGTGGGTGACCAAGTGAGAAGGGAATCATCAGGGCGGCAACTGATATAATCAGGAACTCTGCTATCTCTCTTGTTTTTACAATTTTCTGACTCTGTGTTTCTAACGCTACTGCTTTTATTTTTTCCATCGAATACTCCAATTAAATATTTCTTATCCTTTTAATTTCTTATAAATGAGAGCATCCGCCACCATGGATGTTGGTATTGTTGCAAAAAGGCCAATGCCTAGCGCCAAGGCTCCCAAAAGGTTCATTCCGATCAAAGTGAGACCGAAAAGAAAGAGTTGCCACTTTTTCCCTTTAGTTATCCGGCTGCTCTCTTTCATGGCGTCTATTGGATTCATTTGTTTATCAATAACTAAATATGGAGCCATAGAAAATTGAATAGCCCAGATGACACCTGGCACTACGAGTAGAACAAGCCCCGCCATAACTATTAAACTTATTAGAATAGAAAGAACTAAAAAGCTTAGATAATGAGTTGTAGTACCCTTTAAGCTATCCAATGAGAGCTTTTTGTTGTTAGCAGCGTCTAATGATATCTTTGCCGATGCTAATGTTACAAGTGTAGAGAGAAGCAACCCTATAATCACAAAAATACTTGTTGCAGGGTCCCCAATAGGCATCTTTCTTGCAGAGGGATCTATGCCTTGAAGTATGGCAGCTACAATCATGAAGATAACAAAAAACCAAAAATTTTTCTTCATGATTCCCCAACCTGAAGAAATTACCTCTTTTATAGAAAAACTTTTCTCGCCCATAAACATCCTTTTTTATTTTAATTTATTATATTTTAATAATATTATAATTTAATTAACAATACTATCTCTATTTAAGAGATAGTAGGATAATACCTGCCACGATAAGTGCGATAGCAAAATATTGTTTTGGCGACAATTTTTCCTTGTATACAAACCAGCCATAGATACAAACTACCAAAGGACTTGCAGCTGCTATTGCTGTCATAACGCTGAGAGAATATATCTTTATTCCCTGGTAGTATGATAATACTCCCAGAACAGACAAAACAGCGATTATTAACACTGGTTTAATATTATTGTATGACGGTTTATCAACTTTCTCCTTACCTATTAGCATAATAATAAAAACTATTATAAGCATGATCGTCTCTTCTAAATACGTTGTAAGTACGGCTCCCATTTCCATTACTGGTATTCTGATAAGAAAAAAATAAATTCCCCAGCCAATTGCTGCCAATATCGCGTAATAAATCCCGCTGGATTTTTGAAAAAGATGCGAATTTTTAAAATCTCTAAAATTTATTGATATCAAAAATATACCGCAGATGATGATTGTGATAGAGATAATTTCAACCATTGAAAGACGGTCCTTGTAAACAGCCATAGCCAGGAAGGTTGTAAATATTGTGTAAATAGATGAAACAGGGCTGACTATACCAACTTTCCCTAAATCCATTCCTTTATAAAAAAAGTATAGAGGCCAGTAGCCAATAAACGAGATGGCAACAGTGATGAGAGTATATTTGAGGGAAAAGTTTGTAAATTGCCCAGTGAACATAACAACAAAAAATAGAATAATAGACATGAAAACGCCGCGCCAAAACATAAGTTTATTTGGTCCAAAACTCTTTATGGGAACCTTTGAAATTGCGTTTCCAATGCCCATGAATATCAGGGAAGATATTCCGAGCAATAATCCTAGCTGACTATTCATTTATTTCTTGTTATCGATATTAATGTCATATTCTTTTTTCCATTCCCAGCCATGCTTTGCAAATTCTGGTTTCAGGCGTTCCTGCAGCTCTTGTAACATTGGGATTAACTCTGGAAATTTTTGTACTGCTTTATTAGGGTATGGAGCGATCAGTTCCGGATGGTCGAAACATTTATGACCTTTGCACAACATATGGTTTATACCTTCAATTTTATCTAGAGCTTTGACGAACCTAGCCTCTTTAGTCTTTGCTTCATCATATTCACGCCAGAGTTCGGCTAATTCTTGACCGCTTGATGCTGGAGCGATTTCTCTAATTTTTGTTATTGCATCAACCTCTAGGTCATGTTTTTCTTCTGGCGACTTAATACCAAAGGCAATCAAGGAGTAATCAGTATCACCGGCTAATGCTTCAACCAAGTCATGAACAAGGGCTATTTTAACAGACTTTAGGACGTCGACGTTGAGCTTCATCTCATTGGCTGTAATAAAGGTTAGAAGGGCCAAATTCCAAGAGTGGTCGGCGCTGGACTCTTTCTTTTTCATCTCCTTGGTATGTAAAAAACGTTTTGTGGTCTTTAGTTTTTCAGATATTTCCAGAAGATCAAATAATTGTTTTATTTCCTGTGTCATTTGTTCTTAATATAACACAAAAATAGAGGAGTAAAAATAAAACTCTATTTTTCTTAGAACAAAAATGAAAAAAACGAAACCTTCCGCAGAAGCGGTTCTGGTGTTTGCTGTTATGCTAGATGGCGGCGATGGGGGAGCATGATTGCCCTCCCATCGCCTGATAGAATCATGCAGTCACCTGCAGTGGCACATTCTGCGAGTAGGTCTTTGGAAGACCATGACCATCGCATATTGGGCAAGTGATGTCTCTTGCATCGAATACGTTCCCGCATTCTTCGCAGAGCTTATCGCCAGTCCCAACAGTTTGCTGACGGTTGTCAGCATCGGTGTCCATATTAGGCATGATGACCTCCTTCTGGTCTTCTCAAGCGCAACAGCTCAAATTCTCAAAATTATAACGTAAAAAAGACTACCAGTATACAGTCAAAACTGTGGATAATGCTAAGAGTGCTTCTCGTTTATATTTTCCCAGTTCCAGTCTCTATTTTTATTCAATTCCATCTTTTGTAATATTGCTTTTTCAACATCAATATTGAGAGCTGTGGCCAGATGGAGAGTCCGCTGAATTACATCACCTAATTCCTCTGCAAAACCATCCTTGCCGTCAATGTTATTATGTCGGTATGCCTCATAAGCCTCTGAAACTTCCGAGTGGATCAAGGCAATCTTTTCAGCCACATTAATATCTTTTGGGTTTGTACCGAACCCCTTTTCTTTTGCTTGAATTAAAATTTTATTTTGCAACTCTTTAATTTCCATTAGAACCTTAACTCCTTAAATGAATGTAGATCGATCCCATAGCGTTTATAGATTGCGATCGTGCCTATATGGCCGGCATCCTTATTTTCTAACCCTAAGATCTTTAAGCCATTTTTTACTTCGGCTTCACTTTTTCCTTCGATCTCCATAATTGGCGGAATTTTGGGCCAAGTGTCAAAGACAAATTCCATATTGAGATATCTAAATTTGTGCCTTCTATTTTCCTGATAATATTTGCCTTTAAACGGCACCTTGGAGAGTATTTGTGCAGTCCTGTCAAAGTCATCAACCTCGACCTCTATCTCCGAAGTATCACTCATGCCTTTACCAACTTTATTTTTATAGGTAATAATTGGTTTTTTGTCTCCGGCTTGACGTAGACGAATCCATTCACCCATATGGATATCATTACACGGATCGATATCAAAAATCCAACGATGCTGGAAAACCTCTGGTTCCTCAACAGCTCCCAATTTTCGTAATTTATCTTTTATTTCCTCGACATCAAGATCGAGGATCTGAGTTTCAAATTCTTTTTCCATAATTCATAAATATTCTTTTAGCTCTTCTAGTCTATCAATAATTATATCAGGCTCGTAAGGCAAGAACTCTTCTCTAGAGGCAAAACCGGTTGTTACTGCACAAGATGAGACACCTGATTCTTTTGCTGCCAGTACATCGTTTACATGATCACCTATATACATGGCCTCTGATTTATTAACTCCAAGTTCATTAATACATTGGATAATTCTTTGAGCTTTGCTGTGTCCAGAATTTGTCTCATAAACAGCAGAGAATTGGATGTCACAATTATTTTTATTTTTTATGACATCATCAATAATTTCTTTTGTGTTGCCAGAAACTATACAGAGTTTAATATTGTTTTCTTGCCATTCTTTTAGGAGATTACGGCTCTCCAAGGAGACATCTTTATAATGTCTGGTGCAATTGTCAATCAATAAATATTCAATTTCTTCTGCTGACAGGGGCGTCTCATTTATCTTCTTTGCTTTATGGGAATTTATCTTAAATGTTGCTCCCCAAAGTTCACTTTCTGGAATATCGCCAAAGGAGATATTATGGAGATCGCGCAGTTCTTTTCTCGCTTTCCTTGAAATATCTTTTGAATCAATTAATGTCAGATCGAAATCAAATATTAATGCTTTGATACAACTCTTGTTTAGCATGGTTTGTCCCAAATTCTTTGATAAATAATATCCTATTATTTGCCAGTTGGTCAGATGGTGATGTTTCAATAATATCATAACCATTACTTATTAAGTAAGCGAGCATGGCACGGCGATTGTTCCTCGTTTTGATTTTGAGACTCTTGTAACCTTGTCTTTTTGCATATGCTTCCAAGTGCCCCATTAAAAGTTTGAGCATCCCTAACCGTCGGTATTTTGGTATTACCCCTGCCATCCAGCAGTAATAAGAACCGTCTTTATCACGGTCATAGGCTACGATGTATCCAGCCGGCTGGCTATCTTTATGGGCAACCAATATAATCTCGTTTTTGCCTACAAATCTATCTTCAAAGTAGCTGGAATTAAATTTATGATCAAGGTCTGGTATCTGATTTGAGAGTTTTACAATCTCGTCTACTGTGCCAATTTCAATTCTTCCTGGCATACCGTACATTCCATTAGCTTCCTTCTCTGCTCTCTCATTCATCAGAATATCCATTATTTCTTTCATAACAGGCTCTATTTCCAGATGGGGTTTCGCATACTCAATAGTCTCAGGAATAGTATCTCCTTCGCGAAACCAATGAACTTTCTCTGCAACATTATACTGTAGGGAATAAATAAGTTTATCCAATCCTTTCACTATCTTAGCCTCAATCGTTTTTCCATCCTCATACTCCTCCCATATCTCTCGCATTTCCTCCGATAAATCATTGGGCAATATCGGGAATATTTTGTCGGCAGATGCAATTTCATTTCGCCTTTTTTGAGCTTTTTCTTCTGCTGTAGTAACCCAGTCATCGCCAGTGTATATCTCTACAAGATCATGGACCAGAGCTAATTTTATGGCTCTATTAATATCAAACTTATTTTGAAATTCCTTTTCTAGAACCAAAACCATCATGGCTAAATGCCAAGAGTGTTGAGTATCATCCTCAATGGTTTTCTTGTCTGAGAGGTAGGGAACCCGCTGGATCAATTTCAGTTTCTCAATCTCTCTGACAAAGTCCAAGATTTTATTCAGTCTTTTATTCATTTTATTCAAATTATTTTCTCATCAATAAGCATCTGTTTGTGATCAAAAGCCAAATTCATATTTCTAATTTCAGACGGAAGAAACCAAACAAGCTCAGAAACTTCCCTCGGTTCTAGTATGAAATTATAATCTCTCAATTTGCATCGGTGGGGGAGGCATATTACAGTTTTTGTCGGATGACGTCCGATAGCGTCGTAATATTTACCAGTATATTCTATATCATATATTTCCTGACCGATCTCTTCTTGTACTTCACGTTTTAGAGCGTCTTCGACACTTTCGCCCCATTCTACCATGCCTGAAACAAGGCCCCACATGTTCGGGTATGCTTTCGATGTTTCACTTCTTTTTATTAACAGAATCTTATCATCATCATTTTGGATAATTGCATCTACACCAATATAGGGGTGATCATTCATATCGTTCCTTTAATTTATTACCTGTCTTCATACTCTCTTTTATAACCAGATAGTTAGCAATAAGGATAAGTGCTCCGCCTATTACTATGCTTGTAGTAATTAATTGGTGAAAAAAGATAGCAGCAAGCACAGTCCCTACTACTGGCTCTATCAACATAATAACTCCTGCATCGGCAGTCGGCACTTTTTTTGTGCCTTGAAGGTAACAGAAATGGTTAATAATAAAGGCGATAATGCCAAACGAGAAGATAACAATCCAAGCAATGGTACTTTTATCGAGACTAAAGCCAGTCAATGCTGGGTTGGCAACGAAATTTTTTGCGATTGGAAAAGTTATTAAAATAATTATAATCATTATCCAGCTGCCTAAAACCATTGTTTCTATCGGTTTTACACCTTTCTTCGAGAGATAGCTGCCAACAGAGACCCAACCTGATAAGAATATACCGCCAAGAAGTGCAACTAAAATCCCAATCAGACTTCCAACGCTTGTAATATTCAAAGGATTCACTATTAAGACTACACCAGCAAGCACCATCACGCATGAAATGATATCTATCTTAGTAATCTTTTCTTTGAGAAATAACCAACTCGTCAAAGTTGTCCAAAGGGGCTGGACATAGAGGAGCAAGACAGTGATCGCAATAGAAGCACCGAGAATAGGAGCAGCAAATTGACAAAAATTTATCCCAGCTTCCACAAAACCATAAAGCAGCAATATAGGCAGAAGAGATTTAAGATTTTTCGACCGCTTTATAATAAAAAATAGTGGAGTGATAAATATCAAACTGAAGAGATAGGGGAAAGTGGAGATCTGGAAGAGAGAAAATCCCATATTAGCCAATATCTGTCCGCCGAAGACGATCATGCCGGAAATGATTCCTGAAATAATTACAAATATGTAGCTACTAGTCATTTTTGCCTATTATTAAATTAATTTTTTCTCTTTAGATCTATAATGTCTCGTAAGTTTCTAGCTTTTTCTTTAGATCTCTATTTTTTTCTGATCTAGTTACAAGCAATATACCAATAAATGCCAAGAGCGTGCCAATAATAAATCCAAAGGTTAGTTTTTCTCCCAACAAACTCATTGCCCAGATAATTGTAAATGTTGGCTGGAGGTAGAGGACTGTAGATGCTATTGATGGCGAGGAGTGTTTTATCGAATATTGATACATCAGATAATATCCGCCTGTCCCAATAATACCAACATAGAGAAGTGACAAGATTGAAGGTAAAGAGGGGAGATGGAAAAGATCAAAATTCTTGCCGATGGTGAATGGCAGTAGTAACAACTGGATTAAAAATGTTGTTACTACAAAATAAACTGTGATGGCAATCGGTGAAAATTCATCATGTTGTTTCTTCGAGAGGACAGAGTATAAAGAATGAGAACATACTGATACAAGAACTAGCAAATTACCAACAATATTTCCGTTTAGTGAAGATTTCCCGATTATCACCGGGAGCATAATTATCAAAAGTGCACCGATAAAACCAATTACAATTCCTATTTTTGCTCTCGTCTCAAGCCTTTCTTTTAGCAGAAAATAGGAAATAAGTCCTGCCAAAAGCGGTGAAAGCGTGTATATTATTTGGGCTGAAGATGCCGTCGTTAATTTAACGCCAAAGATAAAAACAATAATATTAGCAGCCCCAAAGATAGATACAGGCAGGAGCTTTTTAAAATTCTTAAAAATTAGCTTTTCTTTTTGCATGTAGAAAACGGGCAGGAGAACAGCTAGGGCCAGAACAAGTCTAAAGAAAACAAAGGTAATCGGTTCAATCTCTCGGAGGCCAAATTTTGACAGAACAGAAACGCCCGCGCCGGCAATAGCGGTGATCAAGATAAGCAGAAATGATTTGTAATTTCCAAAAATTTTCATTTGATACCAATAAATTGATCAGTTTTTAAATTATTTAGTGCTTCATTATTTCTAATGACAATTTGTTATTTCTTACTTCAATTTTTGCAGTGCCACCGATAGGAAATGTGATCTTTGGATGGGTATGGCCAAAATCGGCATTACCAATGATTGGCAAGGTGCTTAATCCTCTGATATTTCTCAATATTTTTGTTAATTTCTTTATGTCAGGAGATCCTAGTTTTTGGAATCTCCCAATTAACAGACCTCTTGCCCTAGAGAAGTCCGGTAATTGCGTTAAGGATACCAAATTTCTTTCGAATTCAACATCAGTATATTCTCCAGCTGTGGCATCCTCTTCTATGAATAGTATAGTGTTCTTGAGCCTTGGCATGTATTTTGTGCCTTGCAGCAGATTTAGCGAACATAAATTTCCACCAATGATGGTTCCCGTAGCAGAGCCTCCCTGTATGGCCCACAATCCATCGTTTGTCAGCCATTTGCGATCTTCTACTCTTTCCCACATTCTTTTGTCATCCCATTCTTTGCTCGCAATTATCTCAAATGGTTCTTCACTGAATAAACATTTTTTGAAATAATCGGCGTCGTATTTGTTATCAATTCCACTGCCCATCGAAGAAAACGAAGGGCTAGAATAAGTAACTAGACCGGTCATTTTAAAAATCGCATTGGACAAAACGGTGATATCTGAAAAACCCCCAAAAATCTTTGGGTTATTTCTGATGATTTTCCAATTAATATAAGGTAAAAGCTGATTAGAATTATATCCTCCGGTTGCAGTAATTATTGCTTTTACATTCGGATCGAGAAAAGCCTGATGTAGATCCTCAAGTCGATGCTCTATAGTAGAACTTCGAAATTCGTCCATTTCCCTTGAATGTTTGCCAAAACTGACCTTAAGGCCCATTTCCTCAAAACGTCTTAAAGATTCAGTAATTTCTTTATCCTTCATTTTTGACAAAGAAACAGCTGGGGCAATGATTCTTATTTCATCACCCGTATTCAATTTTTTGGGTAATATTGTTTTCATTTTTTTAAAATAACTAAGCATAACCATCTATATGATCACCTTTACCGGGTTCATCCGGGCCTTTTTGTAGTTCTGTTTGGTCTTCGTTCTCTTTTCTTTTTTGATCTGGCGACGGCTGATCTCTGTCTTTATCTCTAGGTATCGCTGGAATAGGTACAATAGGTGGCACTGGACCTATGCCCTAACCGCCGAAACTAAATGGTTCCATATTTCTCCTTTTTAACTGCTAATTTTAGATTAACGTTAATGGGACGCCAATTCAATATTTAGTATGTTCAGAAAGAAAATATCTCTCTCCTCACATTAACTTTTATCTAAAAAGTTATAAATTTTCTCGCTTAATATGTCAGAATTATTGATGACTATTATATGATTTGCCTGAGGTATTATATCTAGGATAGATTTATCAACTAAACCATTTATTTCTACAGCTTTGTGGATGCCGAATACTTTATCGTCCTCACCGTGAATTATCAGGACGGGGACATTAATATTTTTGAGTGCTTCTCTTCCATCAAACTGAGCAATGTGTTGATATGTAAAAAGCCAGGAACGGAACGTCGTATGAGATATATCAGAATAAATCCTTTCCACATTCAGGTCTCCTGTTCCTATAAATTTATCAAAATCCACATGATTAAAATTTGTCCTGTCTAAGAATCTTGTTTGCAATAGAAAATTAAAAATTGGCAGTATTGGAGATCCGAGTAGTCGGACCGCTTTTAACCTTTGTGGTGCCTTTGAGGTAGTGTCTATTAAAATATATTTTGCGGCAATATTGGGGTAAAGTTTCTGAAATTCCATTGTCACCATTCCACCAAAACAATGTGCAATTATTACAAAGTCAGTTACTTTTTCCTTATCTAGTACTGCTTTGATATCTCTGGCAAAATTATCTAGATGGTAATCATCTAGTCTGGATGGTCTATCTGACAAACCATGGCCACGTAAATCTATGGCTAATGTTGAATACCCCTTATCTTGGAAGAAATTAACTTCACTGTTCCAAGCTGTTAGATCACCACCAGCACCATGGATGAATACTAAAAATTGTTCGCTTTTTAGACGTTTTATTGAATAGTTAATATGAGCGCCGTCAAAACTTTTTATTTTTCTCATTAGAGTTTAATATCCTTTATTTTCGATTATAATCTCGAGCAGTTCTCGTGGATAAATGGATGGTTTTTCTGCCAATCCTTGATGGTAGAGGACAGTAGATGGTGTAAGACCGGGCAAAGTATTCACCTCTATTACCATAATATCACCAGTTTTTGTATCAACGAAAAGGTCTATTCGGGCATAGCCTTCGATGCCAATCTTCTCGGCAAATTTGCCGACTATTTTCTTTACTTTATTCAACTCTTTTTGCGAAATAATAGTTTCTGGCGGAGGAGTAATATTTACGCCTGTGCCACCCTGGAACTTTTCTTCGACTGTTAGGAATTCTCCTTCGGCCACTGTCAGACTTGGATTTAGCACCCTTATCTTCCTTTTTTCGCCGATAACCCCCACAGTTGTTTCTATTTTACCGCCCTTATCTTTATGGATGAGCTGATTGCCTTTGACGGAGACTGCATCAGTTTGGATAAATTCTTCAAGCAAAAAATGTTTTGTTTCCTCTTGTGGCAGGTCAATAACCTCTTTTTGATTCTTGAAAGTGTTTTTAGGAATTACTGCCAATCCTAATTTATTTAGTTCGAGATATTTCTCCAGGTCTTTTGCTGAGTATAGTCTGGCGACCCCTGATGAACAACCATCGCCAAGAGGCTTTATTATCAGAGAACTTGTTCCAAATTCCCGACAAGTCTCGATCCAAGATTTTTGAATATCTTTTTTCTGGATTAATTTAGCTGGTTCGATAACTCTTTTCTTAGCTGTATTGAGACCATCTATCTTTAGTTTCTTGATAAATTCTCCGGTAGCAAATTTGTCCATACAGAGATTAGACACTTTCGATCCTGAGCCATTATATTTTACTTTTAAGCCATCTAGTAATTTTTGTATTGTGCCATTTTCACCGATCCCACCATGCAGAGCGAGGAAGATAAATTTTGAATTTTTGATAAATTCATTCAAAGTGGCTTTTTTGGGAATGAAGAACTGCTCGGTCATTATGTCTTCGTCTATAGAGAGTCTTGCTTGTACTTTTTTCTCCAACATTCTTAATCTTTCCTCGTCAGCAGGAGCTTTCTCACAATTTTCTATAATTTCCTCAACTGTATGGTTGAGAGTTAGTGCATAAGGCAATTCCCAAACATTTCCTTCTCCGTCTAACAGAAATGGTTTAGGGTTATATTTTTCAGATTTCTTTAACTTCAGCCATACATTCGTGCCACTCATCAGAGAAACCTGACGCTCAGAGGTTGACCCTCCAAAAATAATGTTAACTTCTTTACGGTTTTTTATTTCCTTTATTTTCAGAGAAGGAGCGGAGATATTGTAATTACTGCAGGCATGTTTCAGGATGTAATTTAAGACGCTTTGATGGGAAAGGCCGACTCGTGATGATTGTTGAAAAAGAAAACTATTTTGCTCCATGCCGCTTATCGGATTGAAATCAGAGAACCAAATTTTCCCGTCAGGGAAAACCCAGCCATCAAAACGAGCGAAGTCTCTCATCCCAAGGGCTGAGAAAAGTTGTTCTGCCTGGACCTGAATTGTTTCTATCATCTGATTATCAAAACGTGGAGGGCAATGATATGTTACTTGACGAGTTGGCAAATACTTTTTACGGAAGTCAAATATTTGGTGTTCGGCATAATCAGTCTCAATTTCAGTTGGTAATATTGCTACGGGAAGATCATATTTATTTTGTAAAATTATGACCGTAAATTCACGACCTGTTGCAAATTGTTCTATAACTACTCGTGTATCCATTCGCTTTGAAAAAAGCATCTCTACTTTTTCTAGCGCTTCTTCGGGTGTAGACACAGAGAATACGCCGATACTTGATCCTCCTGTTGCAGGTTTTACTACCGCTCTCTTTATATCATGTTGTTTGAAAAATTTCTGGATAATTTCTTTATGATCTTTGTGATAGATCTTTAGAACTGTCGAAGGCAGGACATAGAAGCCAAGTTTTTTAATAAATTCGTTTGCCTTAAATTTGTCAAAACAGCGTTTGCATGCCCCAGAACCAGTGCCAATAAAAGGGATTTTGTTTTTTTCGAGAAATGACTGTACTTGGCCATCCTCGCCAAATTTACCGTGCATTGCTGGGAAGGCGATATCACACTTCTTCAATTCTTCTATAAGCTCTGATTCGCTGAGGGTGGTTGCAGTTTGCTGCAATTTAAAATCAAAGTCTGAGGGGGTATTAGAATAGAGCTGAGCCTTCGAAATCTTGTAGGCTTTTCCCTTATAATCATAATAAAAGGGGACGACCTCTATCTGATCGCTTTCCAAATGATCCATAACAGATCGGGAAGAATTTAGGGAAATTCCTCTTTCTAATGAAGGACCGCCACAAAGTAATGCTATTTTCATTTTTTGCAAATTTATTACTAATAAGTAGCAAAATTATAGCATTTTTTGCAAAAACGATCAATAAATATGTGGATAAGTGCTATTTTATTCTAGTTCGAGACCATCTGCGCTAATAATCATATATTTACCGTCCTTGCATTCTAGCTCGATCAGAGTGCAATCGCTGAGAGTCTTTCTTTCTCTGCCAATTATTTCTCTAAGGAAGCAGCTTATTACTCCGCCGTGGGTGACAATGCCAATCTTTTCAAATGGTTTGCCAATCAGCTCATCAAAAGTGCCAAGTACTCTTCCTTTGAAATCATCGTAATCCTCGGCTCCATCAATAGTTGCCATCGGATCTTTCAAGGTGTCGATTAGTTCTGGATGGCTGGCCTTGGCTTCACTTCTTAATTTGCCAGTCAAAACTCCATAAGAGTTACGTTCTCGAAGATCATTTACTAATTCTATTGGAATATGAGTATCTACTGATAAAATCTTAGCTGTTTGGACGGCCCTAATCCTTGGACTATAGTAAGTTTTTTCGATGCCCAGATCTTTAATTTTATCTGCAAGATCATGAGCTTGGGATTGACCAGCTGCAGTTAAATGGTCATCATAATCGCCGCCAAAACGGTCTTCAATATCTCCTGTTGTTTGCCCGTGTCGCATTAAATATATTTTCATTTTTTTATAGATTAAATATTTAAATCTCTTTTTTTATAAAACACGTATGTCGAGGCAATAGCTATTCCGATAATTAGAACAGACAGGACTGTATACGCAAGATCAAATCTTCCATCATTCATTAGATTCTTCGCATCAAAATATTTAAAGGGAGTGAACCATCTTAGACTTTCCAATTTATCATTAATATCTATCGCGACCGAGAGGATAAAGGTAGAAAGCAAGATGCCTGTTGTGATAGAAGTAGGTACTTTGGGATTTTTGGATATGGCTGCAATAGCGCTGCCGATAAACAAGAACATGACTTGTAGCACAAACATCCCAGCCATCAGTATCATTATATTGCCTACAAAAGGCTCGCCTTTACTGTATTTACTAACCATTATCAGCGAAAAGACAATTGTTACAATATTAAACACAACAATGTTCACAAGTGCCGCAAGTAGTTTCTGAGTGATGATTTGGTTTCTGGATTTTGGTTTTACGAACAAAAATTCTGATGTTTTATCTGCTTCTTCTTTGGATATAATATCAGCGCCAAGCATTGCAGCGTGGATTGTTGCCATCATGACAAGATATAAGAAAAGCATCCCATAATACCCAACTGCTATAGTCAGGTCAAAGTCTCCAGCGCCCACAATTGACTGCACTGCCTTTGGCATAGTCTTCATCAAATCATTGATACTTTTATCTCCACCGCCTATGGCAGCAGAGTACTTTGCCATACCGGAAGCGACCATAAAAAATATACCCACTGACCAAAAAATCAGCGAATTTCTGTATGCCTTCATTTCTCTTTTAAATATATTCATTATCTCCTTTTCAAAATCCTAACCTTCTAAACGGTGTCTATGTCTTTCTTCCGATATATCCAGTAGCTTGCAATGACGGCAACAATAATGAAGACAAATTCGATAATCAAAAATATGCTTTCATAGCTGCCATTCTTATTAATATATTTTGGGTCGAAATATTGAAAAGGAGTAAAATATCTCAATCCCTTTTCTTCTGTGGTCGCTGCAAAAGCATTGATAACAAAGAAACTAAATACAGTACTGAGTGAAACAGCAATCACTGATTTTATCTTGGGAAAATTAACAGCAAATAGAACTCCTATCGTCAAGAATATCAGCTGCACAAAAAACAGTGAAAGAGATGTCAGTATGAAGTTTTTCATATCAAATCCGGAGCTGACAGCCTGCGCCATGACGATTGCAACTGTGAGATAAACAATGTTAGTAATTATTAAAGAAGTTAGTGTTGCTAAAAGTTTCATCGACAGAATCTTGGTTCTGCTGACAGGCTTTGTCAGTAGAAAGTCAGCTGTTTTCTCCCGCATTTCTTTTGAGATAGCAGAAGTGCCAAGATTCATTGCTTGAATTCCGCCACAGAGCAGAATATAGAGGAAAAAGTAGGCATAAAATCCGGGGATTGTAGCGATATTGTCGATCGAAATACCAACCGCTTTTCTTAGGGTTTCGGGATAACCTGCGAGCAAATCTTTAATCACTTCAGCATTATGGGCGAAGGAGGGGAAAAGTGAAAGAAAAAAGATAGCCAGCAAAGCAAGGGAGCAAGACCAAATAATTGTTGATTTTCTATTCGATCTTAATTCATGCCAAAAAATATTCATCTCATTCTCCTTTTTGGTAATAATGCATGAATATCTCCTCTAAGTCTGGTTCCTCAATCAGAATATTGAGGATGTTTATACCTGAAATTTTCTTGAGAATAGTATTTATATTGCCGCTAAAAACAAAAGTTACAGATTTGCCTTTAATATCTAGGTCTTTTAGGCCATGAATCTTGAAGAAGCTATGGTCGATATCATCAGCCAATTCGATTCTAAATCGTTTGAAATTATTTTCCATCAAAGTAGAGATTTTCTCTATCTTTACTATCTTTCCTTCTTTGATGATTGCCACTCTACCACAAAGCCGCTGGACTTCTCCCAAGATATGGGATGAGAATAAAATTGTAGCGCCCCTCTTATTTTCTTCTCTCAGTAGTTCAAAAAACTTTTGTTGCATCAGGGGATCAAGTCCGCTGGTCGGCTCATCAAGAATAATAAGCCTTGGCTCATGTAAGAGGCCTTGGACGATCCCGACTTTCTTCTTATTACCGAGAGAGAGATCATCAATCTTTTTATTTAGATCCAGGTCCATGATTTCAGCGAGCTCTTTTATCCTTTTACTGCAATCCTTTTTGTAAAAACTTGCGGAATAATTTAATAGGTCAATTACTTTCATGCCATCATAATAAAAAACTTCAGAGGGAAGATAGCCGATCTCTTTTTTGACCTCCGGGCCAAAATCAATTATATCCTTCCCAAAAATATTTGCGCTACCACTAGTTGGGTAAATCAAGGATAGGAGAGTCCTGATGGTAGTTGATTTTCCTGCCCCATTTGGGCCGATAAAGCCAAAAATCTCACCCTCTTCGATGCTTAGATTAACATCAACAATACCACGTGACTTTCCATAGCTCTTTGTAAGATTCTTTGTCTCAATAGCATTCATCATCCGCCTCCGATTCAATATTTTAGTATAGATACATTCTATTATCAATTGGCAATAATTTTCAATCATTCGTTTTACAGTAATAAAAAAACCATAAATAATTTTTACGGCCTTTCTTTATATACGAACTAGTTTCAGAATTTTTTTTATGGCGGGGACGTTCCAGTCTAGAACTATCTGATATTTGCCTTATTGTTTAATTCATAAATCAGTGTGGCATAACCCTTGGATATCTGATCATCCTTTTTTATACCCAAAGTCTCCAAAAATTCAAACAATTCATTTTTAATTCTTCCCGTGTCTTTCTCGGTGGTCATTCTTTCTACTTCAACAAAGAAACCCAATCCTTCTATGTCATCAAGGCAGATTTCCATGTTATTATGTTTACCCTTGATTCTTTTTTTGGACACACATAAAACTTCATGAAAGCCTAATAATTTCAGCATTTCATTTGCTTGGTCGGGGCTATCGATGACAAGCTCGTGTTCAATATTTTCAAATTCGGTATCCAATTGTTCTTTGATTGTAAAAATATGCTTACCATTGGAATTTCTGATTCTAGCAAAAAGTGTTCCTTTTGTTTTGTCTGGAAATTCTACTCCAATAGGAAGATATATTCTGTCTTTTTGAATTAATGGTTCAGAAAAAACACAACCTAACTTAGTTAAATTGGATTGAATTTCTGCAAAACCCGAAACCTTTGCTTTAATCTCTACTTCTGTCATAAAATAAAGTCTTAATAACAAAATTCCTTTTCTAACTGGCGGAGAGGGAGGGATTCGAACCCTCGGTACCTTGCGGTACACACGCTTTCCAAGCGTGCGCACTAGGCCACTATGCGACCTCTCCGTATCAAGTAAATCAAGTTGAATAATATCATTTTAAGCGTTATTATTCAATTGACATACGAATTAACATAAATAGGAACAAAATGAGGGAAGTTGACCATAAGGGTATTAGGACTTGGATTGAAGTCGATAAAAAATCATTAGAGGCAAATTATAAGGTTTTCAGAAATTTAATTGGCAAAGATTGTAAGCTAATGACGGTTGCCAAATCAAACGCATATGGTCATGGTTTTGTAGACTATGCTCATCATTTTGAAAATCTTGGCACGGATTGGATCGGAATCGACTCAATCGTCGAGGGCATGAAATTACGCAAAAATGGCATAAAAACTCCGATGTTGGTGCTTGGGTACACTCTACCCGAAGTTTTCGTCGAGGCTGCGGAAAACAATATCAGTATCACAGTCTCAAATTTTGAATGTCTAGAAAGTCTTGCAAGATTCGAAAGTGATCATAAACCGAAAGTGCATATAAAGGTTGATACTGGTATGCATCGCCAAGGTTTCTTCCTGGAGGAGATGGAAAAAGTATTAGAACTACTAAAGAGGAATAGCAGTATTAAATTTGAGGGTCTATATACTCATTTTGCAGCTGCCAAAAACCCAGCCTTTCCTGGCGATACAAAGAAACAAATAGAAGAATTTGATAAAGTAATAAAAATTGTTCAAGAGGCTGGATTTAATCCAATCAAGCATGCCGCTGCTACATCTGGCACAATTATCTTCCCGGAATCTCGTTATGACATGGTAAGAATTGGTATAGGCTTGATGGGTCTATGGTCCTCTCCCGAGACCAGATCAGCTTTTGAAGATCATATCAGTCTATCACCAGCCTTATCTTGGAAAACGATAATTTCGGAGATAAAGTTAGTTAAAAAAGGTGAGAGAATCGGCTATGGTTTCACAGAGCTCTTAAGAAGAGACTCAAAAATAGCTATTTTACCTGTTGGTTACTGGCATGGCTTTAAGTGGTCATTATCGAGCATCGGACACGTGATTATCAGGGGGAAAAAGGCTCGCGTTTCAGGTAAGGTATCTATGGATATGATTACTATCGATATTACCGATATTAAAGATGCAAAAGTCGGGGACGTTGTTACTCTAATCGGTAGCGATGGCAAATCAGAAATTGATGTCGATGAAATGGCTTTGTTATCTAGCTCATATAACTATGAAGTTATTACCCAATTAAATCCATTGATGAAACGCATATATAAATAATGATTGATCAAGTCGCTGAAGTTAAAGAGAGGGTGGACATAATAGAGATTATCTCTACCTATTTAACGTTGAAAAAAGCAGGTGCCAATTTCAAAGCAGCTTGTCCATTTCATAATGAAAAGACGCCATCCATGATGATCTCTCCAGAAAGACAAACTTTCAAATGTTTTGGTTGTGGCGAGGGGGGAGATGTTATTACATTTGTCGAAAAAATAGAGGGTCTCGACTTTTACAATGCATTAAAACTTTTAGCTGAAAGAGCTGGTGTCGAATTAAAAACCCAATCAGTAAAGTTTGGCAATAAGGAGTATAAGGCTGATAAAAAAACTAGAACATTCGAAATAAATGAATGGGCTAAAAAAGTCTATCATTATATTTTATTGAGTGATAAAAATGCTGAAAATGCTCGAAAATATCTTGAGAAAAGGGGATTAACACTAGAAACAATCAAGAATTTTGAGATCGGTTATGCTCCTGATTCATGGGATTTTACTATCAAATATCTGAACAAAAAGGGATATACAGATGAGGAGATATTGGAAGCTGGCATCGCCACCAAGAGTGAGAGAGGCAAAATATTTGACCGTTTTCGAGGACGGATTATGTTCCCTATCAATAATATAATGGGAAATACAATCGCGTTCACTTCTAGAGTTTTAAGTGACGACGGCAAGCAGGCAAAATATATTAACTCTGCCGAGTCCTCAATCTATGTAAAAGGTAAGACTATATATGGTCTTGATAAAGCCAAATTGGCAATCAGGGAAAAGGACTTAGCTATTATGGTTGAAGGCAATATGGATGTAATATCTTGTCATCAGGCCAATTTCAATAATGTTGTCGCTACTTCTGGTACGGCATTGACGATCGATCAATTAAAGATACTATCAAGATACGCCGGAGAGATCGCCTTTTGTTTTGATAGCGATAATGCAGGCCAGACTGCAATGAAACGAGCTATTCGGATGGCAATGCAAAATGATGTTGCGATAAAGATTATCTCGACTGTTCCTTACAAGGATGCTGATGAAGCGATAAAGGTTGATCCGAAAAATTGGGAAAAGGCAGTCAAAAGTGCTCGTCCGGCTTTAGAATATTGGATTGACGCTCTTGCCGGTGTCAATCCAGCGTTAGAGGTGAACGATAAGAAAAAAATTGCCAAGGAGATCTTGCCGATAATTAAAATAATTTTTTCTGATATCGAGAAAGAGCACTATATCAAATACCTGGCAGATAAATTGGCCACATCCGAGAGTTCCTTAATTGACGCGTTAGATAAATCAAAGCGCGATTCGGAATTTACTAAATTAGATAAGTCTGTAATCCCCGACAAAGAGGGATTGAGCATTCCTGAAAGGATCCTTGGGTTTTTGTGGGCAGAGCCAAGTTTATTGGATAAAGTTACAAATCAACTAGAGAATATTGCGATTGATGACAAATATGCTCCATTGTTGGAGATGGTAAAAAGTGGCAATATTGACCGCGACAAGATAAAACCGGAGTTTTCATCCGTGTATGATCAGCTCTCTCTTCAGGTAATTGCCGATATAGATCCATCCGCTGATCTTGCGATACAAGAAGAGCTATTATATTTATTGGGGAGGCAAAAATCAGAGAAAAAGGAAAACATCAAAGAAGAGTTCGCTAGGAAAATCAAAGTAGCCGAACGTGCGGGAGACAAAGAGAAGTTAAGGGAGCTTCTAGTCGAGTTCTCTGCCTTGATAAAGTAGCACTAAAATGGTAAAGTCAATACTAACTAATAAATAAGAGGGATACTGCGGATCTACGATCTGTTGTCATTCCGGACATGATCCGGAATCTTCAAGTTGTTGCTAGATCTTGAATCAAGTTCAAGATGACAATGTTTTAGGTCGGAACCTGCGGTTTAGGAGTTTAATGGCAAAAAAAATTTTTGTTCCCAAGAAGGAAGAAATTCTTACTTTTTCCGAGGCAGTTAATGATCTCTTAATGAAAGGCCGTGCTCACGGCTATATTTCTATGCAAGAGATGATCCAGGCAATATCAGAACCCGAAGAAAATGTCGAAGAGTTGGATATGATTTTCGATTACATGTACCGCAAGGGTATAGAGTTCAAAGAAGAAGTAGAAAAACCAAAAGGAATTTTAGCTTCTGTTATGCAAGCCAAGAAAGAAAAAGGTTTGTTGGAAGAGCTGGGTTTAGGGGATATTGCAGACGACTCGGTCCGAATGTATTTGCGTGAAATTGGCAAGATTAATCTCTTGACGAATGAAGAAGAAGTCAAGCTTGCAAAGAGAGTCGAAAGAGGAGACATCTGGGCTAAAAAAAGATTGGCTGAAGCAAATTTGCGCTTAGTAGTATCAATTGCGAAAAAATATATTGGTAGAGGACTCTCTCTGCTTGATCTAATCCAAGAAGGGAATACTGGTTTGATGAGGGCGGTGGATAAATTTGACTATCGAAAAGGGTTTAAGTTTTCGACTTACGCTACCTGGTGGATCAGACAGGCTATTACTCGCGCTATTGCTGATCAAGCTAGAACAATTCGCATTCCTGTACACATGATTGAAACTATTAATAAGCTCATTCGAGTTGAAAGACAGCTCGTCCAAGATCTTGGTCGTGAACCTACTCCGGAAGAAATCGCTCAGGAAATGGGTCTTGATGTAGATAAAGTTGAACATATTATAAAAATCTCTCAAGAAACAGTCTCACTAGAGGCACCGGTTGGCGAAGAAGAAGATTCTAGGCTTGGTGATTTCATCGAGGATACTAAACATGTTTCACCTGAAGAGCAGACCTCTCAGACATTGTTAAAAGACAAAATTCAAGAATTCCTAAATGGCTTGCAGCCACGTGAGCAAAAAATATTGAAAATGCGTTTTGGCCTAGAAGACGGCAGAACTCACACTCTCGAAGAAGTAGGTCAAGAATTCGGAGTTACTCGTGAACGTATTCGACAAATTGAGGCGAAAGCTTTGTCGAAATTAAAAAAAGCTGAACGTTCAGCTGATCTCGAAGAATATTTACAGGGGTAATATAGAATATTATAAATTATAGCCAGAGAAATTAGGTTAATATCTTTTCATGTCTATTAACGATATTAGGGGCAAAAAAGTTTTAATCACTGGCGGCACTACTGGTATCGGTCGTGCAACGGCTGTGTTGTTGGCAAAAAATGGCGCCGATGTATTTATATTTGGTCGTCATCAGAATTTTCTGGATGAAGCTCTTTTTGATATTAGAAGAATTGCAAAGAGAGAAGTATCCGGTATGGTTGCGGATGTGGCTGACCATGAATCGATAAAAAGAGTTTTTACAAATATAAAAGAACTCTGGGGCAAGATTGATGTTCTGGTAAATAACGCTGCTCTTCCAGCCGAAAGCGTTAATAATTCTGATTACGAATATGTCCAATATGTAATCAAAGTAAATATTGCAGGATATCTTCTCTGCTCAAAATTAGCGCTCGAGGTTATGCTGCCATCTCGTAGTGGTCACATTATAAATATTGGTTCTATGAGCGCGGAGTCCAGAGAGGGCGGGGATGATCTTTATGTTACAACAAAGTCAGCAATTTTAGGTTTTAACGAATCTTTGAGAAAGACAGTCAATCGTAAGGGAATAAAAGTTTCTCTTATCGAACCGGGATCGGTTGGCACTAATATGATAAGCGAGTCATCAATCCAGCAAGAAAAAAAGGAGTCCGCCGGAGAGATGCTTAAGGCGGAGGATGTTGCAGAGTGCATAATATTTTGTCTGAACAGACCAAGTCGTTGCGATATTGTAGAGATACAGGTAAAACCAAGCCATCAAATTATCTAACAACCGAAGATATATAACGCTATTCGTTATATTTATATCAATTTCACCGGAGGACGGTTTGATTGTCCACTATTTTCGGTGGATTGAGCAGGCGGCATATTCCAAATGATCCCGTCGTCTACACTAGTATCGGTTACGCTGCTGTCAGAATAATCCATGATTTTATCATCAATTGCTGTGTCCTGTATTTCCCGCTTCAATACATTCTTTACTGCCAACAGACTGAATAAATTAACTAACAACACAGAGAAGATCAAGGCTGCATTTATACTGCTGATAATTTTAAAAGTTTTGTTTTTTGGCACTGATTTATTCATTAGAAATTGCTCTCATTGTAACTATATTTTAACTATGTACAAGGAAGTTTAAATTTTTCCTGTTTCAGATTCACTGTAACTATATCCAAATAGATGAATCTTTTTGAGCTTTATTTTGTTAGAAACAATGATATGACTATTTTACGTTTAATTTTCCTCGCCAATTTGTTATAATAGCTATCGTTCATTAAATATTCGGAGAAGTATGGATAACGTCATCGAAGTAAAAGATCTTATAAAAAAGTATGGCAAATTTACTGCTGTTAATGGTATTTCATTTGCAGTGAAAAAAGGGGAAATATTTGGCCTTCTGGGGGAAAATGGTGCCGGCAAGACTACAACATTGGAAATAATCGAGGGATTACGTAGTAAGACGTCGGGGGAAATAAAAGTTCTGGGTCATGAGATTTCAGATTTTGCGGATGATGAAGTCAAAGAGAGGATAGGCGTCCAGCTCCAATCGTCGGCATATTATAACTTTTTGACCCTTAAAGAAATTTTGGAATTATTTGGTGGTTTCTATAATAAAAGACTTGCACCCGATGAACTTCTCGAAATGGTCAATCTTAAATTCAAAGAAAATGCCTTAGTTAAGGATCTCTCCGGAGGACAACGTCAACGTTTTTCAATTGTTGCGGCCTTGGTAAATGACCCTGATATAGTTTTCCTTGATGAGCCGACTACGGGTCTTGATCCAATTGCTAGACGCAAGCTTTGGGATATCATCGTAAAAATTAAGAAACAGGGCAAGACCATAATCATTACGACTCATTATATGGAAGAGGCAGAAGTTCTCTGCGATCGTATTGCCATTATGGATAAAGGAAAAGTCCTAAAAATGGGCGAGACTCACAAACTGATTGAAGGCACAAAAAACCCGTATAAGATAAGTTTTGTTTTGGAAAAACCCAATGAAAAGGAAACGGAGTCTTTGAGGAAATTTGGAGAATTAGAAAATCTAGCTGGAAAATCAAATCACTTCGAGATGCATCTCAAAAACCAAGAAAATGTTAATAAATCAATTCAGATAATACATAAGTTGAACCCTGAATCTTTGACGGTTGGCAGGGCTTCGCTTGAAGATTTGTTTGTGGAATTAACCGGTAAAAATATCGAGGAGTAAAATGTTCAAATTATTTATACCCAATTTAAAAATGTTATTTAGGAATTCTCAATCTGCTTTTTGGGCGTTGATGTTTCCTCTGATGTTCACCTTTATTTTTGGTTTCTTTTTTGGTAAAAATTCGACTACTGGTAATATAATTTTGATAAATCAGTCTGATACAGAGATTTCCAAAACCTTAGAAAAAACTTTAACGGATGCCAATCTGTTTAAAGTTGATACAAGCTACACTGATATAGAGAAAGCGAGAGACCAGGTTGAGAAGGGCAAGGTCGCAGCTACCTTGGTGATTCCTCAGAATTTTGGGGAGATGACTCCAGGTGCTCCAAAAACCCTAAATGTGATCGAAGACCCGGCTAATACAACGACCAATGCGGTTCTTTTGGGATTCTTGGATAAGTTCAATACAAATTTAACTTTCCAATTAAACAAGATTGAAGCCCCGGCTTTTTCTGTTCACGAAGAAAAGACTAATACCAGAAATCTTGGTTATTTCGATTTTGTTCTGGCTGGTCTTCTGGGACTGGCGCTGATGAACGCTTCAATAGTCGGAATCGCTGTCGGTATGTCTAAATATCGTGAAGACAAAATCTTTAAACGTCTGACAACGACGCCAATGAAATCTTGGTGGTTTATAGTAAACGAAGTATTGTCCAGATTGGTTTTGAATTTTCTTCAGGTCAGTATCATATTGGCTGTCGGCAGATTTATATTTGATGCTCATATTTATGGCAATTATTTTGTCATATATGCGCTAGCTCTACTAGGTGGGATCTTGTTCCAACTCCTAGGTTTCGCTATTGCTAGTATCGTCAAAACTACCGATGCAGCCCAAGGTGCAGCCATGGCTATCACCATACCGATGATGTTTTTGGGTGGAGTATTTTTTCCTATAGATGGTTTGCCAAACTGGCTTTTCTCTATAGTACAATATCTGCCGATCGCACCGCTTCTAAGAATGCTTAGAGGAGTCGTCTTGGAGGGCAATTCACCATTTGATAACCCTATAAATATTATTATTGTTTTGAGTTGGATCGTTGTATGTCTATTTTTTGCAAGCTGGAAATTCAGGCTCAATGAGGAATAAAAATCAGAGATAGTTTCTCTGTCTGTAAGTAGTTCTATTGAATAAAATCTTGAATCAGATTAGATGGATAATACCAGATAAAAAGCGAGGTATTAATGAAGTTCAAGATTTATGTTTATGCACTCATCCTTTTCGATCACGAGGATAAAATACTCTTGCGCCATAAAAAAGATAGTAATCTATATCATCTTCCTGGTGTAGAAGTAATTATTGGTCAATCAGCAGAAAAATGTCTCAAAACTTATCTAGACGACCAACTGAAAATTGTGTCCTCCGATCTATTTTTTATCGGAACCATGGAAGAAATTAATGAGAATGATCATATCTACGCTTTGTTCTTTAAGGCCACTCAATTAGAGGACATATTATCTTTGCCAAATGATGACTTTATTTATGAATGGAAAAATATCCCGTTACCGAAAGATTTAAAATCCGATCCTGAGTATTTGAAAGAAGACCTATCACGATGGTTAAAAGGCAAGGCAATTTTCCTATCAACAGAAAACAGAGCGTTCTCCATGTAGCGCTGCCATATGTTTTGTTTGGGTAATTAGTTTCTCCAAAGACCGTGTAGGTTGCAATAGGCTCTAATAGTATAAGGATTAGACAATTTCTCAAATTTTGCTTCGGGCTTATCTCCCGGCTTTAGGAAATGGCGGATTGATTTGTCATTGCATATCAATTCTATCCATTCAATATAGTGTGCTTCCTCCATTGGATGTAAGATTTCACCAACTCTAACAATTATTTCATCTCCTTTTTCTTCAACAATTGGTACATGTTTCTCTTTGGCAGCATCGACAGAATTTTCCTTCACTAGCTTCATCTCTTCGCCACAGCATATTAAAGAGCCGGCGCCACCATGAACCATGCTAACTATATTGCCGCAAATATTGCAACGATAGATCTCATTTATCTTTGTCATAGTTTTCCTTTTTTAATCTTCTTTACCCCAATATTTCTCTGCTTCATCTTCCATTTTTTCCAGCCTGTCGTAATAGTCAGGAAATTCTTTAAGATGGGCCAAAGCGATTTTTCCAGTTGTCAAAGGATCGTCATTGGAAACGTTGGTTTCAACGTCTCTCAATCCGTGTTCTAGCTCTACGTTCATACCTTGTCTAAATTGATCGACATCGAATTGGTCCCAAGTTATGCCAAGCTTTTCGCCGACTTCTTTTGCATCCTCGGCAGAGAATTTATTTTCCATACGATCTCCTTATATTAAATTGACCTAGTATTAATATAACAAATTAAATGGTTATCTTTCTAGCCTAGCAATCATCATCTATCTAATATGTTCTAAACAACAATGAATTCACTTCTCGACAGTGATATATTAATATTGCCTTCCAAATTGGGAAAAGGCGATAGCGCTGCTAATTCATTAAAATGAGTATAAATATGCCTAAATATGTTTGTGCAAATGATGACGACTTCGCATCAACCAGTGATGCAACAGCCATGGAACATCTTGAGAACAATCCAGATCATAAACTAGTGAGGATAGACAGAGACGCCTATACCGGGAATGTGGAGACGATGTTGATAGACATCCATAGCTCTGACGTTAAATAGTGAATTAACATTATAATGACGGATTTTCGCGGAGTAGATGATAGTTATCTACTCTATTTGACAAAGCCAAAGTAACCCATTATGATGTCTTTATACCTATACCATAGGTATACGTATTAAATACTAATTGGAGATCAAAATGGACAGTAAGCATGAAAAAACGATAATCAATTTCAAGAAGGCTCGTACACATGTGGATAAGATTATTAAGATGATTGAAGAAGGTGAATATTGTATCGACGTGATGCAGCAAAATCTTGCCGTCATTGGTCTTTTAAAATCGGCCCATCAGATGTTAATGGAAGGACATCTAAATACCTGTTTTAAAAATGCAATGAAGACAAACAATGAGGAAAGAAAACAGAAAATGATCGAAGAGATTCTCAAAGTATCGAAACTAGCAAACAAATAAGAGGATTCATGAATAAAACAATAGTTCCAATTCGGGGGATGCATTGCCGGTCATGTGAGATTTTAATTGAAGAAAAACTCAAGGAATTGCCGGAGATTAAAAGCGTCCAGATAAATTACAAAAAGAAGCAAGCTATTATTTACTCAAAAGGTGAACTTGATTTAAATACAGTCAAACTATCTATAGAAGAAGCTGGCTATGAAGTTGGCGGCGATGATAGCAAAAACTGGATTAGTAGGGATCTGACAGTTTATAAGGACATTCTGATTTCCTTAATGATTTTGCTGGGTATATATTTCTGGTTTAGGATTTTGAATATCTCTGGCTTTGGTGGAGGGAATGTTAGTAATCCATCAAATCTCTTTGTCGTCCTAATGATTGGATTAACTGCAGGTATCTCAACCTGTATGGCTCTAGTTGGTGGATTAGTTCTTGGGATCTCAGCTAGGTATTCAGAAAAACATCCCGAAGCTTCGCCAACACAGAAATTTCGGCCTCATATATTCTTCAATATTGGGAGAGTCGTTTCCTTCTTTATCTTCGGAGGCCTTATTGGCTTGATAGGTAATGTTTTTCAATTAAATGGTCTTGCTTTGGGTATTATGACTATTGCTGTTGGTATTATCATGCTAGCCCTCGGTCTGCAATTAACGGAATTGTTCCCAAAATTATCAAACGGAGGGATTACTCTTCCTTCTGGCATTAGTAAATTTCTTGGAATAAAAAAACACCATGTAAAAGAATACAGTCATTGGAATTCTGCACTTGTTGGTGCATTGACTTTCTTCTTACCATGCGGTTTTACTCAGGCAATGCAGGTCTATGCAATCAGTACTGGAAATCTTTGGTCTGGCGCATTGATCATGGCTATTTTCGCTATCGGCACAACTCCGGGATTATTAAGCATAGGAGGACTAACTTCATTTATGAAGGGTTCCTTTGCAAAAAAGATCTTCAAATTTGTCGGAGTTGTCGTTGTAATTTTAGCATTGTTTAATATCAACAATGGCTACAATCTAACCGGTTGGAAAATCGGTTTTAGTGAAAGTAATATTTCTAGCTCTGCAGATCCCAACGTAACAATAGAAAATGGTGTGCAAGTTGTCCGGATGACACAAGTATCAAACGGTTATAAGCCGAATAAAGTTACAATCCAAAAGGGGATGCCGGTGAAATGGATTATTAAGGCAACTGATCTTAATTCATGCTCTTCTAGTATTTTAGTTTCAAAACTTAACATTAAGAAATATCTAACAATTGGCGATAATATTTTTGAATTTACACCGAAAGAAACTGGAGAAATTAAGTTCACTTGTGCGATGGGGATGTACCCTAGTAAATTTATTGTAATTGAGGATGGCAAATGAAAGTAAATATATCTATATCGGGCATGCACTGTGCTTCTTGTGCTTCTCTGATAGAAGAGGCACTTAAAAAAAATGTTGGAGTTAAGCAAATCATTGTCAACTTTGCGGCCGAAAAGGCCTCCGTTATTTTCGATGATGATCAAACAAATATAGATAATATATTAGCTATAATAAAAAAATCTGGATACGACGCCGTGTTAACCAATGAAGGTAATATCAGATCGGACGATAAAAAAAAGCAACAAGAAATTGATAGATGGTGGGGAAAGTTTATTTTTGGATTAACTTTTTCTATCCCAATGCTATATTTTATGATTCTTGATTTCTTCCCAGATCTCCCGGGAGGAAATTTATTGCCTCCATATTTTGGGATTATCTCGCTTATTCTAACCGTTCCTATTCAATTTATTATTGGAGCCGGATTCTATAAGGGCATGTGGTCAAGTCTCAAGATGAGGACATTTAACATGGACTCATTGATTGCTATTGGTACCTCGACTGCTTTTTTCTATAGTTTGATAAATTTCATACTATATATGATTTACAAAGGCTCAATCTTGGGCTTAGATGGAACAAAGATTTCAGATCTATATTTTGAGACTGCAGCATTTCTGATTACATTTGTTGTCTTGGGAAAGTGGCTTGAGGCTAAAGCCAAAGGCAAAACTAGCGATGCAATTAAGAAATTAATGGGTTTGCAAGCTAGAAACGCAAGAGTAATCCGTGATGGCAAGACTCTCAATATTGAAATTGATGAAGTAATTCACGGAGATATTATTTTGGTCAGACCCGGCGAGAAAGTGCCTGTTGATGGTGTTATTACCAAAGGATTCTCTGCTCTGGATGAATCCATGGTTACTGGAGAAAGCTTGCCGGTTGAAAGGCGGGTTGGAGATAAAGTAATAGGTGCTACTCTTAATAAAACTGGTAGTTTTGAATTTGAGGCTACTAAGATCGGCGCAGAAACTACTTTATCTCAAATTATCCGTTTGATTGAAGAAGCGCAAGGTTCAAAAGCCCCGATTCAAGCCTTTGCTGACAGAATTTCCTCTTGGTTTGTACCGGTAGTTATTAGTTTGGCAATCATAACTTTAATAGTTTGGTTGCTATTAGGTGCAGGACTTCCTTTTGCTCTGATGGCTTTTACCGCTGTTATTGTGATTGCTTGTCCTTGTGCACTTGGTCTTGCTACTCCGACTGCAATTATGGTCGGAACAGGTAAAGGCGCAGAGCATGGTATTCTAATAAAGGGCGGTGAGCCGCTAGAGGCTGCCGAAAAAATTAAGGCAATAGTTTTTGATAAAACAGGCACTCTAACAAATGGTAAGCCTGAGGTTACTAATATCTTATCTTCCTCTAGTACTGATGAAGACGACATACTCCAAATTTCCGCTTCCTTAGAAAAATCCTCAGAGCATCCTTTGGCTGAAGCTATTTATAGTTATGCCAATGAAGAAGGAATTAAACTTGATGAAGTTACTGATTTCAAGGCAATCCCCGGTCATGGTGTCGAAGGCAAGATAAATGGTAAAAAATATTTCTTTGGAAACCGAAGACTTGCTACAGATGTTGTTGGTCTAGATATTAGTAAGATCAATCGCAAGATGTCAAGAATCGAAGAAGATGGTAAAACTGTAATGATTTTAACCTCTAAAAAAGAAATCCTAGGTTTGATAGGTGTAGCTGATACAGTCAAAGAGACTTCGAAAGAAGCTGTAGAAAAACTCAAAAAGATGGGTATCGATGTTTGGATGATTACCGGTGATAATCAGCGAACTGCTAATGCAATCGCTAAGGAAGTTGGCATTACCAATATTCTTGCTGAAGTGCTTCCTGAGGACAAAGCCAACGAAGTCAAAAAACTTCAGGAAAGTGGCAAAATTGTGGCAATGGTCGGAGATGGTATTAACGACGCCCCTGCTCTGGCTCAAGCCGATCTTGGTATTGCTATGGGCTCTGGTACTGATGTAGCCATAGAAGCCGGTGGCATTGTTATTATTAAGAACGATCTAAGAGATGTGGTAAAAGCGATTGAACTTTCCAGAGAAACTATGGGCAAAGTCCGCCAGAATATGTTTTTTGCTCTTTTTTATAATGTGATTAGTATTCCTATTGCCGCCAGAGTTTTTGTTGACTTGGGTCTTATATTAAAGCCTGAGCTAGCTGGTTTAGCCATGGCAATGAGCTCAATTTCTGTCGTCTCGAACTCGATATTGCTTAGAGGTTTCAGGCCTCATAAAAAAAACTGGCTCTCCACTATTGCTCCAATAATTATGACTTTCGTATTTACTATATTGTTTCTGTGGTTCGCTCGTCTTAGCTCTGAAATGTCAGGAAAATAGGTAACCAACGCTTTTTTAGAATTGAAAGATTAGCCATGGTGATACCAACTTTTTCCGATAATTCCGTTACGCGCATTTTGCGCATAGCTAACATGATATCAACATTTATTATTATCGCCATTTTTCTCCTTAAACCGTCAATAGAGTGATTAGAGTTTAAATTTGAACACTAGTCAGTAAATGTATGCTAAGTATTTGTTATTCATCTCTGAATATGTTATTACAAAGTTAATCGGTTTTAATACTCCTGTCCTGCCCTTGGGGTACAATAAAAGGAATCCGATCTCGAAAATCAAGGGCCCCAAACTATTCATAATCCCTTATGGGAGGTCGGGTTGAATAGTCTATCAATCTAACATCTTTGGAGAGTTATGGACGACAAAGAATTCAACAAAGCCTTCGATGAAGCTACAAAGAAGAAAATGCTTGAGGAGCCAGACATCTGGTGGAAACCACGAAGACACAGATGGGATGAATGGGGCTCGCCGGTAGGATTGTCTCTCGGTTGGACACTATTTATAGTTCCACTTGGCGTTTTCCTTTGGCTACTTCATCTTGCTGGACTCATAGGCTAGAAACATAAAATCGTCCCGATATATATCGGGACGATTTTATTAGGTAGTGCTCCAGAATTATCAGTTTGACTTTTTTCTTATTATCTGTTATTATCAAATAGAATAATTTTGGGAAAATAGTCGATTTTCTCGGATAGATTTAATTTGATAACAACATAAACAATCATAAACACTATGACAGGTACAATCAAAAAATTGACAGACAAGGGCTTTGGCTTTATTACTTCTCCAGAGTTGGGAAAAGATTTATTTTTTCACAAAAACTCTTGTGTAGATAATTTTGACACTTTCGCCGAAGGAAACGAAGTTTCTTTTGAGTCGGAAGATTCTCCAAAAGGACTAAACGCAGTCAATGTTACATTGGTTAAATAACCGATATCCATTGTCCAAAAAAAACTCCTAGCATAAAAACTAGGAGTTTTTTGTATTGGATAAGTAATATTAATTGGCTCTACACAACGGCCGAAGTTCGAGTTATAATTAGTTGAATGCAATGAGATAGACAAAATAGAAACTATGAATAAAAAAAATTTTAGCAAGGGAGTAGAAGGACTTGTCGATCCAATAACTGTTGGGTCGCTTCATTTTATCCAACCGTTTAATCAGTTGTTGCCAAAGAAAATTCAGAAAAAAGTTGTTCAATCATCATCAAAAAAGACCTCCTATATGGGATTTGTAGTCGAACCATATAGCTTTTTTCTGTTTTACGAAATTTCTGATTTAGAAAAAGCCACAAATTTATTGCCTGATGGTTTCAAAATGATAAAAACAAAAGTATTTGAGGAAGATGAGCCTAAATATTATTGCGTTTTTGGCTGTTTTCGGGCTCATACCAGTGCATTTTGGGGTGTGAGAGCAGAATTTTACATTATTGCAGAAGATAAGCAAACTGGATTACTGAGCTGGATAATAGTTGACTATGATACTAATACTATTAGTTATGACAGCGGGAATGGATTGCGCTCGCCCAATAGCAGCCGTGCCGTTGTAACAATTAATCATCGCGGAATGCTTTTTGTTGATATTAAAAGAGACGACGATAACAGAGAGCTGGTTTGCGACGCAAATATCGAAAAAGGTGAGATGACGAAGCTTGACCAAAGGTTGTGGCTGGAGGGAAATCTCTCGATTGGATATGGTCGTGTTTTGTCAGAAAATGATGCCGATATTTTTTCTCTTAAGTTTGAGCCACTTGAGGTTGAGAAAGCGTTGAAAATCCCAACTGATAGTTTGGAGATCGAATCGAATACTTGGTATCCTGGATTATTTAAATCATTACCCTCGCAGATAGTTTGCTTTCCTTATGCACAGCATTTCGTTTCTGATAGTCCGGGGCATTCCAGTAATCTTAAAAACAGAGACGAACTAATCGCAGCTGAGGAGAATATAGATTTCTCTAAGTTAGAAGTTTTCTCTACCAAGTCATTCAAGGTAATGTTTATAGTCGGATCGATAGTATCTTTTCTTGTCACCATGACTTTTTTCCTTCTCTGGTTGCTCAAATAATTTGGCCAGTGTTTGGACCAAAAAAGGCCATCTGGGGATCAGTATTTTTATGTCTCTACACCGTGTTAGAAGTTGGAACTAGTTCTCAGCTGGCAATCGAATGAATATCAACTAAAAGGCTTAAAAGTGAGAATAATAGTATTAAATATCAGCAAAATCTCAGTCTGTTTTTTTTGCATATTCGTGTTAGCATGTTGTTATGATATTAGGAAATTAAAAGGAGTCGAAAATGGAATTGACAAGTTCAACTATTGAACCAAAAAAGAACTCAGGTCTCATCAAAATGATCATTCTTATCGCAGCCGGAGTTTTGGTCTTGGGGAGTGTTTCATCCGTCGGTGCAGCGTATTATCAGTCTAATAAATTGATAAAAGAAGGGGATTCATTTAAAAATAATGGTGAATATTCTGCGGCCGCATCCAAATATGATCAAGCCATCAAAAAATGGAAAATGAATGAGTCTAAGGTCTCCACAAAAGTTGATGAGACAAAAACATTAATAAGCGAACAGGAAAAATATGACTTGGGTGAGATTGCATACCAAAGACAAGATTGGCAAAATTGTAGCGATGAACTAAAGAAAGTATCCCCAGTTCACAAGAATTATAGTTCAGCTCTTTCTCACTCGCAAATCTGTCAGCAAAAGATGCAAGAAGAAGTCGATTTAGCTGCTAAAACCAAAGCAGATTTGGATGCTAAAACTGCCACCGACGCACAAATTGCTGCTGATGCTAAAGCCAAAGCTGATACTGCAGCCGCTAAAAAAGTCGCTGAAGCGAAAGCCAAGGCTGCTGAAGACGCCATAATTCCAACTCCGATCGATATTGTCATCACGGCGCTCGACAGTGACAATAATAATAAGGTTATGGGCATTTACGAAGCACCAGCTGGTACCCCTGGTGCTGTCTATAATGGATATTACGAATTTGGTATCCCATTAAATAAATTTAAACTTACATACCCTTCTGTTTCTGGAGCGGTATCAGCCAGAGGTATTTTAGAAGAAGGTGCATCCACAATCACTGATTTGGGTGATCTAAATTTGCAATTTAACGATGCTAAAATCGGTCTTAATGTTATCAGAGTTGAGGTTTTAAATTCAAAAGGCCAAATTATTGCTACTGGTAAAACAAGAATTGTTCGATATCCATAAGCGACTCATTGACGAATCACTTATCGGTATAATTGCTTTTTGTAATCTTATACCTGAAATTTTGATATAGCATTTTAAAATATTTCGCATACAGTTAGTTGCAGAAAACCCTAATTAATATATGTTCAAGTCCGTTGATCCATACAAAAAATAAAATAACTAGTCCTAGACTAGTTATTTCTATGGATCTGTGTAGTTGCAGAAGTTCGAGCTATTTCTTGAGTATCGCAACTTTACCATATCTCAAATTGTGAGTTCCTGACAGGACCACTTCCAATCACACATGAGGTGTTTCTTTTATCTCTGAATAAGACAATGTCTCTGGCCAAATCATATTTCCGTCCAAATCATAGACAGGTAGGCATTTTTCTGGACTTACTGTCGCTAAATGTTTCATGGTGTCAATTACTTCATTAACAGTTAAATCACTGCGAACATCTACGACAATACCCTTAAATTTCCCTTGACTAATCCTGAACGGAGTCGAAAAACCCGTTCCTTGATCTGTTTGATGATTGGAGTTGCTTTGCGGATCGAATCCGTTTTTGAGCTTCTGAAAATAATATGATGATTTCCCTCTGTCTGACTCTGAAGAAAAAGTGTTCATTACTTTAAAATCTGGCCTGCCAACTTCTTTAATACCGCTTAATGTTCCTGGCGGCAACTCCCTGTGTTTGCTTATATCCAAAATTAGAGTGGCAGTATAATTTGCCATGTGTGTCTGTTTTATTTGCAAAGGCCCTTTTATGCCAGATATTCTTCCAACAATATTAAACCAAACTCGGTTTCCGGGGATATCCCATTCTCTGGCACTTTTAGCCCAACCTGTAGCAAGGGCTTCTCTTCTTAATTCAAACGATGGATTGTTCTTCATTCTTTCTGGGGTACCCTTATTGCCCAATAGACCCATGTTTAAAATTTCCTGAAGCCTATCTCTTTCGACACCGTTACGAATTGAAGTAAAAGCAGTCCCGTACTCATCTATATCGCATAGTTTTGACATAATCAAATCTTTGACTTCAGGACTCAGATTCAATTCTGGATTGACGGCATTATCCTCTTGGTTAGACTCGGTAGATAGTTTTGAAGCCTCCATGCGTTGCATTTCAGCCAAGGCTTCTGGCGGCAAATAACTTAATTCTTCATCCATTTGCATACCTAATTTATTTACAAATTTGTATTATCTTATTCAAAGAATTCTGGCCAAATATTACCACAATTACACAGTCAGTTCGAGTCCAAAGTGGAGGAAACAAAAAATAACTAGTCCTAGACTAGTTATTTTCATGGCTCTGCACAGTGAACGAAGTTCGAGCTATTGTAGCTTGATTTTTCTATCCAATACCATTTCAAAGAAAGTTTTGGTGGCTGTTTTCAATGGGAGATCCATTATTTCTTTTAGTGAGAACCAACCGAATGATGATGCTTCGTTCTTATCTAAAACAACTTTTTCATCTTTAATTAACTCTGCTTGCCAAAATGAGAGACTTTTTACTTTATAGTCTGCAGGAAGGGTGATTAGTTTGTTCAAAGATTTTACTCTTAGTCGTGTCTCTTCAAAGACTTCTCTTTCAACTGATTCTGTTTCATCTTTGTCTAGTGAATTTATCCTTCCGTGGGGAGGAGACCACAATCCAGTCGATGGCTTTCGATTATCCTCTAAAAGCAATATTTTGTTGTCAGGGTTCTTGATGATTACTACAACTCCATGTTCTGTTGAATCCATTATCTCCTTTACATTAATAAATTAATCTTATCAATTTAGGGCGACCAGTTCGAGTCCAGTCTGATTTATACAAAAAATAACTAGTCTAGGACTAATTATTTTTATTGGCTCCCTGAGCTGGACTCGAACCAGCAACATCTTCGTTAACAGCGAAGCGCTCTGCCATTGAGCTATCAGGGAATAAATTGTTATTTTTCAAACAATGTTTTGATAAAATTTCTGCCAGCGTGGGATTTTAAATATTTTTCTCTTCCCAACGCTTCTTTTCTATTATCAAATCTTTCAGTATAAAAAATTTTCCATGGCTTGTATTTTCTGCTGAAATGATTCGATCCAGAATTGTGTTCAAGTAATCTTTTTTCAAGGTTATCAGTTACTCCAGTATAAGTCTTTGGCGATTTTTCACTGATTAGAATATAGATATAACTATCTGCCATTGCCCGTCCTTGCTGATTAATCAGCCAAGGCCGAGGTCTCGGCTCGCTTCGCGAGTCGGAAGCTATCAGGGAAAATGTATTTTTCTAATAGCAATTCTAGCAAAAAAAATGACTTCTGTAAATAAACCTATCTACTAGGATGAATAAGCTAGGAGTATGGCAGATATAAACATGTCATACCAGTTGACTCTTTTGCGGTCAGAGAGATGGTTTGCCTCAAAAGCATTCATCTTACTCCTTTCTTCGGTAATGACTTTGGAGACCTATTTTACCTCTTGGTCAATAGATGTCAAGAAAAATATATAGATATTACATCTCTCTATTGACATACAATCCATCTAGGATTATAGTTCAAATGTTATTGAACTATAAATATTATAGTAGATATTATGAATAATAAAATAGAAGAATTATCTTTTTTGATAAACGAAAACAAGCTAAGAGTTATCTCGGCAATCTACAAATGTACTAAGGATGTCTGCGCTTGCAATTTAGTTGATAATCTTGGCATGCCTAAGAACCTTCTTTCGTATCACATAAAAACTTTGAGAGAAGCAGGATTTATAGAAGAGGTTAAATGTGGTCGTTTTAAAAATTATTGCATATCGAAAAATAAAATTAATAGAATCAAACAAATCTTAGAATTAGTTGAAATGTTATAAGGAGGTCAATGAAAAAAGATCAGACTTTTATGATTATTAAAGAAAGAGTAAATCAGGTCGGAAATATTTTAAATCTTAGTGATAAAGAGATCAATCTGCTTCTATCTCCCAAGAGGATTGCAAAGGGTAATCTAGTCGTTGAGGGTGAGAAAATCCCTGCTTGGCGGATTCTATATAATAATGCGCTTGGTCCTGGCAAAGGCGGAATTCGTTTCCATCCTGAGGCCAGTAAAGACGAAGTCGAATCGCTAGCCTTTTGGATGACTCTGAAGAATTCGCTTGTAGGATTACCATACGGTGGTGCTAAAGGTGGTGTAAGATTCAATCCAAAGGGTAAAAGTAAGGAATACTTAGAGAAGGTTAGCAGAGCTTATATCGATAAATTTTATCCTTTCTTGGGAGAAAATATTGATATTCCGGCCCCTGATGTTTATACAAATCCCCAGGTAATGGCTTGGATGCTCGATGAATATGAGAAAAAAGTTGGTCATCATGCGCCTGCCATGATTACGGGAAAGCCAATAGAACTTGGCGGACTTCAACTCCGAGCGGACTCTACGGCAAAAGGTGGCAAGATAATTTTAGAAGAAGTAATTCATCACGACGGGATTGGGAAGAATCCAACAATTGCTATACAGGGATTTGGAAATGCCGGTTATAATATTGCAAGGATGCTTGATAGTGATGAATTTAAAATCATTGCTGTAAGTGACAGCAAAGGTGGTATTTATGATAAAAATGGTTTAGACATCAAACGGGTTTCTGAAATTAAAATAAAAACAGGTACAGTTACTAGCTATAAGGCGAAAAATATCTCAAACAATGATCTCTTGGAACTTCCTGTTGATATTCTAATATTAGCTGCTTTGGAAAATCAGATTACCAAGGAAAATGCTGGGAGAGTAAAAGCTAAATATATAATAGAGTTAGCAAACGGGCCAGTTGATTTCGAAGGAGATAAAATTCTGGACGAGAGAGGAATTATCGTTGTTCCGGACATATTGGCAAATGCCGGTGGCGTGATCGTTTCATATTTTGAGTGGGCTCAGAACAAAACTGGCAATATCATGGACCATGACTATCTTAGTCAAAAACTATTTTTAACCCTCGAGAGTGCCTGGCATCAAGTTTATGAGCTTTATAAAGATAATGAAGGCATAGATCTAAGGACCGCGGCATACATTATCGCTATAAAAAGAGTCCTAGAGGCCGAAAGATCAAGAGGCAATTTAAAATAGCTGGTAATTGCTAAAAGAGACAGCGAACTATATAATTGTTGTATAAACATTAGCTTATTGACTTGGAGGGAAATGAAGCCTATTTGGGTTGTTCTAATCACAGTTCTCGCGACTGCTGTTTTGGTCGGTGGTGGCACTTATTATTTTCTTAATCAAAAATTGGAAAAAGATAAGACTTCTTTACAAAAACAGATAGATGATTTAAAAGAGGTGACTGTAACTGCAGATACAGCAGATGCTGCTATTGTTGATACTACTTCCGCTCCAGTTGTCGATGTGACAGCTGATTGGAAAAACTTTACAGATAATACTCATTCGTTGAGTTTTAAATATCCAGCCACATGGGGGATGAAGTCCAGCCAAGATGCTAAGAAAAATGAAGAAGAAATGGTCTATGTCGATCAAAGCATAACAGTACTCAGTAATGGAAAAACTGAAGAAAATAGCAATATCGGTTTGACTTATACATATATTACCAATATATCTGACTATGATAAGAACATCGTAGCGCATAACAAAGACATCGATGAGCTGCTAAGTGTATATAACAATAAAGAAGTTGGTGCTAATACTGCAAAAGAGAATATTTGGTTGCCATCTTCAAATGCGGCTATCATCGCAACTTCTAGTCCAGAGTATATAGAATCAAAGGACGGTACTTTTCGTGGGATTGTCTATTTCGCCAATATCGGCCAAGGTTTTAGTACGGGTTTGGATTGTGTAATAGTGATGACAAATGGCAAAAAAATATTCCAATTGCATTCTAGCGGAGGATCTGTAAAATCAGATTATTATAAGGGGATATTCTCTGGCGATGCAGTAGTCTCTGAGAAGTTAATCCAAGAGTTTTTCACATATATTAAGACACTTACATCAAAGAATGTAGAGGAAACAGTAATAAAAGATTACAACGATATCTATAAAAATATTGCTCTAAGCTTAAAATAACAAAAGATAAAAAAAGGAAGTTAGATGAAAACCTGGCTATTGGTGCTAATTACAGTCATAGTGACTGGTGGTGCCGTCGGAGGGGGAATTTACTATTATCTAGATCAGAATTCTGACAAAGATATCGCGGCTTTGCAAACACAGCTCGATGCGCTTAAAAAACCGGCTGCTACTACTGTTGTAGATTCAACTGCTGATTGGAAGACATATACGAGCACAAAATATGGTTTTTCTGCAAAATATCCCAAGGACTGGACTGTTGTTGACTCTGCAGACAATAATGTTTCTTTCAGGAGTGCCGACACAGCCGCAAAGTTCAAAGAAATCGCCGACAGTAATATAGCCGTTGGTGGTCCAACGAGCGATATGGTAGTCGCCTATTATCCTACTATCAAAGATGCCGATGTAAATGCAGTCAAATCCGCCAAGACTATCGCAGATCTCGCAAACGATAAGGGTGCAGCTAGATCAGGCGCCACAAAAATTACGTTTGCTGGCGGCGAAGCTTACGAAGATATTATGGCAGGAATGACCTCAGTTTATGAGATATTGGCAGGGAACAATAATCATGTTTATAGTTTGACTTTTAACGTCGAAACAAAAGCCGAATTGACAGCAACACAGAAATTGATTATTTCTAACTTCACTTTCACTAAATAGCTGATCCAAAATATATAAAAAGCGCCCGAGCTTTGAAGGGCGCTTTTTATAATCAGTTGAATTACTGTTTACTTTCAACTTGGCAAATCACATGGAATGCCCATACTATTATGATACCTGTTATAATGTAGTTGATTAATGTTGCCATAATCAAAATATAATTCTTAGTTATTTTTCTTTCTCGGTTTCTTCATCTTCTTCTGTTGATTTTTCAATCTCTTCTTCCTCGATTGCACTGCGGCATATATCGGCGCAGTTACGGCAAACAAGAGCACAGTTTTTCATGTGTTCATCATTAAATAATGTTTTACAGGATTCGGCGCAGTCATCACATATAAAAGCACAAATACTGAGGAGATCACCGGCATACTCTGAACCACGAATTACAAAGTTTTCTGCTACGATACATATCTCTGCGCAATCCAAGAGCCAAAGAACATGCTCTTTTTTGGCAAAGTCTCCACCTTCGTCCAAGGAGTGCATTACTCCCTCTAAACAACTTTCATGGCATTGCGCTAGATTTGCCAGCAAACTCCTATCTTCAGCATCAATTTCCATGTCATTTGCATCCATTTTTTCTTTTTCCATATTTCTCCTTGTGATAATTATCTCGATTGACTCTTAATTTACCGAAGAATATCGATAGCAAATATATAAGAAAATCTAGAAATTAGGCATTTATGGAGCAAAAAGTCATAGGAAAGTTAGAAGTAAAAGTATTCGCAAACAGTGACCATAATAAATATGCAAAGTATATTTGAGACACTTCAAGATTCTTTAGATTTCAATCAGCTCCTAAAAGCCATCAATGAAACAAATTACTGGGAGATTTTTAATGGTAAGGGGCCCTTTACTCTTTTTGCACCAAATGATGAAGCTTTTGAAAATCTACCAGATAATCATTTCACTAAACTTTTTTGGAATAAGAGCAACCTAGCAGATATTATCAGTCAGCATGTAGTGATCGGGAGGTTGAAGGTTACTGATCTCCTCAAAATGGATGAGGTTTCAAATTTAAACAATAGAACTCTGGCTACCGAGAGATATAACGAAGGTTTTATCGTTGGCGGGGCCAAAATAATTAGAGGAGATATAGAATGCCTAAATGGCATCATTCATGAAATTGATTTAGTGCTAATGCCCTAACCGTTTGGAGTTGAAGGTTTTCATTGGTATAATCTAAGACAAGATGGAAATCATTGTCTTTATTTTTTTACTGATAGTATTGCTTATTGGCTTTTTGGGGATAATGTTTCCTGTCCTCCCAGGATTGCCTTTTATGTTTTGTGCGGTTTTGGTTTATGCAATATTTGATCATTTCAATCATGTTTCTGGCAATGAATTAATTATACTCGGAATATTCGCAGCAATTTCTCTTCTTGTTGATTATTTAGCAGGTGCCTTAGGGGCAAAAATGTTTGGTGCTTCAGCTAAAGGTACAGTAGGTGGTATAGTCGGGTCTATTATCGGCTTGTTGCTCTTCCCGCCGTTAGGAATATTCATCGGTCTTGCTTTGGGCGTCCTTATTACGGAACTAGTATTCGCTAAGAAAACTATTAAAGAGTCGACAAAAATCACTACAGGAGCGCTATTGGGAGCACTAGCTGGAATAGTGATTAATCTTATTGTAGGCTTAGCTTTTCTAATTACATTCATAATCTCTTATTGGAACTAAATGAATTTCAAGAAAGAAAAAGTTATTTTCGCAATTTCGGGTGTTGCCGGTGCTGGCAAAGATACTTTACTCGATTTTTTGCGAGAAAAGGGTTGTGCTATTTCCGTTTCTTATACCGATAGGCAAGCGAGAGAAGGAGAAATCGACGGCAAATCTTACAACTTTATTTCTGAAGAAGAATTTACAAAAGCAGTCGAAAACGGTGAATTCATAGAGTGGGAGAGAACAAGAGGGGAAATCCGTTACGGCAAGATGAAAAGTGAATTTGAATCTGCCTTAAATTCCGGTAAGACTTCGGTAATGCAAATAGATGTTCTGGGAGCCCAAAAATTCAAAAAGATGGGCTATGAGATAGTAACCATTTTTGTTATTCCTCCAAGTCTGGAAGAGGCGATGAATCGTTTAAAAGTTCGAAACACTGATACAGAAGATCAGCTAAAAATCAGAGTTGAACGTTATGAGCTCGAAATGTCTTACAAAGATAAATATGATCATGTTGTTGTAAATGATGATTTGGAAAAAGCAAAACAAGAGATTTTGGATATAGTAGAAAAAGAGTCAAAGAAATTTGAAAAGAAAAAGAGACTGACCGAGATTGTTAGAAACTCTTATGTAATTCTCTCTTTATTTGCAGTGATTGGATTTGGTTTTTTTCAGTCTTATCAATATGAGAAGACTTCTATTACAAAAAGACTGACGACGCTGCAGGTCGAACCCCCTAAAGAAGAAGTAAATAACGTAGTGGAAACCCCTCCGGAGGAAATAAAAAAAGAAACTCCAGTAGTGATAACTCCGGTAGTAAAGCCGCCGTCAAAAGAAGTCAAAAAGAAAATTGCAGCTAGTCCCCCCAAATATACGCCACCGCCACAAAATGTTGTAGGTGAGACTAAAACAAATAGTGATGGATCTACAACGACGGCTGTATCGACAGGCGGTGAAGTCAATGACTCTGATCTCCAAAAAATTGCCCAGTCAGAAGTCCAAGCTAGTACGCCTCTAGATATTCCTTATAACGACGAGACCACTAGATTTGCCGATCTAAAACCTATTCTATTGAACTACATGAATTCTGTTTTGAAGTGGAAGGACGAGGTCAAGGAGCTAAAGGAAATAGCCATAAGAGATGCAGGAGCTAGTGGCTGGCTTGGCGTTTACCAAGGTAATTACATCCAGGAGGCTGATGATGGCAAGATTAGTGGTTCCGGAATGATAGTCATAAATACTTACTATATAGAAAGAGATTATTGTGCCGGAGACCGTGATTTTGATGGATGCGAGGGGGAATATGCAAAATATATTCTAGCTCATGAATATGGTCATCACTACACGATATACCACAAACTTGTAGATTGGGGATTACTGCCAAATGAACGTTTTCCTGACAGTTATTATAATACTAGACCTTTGAGCAAAACTTCGACTGCGACAGACTACTCTTTGGGTTGGCAAAATTGCGAAGCAGAAATTATAGCCGAGGATTATTCATATTTTTATTCAGGTTATGGTCTGCATCGCATGTCTGGTACATATGGCAATCCATCTCTACTTACAAAAAATTGGCTTGACAATATCGGTAGTCCTGCGCCAACATTTACTATCATCTCTCCTGAAGGCGGTGCTAATCTGGCTGGCAATATAACGTTAAAAATTGAGGCGGCTAGCAACTCCGCTATACAAAACGTCTTATTTTATATTGGTGATAATCTGATAAGTCTTCCTGATAATAAGTCCCTTGAAATAATAATTGACACAACCGCTTATGCTAATGGTGGGTACGTCCTTAAAGCTGTTGTCGATAACGGAATCTTATCCACAACAAAAGAAATAAATGTGACTATCTATAATGTTCCTCCTGCTGAAACTCCGCCGCCTACTACAGAGATACCTTGATGGGCTGGATAAAAAAAGTAAGCATATAAGAAATATATGTTTATAAATAATAAAGAAACTATCTCCTAGACTAGCAATATCAAGTTGTTGATAAATAAAGTTCTCTAACCACTACATATAGTGTTTTAGTCTACCACTTTGCCACTACATATAGTGGTTAATTCTTTTGAAACTATTGACCGAACAAATGGCGAATAGTAACATATTAATTACCGAAAAAATGTTGTTAAGCTGTTCAATCAGCGGTGAGAAAGCGTTAAGAATTGGCCGTTCTAACCAAATTTTCTCTCCCTGATGAATGACCGGTAACAACTGGTAATTATTAAAAATCTGGAGGGCCTAAATGTTCACAAAAATTAGAAAAAGAAATGGTAAAATAGTTGAATTCAGCGTCGACAAAATTGCAAAAGCTATTGCAAAAGCTGGTGCATCAACTGGCGAATTCGATGAAGATGTAGCTAAAAAATTGGCAGAGAAAGTTGCTAATGAGGCACCCGCAAAAGTTCATCGAAAAATCCCAACTGTTGAAGAAATGCAGGACGTTGTCGAGGATGTATTACTCTCTTCTAAATATAAAAAGACCGCCAAGGGATATATCGTTTATAGAGAAAAACATGCGGAAATGCGCGAACTAGCTGAATCTCAACGTGTAGATCTGATGGACCAATATCTAGGCAATCTCGACTGGCAGGTCAAAGAAAATTCAAACATGGCCTACTCATTACAGGGTTTGAACAACTATGTCGCCTCTGAAATCTCCAAGAGTTATTGGCTTCATAAAGTATATCCTGAAGAGGTTGCACGAGCCAATTCCGAAGGTGATATGCATATTCATGATCTTGATAAATTGTCCACCTATTGTGTTGGTTGGGATCTCCAGGATCTTCTAAGAGAAGGTTTCAAGGGTGCAGAAGGTAAGATCGAATCTAGCCCAGCAAAACATTTAAAAACTGCACTAGGTCAATTGGTCAACTTCTTTTATACCCTTCAGGGCGAATCAGCCGGTGCTCAAGCTGTTTCTAGCTTTGATACTCTTATGGCTCCATTTATCCGTTATGACAATCTCAGCAAAGAAGAAGTCAAGCAAGCCCTCCAAGAGTTCATGTTCAATATGAATGTCCCTACCAGAGTTGGTTTTCAGACTCCATTTACAAACGTAACAATGGATTTGGTCTGCCCTTCGACTATTGCAGATGAGCCTGTTATCATCGGCGGTAAACCTCAGAAGGAAACTTACAAAGAGTTTCAAAAAGAGATGAATATCTTCAATCAAGCATTTACTGAAGTTATCTCTGCTGGTGATGCTCGAGGTCGCGTCTTTACTTTCCCAATCCCAACTTACAATATTACCAAGGATTTTGATTGGAACAATAAAGAAATTGATGGTCTCTGGGAAATGACCGCCAAATATGGTATCCCTTATTTCTCAAACTTTGTGAATTCCGATATGAGCCCAGATGATGCTAGAAGTATGTGTTGCAGACTTCGTCTCGACAATAGAGAGCTTCGAAAACGTGGCGGTGGTTTATTTGGCGCAAATCCGCTCACTGGTTCAGTCGGCGTAGTTACTATTAACTTACCTCGTCTTGGCTATCGTTCACGAGACAAAAGAGAGTTCCTTTTTAATCTTTCCTACGTCATGGATCTTGCCAAAGATTCCTTGGAGATGAAGAGAAAAGTTCTAGAGAATATGACTGAGTCAGGACTGTATCCTTATACTAAATTCTATCTTAGAAATATTAAGGCACGTGACGGCAGATATTGGGGTAATCACTTCTCGACTATTGGGCTTCTTGGTATGAATGAAGCGGCGCTTAACTTGATCGGTCGTGATATTGCTACTGCTGATGGTCTACAATTCGCCAAAGAGGTTCTCGAGTTCATGAGAGAGCGCATGGCAAAGTATCAGGAAGAGACAGGCAACTACTATAATCTTGAAGCAACCCCTGCCGAAGGCACCTCATTCCGTTTGGCTCTAAAAGATAAAGAGCGATATCCGGAAATCATGGTTGCTAATGAAAGCTCTTATCGAGAAAACAACGTCCCACCTTATTATACTAACTCCTCTCATATCCCTGTTGATTACACCGATGACGCCTTCGAACTTTTGGATCTTCAGGACGATCTTCAGACCAAATACACTGGCGGCACGGTCATACACACCTTTGTCGGCGAGGAAATAAAAGATGTCGAATCAGTCAAAGCTTTCGTCAAAACAGTCTGTCAGAACTACCGCTTACCATACTTTACCATCACTCCAACATTTTCGGTCTGCCCACAACATGGCTATATTGCTGGCAAACATATGACTTGCGACAAATGTGGCTCAAAAAACGAAGTGTATTCCAGAATAGTTGGCTATATTCGCCCAATCCAGCAGTGGAATGCAGGCAAACGCGCTGAGTTTGAAGACAGAAATACTTACAATATCAGCAAGAAAAAGTGTGTAAAAACCGAAGATGAATTCGAGACAAAGAAGATGCCTTTTGCAGAAACACTCGAATCGACGGTTGAAAAAGCTACTGAAAAAATCAGAAATAAAGTATTGGCTACTGCGGAGGTGGGAGTCGAGACTGAACAAGGGGCGCTGGTTTAATCCCCATTTGATATTTCGAACATATTGTTCGAGCGTAAGCGAGAACTGTCAGCAGTTCTCGCTTCGTTTAAACAAAAGGACCAAATGGAAATAGCAGGGATACAAAAACTTACATTAGTAGACTTTCCAGGTCATGTTGCGGCAACGGTTTTTACTAGAAGTTGTAATTTTCGCTGTGGTTTTTGTCATAATCCGGAGCTTGTCTTGCCAGCACAATATAACGAGCTTCTGTCTGAGCAACAGATAGTTGATTTCATGATATCGCGCTTTGGCAAATTAAATGGAATATGTATCACCGGAGGAGAACCTACCCTCCAAAAGGACTGTGATAAATTTATTTCCCATATGAGGGCTCTTGGCTTTGACGTGAAATTAGATACCAACGGCAGCAATCCCAAGATGCTTAAAAAAATTATCAAGGATGGTGATGTAAATTACATTGCTATGGATATCAAAGGTCCTTATCAAAAATATAATGAGATTACCTCTTCAAATGACTCGTTGCTCACAGAAAAAGTAAAAGAGAGTATTGAACTCATAATGAATTCAGGAATAGATTATGAATTCCGCACCACTGTCTGCCATCCTCTCCATGAGGTGAATGATTTTAAAGAAGTGGGAGAGATGATCAAGGGTGCAAAACACTATTTTATACAACAATTTGTCAAGTCCAAATCAATCAATAGTGAGATGGACTACAAGCCACTTAAAGACTTTGAGGTTGAAGAAATAAAAAACATTATGACACAATATGTCAATGAAGTGTCTATTAGATAGAAGAAGGGGTTTATGTTTGAATCATTTGTAAAATCTATTATCATGAAATTTATTCCTGAAGGTCATCTTTTTGATGCGGTTAGTTTTTTTATTTACGATGTTATCAAAATTTCACTCCTGATGATTATTATCATTTTTATTGTCTCCATTGTCCGTACTTATTTACCACCAGCTAAAATAAAAAAAATTCTCTCGCACAAAAATTCAATTCTCGGTAATATCTCGGCAAGTTTTCTAGGCATCATTACGCCATTTTGTACTTGTTCGGCTATTCCACTATTCCTTGGTTTTCTTGAAGCCGGAGTACCATTAGGCGTGACTTTTTCATTTTTAGTTGCCAGCCCGATGATAAATGAGATCGCAATTGTACTATTGCTCGGAACTTTTGGCTGGAAGATTGCCCTTATTTATGTAGTTAGCGGACTCCTGATTGCAATTATTTCCGGCTTGATTATCGGCAAAATGAATGTCGAGAGTCTCATAAACGAAGATTTCGCGACCAGAAAAATTGCCGATCCAGTAGTTTACAAGAGTTTTAAGGACAGAGCTATCTATGGTAATGATTATGCATTTAGTATTTATAAGAAAGTGTTACCATATCTGCTGATCGGTATTGCTCTCGGTGCTTTTATGCATGGCTATGTGCCGGCAGATTTCTTATCAAAATATATAGGAGAAGGGAACTGGTTTGCGGTTCCGCTTGCAGTTTTATTTGGAGTACCACTTTACTCAAATGCAGCTGGAGTAATCCCGCTGATTTCTGTACTGACAGAAAAAGGTGTGGCAATCGGCACAAGTCTTGCCTTTATGATGGCAGTAGTCGGACTTTCGTTGCCAGAGTTCATGATTTTAAAGAGGATAATGAAACCAAAACTAATAATTATTTTTGCCGCTACCGTTGCAACCGGAATTATTTTGACCGGATACCTGTTTAATGCAATCATCTAAAAAGCGAAAAGGACGCGAGAGCCTATGAGGGCAGGTTGCGTCCTTTTGAAGAGGGGGTATCGTACGAGGATTATTGCACGATACAGAAGGGGAGTTTGCCGATGTGAATCAGCCCATCGACCTCGGGGAGACCGGTGACTTTGTGATTACACCACCAGACATTCGAGATGGAGCTGGCGCTGGAAATCGTGATAGCACCGACTTTTTCCACGATCTCCATCAGGTCGATTTCGGTCTCCATCGTGAAGATGGGCAGTTCGGTCAGCTTCGGGTTATTCGTGCAGCTGCCGCCGTGTGGGCAGTACACGATCTGGAGTGGCGTGGTCTCTTCGGCAAAGGTAGCCGATAAACCGGCGAGGGCTTCGCGAAGGGCATCCGCTGTGGGTTTGCCGCTGAGCAGGTATCTTTTCAGCATAGTTTTCTCCTATTTCGGCAGTTGCCAAGATTGGCTTAACTGTTTATAACACAATATTATTAAATTGGCTACCATAATCCTTAATGAATAGTCGCCAGGAAGTGAAATCACCGCCTGGCGAATGGAACAACATCGAGATCGATTACTTTCCATTGGGCAATCCAGTCATCCTCATCCTCTGCTGGGATTTGGGCCAATGCGAGCCATTCGCCAAATGGCTTATTGTTTTCGATCCGTCGGAGTAGGCGGTCGAAGTGGACACCCTTGATCTGCCTGACTGAGACATAAAGCTCGATATATCCAAAGCCGATATAATAGTTCCAGATTGTTACATTAAATCGGCGCGTGTTACCTTTGGTGGTTTGGACTGTGATTTTGAGCTTTCTCTCAATGGGCGATTTTGGCAAACCAAGAGCATTAAGAATTTCTACTTCTCTCATGGTAGGCCCCCTTTAGATAGATAGTACATTTAAATATCTTCAATTCATTATGCTTTATCCTAATTTTGCAATGAGATGGGAGATATGAAATAATTTTAGTGGCATTAAGTTAACAAGGATTCATATGACAGACAGGAAAATGGGCATCGGTTTAGGAGTGATGATTTTAAGCGATAGCAAAGTGTTGCTTGGCCAACGTCATATCGATCCCAGTAAGGCGGATTCAGAATTGCATGGCGAAGGAACCTGGACAATGCCAGGAGGCAAATTGGAATTCGGCGAAAGCTTTGAAGATGCCTGTATTCGTGAAACCAGTGAAGAAACAGGACTCATAATTAGAAAAGAAGACCTTAAACTGATTAGTCTGACCAATGATATTGTTCCGACAGCCCATTTTGTAACAGTAGGCTTCCTCTGCGAAATTTTTGAGGGCACGCCAAAAGTGATGGAGCCAGATGAGATTACTGATTGGAACTGGTTTGACCTAAACAACTTGCCTGCAAAAGTTTTCCCACCAAGCCAAAAAGTATTAGATAATTATATCGCTGGCAAGATCTATAGGACTGAATAAAAATAAAAGACCGGATCACACTGCAAGAGTGTGTCCGGTCATAAGTAGTCCATTGGGCATTCGCCCAGATGAGAGTCGGTAACTGATTGACATGAGTCAATCTTGATTAGACGTTTGCGGCCTCGTCGCTGTAGAGCTCCTCGAGACGGCGGACACGCTGCGCTTCGCGTTCGATTTGATCGAGACGGATGAACTCAAGCCAAGCACGGTCTTCGGCTTCGGTCATTGGTTCGTCGAATTCGTATTTATCGTCTTTCGCCGGAAAGTCGATAAATACGTCGAAGTCAGAGAACCCAGGGGTGTCACTGTCATTTCCGAATCCATAACCATCGTATTGCATGAGGGTCTCCTTACGGGATTTGGTATGATAAAATTACACTAAAGTGTAGAAAATAGCAATAAATTAGGGGCATTATGGAAAATAATATAGATAAGGCAAAAGATTATTTCTTTTAAACGATGGAAGAAGCCAAGGATGATCCGTGGCATTTGGTTGGTCATGTTCCCGAAGCAGTTAAGTGGACAGAGAAAATTATTTCCAAATATCCCGCAGCCGATAGGGAAGTTGCTTTAATTTCTGTTTGGCTTCACGATTCAGCTCATTATGAAGGCGATTGGGAAGTTGATCATGCAGTCAAAAGCGAAAATAAGGCAAGAAAATTTCTTCAAGAATTAGGTCCAACTAAAGATAAAATAGATAAGATATGTCACTGCATCCGAGCACATCGCTGCAGGGATGTTTTGCCGCAAACCATTGAGGCAAAAATAGTGGCTTGTGCTGATTCGGCTAGCCATATGACAGATATTCTCTATATAGATATGATAAAGAACGACAAGACACAATACGCACTCGAGAAATTAGAACGTGATTACCGTGATCTTTCCGCTTTTCCTGACGTAAAAAATAACCTCGCTCCTGTTTATGAAGCCTGGAAAAGATTAATAATAAGTCTGGCTGATATCAATATCTAAGAATTTTTGTTGGGGGGATGCCAACCCAACGGATTACCGGAGGGTTGGCGTGCGTGCTTAGCGCCATGTGAGAATGCTGCTTGATAACTCGCGGTATGATTGTGCAGTGGTGTTTGTCGGTCTACCGCAGGTTATCACGATCTTTCCTTTGAAGGACTTAAAGATCGCAGTAATCGCTGCCGTGGCGGCAGGGTTGTCGCCAATCTCGCAGAGATGGGCGTTGAGGATGATGCGGTCGATCTGCTCATGATTCTCCTCGAGCAGATATAGCGCATCGATTGGGGAGGTGGCAGGCATCAATTCCATGTTATTGCCTTGAATGCTCCGGTCGTCTCTGATTTCTGATTCATATTCCAGAACCAGAATGGCTTTGTTAGCTTTATTCTTTTCATTCATCAGATGGGGGTTCCTTTCAAATGTGATTCTGCTAACTAGTCGTAGTTTATAAAATCAGATCGATTCAGAGTAGGTAGAAAAACACAAAAATATAGCCAATTTAGTAATTTTTTGTAATTTTTCATAAAATAAATATTTTATCGTAATCTCAGTCATTTTTGATCGGTTCTTACTTTTAGGATAGTATTATTACATGACTTACAAAACACATAAAACGGTAGCGCTTTTGGCATCATCGGTGTTATTTATCCATGTACATAAAATTGAACTAACTGTCCCAATGATTCTATTGCTAGCTATAATAACGGTCTTGGGATCTAGCGTCCCAGATCTAGATACGCCATCTGGCAAAGTTTGGAGTAAAATTCCAGCGGGATCTCTTATCGGCCGCATAATAAACCCTATCTTTATAGGTGGGCATCGTCATCTTTCTCACTCAATATTGGGTTTTGGCATTTTTATTGCTCTGTTTGGCCTATTAATAAAACTATTACCTCAATATCCTATGCTTAGTAATCTACACTCCGCTGATTTAATGCTAGCTTTTTCGGCTGGCTATCTTTCTCATATATTTGCTGACTTGTTTACTGAAGCTGGCGTACCTCTACTCTTTCCAATGGGTTATCACTTTGGTATTCCACCGGATCCTTTTAAAAGAGTTAGAATAAAAACAGGCAGGTGGTTTGAAAACTTAGTTATTTATCCTGCTGTAAATATTGCATTGATTGTGATAATTTATGACTATCTTAAAAATAGGTAGGTAAATATGATTTGGCTATATTCAATTGTTAGCGTTTGTATTGTTTCTTCCGTTTCTCTGATAGGGATTTTTGCATTAGTCTTAAACCAAAAATTTTTAAATAAAATACTACTTTTTTTGGTTGCTTTCTCTGCAGGAGGCTTACTTGGAGACGCCTTTATTCATCTTTTGCCAGAGAGTATAGAGAAAAGTGGTCTAAACCTTTTTGTTGCCCTATCGGTTCTCTCCGGTATTATCATCTTCTTCATACTAGAAAAATTTTTGCGTTGGCGGCATTGTCATGATGTGAGCTGTAATGGCCATGCGCATCATCTTGGTACTATCAATCTTATTAGTGACGGGGTGCACAATTTTATTGATGGTTTATTGATAGGGGCAAGCTTTATGGTTTCAATTCCGCTTGGCGTTACTACAACTCTAGCTGTGGTTTTGCATGAAATACCACAGGAACTTGGTAATTTTAGCGTGTTATTGCATTCAGGCTATACCATAAAGAAGGCACTATTTTACAATTTTGTTTCGGCACTTACTGCTATTGTTGGTGTTGTCATTGTTCTTCTGGTAGGGGAAAGAGTGATGGCATTTAGCGATTTTATGATTCCTTTCACAGTCGGTACATTTATGTATATCTCCCTTTCGGATCTTATTCCTGAATTGCACAAGGAGATGGGGCGGAAGAAGTCGCTTTTGCAATTAGCGTCATTCGTTTTAGGTATCGGGTTGATGGCGGCTCTCTTGCTCAACGAATAGTAAAAATATTGTAGATTTTTTAAAAAAAAGAGTGTAGAGTTAGAGCTGCAAGAGTGGTCGACCTTGCAGATTATATGACATAATTTGGATAGATTTAAATTAGGGTGCGTTCTGGTTCATGCTAATTTGCTAAAATTTGGCTTTTGCGACTAATTTAATCTAAAGAAAAAATGGATCAAGATAACAAGCATGAGGACTTTGCACCTGCAAAGCCCAATCAAAAGCTTTTCATTGGCGGGTTAGCATGGGCTGCAACCGATGAGGATCTAAAGAAGGCTTTCGAACCTTTTGGTGAGGTTGTAGCTGCTTCTGTTGTTCGATATCCCGATACTGGCCGTTCCAAAGGCTTCGCTTTTGTTGAGTATGCTACCGTTGAGGAAGCAGTCAAAGCAAAAGAGGAGATGGACGGTAAGGAAATCGCGGAGCGAGCAATCAAAGTTGACTTTGCCCGACCACGTGAGGAACGAAAAGACGACCGCTTCTAAACGGTTCGTAGCACATAAAAAATACCCCCATATTTATATGGGGGTATTTTTGTTATCCCCAAAGAACCTAGTTATCCGCAGTTGAAATATACCGGAGGGGGGTATATTGTGGATAGCGAGGGGTATAACTGTGGAGAGTATAAATTATCCCCAATCCAATTTATTATCCTTATCAACATGGAGACTATGAAATATCAATCAATCTATAACAGGCTTAGACGTATAGAGGGTCAGGTGCGTGGTGTGGAGGAAATGATAACTAAGGACAGTGCAGAGAAAGAAATTCTAATCCAACTAGAGGCGTTGAAGTCATCACTTTCCTCAACTATCAGTTCTTTTCTGGCCGAGATAATTAACAAGAAGCGATTGGACGATGGTTCTTTTGCAGTTGACGAAGACTGGATCAAGTCTATACTGAGATTCTTGAAGAAGAATTAAAAGCTCACAGTTTTTAAAGACAATAAAATACCTCCCGAAATCGGGAGGTATTTTATTGTCTTTATTTTAAGTATTAAGCATTAATCATAATTGCGCCGTAGATAGTACCGATAGTAATAGAGAGTATACCGACTACTGCAATTGCTACTGCCTCATAATGTTTGAGGTCGTGAATGTCAACATTCTCACTACCGATTCTTACTACGTCTTTGTGAAGTTTTTTTTCCATTTTTGTAGTCTCTTTTGTAAGAGACCCTCCATTTATTTTTTCCGCTAAATTGGGAAATTGAATAAGTATATCAATAATGCAACATTTTGTCAATAGTTTAAGTCTAAATGACGTGTTTTAATAAAATGTTTGATCTTCAATCATTTTTTATTTATAATCTGTAATAGTTAAAACGACATTAATTAAAAAAGGAAGAAAATGGCAAGTGAAGAAAAAGCCAAAAAGGCTGTTAAGGTTGATCATGATGTCTGCATTGGATGTGCAACATGCGAAGGCATCGCCCCTGACTATTTCAAGATTGAAGATGGCCTAGCCCATGTCGTCAAGAATTATTCAGAAGAAGATAATGATCTTATAGAAGAGGCAATCAATAATTGTCCTGTTCAGGCTATATCTATTTCTGACGCTGAAGAAGAAGCAGCAGAGAAATAAATACTTAATACTAAAAGATACTCATATAAAAAATCACCCTAATAACCGAGGGTGATTTTTTATATTTATGTAGATTATTTATGCACGTAGACTGGTGTGCCAATTTCTGTCCAATTGAAGATCATCTCTGCAGTTCCTGGGCCTAGACGAATGCAGCCATGTGATACAGTCTGCCCTAAATGTGAGACATCTTCCTTAGTCCCATCTGGCCACATGACGAGCTCATGGATTCCGATAGGTCCATTAATCTGCTGCCACCACGGCATGTATAAGTGGTATATACTTGACCAAGCCATCGGGATCTTATTTAGAACTTTGAAATCTCCGGTAGGAGTTGGCATCGATGGTTTGCCGGTGGAAGTTATCAAGCAGTCAATCAGATTGACACCATCGACTCTACAAAATCTTTGCGTGGATAGATTAATATCTATGTACTTGCCTTCATAGCGTCCAGTTTCAACTCCATTGGTAATATTTACTTTGATCTCTTTTGGTGCCTCTTTAACTACTGGTAACTCAATTGCAATTTGTGATTGGGCAAGTAGAGATTTTAGACTGTTTAGTGTGGCATCCTTGTCTAAATAAACCCCTTCTCTGCCTGCCTGCAGTACTTCTCCGCTATCTGTGATTTTCCTATCTATCTTTTTCGCCTCAAAGTTTCTAGCAATTTTGTTCATATATGCTTTAGCATTTGTGTCATCTATGCTAGCGGAAAATTGGCCGCTATTATTGGCAAAAACAATCCAAGCCCCGATCTCTTTTTTATTTGGCTGATAACTCTTGCCTTGGTAGTTGAAGGTGATATTTTTATTTAATAAATCTTCAGTTTGTTTCTTGGCGACCGCAAAGTCAGCACTTTTTACCTTTGCCTGGATTAGAGTAGAGCCCAAAATAATCTTTTTATCGCTAGAAGTCACTAGGCTAACAACTTCTTCGATGAGCTTGCTAGTATCTACAACTTGGCCATCTTTACTTTCGATATATTTAATTTCACCATCAACGATAGCTAGGCTCGCGTCGATTGGTTCTTGATCTAGCTGTTTAACAGTAATATCTATAAAGCTTTTATATTTAACCTCATTAACATCCGGTCTTCCCTCTATGATAGTTTTTTTCATTAAAGTTTTGGATGAGTTCTTCAGGTTGTTCCAAAAACCAGCATTTCGGCCGGTATCATAAATACTATTAATTATTTCGTTAGAGTCAAAAGACAAACCGGTATCCTCGATTTTCGCCTTTAATTCTTTATCTCCAGAAGAAATAATAAATTCCTGTTTTGTTAGTGACTCAAATTCCTTTGCTAGTATTTTTTCAGCTTGTTTTTTTGTTTTTCCTGAGAGATCTATCGATCCAAAGTGGACATTTTTATAAATCTTTCCTGCATATACCTGTTGGTAGGAAAGCATAACAGCTAATACCAAAGCACAGAGTGCAACAATAGTCAGTAAGGACCACTCTAAGATCCCCTTACTCCTTTGAGTCATTTTTACCCCTCCTAATAAGAACTTGTTTGTATTTATATATTTTATAAAAAACTCTCACCAAAAGCAATAAAAACATCCATGCTATTTTTTAAATATATTAAAAGTTAACCATTGGCGGGTGACATTGAACAGGGATTAGCTGGAAGCAGCATTATAGACCATACGTTAGAAAACAAGGCAAAAAATTTATTAATAGATCAATGATGGGAGCTAGATTATCTCAAGAGTCCAAATTCTTTTTTCATTAACCAGCCCAGTAGTTATTTACAAAAAGAATTATATTCATGGACAATAATAGCCCTGAGACAAAAATTATTGTTAACTGTAGATATTGGTTTTTTATAGAAGCTAACAAAATATATATAGGGAATAGAACTAATATATATCTACCAATGCTCATAAATGTTCCGCTGCTTAAAGCAACTAAAAGCGTCGCCACCATGTATAGCCCATAGGAGGTTCTCAATCTTTTGAAAACAAAATATGTTGTGACAAAAGCAAAAAACACAAACAAAGAATCTATCACCAAATTAGATATGGCTGGATTTGTAGTGGATAAAAAATGCTCTCCGTTTATACTAAATGACCTTCCCCACCAGCTTTCTACCTTGAGGAAGAGAAGAAAATCTCCGAATTTTATATAATGGTAGACAAAAAATACAAAGGTTCCTAGTGGGATCAAGCATATTGATAATAATCTTTTGTTAAATATGCGTTGGAATTTATAGTTTTTATAATATTCCCAAATTAATGGAATAAATAACAGCAAGCCAGTAATTCTGGTTATAGCTGAGAAAAAGCCAAAAATTCCGGCCAAGACGAAGTTTTTCTTTAATGCATAATAAAATGATGCTATAGAAAGGAATAAAAAGAGAGACTCTGTATAGATGGAATTAAGGAAAAAAGCAGTTGGGAATAGCAGAAGAAACATAAGCGGCAATTGAGGTTTAACTTCTGCGTGAAACTCCCTAATTAATTTTACAAAGTAAATTAGAGAAAGGAGCAGAAATATCATGCTCACAATCCATCCAGCAATAACGTAATTTCCTCCGAACACAAAAGATGCTAGTTTTATTAATTGTGGATATAGCGGAAAAAACACTATGTTGGATAATTTTTCTGGGCCATTAAAGATGTATCCATTTTGGGCAATATCCAAATACCAATAAGAATCCCACCCGGAATGCAAAGAAATTGGACTCCACTGTTGATTCTGAACAGTCTTTTCTGAATTAATCCAAGGATAGGCGGTATCGCTTTTAAGATTGAATCGATTGAGAGCGATGAGGGCAAAGGTGTTAATAACTATGATCCATATCAAAAAAACGATAATGATTTTCTTATGGGTTTGGAAAAATTGACCTATCGCTTTGATGCTCATCATATCTCCATCTTATTACTGTTTAATACTTTGTATTCTCCCATTTGCAATTCCAAAATGCAAACAAAAAGCCCTCCTTTGTATAAGCCATGGAGGGCATCTTTTGTTTATTTCAAAACATTGATTGTGGACGGCGAAAGTGGTCTGATATCCTTTTAAATATTAATGAGCAATGAATGTTGGTGGACCTGGCAGGGATCGAACCTGCGACCAAGCGGTTATGAGCCGCCTGCTCTAACCACTGAGCTACAGGTCCACTTTAATAATCTAGCAAAATCAAGGCTTTTTTTCAATGATTATATTATAACACACTTTTTATCACTTATACTATTGACAAAATGTTGTATTATTGATATACTTATTTAATTTAAAAAAATAGTATGAACAAATCACACAAACCAAAATCAAATATGAAAATAAAAATTCTACTTAGTATCATAGTTTTGTCCTTTGTTTTTGTCTCTTCGTCTCAAAAAGCTTTAGCTTCTGACATCACTGTCGAGAATGTTACTTATCTTTTAAATAAGGAACGTATTTATCATGGTCTTTCTCCTCTCAACGTTGATATTGATCTAAATCATGCTGCCAAGAATAAATCGAAAGACATGTTGAATAGAAACTATTTTGAGCATTATGCGTATAATCTAACACCTTGGGATTTTATAAATAACTCTGGTTATAAATATCTTTATGCTGGTGAGAATTTAGCTATGGATTTTGAAACTTCTGAGGGTATGGTTGGCGCTTGGATGAAGTCTCCTTTGCATAGAAAAAATATTCTTAGCGAAGACTTTGAAGATATCGGAATTGGCGTTGTCAAAGGCATCTACGTGGAGAATGGTCAGGAGAAAGAGACCACAATTGTTTCTAATATGTTTGGCAGAAAAAAGCCTGTCATTGTCGAGATCTTTAATAAAATTATAGATAATATTCAGATTCTATTCAGCTGGTAATAGCTTTTTAGGCAAAATCGTCTTTATGCTCCCTGTGGATAACCACTCAATATCCTCTTCCAAAGAGGATATTTTGTGTTGATTGACACAAAATTGTCTTTATATATACTTATCAGGCGCAAGCATAGGTAATCTATGGTTAAAGTATGAAAAGATATGACAATCATGGGTTGAAAACCTTGCTAGCATAAAACAAAATCAAATTTCCTAAGTTTATAATTTGGGAAGCAAAAACAAATAAATTATCTTACTATTAGTTCTTTCTTGCCAGAGGGGCAGCAGGGAATTTTTCCTGTATTGCGAGAACTGATTCTCATTGCTCTTTTGGAGGGAAAACACCAGTTTATTGCTGGAATTTAAAATTTAGAATGGAGTGGTTTATGAAGAAATTTTTAAAGAAATCGCTCGTATATCTGATTATGACGATGCTGGTTGTCCCAGCTACTCTCATAACGGGTGCATTGAGCGCTCAAAAAGCAGAAGCAGCTTCCGCGCCAATAATTAGCGATTACAAGTTGAATGGAATTGCGACACTGACAAGTGCTTATCTTTCGCCAAACGGTGGTGGAACAAATGACGATGCAAAGGTTAATCTCAAATTCCGATTCCCGGTTACTAGTTATAAGATAGAGATCCTTACGGAGGTCGGAACTCTTGTAGATGAGATAGGTTCTGGCAATTCGGTCGCTGATCCACAAGAGAAAGTATGGTCAGGCAAGGATTCTGAAGGCATTACATATGCCGATGGTAGTTATCGAATCAAGGTATCAGTCTCTTATGTTGAAGATTCTCAGTTCGAGACAACAATTGATACATCTCGAACTTTAATTGTTGACAATACGAACCCACTTGGCCAAATAGTTTCACCAATAGACGGCCAGTATCTTCGTGGTAATAATCTGATTTCTGTACAAGCAGGAGACATTACATCGGGAATAAGCAGAGTAGATTTCTATCAAGGGATATCTCCTATTGGCTGGGTAACTGCCCCTGATGTAACAGGGAAGTATTCCAAAAATTGGTTTACGAATAATACGATGGCCGACGGTGTCTACGAGCTGAGTGCTGTTTTAACTGATGGGGCTGGTAATCAGGTCACCACAGAAACAGTGTCAATTAATGTCGATAATACATCACCAGTTATATCATCAATTGATGATATAGTGGCTAGCGAAGAGTTTTCTGTAACAATTGAGGCCAGTGATATAAATCCCATAACTTATCATCTGTCTCAGGGTTATGGTCCTGGTAATCTCACATTTATCCAAGATGAAAATAATCCCGCTACATTTAAAATCAAGGCTAACGTTAATAGCAGCGATTATGGGATATATGCAACTGCTACTGACGCATCAGGCAACTATGCTACAACAAACTTTGGCTTGACCTGGACAGCACAGTATAATATCACGGCAGAAAATCCAACTCTTGAAATTGATACAGCTGCCGGCGATGGTGACATCATTGTGGACCCTGCCACGGCAAATCCAGTTCTTGATCTCCATAATTTTATGGGCACGAGAGTTTTAGAAGATGGTCAAGAAGAAGAGGGCGTTGTTCTCCAAGATTTGACGTTAAAAATAAAATCATTGGTCAATAATATTCCTGTCACTCTTGAAATGGGTTTTAGATCTCCAGAGACTGATGATTCTCAGGTATTTATTACTGGACCAGAAGGTTGGGACGGAAAAATAAATTTGCCAAGGATTACTTCTATAACTGATGCAGAGTTAGCAACCGGTTCTGGTTATTCTGCCTCTGATATATTAGCCATAGAGGTTGGTCTTTTGGACGGTGAATTAAAATTCGAAGGTCCTGTTAAATTAACTCTCGGAAACCAAGCTGGTAAAAGAGTTGGCTATATCGGCGATGGAAAATTTATTGAGATTTTACAGATATGCGGTTCTAGTGACGAGACGTTACCTTCAGAGAAGTTGTCATGCAAAGAGGTTTCTGACGATGGAAAAGACATAGTAATATGGACAAATCATTTTACCAAGTATACTTCTTACTCTCAGATAGTTAAATCTCCAATCATCACTTCTGTGACTGCAGTGGCAAGAGATAATAATAACTATCTAAAGGTAGTATGGAGTGGCGCTGCCGCAGATTCTTATGAATTTTATGTGAATGGGATTCTGGTGCAGCCGACCAACCTCTCGTTAAATTCAGCTGATTTAAGAGTTTCCAGCGACGGTATCTATACAGTAAAAATGAAGGCCAAAATTGCTTTAGATATTTCTGCTTTCTCTAATGAAGTTTCTGCAACTATTCAGGCACCAGTTGTCATTACGCCAGCAGTTACTCCTGAAAATACTGTATCTCTAACCCCAGCTCCTGCAAAAGCCAAGGCTGCTGTTCAACCAGCTCCTGCTCCAGAGCAAAAAGTAGAAACACCAAAGGATGATCAGGGTATAATAAAGGGTGAAGAGAAGAAAGATGATAAAGATGAGACCAATTGGACTCCATGGATAATTCTTTTCATACTAATTCTTTTTGCTGGTGCTGCAACAGGCGGTTACTTCTATTGGTTTGCTGGTAAAGAAGATGATAGAGAAGGGGAGAATAAGCCTTCTAAAACAGAAAATAAATCAGATACAAAAGTAACTGTAAAAACTAAAACTTCAGTATCCAAGAAAAAATCGAAAAGGTGGTAGATACTAAGGTGAAATAAGCGTGAAAGAAAGATCCCCCTGAGATTATCAGGGGGATCTTTGGTAGAAGGCCTACACTAAATATCATTTTTGCCATATAATTAAGACGTAATGAAAAATTGGTTTCAGAAAATCATCTCGTTTATTGAGAAATTTATTCCTATGACTTTTGGAAGTCTTATTTTGTTTGCGTTTATAATTTATCTTTCTATCGTTGTGGGCAAATCTGTTATCTCAAACTATGAATCCAATAAAAGCATTGAGAAGGAAGAGATAAAACTAGTTGAGCTCGAAGCCAGGCTTCACAATATTCAAAATGAAATAAACTATTATCAAACTTATTCTTTTAAAGAAAAAGAGGCCAGGGCCAAGCTCGGCTATAAAGCTCCTGGCGAAAATGTATTGAGTTTGACTATAGATACAGAAGAGGAAAAGGTGGCCGATACTAGTTTAGTAGAAACCAAGATTAAGGTTTCTAATTTCCATCTATGGTGGCAATATTTTTTTCGATAGTTTATAATATAACCAAATTACTTTTATTGTAGATCTTTCAAGGAGGGGAATGGTTCAGAGAAAGAATAAGAAATCTAAAACTAATATTTTTAAGCCGGTGGCTTTGATTATACTTCTATCGGCTATTTTTGTTGTGGTTTTGATCGCTTTCCCCAAATTTTCCGCTGATGCCAATTCCAGTAATCCCTTAAAAGATTCTAAGCTAAATATCATTGTCCAGAATCCCTACGGGGAACCCGTGCCTACTGAATTTCCTAATGGCAGGGATTTTATCGAAGTTACTTTGAGCGCCAGTAAAAAGGATGGTTCGGCGCTCATTGATATTCCAATTATAATTGATAAATCAAGTGCTGTTAAAGTAACTGGTCCATCAACAACCGAAGACGGCCAAATACAGCTCAGATTCACTTCGAATAAAGCTATAAATGACAAAATTCAAATTAAACTTAAAGATTGTACTACCGTGAAGGTGGGATTTAAAATTAAATTTTCCTCCGATACTTCCATGAAGGACCTAAGCGACAAAAATGGTTTTGTGACTAACGCCCCGTTGAATCTTATGGTCCAAATAAAGCCACGTATGACTAGTCACATAGCATCAGCACAGGCTAGATATATCTACACTCGAAGAATCAATAAATGGGGTTTCTGGGTTAAGGTTAGGAGAGTAGTCACTGAGCAGATGGAGTGTAGCGATGGGACCTGCCAGGTAGTTATGGGAGGAGACATAACCTCCAAAGATAGAAATCAGAGTGGTTCATTCATTTATAGCTTTACCTTTACTGACGAAAACGGAAAAGTTTTTTCTAAATCATTTAAGGGGCAATTGCGAAATCCTTAATTCTCTCGATGACCTTGAATTTATTTGGTAAATCATGTACTATATAAACTTGAATGATGCGGGGTGGAGCAGCCTGGTAGCTCGCGTGGCTCATAACCATGAGGTCGTTGGTTCAAATCCAACCCCCGCTACCAAAAAATTTGAATCATGAGTCATGAATTGGGAATTGTGGGCGTTAGTTTT